>CALJHX010000017.1 GCA_937770485.1 uncultured Verrucomicrobiae bacterium | reverse complement strand
TCTTGCCGCCGTATTTGCGGAGGAGGTCGGCGGTTTTAGAATGTTGGTTGATGATCCAATCTAGCGGTGTTCCGCCTCCAACATTCTTCGCATTCACATCTGGACCGTTGGCGATAAGTAGTTCTATGATTTTTGTGTGACCGCAAATTGCAAGATGCAAAAGGGGTCGTCCCCGTCCTATTCTTCGCATCCACCTCCGCACCATTGGTGTTCCCATCTCGTATTTTAAAAAATTGTTTTGGATCTTTATCTTTGCCCAACGACGAACGCAAATCGCTATACCGATACGTTCCGAAGCTGTGCCGTGGGCCGTCTTGAATCCTCCGCGGCAACGGCACGGAAACCACCGCCCGCTCCTACTGGTCCAACAAAGCCACCGGCATCACAGTCGACGTCCCCAGCGAAGCCTCGCTAACGCCTCACCTGTGGGGTAAAATCCAATGGATTGCACCGTGAAGGCCACACCATACCATGAAACATACACGGATTTCTTGTAGGGGAATGCGGGTCATGAAAACTATTGTTGCCCCTTTTCTTCTTCTTCTCTTCGCCGGCACAATAGCTGCGGAAAAGCCGGCCAATTGTGTTAAGCAGGAATCCCAACAGGATCCTGGATTCTTTACTTTGATCGTTTTGCCGGATACGCAAGGCTACGCTGATGTCCGGCATAAGGAGACACAGAAGCACTGGCCGAGTATTGGTGATCAGCGCTCCTGCTTCTTTAAACAGACCGAGTGGATTAAGGAGAACAAGCAGAAGAGGAATATCGTCATGGCGGTCCATGTGGGAGACATTACCCAAACACAACACGATGAAGAATGGAAGATCGCTGATACCGCTTTCAAGACGATTGATAACCATGTCCCCTACATCTTGTGTTCGGGGAATCATGACATGGGTTACTCGTTAAAACACCGAGAGACCAGCCATTCGCGCACAAGCCGTTTTGGTTCCTATTTCCCTCCGTCACGTTTTACGAATAACCCTTTGTATAACCCTCATTTCGGCAAGAAAAAAAGCCTGCACTTTTATGAAAAAGGACAGATCGAAAACTACTACCTGTTTCTAAAAGCTGGCGGGATGAAGTTTCTGATTCTCACGCTGGAATTCAAACCTCGAGACCAAACTCTTGCCTGGGCGAATAAGGTTGTTGCCGCGCATCCCGATTGTCGGACCATCGTTGTGACACACAGCTATCTCACAAGAAAAAAGGGGCAGCTGTCGGGTGCTGACCACTATGGGGTCAAGGGGAACTCCGGAAAGTCAATTTGGGAGAAGTTCGTCAGTCAACACAAGAACATCTTCCTGATCCTTTCAGGGCATGACATGGAGAATCTGTTGACTAGTCAGGGCAAACATGGAAATACGGTGCACCAAGTTCAGGCGGACTATTGGTATTGGGATATACCTAAGATCAAGGCCGGAAGCGGTTTCCTGCGCATCATGACGTTCCATCCTGACAAGAACTCGATTGAAGTTCAGACCTATTCGCCCGTGCTCGATGAATTTCTCGTACGCCCCAAAAGCAACTTCTCGCTGGACTACGCCATGTCGGGTAAGGGCGAACAGCCATCCGATGCAAGTGGCCGAGGGGGAGATTAGCGGCGACCGAATTCCACTACGGCAAATCCTTAACCTTGGCTCCGATGTAGTTCTTATCGAGCATGGCTAGACCAGTTGTTTCATTTCCCTTCAGCTTTCAATTCTTCACCCGTCTTGCCGCCGTGTTTGCGGAGGAGGTCGGCGGTTTGCCTCTTCACGGCTTTGACTTCGGAGTGCGCCCAAGATTCTACTTTGGCATAATCTAGCGGTGTTTTATGAAAATCACTCATCGTGTTCAAATCAACACCTGCGACAATTAAAAGTTCGACGAACTCCTTGCGACCTCTTCCAACAGCAGAAGCTAGCCAATAGTACAACTGAGGTCGCTACGGTGATGGTCTTCATTTGGGTTCCCTGATTTGTAATTCTGCTCTCGTTTTCCCTCTAAATATTTGAACGACAAGTTAATTAGTCGGAATCAATTTTCTTCTGATATAATTTTAAAGAAACAGGTTTCTGTTTCATTTGGTATGCCAACTTGGACTTCAATCTCCGTTTTGGTTAATGAAGTCGTTTCAACTTTTCTTAACGGGCTCCAATCCCCCTTGGATAGAGATTCCCTGTATAAAACCGTGTACCCCCCTCCAACTGGGGCAGAGAATACCAGGTTCAGTTCACCTTTTTTTTTTATATCCAGCCTTTCAATGATGATTTGATTTATGTTTCCAGGATGCCCGGGGGATCCTCCTTGATGAAGACTTGTTCTCCAATTTTCCGGTCGACTGAAAGTATTATTCGGATCGATAATTTCCATTGAACTCCCTCGACCATCCGCTTCTTCAGGCCAGGGATCTTTTGTTCCGTAGTTCAGTTCGAGGATTGTATCGCCTGAACCGTTAACCGCTTCAATCCGTTCTCCATTATTGGCTAGTTGTCCTGAATACTCACCGGCAATCGGCAATCCGGAACCGTAACGTTTCTCAAAAGCTTTGCGGTTTTTTACCAGTAAAAAAAAATGACCGCCGAGAATCTTCTTGATTGGCGATGTCGTGAAACCAAACTGAATCCCATCTGTGAACCTAACGCCATGCAGGTCAATGGTGGACATTCCCGCATTATGGATCTCCATAAATTCAAAATCATTCGCATTGTTGAAGCCGGCCTTTATTTCATCACTTGAGGGTTGAGCCGGGTGATAGTGCAACTCTGTGATGAGCAGGGTGGGATTTCCGGAGAGTAAGGTTGCTTCGGCAAGTGCACTCCACTTCGAGTTATAAAGTGTTCTTGCCTTCACGGTGGTCAGGTTGTTCAAAACAACGGGACCATCATATTTTTTCCCGGTTGGGCCTCGGGGGTCGTTCCCGTCAAAGGTAAAGAAAACATTCCCCTTTGGAGCATTAATTTTGAGTTGAAACCCGTCTTCAGTCCCGCCAGTAAGATTCAACACAGGGGCTTTCACGCTGGGGTAAAGGCCGGCCTTTTGAAACTGCCCAAGCACGATTCTGGAGCGATTGGGAAAATAATTTTTCAACAAATCATCCTTCTCAGGTTTCCAGTGTTCGTCGGGTGTGAACGGCGAGTTCTTTAACTGGTCACCCCAACGTGTCGATTCACCAATCATGGCATCCTTCACCTGATCGACCAGTTTAGCGAACCTTGTCGCGGGACGGTTGCTTTCAGGCCTGGCTGGATTCCATTGGGGGCTATCCGGATTGACGTAAAGAGCACCGCCACGAAAAAAATGACGATGGATCCTGTCGGCGAACAATAGGCGAAAAGCCGCGTTGTTACGCAATGCCGCGTAGGGGCTTGCAACGGCACCACTGGCATTCAGGCGATTGGTCCCCAGACCGGAACCTAGTCCCAGAGCAGTCTCGGTATCCCACGGGTAAAAATAAAATCCGTCGCCATTATTGCGATTTCTCCCAACCCAGTGATTGCGCCCGGGCCAATCACCATTCCCCACATAGAAATTAAGGATCATGTAGTCGATCATATTTTCCATGTTCAGAAGGCTTTCAAATTGGGGATTAGCGGTGCCGTCGAGGTTGTTGCCCTGCAAACGCTGATAAACCTCATTGCTGGATGAATTCCCATTGAGGATATTCAGCATCCGGTTCCAGGCGTCACGGTTGCCATCCGGTGCGGAATCTTGATTAAGCGCGTCCCAATCCTCTTTTTTACCTCCGTGATATTTTTCCGAGAAACCGGCATCCGGGCGTTCGACCGGGTTGTATAGCCCCCAATAGAGGCCGTTTAGGTAAAGGTGAACAAAGGTCGAGTTGGGTGCTGCCATGCCCATGTCCCGGGCAGTTTTCATTGCGAATGTATCGCGAATGTATAGAGCTTTGGTTCCACCATATGTCCAGGCATCATTGCCGTTAGCCCTCAAAACTATGTTGTTAAATCCACTCTCAACCTCTGGTCCGAACAACGGATAATCCAGTTGGGAGGCACCATATTTGCTCCTGAAAATAAGTCGGAAAGATTTTTTCAAAGTCAAGAGCCTTGACTGCATCTCTCGGAAGGCTCCCCCCTGAATTCGAATGCCGACGTTTTCTTGAAATCCTTGAGATTTATCGGGATGAATCATTTCCACAGAGGCAGGCCGTTCCCAAGTGGCCCCGCGCCTTTCCGGGTTTGAATAAATACCTCGAGGGCCAAACAAATCCCCAATATCCATCACGATGGATATCGAGGGTAAAGATTGAAGGCTCTCTTTGAGCCTGCGTGTGTATTTACCTCTATAACGGTCCTTTCCATTCAGTCCTGTGACACGCTGATCCAGGTCATAATCAGCGGTTTGATTATCCCATCGTTTGGGAAATCCGGAATTCTTGGCGCTAATGGAAGTCTGCCTGATTGTGTCCTCGGGAAATACATAGGTCTGGGTCAGGGTTCTTGATGGCAGCCAATTTTTGTGGAAGGCAGTTGACCTTAGGATAGTTGTGTGGTCGATCGGAATTGGGGCGGTGTATGTTTCTCCTGTAGCCAAAGTGGGATTGCTCCCGTCCGTTGTGTAACGAATGGATGCTCCCTCAGTAATCGATGACAGTGCGAGTTTGAAAGGCGTTTCGTAGAAACCGTGTTCATGGTCGGCCTCCGGGGTTGCAACCAATCCTGCGCTGGGTTCTCCGTTTTGGTAACCAGGTGTGGGTGAACTGAAATAGCTGGTAGTGCCCAGGCTTTCCCTCGTGTTTTCTAGCTGGGCTTGAAATAGAAACTCCAAACTATCAGCGCTATCATTGAGGGCTCGAATGGCAAGAAGATTCCTGCCTTTTCTGATTTGCTTGGCATTTATGCCAAAGCTCTCCCATGCCAGGACGTCTTTCCGTGGCCTTTTCAAAATATTTGTTGAAGGGAAATCCGGATTTTCCGGTGCATTTGATTGGGCAACCAGGACACCGTTAAGGTAGGCCAGAAAACCGCCACTGTATCGAACATTCAAACTCAGATAGTCCGTGGGATCCCCAGCTTTCACAGTGAAGGGAAACCGCAGGTCGAGGATTGCGGTCCGACCAAACATATCGGTTTCGACGTTCGTTAAAATCAGGTCCTCAAAGTCTGATGAGGAGGGGCCGGAAACTCCCAAAAATTCCACTTCTGAAATTTGCATACAACAACCGCTCGGTCCCACGGTCATCGGAAAGATCAGTTCATATGTCTTGTAGGTCACATCATTGTCGAAGCTTACCGTCTGCCGATCGAACCTCTCCTGGAATTCAGGAACATTTCCTGATGCGATCTTGGTAAACGTTACTCCATCATCATTTGACCCCGACAGTACAAAGTTTGCTGGATCCCGATCAGGCGCGTCATTGGCCGATGTCAGTGCCAAACCGGTCACCACTCCTTCGGTCGTTGTGATGGTCAAACCGGTGTTCACTTTGTCAAAGTTTAGGTATTTTGTTTTTGGATTGTTGTCGATTGCATTCTCGACAGTTTCGTTGGAAGGGGAACGATGGGAGGTGGGGATAATCAGGTCACTTGAATGGGTTACATCCGCCAATGTAGAATCCTTCACAAGGTGATCTGCCTTGCCCATGAATTGCACCTCGGCAATTTGCATGGCCACGGCAGAACCAGCGTTTCTTATTGTTGGGAAAATAAGCCTGTAAAGACGGAAGGTTTGATCATTTGGAAAATGAATCTCCTGGGAGCTGAATCGATCCGGGAAAGCATCAATTTTATCCTTCGCAATTACCGAAAAACCGATGCCGTTATTTGACCCGTATAATACAAAACTGGCTGGATCACGTTGGGGAGCGTCATTGGCCGATGTAAGGAGCAAGCCGGTGACTACCGACTGTTCACTCTCCGGTTCTACTGTCATGCCGGCGTTTAGCTTGTCAAAGTTAAGATATTTGGTCTTTACATCATTATCGATGGCATTTTTCACCGTCTCGCCTACGGGAGATCTTGTCGATGTTGGAATTATATCATCTCCTGGTTTAGTGATGTCATCCGTTGGAACAAGGGAGGCGATAGGAACCGAATGGTCCTTTTTGATGTAGCCAACCGCCGTTGTGGCGGCTTCCCAATTTTCATCCTCAAAACCAGGTTGAATCCAGTGGGATGCCGCTAGAGCGCTGGTGCGAAAATGCATTTTGCCTTTTGATTCTGCAGTCAAATAAGGATGGATTTCCAGGTCCATGCTTTGACCGTATGAGACGTCATTTATTTGCGCGGGGTATTGGGGTGAGAATTCTGTGGCTATGGTTTTCTTATCCGGTTGAACAAATGCCAGGTAATCCCCATTGCGGTTCAACTTAAAATTAGTGTGCAACTCAGTCTTCGGATTCGAGCGATTTTTGCCTGAAGCAAAAACTAGAACATACCCCAGCGATTCAACCGTAATATTTGGGAATTGCCACTTTGCCAAGTTATCTCGTTCATCGGTAAGATGCCAACCCTCAAGGGATATAGGTTCTTGGCTTGTATTGTGAATTTCAATCCAGTCACTTGAATCTTCGTCTTCGTCGATTAGACCTGAGTTGTTTGCAGCCAAAAATTCGGTGATAATCAAGCCTGGACCATCAGGATAGCAAGGGGCTAATGATGCAGCTAGAAACAGGGCTGCAAGTATGGTGGGGGGAGATTTCAATTTTTCATGTCTCTTTTAACTGTGATTGCTTAAGCTCCCGACTGCTGTGACTGCCCACACCCCACCAGCACCACGACTGCGATTGTTGTGATTAGGAGGTGTTTCATTTCAGAATGGCTTTCAATTCTTCACCCGTCTTGCCGGCGGGAGGGCCTTGAAGCCCCCTTTGGACCGGAGCGGAGGGGGTGTGAAAGGGGGTTGTTCTGATGGATCATTGCTATCGCCTGGTAAAGTAGTCTGACGACACGATCTCCAACAAAATGTCTCGCAGCCTGAAGTTCGTATTAGCGGACTGCTCGTAGAGCTGTTCAATATGCTCACGGTCGAGAAAGTTGAGCTCACGAGCCATTGCATAGGACAACATGTTCTCCACGAACGCTTTGGAAAACCTCTCTTTGTCTTCCATCAGAATTGTCTTCAGACCTTGGGGACCTTCGAAGGCTCGGCCGTCTATATGAACAGTTCTCGCATCCACTGGAAAACGTCCACCCTTCTTATTGCCCTTTGGGGCATAGTTGCTCACGTCAGTGTATTGGTCCCGCCAGCGTCCTATTACGTCGAAGTTCTCCAGAGCGATTCCAAGGGGATCCATCTTCTTGTGACAGATATTACAACTGGCATCCGCTCGATGTGCATCGATCGTTTCTTTGATAGTCTCCGTTTTCGTAGGGGGGCTGAGTGCAGAGATCTCAAGGTCCTCCGGTGTCTCCAGTTGATCTCCGTAAAAACTCTTCAACACCCAGGCCCCGCGATAAAACGGGTTGGTATATTCCCCGTTGTTGGTCGTCATTAGCATGAAACCTGCCTGTGAAAGTAGGCCTCCGCGATATCGGTCTTTTTCGCCCAGCATCACTTTAGAGAACTCTGATGTGATCTCTTTAGGCCTGTAATCTTTCGGTGATATTTTACTTGCCCCAGGTCTTTTTCTAGGTGTCGCGACTGGATGCCCTTCGATCCGATAGATGTAGTTGAGCTCCTGCGTGATCATCACGAAATCAGAGTCAATAAAATTCACCAAGCTCAAATTGCTCGACAGTACTTCCTTGAAGAACTCAACCGGTTCTTCTTTGATCTGATCGCGGACAAGGTCAAATTCATCAACAGTGAATATGCTTAGGTCTGGTTCGATGATCTTGAGTTTTTCAAGATCGAGCCATTGATAAACATAGTCTCTGACGAAGCGATCAGTTCTTGCGGCCTGTAACATTCGGAGCGTCTGCTCACGACGGACTTTGGGGTCCTTCAGCTTTCCCTGTCTCGCCAGTTCGAAGAGCATCTCGTCGGGCAAGGAATTCCACAGGAAATACGACATACGTGCAGCGATCGCGTAATTATCCAAAGGCCCTAATTCGCCTTCCCGCTTAAACAGGAACTTCGGGGAACATAACATTCCGCGAATGCCTGCCTGCAGACCTGAAAAAATGCTTCGGTCTTGGGCAAACGCTTTCATGGCATGCTTATAGAATTGCTGCATCTCAGCGTCAGATGCTGGACCGCGAAACAGTTTCAGTGCAAGCCTCTTCAAAATGGCCAGGCATGCCTCATAGCCAGCAGATGCATCTATGTCTTTGCAGTAGGTCTTATAAAAGTAAGTATCTGGTGGCCATGACTCGTACACTGGTCCCGTAATGGTCGCCGTCTCAATACAGAACATCCGCTGAGCCCCCCCCCCTTTGACCGAATTGCATCTAAGAACGATCGTGTCATCGGGCGATAGTTGCGTCGTGAACCCGATGCTGGGATTGAAGTCTTTCCAAGCAGCATTTTTGGGAATCACAGTAACAATGCTTTGTCCTACTCCAGAGTTTTTACGAAGGAAGTAGCTCATCGAGTGGTCGGTTGGCGGCGTATCGGTGGAATTAATCTCTGAAATGTCCGTGACGGCAGGCAATCTTTCTTCAAACCGGCTTCCTGCAACAAACTTGGCCTGGATATAGAACCCCTTTGGAACAATCCGATAAACACCACTCGTTTTGACCGATGGATTGATTTTTATTTGGATGGACTGAGTCGCAAAAACCAGGGGTCGTGAAGCCAGGGACATCGACGGGGCAAACCCATTGGTATTGTCCTTGTGGCTGTGCGTATCAATGTCTGTGTCTTTCGTTGAGTAGACAACGACGCGTGGAGCAGGTTTGTCGCTGACAACACTCTCGGCAATGAGGTTCGCAACGTTGAAGTACGACTCCATATCGAAAACCGACATGTGCAGGTTGTCGGCGTTGTTATTAAAGCCAGCTTCGATGTTGTCAAGTGGCAGCCGGTCGAGCAGTGAGAAGTCGCTTCCAAAGACATCATTTACCGTGTTTTGATACTCGACTCGACTCAACCGTTTCAGCATTCCTGGTTTCTGCTTTTCTGCGAGTAGGTGCAGTTGATTGCGCAATACCTTCTGCAATGATTTGAACTGATTGGGTTCTGGAAATTTCGGTGCATCTTCTGGCGGCATCTCGCCAGATTCGATTGCCGTATAGATATCATTCAACAGACTTGGGTCGTTCCATTGCTGCACGTCAATCTGATCCAGACGGAGGTCAGCCTTACTCTTTTCCATTCCGTGACAGGAAACGCAAAACGTATTGAAGAAATGCTGTGATTGCATCCGATCATCTGCAATGCTGCACGAAGCATGGACACCGGTAAACAGCAGCAGAAACGCTGCAACCTTTGTGGTTCTGTGATTCAATATGATGTCACAACTCGATGATCTTCTTGCTATTGCCGAACCGGCCTTGTTCGATGCCGAATTGCTGAAGTATTGAGAGGTAAATATCGCAGGTCGTCTCGCCTTTGCGAATGATATGGCCGCCGTGATTTGCGAATTTTCCGCCCGCAACGAATACCGGGATTTCATTCCCGTTGTGAGGCCCCATTTTCTGGCTCACGCTGTTGTTTCCTGTGGAGACGGTGATCGTCTCATCCATCAGCGTGCCGCCGGATTCGACTCTCGTACTGGAGAGCTTGTCGTAGAAGTTTGCCATCAGTGAAAAGAACGAGGAGTCATATTTCGTCAGACTTGTGCGTGCTTCCTCGGATTTGGGTACGTTGTGCGTCGTGATGTGATGATCATTGTCGAGTCCTGTCATATAGAAATTGACCACGCGTGTGACATCGAACTTGAAAGCCTTGTAAATCATGTCAAATGCAATACCGCGTTGAATCTGACGTGGGTTTGTCAGAAATCTTTGTTTGTCAACATCGGTTGCGAGGAATTCATTCTCAAATGAAGGGGCGACAGGGAATTCGACATCCTGGCGAGATCGACTGAGCCACTCGATGGATTTGTTGAGTTCCTGCTCCGATTCACGTAATGCAGCGAAATACTCTTCCAGTCTCTGCTTGTCCCGGCCCGAGACCCGTGCCATCAGTGATTTCGCCTCCTCAAGGGAACCGTCAAGGACGCTCTTCTTATTCGCCAGTAGTCGCTCCTCCGTCTTCCTGTCAGTCCTGGCGAAGAGAGTTTCAAACAGCACCCTCGTCGATTGAATTGGCGTAATGGGCAGCCTGTTACGCCAGGAAGCAACGATGTGGTGATGGGCATGGCTGATGAAAGTGACCACGTTTCTGACGCGGGTTAAATGTCCAACGTGGTCCGCTACAAGTTGGTCCAGAGAGTCCGGGTTCGTCGTGGTGTTTCCGACAAAGCACCTGTGGTCGCTTTCATGGTTTCCTCCAAACTTCATTTTCGAATAGAGGGTGAAATGATCTCTGTGTTTTTTAAGAGGCTCCATGTGGTCGCTGAATGCGTAGTCCGCACCATCAGTCTGCGGCAGGACGTCGGTGAACAAGCCGTAGCCCATGCTAACACAGAAAAGCCGTTTGACATCAGCTTCGGCCGGGGTAGATCGATTCTTCCCGAAACTCTCAAGAGACGGCAGGAAAAGTATGCAGCCAGCGGTTTTCAAAATATCGCGACGTTTCATAATACTACTGCTAGGAATTTGCTTTTGGCGGGAGGGCCTTGAAGTCGCCTTTGGACCGGAGCGGAGGGGGAGAAAAGTAATGGCGTGAGTTCATAACTCCTTGAAAAATAGGGGAGGCGATGCGCCAGGGCAAGGGGAGAATAGGCACCTGCCCTAGTTCATGCTCAAAAATCCATACAAGATACTCATCTTCGATTTCCCCCTTACTCGCAGTCGTTTTGCCGCCAATCAGGACCTTTTGCTTCGCGTCCTTGGGCTGAGCCAAAGCGATCAGGGGTAACAGGTAACCAGCACCACGGGTGCGATTGTTGTGAGCAGGAGGTAATTTATTTACCAGCGGCCTTCAATTCTTCATCCGTCTTACCGTCGTGTTTGCGGAGAAGGTCCTCAGAAGCAAGACCTGTATGCCGGGCATTCTCGCCACGCATGGGCCACGGCCTTTTGGCGGGGCCTTTGGATTCGGTTTCGTTAGGGCTGCGCCACCTCAGCGACTACAAACAACTTGTCGGAAATCAGCTGGCAGTCATGGCTTTGATGTCCGGTTGCTATTCTCTTGTTTCCGGCAGGACGAAGGTTCCCAGAACTGCTCGGTGGTCGGATGGATATCCGGGGATGGCGATGTCCGTATTCGGATTCATATCGTCGATCCCGACGGTCACTGCATCGATGGCCGTCACGTCGGTTCCCCAGTAGTAGACAAAATCGATCCGGTCGTGAACTTCGGTGGCACCGACGTTCGGTGGCGGAGTGCCGGGCGTCCAGGTGTAGCCGGTGCGTGAGACCTCGTCGGGCCAGACCGTGCGGAACGCGTCGATGAGGCCGAAGGTGGTCATCTTTTTCGAGGCGGGATACTCGACCTTCAGGTCAAACGGGCGGACGGTGGCATCGGTGGCTTCCTGGGTCCAGTCGAGATGAGAGGGCTCGTTGAAGTCGCCCGTCACGAATACCGGCACACCGGCATCCATCGCACCGCTGTTGTTTATGGCAGTTACAAGGGAGTCCGCCTGACCACCACGGACGCTTTCAGCCGCGGCGACCACCACTGCCTCGTTCTGAGCCAGCCTCCCGTCGCGGAGGTCGTAAGGCTGATACGGATACGGTGCAAAATGCACGTTGAAGACCCAGGCGGTCTGTTCCGGGGTGATCTGGATCAGTGCTCCTGCACCACTGGTGCCGATGATGGGAAAGCGACTAATGATCATTCCATGTGAATGCCAGTTCTCGCCGGTGGCCGTTTCCAGCGATCTGACGACGGAGCCCACTCTGCCGAGTTCCTGGAAGCCTATGACGTCCGCACCGGTGGTTTGGATGACTTCGTTGATCTTCGCATAGTTGGCATCGGCCGACCAGATGTTCCAAGAGAGCACGCGCAGGATGCGACCCTCCAGATCCTTCTCTTGTAGCATGAAAAAGCGTCGGGGATCACCAAAGGGCACGCCTGACAGGACAGTCCATCCGCCAGTAAGGCCAGATGGCACGATGTTATCGTAGAGGGTGACACCGTTGTCGTAGACCGTCCAAGTGGAAGGCTGGGTGGCAAGATCCGTGATGCTTAAGAGGTCATAGTACTTGTCCTTCCTGCTGAACCAGGAGAAGTCAAAATTGGGTCCGTTGGGGCTGATTTCTAGCGTTAGCCCCATATACACGCTGACCACAATGACTTCGCTGTCCGCGATCAACGGCGTGGTGAGTAGCGCGTTGCCCGAGAGATCCTGTATGTCAGCACTGGACTTAATCTGCAACTGCAGCGTCCCGGCCCCGCTTTCGGGCGAGACGGTCACCTTGAAGACGGCAGGATTCCTGGTGGCGGTCACGCTGTCGATCGTGGCGGCGGGGCTGCCCGTGATCTCAAAGTCGCCGGCATCGAGCATAGTGGAATTCATCACCTCGCTGAAAGTCACAGTGTAGACTACTGTCTCGGTATCGAGGATTGGCCCGCCACTCTTGTCATCGATGATGTCGAGCACTGTCGGAGGGGTGGTGTCGGGGGCCGGCAGGACCTGATCGAAGGTGAGGTTGTCCATGGCTAGATAGGTTCCAGACCCTCTGGTTTGAGCGAAGCTGAGTGTCAGCGCCTCGCCGTCGGCGCCAGTCAAATTCGGCCTGATTGTCGAACGACCACCGGCGTCGGCAGGGTCGTTGGCGATGCTGAAATCATCCCAGGTGCCGGAGGCTAGGGTATCGCTGGTACTGCCGTAGATCGTCCAGTTCAGAGTCGTGTTTCCACCGCCAACCCATTCATCGAGATCGAACGAGACAAGGTTCACGGCGTAGCCGGGATCCGGAGTGAGAACAATTTCGACCGGAGAGGCAACGGATGCATTTTCGATCTGGTAGGCATCGCCTCGACCGTCCCAGTTTGTGTACTGGTCCCAATTTCCAGCCCAATTGAGTGCGATGGTCGGCGTTGCCGATGCGTTCGATCCGTGGTCGACGGGAACAGCACTGTTGGTGGAGGTGGGCACTACGCCCGTGAGGATAGTCGCAGCACCGGCGGAGCCTGTGGCGATTGCAAGGCCAGCAAGCGCGGCGAGAGGCAGGAATTGGGTTCTTGTTTTCATCGTCGGCTAGCCGTCTCTTGAGATTTCTATTAGTTGCGGCGACGGCGCAGTAGAACGGCAAGACTTCCCATGCCGAGCAGGGTAACTGAAGAGGACTCAGGAATTGTCACTTCATCGAACGTGAGTTTGTCCATGGCTAGATCTAGCATTGTTCTGCCATGTGCATACTTCGCATTAACATACACACCTTTAGCAATGAGTAGTCCAACGACTTCCTTATGACCAAAAAAGGTGAAAATAGAAAAACAGGTCTAATAAAAAAGAAATTGGTATACGATCTATTCTTTTTTAGCAGCCTTTCTCTTCATTTCCGCGACACGTTTGCGAACCGGTTGGTATGGGTCTGCTTTTTTGGGGCGGTGATTAGGATTAACATACTTGGCGAGATCGCGCATGGCAATCACGGTGCAGCCTTCGTCCTTGAGATACTGCATGTACTTTTCGAAATCTTTGAGGTCAGTACTGACCCAGGGATGCTCGATAGCAGGAATGCCGTGAAAGCAGAGCACGGTGATCTTTCCGTCCTCGGCCTGATCGATCGCCCATTTGAGGTCTTTCATTTTCCAATCGGGCCCTGCGTAGCCGGTGGTGGGAACAAGGAGCGGATCGTCGACTTTGGGATCATAGGCCGGACCTCTCGCTCCTTTGCCGGGGTCTTTGTATTCGGGCCCCACGCCACGTCGGGCAAAAAGAAAACCATGCTCCTCCAACACCTTCACGGAGGCATGATTGTTATGAAACCCAGGGTAGCAGAAAGTCACCGGCTTGGTGATTTTGTTTTCAGCACAACGCTTGTCGATGTGTGCGAGCGATGCCGCTAACTCCTCTGATTTCAAGTGACTGACGTTGCGGTGATGCTGGGTGTGGTTTCCAATCTCATAGCCCATCTCGTGGAGTTGCCGAATCTGCTCCCAGGAGAGATAGTTCTGTGGGTTCTTGAGAAAGCCCAATCCCTCGGTGACATAGAAGGTTGCTCCAAATCCGTGCTTCTTGAGGACCTTGGGGACGTTGGCGAAGTCGGACTTGTTGCCGTCGTCAAAGGTCAGGACCACGAGATTGTCCGGGATTGGGAGCAATTGACTGGGCGGCTGCAATTCTTCACCCGTCTTGCCGCCGTGTTTGCGGAGGAGGTCGGCAATTTCGGGCTGGCGATCAAGGGTGGCGTGTGTATCGATGGCCCCATCTAGTGGTGTAACGCCACGATCAGACGTCCCATTCACATCCGCACCAGTGGCGATAAGAAGTTCGACAACTTCCTTGTGGCCTTCACTAGCCGCAAAATGCAAAGCAGTAAATCCACCATCAGCCGTTACATTCACATCCACACCATCAGCCAAGTGCTGTTTGACGGCTTCGATGTTTCCAGTATTAGCAGCTTCGTGAATATCTAAACTCGGCCCGCACCCCACCAGCACCACGGCTGCGATTGTTGTGATTAGGAGGTATTTCATGGTGAACCGACAGTCAACCCGTTAAGCGCAGTTTTCAACTGCCGTTTTAACTGTTGCCGCCGAGGTGAGGCAGCTACTTCCCTTCAGCTTTCAATTCTTCACCCGTCTTGGCTCGGTGTTTGCGGAGGAGGTCGTACGGAGTATTGACGGTACGCGCCATAGTCGCAGCTTGGCATTAATAGAGCCTTTTAAGTGCGCTTGATTATTGATATCCTTTTTGTCGATAATGATTTCTCCGACAAGCATCCCGCAGATAGTCATCTGTTTTGTTTCTTCATTAAACACACCTACCCAAGCCATACCGTTGAAGTGATCAAGCTTGATTGGATTGACATGCCTAAAGCGTTCAGGATCGAAGCTCATGAACAATCGCAGATGGTTCGGGGTGTCCCTGAACCTGCCACCCAAAGTCATTCGAGGTTTATCAAACCAACGCGCATTTGGCGGAAACCCAGCTTGGCCAACGGGCATCGTTAGTTCAAATTTTGTGCCATTTGCCTTCAAAATTTTTATTGAGATGTTGTTGTTTGGCTTCTCACCTTCTTGGATCATTTCCGTCACTGGCAGAATAAAGTTTGCTTCGAGATCACCTACAATTTCAACGGGCTCGCTTCGTTTAAGCGGTATAGTCCACTGTGGCTCCGGGCCAGCGAGTTCGGATTCAAGAGTGGTACGGTTTGTTCTGATGTATTCTCGTATATTTCTTGTAGCCACTTTCATCCCTTTCGTAGAGCCGATCACATGTTTTTCCACCATTGTGTGAATTTCTTTAATATCGGAGAGAATTTCTTCTTCATTCCATGTTTTTTCCAAATGATATGCAAGGGCAGTACGGTAGGTTTTTCGAGTTTCTGGTTGTAAGTAGATAGTTCGGGCCAATAGGGAACTAGCGTTAGTCATTCGCGCCGTTTTGGCTCCAATGAACGGATTAAACATCGACCACGTCCCATCGGTTCCCCATGGAATAAAGCGCAGACGTTTATCTTCAGAACTACTGTAGACGAAAAAATTATTGAGGTTACCGTTATAGCCATCCCAATGCCCTGTGATAATTTCAAGAACCCAGAAGTTGATAAACTGATCAATGTCGATAGCTTGACCAATCTCATTTAACTGATCATCTCCTTCTTTCGACAAGGCTTTAACGGCCCGGGCGATCGATTTCATTTTTTTACCAGCACCATCCTTGATCTCAAACGTTTCGTACATGCCCTCACGAAAGTCATTGATCATGCCTTCGTACAGGTCTCCATCGCTGTCATTGAATGCGCGCTTTAGGAATGATTTACGGATCGACTCGACGTTCGTATATACGCCAAGATATTGGCCGTTCACATGCACACGCGCAAAGTTGCAACGCGGTGCTGCTAGACCTGCTTTGCGAAACAGTTTGTAGGAAAGGTATTGCTTTACAAGGGACGGATCTTGAATGTTGTTATTTAGCGTGAGCCGCTCGAGCCCAAGATATTTGCGCCTTTTTTTACTGTGATTGAATTTGATTTTCAGAGACGGACGCTGAGTAGAGCTTGATCCGATGAGGCCCTTTTTTCGGAGACCCACCTCGCCAAGATCTTCACCATTGATGGATACCCGTGCCGAAAAGTAGGCGTAGTTGGATTTAAATGCTTCGCCGGGTTTACGCTCCTTGGTGATGTCGCGGTACTGATAACGCAACCGATCCCATAACAGAGGGTTAATTTGTATTTTGACTTCGAGGAAATTATCGAGCGCAAAGAGTTCTTCGGCTGAGTCCAGCACAGCCGCAGGCGACTGCTGGAACTTTCCAGAGCTGATCAAAACCACAGCTGCGATTGTTCTGAGTAGGAGATGTTTCATTTTCCTTCAGCTTTTAATTCTTCGCTCGTCTTGGCTTTGGAAGCCATAGCCTTGGCAAATTGTTCAGCCATTAATTGAAAGCTTCCATCACCGGCTTTTTCGTGGAGACATTTGAGATTGTGCCTGCACACGGTGTCGACATAATCCATCTCAATTCCAAGCGAGTTCAGATGGTTTTGCCATTTCTGAAGTCTTAAACCCAACGAACCAACTAATATTCGGAATTGAAGACGGCCCTTTATCTTGTCTTTGTTGATATCTGCAAACTTCCAGGGAGAGGAATTGCTCTCATAATATATCTTATCGTTGTCGAATAAGATGGGAACCACCGGTTGCCATTTTCTGCTCTTACTAATCATATCTTCCCAATTCCACATGCCTCCATCATAGTTAATGCATACACTGAATAATTCGGGGAACTTTACGGCTAAGAGTGACGCTCCATATCCGCCCATGGAAAAGCCTTGGATTACACGAAACCCCCTGGATGACTTGGTGTTATAGTTAGTATCATATCCAAGGTATGATTTCACGGATAATGTGTGTTTCGATTAGAATAGTTCGGTCCTTGGAGTCGGCATACCAGCTATTCTTTGTGCCGTCGGGGTAGACCGCGATGACCGGAGGCAAAACGCCATCAGCTATTGCCTTCTTTATAGGCGGATGAAATGCACCTCCATTTTGGTAGATACCGCCTCGACCATGCAGACTGTAGATGACTGGATACCCAACCCCCTTCTTTCGATAATTTTCAGGTACATAAATATCAAAAGTAATTTTTTTGCCAGATATCTTTCCCGTGATAGTTGTTGTTTTTAATTCTCCTTGAACTGGTTTGACAGCGGAAAGCACAAAAACCAACAAAATCATTGGGAGTGCAATAAAAGATGTTTTTGTCATTTGCCTTCAGCTTTCAATTCTTCACCCGTCTTACCCCCGTGTTTGAGGAGGAGTTCGGTAGATTTCTTTTTCCTCCCACCAAAATGACAGTAGCGATTGTTGGGAATAGTAGATGTTTCACTCGGCGTTTAGGTGGTGGAGCGGGTTAGTTTAATTGACTTTCTAATCCTAGGCATCTTCCAGAACTTTCAGGGAGACGTCTTCCACCATGCCTTCTACCTTGGATTTGTACTCCAGCATATGTGGCGCAGTGAAATGAGCTTCAAGGTGAGGTAACGATTCCCATTTCTCAATAACCGTTAAGACGTTTGCATTTGTTTCCTGGATGGGAATGTCGGTTTGGAAGTCCACCGTGGCGGAATATTCCACACACCCCTCTTCCTCCAGCACCTTGGGAACGTTCGTCTTGAATATTTCAATGAAGGCATCGCGTTCGGAAGCTTTCACTGAAATGGATGCTATTACGTTTATCATTTTATCTCTTAAGCCTGTAAGAGACTGGATACTCGTGGTCGAGTCGCCGTTTTTCAAGGTGTTTTAGCTTTTGCCGTAGAGGTTGACTGGCCTACTTCCCTTCAGCTTTCAATTCTTCACCCGTCTTGCCGACGTGTTTGAGGAGGAGGTCGGCGGTTTCTTTTTTGTCGGCACAACATTCGGCCCAATCCAGCGGTGTTCCGCCCTCATCATTCTTCGCATTCACCTCCGCTCCGTTGGTAAGCAACAGGTCAGTAATTTCCTTGTGTCCTTCACGAACCGCATAATGCAAAGGAGTCCATCTAAAGCCAGTCTTCGCATTCACATCTGTACCAGCAGCCAAGTGCTGTTTGACGGCTTCTATGTTTCCAGTTCTAGCAGCCTCCCAAATATCCACACTCGGCCCACACCCCACCAGCACCACGGCTGCGATTATTGTGAGTAGGAGGTGTTTCATTTAGCGTTCAAGTGGTGGAGTGGGTTGGTCTAGTCAGAAGCCTTGCGTCTCTTCCTCTCGCGCATTTCCCGCATCTCCTTATCGAACTCGTCTGCCTCCGCCTCCGTCATATTGGCTACACGGCCTGCCGTCTTCTTAGCCCATTTCATGCCAAACCCTGCCAACTTGAGAATCCATTCGCTTTCATCAAGCCCGGTTATATCGAACTCCTCCCAATCTTTTTCAGGAACCTTCCTGAGAACCTTCATCGCGGCGTCCCTCAACTCTTCGTTGTCGAATGCCTCGACACTCTTCATCAGTTCATCGTAGACCATTGGAAAGCCGAACACTCACAACTGCGATGCCGGTTTTCAAGCTATTTTAACTATTGCAGGTAAATGCCTTCAGCCTTAAAAACTAAGGGTTGATGGCTGAACCGAAAGCATACGAGCCAGTTAGTCAGAGAGGCAATCGGATCGACCTACATGCTTTACTCAGAGGTCGATTCCGGCTAATTCAATCTGTTACTGATTCAGCACAATGAGTTCTCGTGGATTCCATTTTCAGATGTCTGAGGCAAACAGTCGGCCTGTACCATCATCGAGCACGACTCATTGGCTGAATACCGAGGTAACATTGAGGGTCTTAAAAAGTGTGATTGAATACACAACCTTTCAAAAAACATCGCCAACATTGACTGAAATGCACCCTAAGTTCTCCTTCGTTGATTAACCATGAATCCGACCACCAAACCAACTGACTGCCAAGCTCATGGCCAAGCGCAAAGCCGACGCGATTTTCTCTGGCGATCTGGCGGTGGCTTGGGCGGCATTGCCCTCGCCGGGATGCTTGGTCGCGATGGCGTGCTCGGTGCCACGCACCCGGTTGGCCTGCATCACAAGCCCAAGGCCAAGCGGGTGATTCAGTTGTTCATGGGCGGCGCGGCGAGTCATTTGGATTTGTTTGACCACAAGCCGGAACTCATTAAGCGGCACGGCGAAAAATGGGATCCAGGCGAGACCGTCGAGCTGTTCCAAAGCTCCCCCGGCAACACATTCAAGTCGCCGTGGGAATGGACTCAACACGGCCAATGCGGCAAGCCGCTGACCTCGATCGTCTCGGAGCTCGGCCAATGCGTGGATGACATGGCATTCATTCACAATGTCGTCGGCAAAACCGGCGTTCACAGTCAGGCAACTTATCTGCAGGCGACCGGTTTCCAACGGCCGGGCTTCCCTGGCATGGGTGCGTGGGTGAGCTACGGCTTGGGCAGTATGAACGATAACCTGCCCACTTTCGTCGTCCTCCCGGATCATCGCGGCTACGCATCCAACGGCCCGAAAAACTGGGGCGCGGCATTTCTACCGGCCTCACATCAGGGCACCACGTTGTTCCCGGGACGCGAGAATCCGATCGCTGACCTTCACCCGCCAAAAGGTTCCTTCGTCAATCCGAAAAGCGAAGCCGACACGCAATCGCTCTTGGCCAAGTTCAACCACGCCCACGCCGAGGCGCGCGAGGCCGACTCGAGGCTCGACGCCCGAATCAAGTCTTACGAACTCGCGGCGCGCATGCAGTTAAGTGCCCCCGAGGCGCTCGACATTGCCGGCGAACCGGCGCACATCAAGCGCCTCTACGGCCTCGACCACAACGCCAAGTCGTGGCCAAAGGAAATCAACGAGGTCGAGGAGATCGATTATTTTTCACGTAAGTGTCTCGTCGCCCGGCGACTGCTCGAGCGAGGCGTGCGCTTCGTGCAAATCTGGTCCGGCAACGACAACGGTTTCCCGCGCCGCAACTGGGATTCGCACGAGGACATCCAGCGCGACCACGGCCCCTTGGCCCGGGGTATGGCGCGCGGATCGGCGGCGTTGATTCTCGACCTCAAGCAGCGCGGCATGCTCGATGACACGCTCATTTTATGGACGACCGAGTTTGGTCGGATGCCGTGTGCGCAGGGCGGCAATGGCCGGGATCACAACCCATTCGTGTTCACGAATTGGCTCGCCGGCGGCGGCATCAAGGGCGGAGTGACGCATGGCGAAAGCGACGAGTGGGGCTTTCGACCGGCCGACCGCAACAACCCGACCAGTTGCCACGACATTCACGCGACCATCCTTAACCAGCTTGGCATCGACCACGAGCAGTTGACTCTCCTCCACGACGGCATTGACCGGCGGCTCACCGATGTTCATGGTCACGTCATCCAAGAGATTTTAGCTTAATTGAACTTATGAAAACCAACCGCACCCGGCACGGATTCACTCTGATCGAGTTGCTCGTCGTAATCGCAATCATCGCGATCCTCGCCGCCCTACTTCTGCCGGCCCTGGCCATGGCCAAGCAGTCCGCCGTGAAAACCCACTGCGCCAGTAACATGAAACAGTGGGGCATCGGCACCATGCTCTATGCCGGAGATTTTGATGACTACTTTCCCGACAACACCCGGGGCCAGCACACCAGTTGGGTGAGCAAAGAGGTCGGCTACTTCTGGGAAAAATACATCATGCCGCAAAAGTTCGATTCAAAAAAACGTAAGAAAGATCGGGGGCATGTGATTTTCTGCCCATCCGACGAGTGGCACCGCGAGGCGGATTTGTGGCGAAACAGCGCCGTGCAATACCCCATTCTGACCGGTTATTTCTGGTTGCCCCATCGCACGCTGAATTCGTGGGGATACAACGTTAACGGGTTGGAAGCCAAAGCAAGCAAGGGAATTGCAGGCTGGCATTCCCGCAAAAAAATAAGCCAAGCCGTTTTCCCAGGAACACCTTCACAAATCCCAACCCTGATTGACCGGATACAAGGCTTCGGATCGTATGGCGGTGGCAAGTTGAGAATGAGCAACTGGTACACACAGTCTGGCGGGAAAAACATCCCAACGGCAAACCACCCGACCGGCCCCAATGGCGAACCACCCGGGGGAAACTTCCTCATGACTGACGGCCACGTCGAGTGGTTCAAGTTGAGCCAAGTCGAGGTCGGCTCCAACGGTGGCAGTTGGCAGTGCATTTACAAGATGCCCATTGAATGAGCAGCCGCGATAAATGTGTCCAAATCATCACGACGATTTTCGCGCTTGCCCAAGCGGAGGGCTACGCGGAACTGACGTTGGCCAAGGACTGCCAAGTTCACTTCGCCACAGTCGCCGAAGCCAGGGTGCACTTGGCCAAGCGTGATGTTTACATCGGGGGGTTGAGCCCGTTTGAGCGTGCGGCAAAAACCAAACAGGCCGGACCGGTTTCAACCAGACAGTATATTGAGTTCATCCAAGGCCAGGCGCTTGAGTGGGACGCCGCCGACAAGGCCAAGCTGCGCGAAGTGATCGCGGCGGCCAAGCCGAAGCTGGCCAAGTTCGCTAAGCACCTCCCCAAGCGCATCACCCTCATCAAGACCACCGGCAAAGACGAGGGCGCCGCCCCGTACACCCGGGGCACGAGCATCATCCTGCCTAGGCGTACCGCGAGCCAATCGGCCAAGGGCTTGGAACGACTTTTTTATCACGAGCTTTTTCACATCATTTCGCGCGGCAACCCAAGATTGAGGGATCAACTGTACGAAATCATCGGCTACAAAAAATGCGGTGTGGTCTCGTTGCCGGCTGATATGATTCCGCGCCGCATCAGCAACCCAGACGCGCCGGTGGTCGAGCATTGCATCCGCGTTTCGAAGGATGGCGAGTCAAACTGCTGCGCCCCGGTGTTGTTCTCGCGCACGCTAAAGTACGACCCCGAGACAGGCGGAACATTTTTTCGCTACCTCGAGTTCCGCCTGATGGCGATCGATCGCAAAACCTCCAAGGCCATCCTGAAAAACGGAAAACCCATCCTATTGAAACCCGAAGGCGTGGAAGGTTTTTTTGAACAGATTGGACGCAACACAAACTACATCATCCACCCCGAGGAAACACTGGCAAACAATTTTGTTCATTTGATGACGGGAAAACAGGATCTCAAAAACCCGGAGATCCTGGAGAAGATCGAAGCGATGCTGATGTCGGATTGAATGCTCAGCGCAGGGAATCATACCAGTACCTGCAGTTGTCCCGTTGCTTCAATGTCTCCCCAAAAGTGAGGATTGCTTCTAGCCCGTGTCCCAAGTTCTTCAGCGTGAATAACGCGCGAATCTTGCGCCCGGAACTAATCACCGGCTCATTCAATATTACCATGCGCTTGGCCAAGCGTTGCCCCAATCGGTTAAGGCGGATGCAGTACTCAACCTCTTCGGCGGCGAACCAATCCTGACTGAAGCCGCCAAGCTCTTTAAAGGCGGAAGCGCGACAGAATAAAAACGAGCCGGCAGCCCAACGCATCACCCGGCCGATGGTATTCCAGATAATCACCGTCTGACGGGCAAGCCATGGGCCGCTGTCGAACGTCACCGCGCAACCGCCTCCAAGGCAGTCGTCACGTGTCATCGCCCGCATCATTTCGCGGAAGAGCATCGGTGTCACCTGTGTGTCAGCATCGACGAACACTAGCCAGTCGCCCCTTGCCGCACGGCCGGCGGCATTTCGTGACGCGGCAATCTGGTTGAACGACTCGAACACCACTTGTGCGCCGTTGGCCCTGGCCAAATCCGCCGTATCGTCGGTCGAGTTGTTGTCACAAACAACAATCTCGCTCTCCCATCCCGCCTGGTCGAACACCACGCGCGCCCGATGCACCGCCTCGAGCGACACGGGCAGGTACTTGGCTTCGTTGAAAGCTGGGATGACTATTGAGATCAGCACTCGGCTAATCGTAACGGGCCGCGCCTCCCAATTCAACTTGCGGCTGTTTTCGCTGGCGTTTTTCAGCGAGATCACTACCGTTCAAGGCGATGTCTTTCTTACCAAAACGAACAGTCGGAAGTTTGGCTATGATGGCCGGACTTTTTGTCATGACAGCTATCGGCTTAGCTGCAGATAAACCCAATTGGATTTGGGGGCCCGGCGCTGTCAAGAACGACGACACGGTTTACTTCCGGAAAATCGTCCAGCTCAACACCAAGGACTTAGGGCCCGGTGCCAAGCAGGTCCAGTCGGCCAAGTTCACAATGTCATGCGACAACGGCTTCGAGGCCTTTATCAACGGCAAAAAGGTGCTGGCCGGTGGAGACTGGAACAACGCCCGAACAGCGGACGTAAAGAAATATTTAAAAGCCGGCAGGAATGTCATCGCGGTGCGCGGCTGGAACGAGGGCAGTGTCGCCGGACTAGTGGGCCAACTCGACATCACCGCCAGCACCTCTCGCCACAATATAATCAATACCGACTCATCGTGGCGTGCGAGCCGCTCGAAAGTAGCAGGATGGGAAACACTTGGCTTCGACGCCGAAGGCTGGAGCAACTCCCGGGAGGTGGGTGAGTTAGGTGTCTCTCCTTGGGGCAACGTGTTCGCCAAGGCAAGCAAAGGCAGCGGCGGCACGCCTGGTGTCCCAACCCCGGAGCAACTTAGCTTAGCTAACGGCTTCAAGGCGGAATTGCTACACGTCGTGCCCAAGGGCGAACAAGGCTCGTGGGTCGCGCTTACCGAGGATCACAAGGGCCGCCTGATCGCCTCCGATCAGTACGGCCACCTTTACCGCATCACGCCGCCGAAGATCGGCGACGGTGCCTCCAAGATTTACATCGAGAAAATCGACGTGCCGATCGGCCACGCGCAGGGGTTGCTGTGGGCGTTCAATAGCCTGTATGTCGTGGTGAACGGCGGCGGCATCGCCGGGCACGGCAGCGGCCTTTACCGGGTGATCGACACCAACGGCGACGACAAACTCGACAAGGTGGAGACATTGAAGAAAATCAACGGCGGCGGCGAGCATGGCCCTCACGATATAATGCTCACCCCTGACAAAAAAAACCTCTTCGTCGTCGCCGGCAACCACACGAATCTGCCGCTCGAACTTACCGGCAAGCGCAACCCGTCCGCGTTCGAGGAAGATCTGCTTCTGCCTCGCCAACCGGATGCCCGCGGTCACGCACGCACCATCCGCGCACCGGGCGGCTGGGTCTGCAAAGTATCGCCAGATGGCAAAAAGTGGGAGCTCATCTCCAGTGGCTACCGCAATGCGTACGGCCTTGCGATGAACGCTCACAACGAACTGTTCACTTTCGACGCCGACATGGAATGGGACTACGGCACCCCGTGGTATCGCCCGACCCGGGTCAACCACGTCGTCAGCGGCAGCGAATACGGCTGGCGCACCGGCACCGGTAAATGGCCCTCATACTACCCCGACAGCCTGCCGCCAACGATCGACATCGGGCCAGGTTGCCCCACGGGAGCTGAATTCGGCACGGGCGCAAATTTCCCGAGACGCTACCAAGATGCGCTCTACATTCTTGACTGGACGTTTGGCACCATCTACGCCGTTCACCTCACGCCGGACGGCGCCTCGTACACCGGCACACGCGAAACCTTCATCGCCGGCAAACCCTTTCCGGTAACCGACCTCGTGTTCCACAGCGACGGCGCGATGTACTTCGCCATTGGCGGACGCCGCACGCAGTCGGCACTGTACCGGGTGACATGGGCCGGCGGTGACATCAAGGAGAAGGACGCCGCACAGGCTGGGAAGGACGCCGCAAAACTCCGTAAACTCCGCAAACGCCTCGAGGCATTTCACGGGAGGCGGGATTCGAAAGCCGTCACGGCGGCTTTCAAGCACCTTGGCCACGGGGATCGTTTCATCCGCTACGCCGCCCGCATCGCCATCGAGAGCCAGCCGGTCAGCGAATGGGAAACGAAAGTGCTCAACGCCAAGACCGCCGACACGATCATCACCGGCGCGGTCGCCCTGGCCCGAAGCGGCCAAGCCTCCACGCGGGATGCCCTGTTGAACAAGCTGTTGTCACTCGACTTGCCCAAGCTCAGCGAACGCCAGAAACTCGAGCTGAGCCGTGCCTACGCGTTGGTCTTCATCCGCATGGGCGAACCCGCCGACAAGAACTTGGCCAAGCGCTTGGTTGCGTCACTCGACAGCCAGTACCCGGCCAAGGGCGCAGACCTCAACCGCGAGCTTTCGCAGTTGCTCGTTTTTCTCAAGGCACCGTCCGTCATCGGCAAAACCTTGGCGATGATGGATACCAAGGTGGAATCCAGTATGGTTGTCGATAGGGAGGCGCTCGATCGCAACGACGGTTACGGCGGCACCATCAAAAAAGTCCTGGCCAACACGCCGGAAATCCAAAACTTGCACTACGCCATGAGCCTGCGCAATCTGCGTTACGGCTGGAAAGAGGATCAGCGGAAAAAATATTTTGCATGGTACAAGGAAGCCGCAACCAAGAGCGGTGGTGTCAGCTATGGCGGTTTTTTGAAAAACTTCCAGAAGGACGCCCTGGCCAACGCGCCGGCCAACGAGCGTGCCGCGCTTGAGAAACTCGTCGGCGACGCCTCCCTCGCTTACAAGCCGGCCGCGCCACCGGCACCAAAAGGCCCCGGCCAAATTTGGGAACTCGAGAAAACCGCCGAGTTAATCGACGCCAACATGACCGGCCGCAACTTCGCCAACGGCAAACGCAGCTTCGACGCCGCGCTCTGCGCCTCCTGCCACCGCTTCGACGGTCAGGGCGGAGCCACCGGCCCGGATCTCACTTCCGTCGCCAACCGCTTCAGCACCCGTGACCTGCTCGACTCCATTCTTCAACCAAGCAGAGTCGTCTCCGACCAGTACGAATCATCGTTGGTCACCAAGCGCAACGGCGACATGGTCGTTGGCCGAGTGTTATTCGAGGAGAACGGCCAGATGCATGTTTCCATCAATCCGCTGGATCCGGATCAAGTCACCGTGATCAAGCGGGCCGATGTGAAAGGCGTGTCGCCCTCCCCCATTTCGCCGATGCCTCCAGGCCTGATTTACACTCTAAATCGCAACGAACTGCTCGATCTGTTCGCCTACATGAAGTCCGGCGGTAACCGGGCCAATGCTGTGTTTTCCAACTAGGCGACTGCTTCCTTAGCGTTTTGCCAAGAAGCGGCCGTTAGTCCTGCTTGTTTGACTCACCCGGATCGCCGGCCAAGCGGCGGGCGATGAACTGGCGGACCTTGGGGATTTGACACTTGGCCAAGAGCTGAAGGGCCCTGGTTCGGTTTTCACCAACGGCCGGGTTGATCCCGTACCAGATCATCAGGGGCAAAACCGGGTCGGCCGCATGGCGCTTGTGCGAGACCAACGGCGCGGCCAAAGCCCAGCGCTTGGCCAAGGGGAGCAATCGCAGCGTCGAGGCCAGGTGCAGTTGAACCAGGCCGGCCATGTCCGACTCGGCCATCTCGACGAGGCGGCCAAGCGCCTTGGCTGACACCCGGCCATCATCCGTCAGCAGTTTAATCGCCCAGACACGGACATGCTCACTTTCGTCGTTTGACTGTTCCAGCAGCCACTCCTCACTCAAGCCTCCCGTGGTGTGAAGCGCCCACATGGCGCGGAGACGGTGCGGGATCGATTCGCTCCCAGAGTACAGTGCAAACAAATGTTCACGCGCTTGGCAAAGGTCATCCCCGGCGACGGCGCGCTCCTGCAACAAGCGGCGCGCCATGCGCGCGTGCCACTCGTTGCTGTGTGTTTGCAGCATGGCCAAGTCGAGGCTACCCAGTGTGCCCAAATCTCTTTTCAGTGGCTTGGTTTCGCCATGAGTGATCTTGAAAATGCGACCGCTGGTGCGGTGGATACCGTCGCTCTCGTGGCATTCACCGATATCCGACCAGTCGAGCACGAATACACCGCCGTCCGGCCCGTAGCCCAGCTCAATGCCGCGGAACCAAAGGTCGCGGGTCAGCATCATGTCCTCGGCGTGGCTGCCCACGTAGCCGGCCCCCTGACGGTGTAACGTGTCCCGGTTGATCCGGCGACCATGCAAGTTCAGCGTGAACACCTGACCTCGATATTCTTCCGGCCAGTTGTCCGCGCCATAGATCATCATCCCGCAATGCGCGTGACCGCCACCGGCCGCATTGGTGGGCGAGGTCATGCCTTTCTTTTTCAAGTCGGCCCAGTGCTCGTTGCCCTGGTCCCAGTGGAAGTGATCGGCGGTCTGCGGCACGAGTTCGTACAGGAACTTGTCAAAGTGGTTGCCGTACATGCGGCTGTAACGCGCGCCGGGAACAGCATGCCAGAGGTGCCCAATGACGGAGTTGATGAAAAAAAGCTGCCCGTGCCTGTCCCAATCGTGTCCCCATGAATTCGTCGTGCCGTGGCAGACGACATCAAACTCTTTTGTAATTGGATGGTAACGAAATATGCTGCAGTTGATACGAGTGCGCTTTTCAACGGGTGTCCCAGGAACGCCAACATGCGAGCTAGCGAGAATGCCGTGCCGCCCGTAAAGCCAGCCGTCCGGCCCCCATTTCAGCCCGTTGACGATGTTGTGCCGCACTCGGTCATTGTCGAAACCGTCGAGCACCACCTCCGGCTCTGCGTCCGGCACGTCGTCGCCATTTCGGTCTGGAATAAACAGGATATTAGGCGCACAGGCTGCCCAGACGCCGCCAAATCCAAGCACGATTGACGTCAGTTGCGACCCTTGATCCCAAAAAACCTTTCGTCTGTCAAAGACGCCGTCGTTGTCGGTGTCCTCGAAAATCAGGATTCGATCCTTGAGGCGCAAGTCGAAGTTCACCCGGCTCTCCGCATAGGTGTAGCACTCGGCCAACCACAACCGACCTCGGCTGTCCCAAGCCATGGCGATCGGCTGCTGAACATCCGGTTCGGCCGCGCTAAGTTGTACCCTAAACCCATCCGGCAGCGAGATGCCCTTCAGCGCATCAGCCGGTTTCAAAAATGGCGTGGTGATCTCCTGAGTATTAACTAGCTGTTGCTCAGCCGCATTCAGCAATACAAAGCCAAGAGCACAAAAACAGAGTGGTATCAACCTCTTCATTGATTAGAAGCCTTGTAAAACAAACATACCGCTCTTTGGTCAATGTCTTTCATATAATCACCTTGACCCTTTAAAATATAAGGCCAGCTATAATGATTTAGGGTTCAATGCCGGACACGATAAAACATCACGCTTGAACCGAGAGCCACAGAATGCGGAGAAGAGGCCCCAACAACATCGTTCCACGGGCCGGTAATCTTTTCGGCCCCCTGCAACGTGCCTGGCTCGGACCAGGTAACAATCATGTTTCCGTCCTGCCGCAAAACACTCATTGTGGCGGGGCTCATCTCGACAATGGCATCTGGCGGGATATAGGCGGTGATCGCCCGGTCGTCATCTCCGTTGATCAGGTATTTCATCCCAGTGGGAGCGATATTCAACCATTCCAGACTGGAGGCCGTCCCGCCGCTCGCGGTCAACGAGGAACTCCCTCCCAGGTAATCATAATAGAAAAGTGTGAAGGGATAGAGACCGGGCTTTTCGACGACAAATTTGTATTCCCAAGCTCTTGCATCCTCAATGCCAGGGGTGACTGATTCATCCGGGGATAATTCCACTGCGTCATCACCTAATCCAATGTGAAGTAGGTGGATCGGGGTGGTTGTGATTTGCATATGGTAATAGCCCTCGTCCAGTTCGAGAAGGGCAGTCGTCTCCAAGCCGAAATGAATGACAGGTAATTCCAACCCCTCGGGGGTGAGTGATTCGGTACCGTTAATGCCAGGGAAAAGCTTTTCCCCCGCCTTGTTCCCAATGGTTCTCCCATCACGCTGGTAGTTGATCTGGGCACGTTCCAAATAATAGCCCTCGGAGTTGAATAAAGTCTGATCGGAATGGTCGGAATGCTTCTCATCCCATATCCACCAAAGATCCCCGATGTCGCTTAGGATTTCCTTGTCGGGGTCAGGTTCATTGGGGTCAGTGGCGACGACTCGAATGGCGAATCCACGTTCCTGTTTTCCCAAGTCATTCAGCGTAATGGCTGAATCAGCGGGGAGGGCGTCATACTGGGTCCATTCCATGACGGTGAAATTCCATGACTTGGTGTATTGACTGCGCGCATCACTATCATCGGCGAACTCCACTTTGACGGTGTGGTCGGAAAAATCCTCAAACGCAACAGCCGATTCATGAACGACTAATGTCCTGTCCCCGACCTGCTGTATTTCTGAGGCTACCTTTTTGCCGTCCAGAAACAGCGCCACCGAACTCGAATCCACCTTGTGGGTATCATGTTCGATGACCACATGCAGAGGGCTGTTCGGGTGGGCTTCAAGTTCATTCTCCTTCGGGAAAACTCGAAGGATGCTTAGCCCCTTCCCCGTAGCAACTGCTCCGGAGTCGACCTGCAATTCAAGCATGAACACGCCGCCCGCATAGCCCTTGTAGGCGTGGGCACCGGCCAAGCCGCCGTTGGCTTCTCCAACACTGTGGCTGGTCCGGATCACGATCCTCCCATCGGCTCCCGGAGCAATGTCCGTCCACTTCGCCACGTAACCCTCCTCGTTGTGCCCCGTGCTGAACTCCACGCTCTCCTCGCTCACCTTCCAAGCCCCCTCCGAACTGGCATACACAAAACTCTCCGCCCCCATGATTTTCCAGTTGGTCGTGCGTTCCGCATACCCCAGACCCCCTCCCCTCATAGCGGTCCCAGCAAAGACATATTTGCTGTTCGGATCCAGCCCTTCAAGAATCAGGTCCATATGCCATCCCGGCGCGTCCCCGTAACTGATGTTACCGGTCAAATCCAACGCCTCCCCAAACAGCTTGGCCGCATCGCTCTCCTCGTCAAATGTAATAGCGTCGCTCGTCCAATACACGCTGCCCTCCGACAGCGTCTCCTCGTAGGTCGCTGTCACCCCGGTTCCATCCCCACTGCCAAACACCAGCAACTCCGAACTCGCAGGCCCCGGTGAACTGCGCCCCACGTTGATCATCGTCACAGTCTCATCCGTCGTCCCACCGTTGGCGTTGACGCTGTCGTTGTATGCCTGCCAACTCGCCTTCGGCAAGGGCTGCAATTCAAGCATGAACACGCCGCCCGCATAGCCCTTGTAGGCGTGGGCACCGGCCAAGCCGCCGTTGGCTTCTCCAACACTGTGGCTGGTCCGGATCACGATCCTCCCATCGGCTCCCGGAGCAATGTCCGTCCACTTCGCCACGTAACCCTCCTCGTTGTGCCCCGTGCTGAACTCCACGCTCTCCTCGCTCACCTTCCAAGCCCCCTCCGAACTGGCATACACAAAACTCTCCGCCCCCATGATTTTCCAGTTGGTCGTGCGTTCCGCATACCCCAGACCCCCTCCCCTCATAGCGGTCCCAGCAAAGACATATTTGCTGTTCGGATCCAGCCCTTCAAGAATCAGGTCCATATGCCATCCCGGCGCGTCCCCGTAACTGATGTTACCGGTCAAATCCAACGCCTCCCCAAACAGCTTGGCCGCATCGCTCTCCTCGTCAAATGTAATAGCGTCGCTCGTCCAATACACGCTGCCCTCCGACAGCGTCTCCTCGTAGGTCGCTGTCACCCCGGTTCCATCCCCACTGCCAAACACCAGCAACTCCGAACTCGCAGGCCCCGGTGAACTGCGCCCCACGTTGATCATCGTCACAGTCTCATCCGTCGTCCCACCGTTGGCGTTGACGCTGTCGTTGTATGCCTGCCAACTCGCCGTCTGGGAGATCGCGGAACCGCATGTCAGGAAAAACACCAATAAACAACTCCAATTTTTCATAGCTTTTTTCATAATATTTGGATTTAAATTATACCTTTAATTGAAGAATATACACCACCACTATTTATATCCCCCCCCCCGATTAGGCACAAGCTTTTTTAACAAATCAAATTATTTGAGTTGTGGGTTAGATTTGGGACATGGCATTTACAGCATTCAGGGCGTACCTAACGACTTTTAGGCACGCTTGGAAACGCCGCCTCCAAGACGCTCACGCGACACGCGGATGCGCTTAGCCAAGCGCCCGGGTTTTCCGTTTCAAGCGGACACGTTTAATTCACCGGCGGCTGACTTGGGCTTGGGCTCAAGACCGGCTAAGGTCTTGGCATCCGGTTTCTGCGGACCAATTTTCACCGTGTGTTTGCCATTTGAATAAACACGCGGCTGGAAGCGGCCACCTCTGGGCGCGCACGGTGTAGAGCACGTCGCCGCTCTTGTCCTCGATGATCTGCACCACGGGGTTTTCGCCGTTTGCAAAGATTAATTCCGGCAAATAACCGGCAACCTTGCGGCCGTCGTTGGCGTCCTGCGCCACGGTAATCGGCCAACCGGGGAATTGCGCCCCATCTCCGTGACGCACATCGCTGAAACGCGGCCAGCACTCGAACGTCACCGTACGATTCTTTTTGTTAAACCGGGCGATGCCGAAGCCGTCCGCCCGTTTCTTTTCATCGTTACGATTCTCGGGGTTTGCGTAGGCGATCATTGAGATTTTGTTGCCGAGGCCATCCTTAAAATCGCCAGTCCACGGCAGCGGACTGTTTGGTACAGGGTTAGGTCCGGGCTGCTCGTCGAGTGGATGCCACCAGCGACCGTAGATGGTATTGACCAACGCGGGGCTCGTGAAGCCATACGGGCCGTCTCCGTGTTCGCTGATCCCGTGTTTTACAACCACCGCAAGATGCTGGTCACCGCAGAGATGCACTGCCCAAGCGCGGCGAATCAGATCAACCGCCTTTTTTCGAGGTGTCTGCGGCCAACCGTTGCAGTCAAGATCAGCCAATAGACGGCTCTTCGGCCCACCGTGCATGTGTACCGCTCCACAAAACGCGGTCTGCGATAGGACGCCCTTCATCTCGGTGTTCGTCCAGTCCTCCGCCCAGTTCTCAAGAAATTTTTCCTGGCGCAGACCAAGCAGTTGCAGGCCGGGCAGGTCAATTGTTTTTGGATCGTATTTCGGATCGTTGATGTGATCGGGTCGGGGGCCCATCTGCGGGATTTTGCCCACTGGGCCGCTCTTAAATTTGCGATCCTCCAGCACAGCGAAGTCCACACCGCCGACGGTGATCCGCGTGAAGTAAACGCTGATGTCGCGATTCACCGGCGCGGGATCCGGGCAGTCCGGCAGATGCCACGATTGCTGGCGCTGCACCTGATTAACATACTTCACAGGAAACTTGTACCCGCCATCGGCACTGCCCGGTAAAGTCGAGTTTTTGCCACTCTCGCCCCACACATTACCGTGGCCTACATCGTGGTCGTCCGGAATACAAATAGTGGGTCGGTCGCGAATGATGTCACGAAACTGGATGCCAAACTCAATCCAACCGACGGTGTGTTCTGTGTGACGATAGGTCTGGTCACCGCCGAAAAACAACAGGTCAGGATCCTGCTCCATGACGTTGGCCACAATTTCCGGTCGACCGCCGGCGGTGCGACTCGAGTTGCAGGACAGGTTAGCGACGATGATCTCGTTTTTGCTGCAAGGGTCACGGCGAATTCGCCCCTCGAACATTGCCTTCGCGCCGTGACGCACTCGGTACGGCACGTCCTGCGAGTCGTCCCAATTCTCAACGCGAAAGTGGGCATACCAGCCGGGGTAGCGCACCTCTGACTTCTTCACCTCGACCCACTCGCCATCCCGCTTGAACTCCAGCCTGGCCAAGCGCTCCTCGCCCGGCTTCAGAGGGTAAAGTTGAGCCGTCATTTTCAGCACGCCGGCCTGGTGGGTGTAGACCGCAAACGCCATCACCTGGTCACGCGGCACATCCATCGGCGGCGCGGCCGCCTTGCGACCTCTGCCCTTCAGCTGGGTTTTCGCTCCGGCGCCCTTCTTCCACCATTCGCCAGTGGTCAACGAGTCAAGTTGAGGGTACTTCTTGCCAAACGGCACAGCCGCATCACTGGCCGCAAAAAAATCCGGAGTGAGGGCCAAAGAGCTTACCCCGGCGGCGGTGATCTTGATTGCAGTGCGTCGATTTACTTTCATGGTATAACAAAGATAGGGAACAGCTGTTTATAGGACCAATCGGGGGAAGTTTCAAGTCACACCGCACACGTCCCAACAAAACGCCTACGGCAGCTTGAGCCAGACGGTGTTGGCGAGGATCAACTCGAGCAGCAGCAACGCCAAGCCGGCGATGACGAGGTAGGGAAACAACTCGTCGTAGTTAAAATATCGCTCCACCTCCACCTCAGTTTTTTCCATCTCGTCGATCTTGTCGTAAATCTCCTGCAACTTGCGCTGGCTATCGGCGCGGAAGTACTGACCACCAGTTCGCTCGGCGATTTTTTGCAGCGTATCCTCGTCGATGTTTACCTCAACGTTACGGTAGCGCGGGCGGCTAAATACATCGGTGTACGGCATCGGCGCCACACCGCGCGTGCCGACGCCAATCGTGTACACCTTCACGCCCAGCAACTCGGCCGCCTCGGCGGCGGTCAGGGGTGCGACAGTACCGGCGTTGTTTTGCCCATCGGTCATCAGGATGATGATGCGGCTCTCCGAGTCCAGGCCGCGCAGGCGGTTCAGCCCAGCGCTGATCGCCGAGCCGATTGCGGTGCCATCCTCAATGTCCTCACTCCCAGCCTCGAGCCGATCGAGGTTGGCCAGAAGAAAGTCGTGATCGAGAGTCAGCGGCGCGGCGATGTACGCCTGACCGGCGAAGGCCACCAAACCGATCCGGTCCGCCGGACGGTCGTTGACGAATCCCTTTAGCACCTCCTTGGCCACGGCGGCCCGGTTGGCCCGTTTACCCTGCAATTGAAAATCCTCGGCCAGCATGCTGCCGGACAGGTCGAACGCTACAGCGATGTCGATCCCGCTGGCCTTGATTTTCTCGGTGCCCTCGCCCCACTGCGGCCGTGCTACGGCAAGCACGAACAGCAACAGCGCCGTCCACCGCAGAAACCCCAGGAGCGCCCCCGACTTGGGCTTGGCCAAGCCCATGATGCCGCGCACGAGTTGCACGGAAGAAAACATCAGCGCCGGTCGGCCGCGGGCCCATCGCCGCTGCGACCACCCGATCAAAGGCAGGAGCACCAGCAACAAAAGCCACCACGGGCTGTCAATTCTCAGGTCGTCAAAAGTCATTCTTCCACTTGGGACTCCTCCTCGCCCACTGTTTCCTCGCGCAAACTCGGCTGAGTTTCACCGACCAATCGGCTGGCGGCCTCGTGGAGGTTGAGCAACTCCTGCTCCGGCGGCTCCGCCTTGGCGAACTTCACCATGTCGCATTCGCCGAGGAAGTCGGCGAGCAGTTGCTTGTGTTCGCAGATCAGGCGCTGGCTCGACTGCAGTTCAAACAGAAACTCCTCGGTCGTTCGGTCCGGCGCGTGAAGGTTGAACCGCTCCTCAAGATAGACGCGAATGATTTGCGATACCTCCGTGCAAAACTGCTCGGCCTCGTGGATCAGACCAAGCGCCCGCTGCAGCCGCTCCCACGCCACGACATGCGGCGGCGGGGGCGGCGGGGGTGCAAGCTCTTCGCTGCGCCTGGCCAAGCGGCGGCGGACAAACCAAGCGGCGACCCCGGTGACCACCAGCGCCGCTACCGCAACGAACAGCCACAAGACCCACTCATTGCCGGTGGGGATATCAATCACGTCCTTCAGCCCCCGGATGTCCGGGATTTCCTGCGTAGCTGCAACGTTCGTCGCGGCGGCGGGATCGGGCAAAAACGGGGCCGCGGAGTTGGTGCTGGAGGTCGTCGGCATCAGGCAGCGAGGTGCCGGCGTTTCAGGCGCATTTCAAAAAATTGCTCGAGCGCCGTGATGTACGGCTTGTCGGTGTGAAGCTGAATCGAGTCGATACCCGAGGTGCGGAACAACCGCACGAGTTCCTCCTGCGCGTCGGCCTGCCGTTGGGCGTAGGCCACGCGGCGGCGATCGTCGCCGGTGTTAATCTCGACGACCTGCCCCGTCTCAGCATCCTGCAACACCACCCAGCCAACATCCGGCAATTCAAGTTCGCGCGGATCGGTGACCTGCACCGCCACCACGTCGTGCCGGCGGTTGGCCTGCCGCAACGCCGTGGCCGACGTCTGCGCCAGGGTCTCCGAGAGAACGACCTCCCGACGAAGATGCGCCTCCACCGACCTCCGGCTCGGGTTCGTCTGCCCTAGGAAATCAGACACGCAGACTGTAATCGCCTTGCGCGCCACCACGCGACCTAGAAATTCCAACGCACCGTTCAGGTTAGTGCCGCGGTTTTCCGGCTCGAAAAAAAGAATCTCGCGGATCACTCGCAGTACGTGAAAGCGACCCTTCCTCGGCGGCACAAATTTTTCGACCTTGTCTGTAAATAGGATCAGACCCACATTGTCGTTGTTACGAATGGCGGAAAAAGCCAGTACCGAGGCCAGCTCGGCGGCGATCTCGCGCTTGGTTTGCTCGACCGAACCAAAGAGTCCGGATCCGCTCAGATCCACCAACAGCATCAGCGTCAGCTCGCGCTCCTCCGAGTACACCTTAACAAATGGTTGGTTCATCCGGGCGGTGACGTTCCAGTCGATCCACCGGATCTCGTCACCAGGCGTGTACTCGCGCACCTCCTCGAAGTGCAACCCCTGCCCCTTGAACGCGCTGTGGTACTGCCCTGCCAACGTCTCGGTGACGAGACGCTTGGTGCGAATCTCGATTTGCCGGATTTTTTTGAGAATCTCCCTTGGGATCATAATGGCGCGAACGCGGACAGCATCTTAACCGATTCGCCCGCCGGTGTGGAGCCTCCGCTTAACGCGAACGCGGCGAACCCCGGTGACGCCCAGCGCCAAGGCAAAACAGGCCCAGCCAAAAACGTCGCCGTGCCGGTTGTAAACCGTCCGGCCAAGCGGTTGGCCAAGCCGCACCTCGAACGACACAAACCCAGCTCCGTAAATATCGCCGCTCTCCTGCCCGTAAAACTGCCGCACTTGGCCAAGCGGGCCGATCCAGCACGTCAACCCGTTGTTGGCACAGCGGACCAGCGACACGCCGTTCTCCACCGCGCGAAAGACGGCGTTGGCCGCGTGCTGCCACTGCTCCGGTCCGGTACCAAACCAGCCGTCGTTGGTCAGGTTCACCAGCAAGTCTGTCTCCGGCGACACGTGCTCGCGGCCGCCGTGCGGGAACGAGTCCTCGAAACAGATCAAAGGCGCGATCGTGTATTCGCCGTCCGGCAGCGTGAACTGCACCGGCTCCGTCCCGGCGGAAAAACTGCCCCCGATCGGCGACAAATATTTCATGAACGGCAGCGCCTTCTCGAACGGGATGTACTCGCCAAACATGACCAGCCGCCGCTTGCGATAGCTCGGCAACTGCGGGCCGTCAGGCGTCAGAAAAACGGCGCTGTTGAAATAGCGAACTTCGTCCGCACCCGACTCGACATCATCCGCGCCGAAGAGCAGTGTCACGCCGCTCGACTTCACCATGTCAAAAACTTCCGGCCATCGCTCCGGCGAAATCGACACGCAAGCCTCCGGCCAAACCAGCAAATCCGGCTTGGTGGCCAACGCCAGCCGCGACAGCTCCAGCACCTTTTCCAAGCGCTCGTCGCCGGTGCCGCTTTGCCAAATCAACTGCTGCGGGATGCTCGGCTGCACCAGCGCGACGGCCAGCTTGTTCGCCGGCGGCGGCACTTTGGCGACACGAAAAAAGCCCCAGCCAAAAACCAAGCCAATCGCCAGCAACGGCAGGGCCACATCGGCCGTCCACGACCAAGGGTTGGCGGGCGAGCGGCGGATTTGAAGCACGGCGAACAGCAGGCTCACCGACGCCCACACCACCAAAAACGACACGCCGTACACGCCGGCCACCGAGGCGATTTGGATCAGCGGCAGGTTTTCAAACTGGCTAACGCCAAGAAAGTTCCACGGATACCCGCCGAGCATCCGCGCCTGCAACATCTCCGATCCCACCCAGGCTGCGGCTGCGAACAGCCCAAAGCCAAGCCGCCGAAACCACGGCCATTGCAGCTTGGACAAGCCGTCCCGCAGCCAGTCGCCGCAAATCCACGCCCAGGCCGCGGGATACAGGGCCGAATAAAAACTGAGCGCCAGCCATCCACTAATCGCCCCGGCAGTGTGCGGCATGTTCAGCAGGAACCGCAGCGAAACCAACCGAAAGACCACCGCCGCAACAAAGGCCAGGCCGAACAAGCGCCAACGCTGCTCCCCGGCAACGACCGCCAGCCAGGCGCCCGGCACGAGCCAGGCGAGCCCAAGCCAGCGCGGCTCCGGGAAAGCCAGCGCCAACGCCAACCCCACCATCGCCGCCAGCAGCCAACGCGCTTGGCCAAGTTGTTTTGCCCCTATCAACACAGGGAGATTGCCCGACTACAAATGCTGAGTCGAGCGCCTGGCTTTTGGCTTGCGAACCGCCCGCGCTCCCGTCACCGTCCGCACCACGATGCCTCGCGCAATCATTCCCCAAAAATGGATCGCCGCCGCGCTGCTCCTCGCCGCAGTGGCAAGCCCAGCGTTTGCTAAAAAAATCACGGTACTGTTCGTCGATGGACAGAACAACCACAACTGGAAAGCCATGACGCCGTACATGAAGGCGCAGATGGAGAAAACCGCATTGTTCCAAGTGGATGTGCTCACCTCCCCACCGCGCGCCCCCCGCGCGCCGCGAAACCTGAGCGAGGGCCAGCAGGCCAAGGCGGCCGAGGCCGCCAAAAAAATCCGCGAGGAGTTTCAGGCCAGCTGGGATGCCTTCAGGCCAGCGTTCAAAGAATATGATGTCATCGTAAGCAACTACAACGGCGAGGAGTGGCCCAAGCCAGTGCAGCGCGCGTTTGAAAAATACATGAAAAACGGCGGGCGATTCATCGTGGTCCATGCCGCCGACAACTCGTTTCCGAACTGGCTTGAGTACAACAAAATGATCGGCCTCGGCGGTTGGGGCGGGCGCAACGAGAAACACGGCCCGTACGTTTACTATGGCGACGACGGCAAAATCGTCCGCAACACGCAGCCCGGCGGCGGCGGCAGTCACGGACCGCAACACGCTTTCAAGATCGTCGTTCGCGACGACGCGCACCCGGTCACCAAAAGCATGCCGGCCGAGTGGATGCACGCGCAGGACGAACTGTACGACTCCCTCCGCGGCCCGGCCGAAAACATGAACGTGCTGGCCACCGCCTACAGCGCCAAGAGCAAGCGGCACGAGCCGATGATGATGACGATCAATTACGGCAAAGGCATCATTTTCCATACGCCGATGGGCCATGAGAACGGCAAGGCGCTGCAATGCGTCGGCTTCATCGCCACGATCAACCGCGCCGCCGAGTGGCTCGCCACCGGCAAAGTCACCCAGCCACTGCCCAAAAAATTCCCGAGCGCAGACCACGTCTCGCTGGCCGACTGATACTAAATTCGACATGTCCGAAAACACAAATCCTACCGCAACAATAAAAACCACTAAGGGGGAAATGAGCATCGAGCTTTGGGCCGATGTCGCCCCTGGCACGGTGGAAAACTTCACCAAGCTCGCCAACGACGGCTTTTACGACGGCACCTGCTTTCACCGCATCATGGCCGGGTTCATGATCCAGGGCGGCGACCCGCAAACCAAAGACGAGTCACTCGAGAACCTTTGGGGCACCGGCGATCCCGGCTACAAAATCAAAGCTGAGTTCAACGACCGGCTTCACGTTCGCGGCGTCATCTCAATGGCCCGCTCGGCTGATCCCGACTCTGCCGGCAGCCAGTTTTTCGTCTGTCTCGGTGACGCCGATTTCCTCAACGGCCAATACACCGCCTTCGGCCAATTGAGCGGTGGCGACGACGCACTGGGCGACATCGGCGACACACCGGTCGGCCCAAGCAGCAGCGGCGAGAACAGCAAGCCAATGGAACGCGTCGAGGTCACCACCATCCGCGTGGCCTGACTTAACCAAGCGCTGCACTGCCGCGTGAGCCAAGCCGATGAACAACTCCGACTTGGCCCAACTGCTGACCACGATGGGGTGCCCCGAGGCCAAGGCCGGCGAGATGGCGGCACAGTTGGCCAAGCGCTCCGGGCAACTGGCCGTCGAGCGAAACATCCCGCGCGAGGAAGCCACCGCACACCTGCTCAGCCTCATGCGACAAGGCTGGGCCGCGAAGGAACAAAACGATGCCGATTAAAAAACCGGAACTGACTCCCTGGCCGCTGAAGGAGAGCCGCAGCGCCGGCGACTACAAAATTTTCAAGGTGCGCTCCGACCTCCGCACCTCACCGCGCACCGGCAAAGAGCACGAGTTTTTTGTGATCGAGTCGGTGGACTGGTGCAACATCATCGCACTGACACCCGACGATCGACTGGTGATGGTTGAGCAATATCGGCAGGGAACGAACCTCGTCGAATTGGAACTGCCCGGCGGCATGATCGATCCCGGCGAAGGTCCGCTGGAAACGGCGGCGCGCGAATTGCGCGAGGAAACCGGCTACGCGGGAGATGCGCCAAAGGGCGGCGGATTCGTTTATGCCAACCCGGCGATCATGAACAACAAAGTGCACACCGTCGTCATCCGCAACGCCGCCAAACAGCACGATACCGAACTCGACGCCGGGGAAGATTTGATCACCCGACTCGTGCCGCTCGCGGAAATTCCGAAGCTGATCGACAATGGCACGATCGGCCACTCGCTGATGGTCGCCGCGCTCTTCCGATTTCAGATCGCGGAAAACGCCGACTAAGCGCGGAGCTCGTTTTTCTTTTCCTCGAGTTCGGCCTCGAGCACCTTTCGGTCGCTTGCCAGTTGCTTGTTAAACTGCTCAATCGCCTCAAATTCGCCGGCCGATTCTGCCTTGGCGATTTCGCCGTTGAGAAACACCTCGCGGTCAGCGATCTTCGCCTCGTATACCTTGCTGATCTCGGCCAGCTTGGCCTTCAACTCGTCGCTTATCTCATTAGTCGGAGACTCCTTCTCCAATCGTTCCATCGCCAGTTCATATGCTGATTTCATCGTTAAATTATTCGGTGAGACGAACGAACACTTCGCCGTCCTCCACCTTGGTTTCGAAGCAATCCACCTTCGCGTTTGGGTTCGTCTCGCACTGGCCGGTCCGCAGGTCAAACGGCCAACCGTGCATCGGGCAGTAAACTTTTCCGTTCTCGACAAAGCCCTCGCCCAGCGGACCGCCGACGTGCGGGCAGACGCCGTCAATGGCGCACACCCCGTCGCCAAGTTTGAACAGGCCGACTTCGCGATCGCCTACCGTGCGCTGGATGCCGCCGTCCTCCCGCAGTTCGTCGCACGCGGCGACCCGCACAAACCGGTCACTCATCAGCGGAGCCCTCCGCTTGGCCTTTGTTGCGATTCTTCCGCCACGGCATCTCGGGGAACTTGCCCGGCAGCTTGAACGACTCCGCCTTCGGCTTGGCCATTTGCAACTCGTCACCGCTTTCGTCACTTGAGGGCGCGGTCGCGCCGGGCTGTTTCCACGAGGCGATTTTCGACTGAAGCCCGTGATGCTCCGCAGCATCCTTGTTGCCGGTTTTCACGTAAAACAGCGAGAGGTTCGTATGCACCAACTGGTCGTTCGGGCGCAGTTTCTCGGCCTTGTGCCCTTCCTCGATCGCCCGCTCGTTCTGCTCCAGTCGGCACAACGCCATGCTGAGCGACATGCGGGCATCGAAGTGGTTTTCATCCACCGCGAGGATCGTCTCAAAGCCGGCAGCCGCCTGACCAAAGTCGCCTTGGCTGAAGGCAAACGTGGCATCGTCAAATTGTTCCTGCAACTCGTCCATCGTAACCTAGCGCTTTGACAAGCTAACGGCGTCGGCGCAGTGAGGCAAGTGCTTGACCAAAGTTTGCTGTGCTGATCCTCCAATCATCGGACTGGATTTATTTTTTGTCCGCAGATATCGCCGATATACGCAGATTGATTATTCTTCCCATTGTCGTTTATGTTCAAGAAACAACCCTAGACAATTTCAGGATGCGGGGAATTGCGCCTCTGTGGCTGCAATGAGTTTACACCGTTGGCCGATAGTTGAAGAATTTCGGTTCTATTGGAATTGGGGAGCTTCCAAACCCATCCGTGCCTCCAGGGAAATCGTTCGCTCGTTTATTTCTTCACCTTGGCAATGTGCTTGGCCGGGGCCTTGGTGAAATCGGCGAGGCAGTTGCCGCAGCAGAAGCCGATCACGAATTGCTTAGACGCGTCGATGTCTTTGCCGCTGATTGGACACTTTTCATTGTCTGGCCCCTTCACATTGGCGATGTGCTTGGCCGGGGCCTTGGTGAAATCGGCGAGACAGTTGCCGCAACAGAAGTTGATTGCGAAGAGCTTGGCCGGATCGACGTCCTTGCTGCTGACCGGGCATTTCTTGTTGAATGCGACCTGCTTCACTTCCGCTTTCTTTTCTTCCTTCTTTTCAGGCTTGGGTTCTTCTTTTTTTGGTTTTGAAGTTTCCTTTTTGGGCTCTTTTTTCTCTTCCTTCTTCGGTTCAACCTTGGCGAGTTTGAAACCGAGGTTGACCTCCACGTTGGGCAACGCCTTCTCCAACTCAGCCGCGCCCTTCTCAGTGATGCCGCTCTGCCACGCGTAAACCTTGCGCAGGAACTTCATGTTCCTGAGGCTTGTCAGGCCGGCGTCGGTCACCTTGGTGTTGTAGAGGTTGAGCGACATCAGATTGGTGAGTCCCTCGATCTGTTTCAGCGCCGCGTCGTCAATGGACGTGTTGGCGAGGCTGAGCTTCGTGAGGTTTTTGCTCCCCTTGATATGCCCCAAACCGACAGCTGTGATTTGTGTGTTGGCGAGGTCGAGTTCGCTGAGGTTTTGAATCTCGGCCAGCGGAGCGAGGTGGCCATCGTTGACGTTCTTGCCGACGAGTCGAAAGTTGGCATAGATCAGCTTGGTGTTCTGGGCCAGCGCCATCACCAGCGGGGCGCTGAACTTCTCACCGAGCCCCTCTCCGGAAGTCAAACTCGCGATGGCCGCCTTCTCGGCATCGGAAACGGGTGCCTCCTTGATTTCCGGCTCCGGCAGCTTGTTGGCGTCGGCCTCTGCGGCCGCACGATCCTTGGCGCTGATCAACACCAACTCCTTTGGCCAATTGGCACCTGCATCGATCCATTGCTTAATAGCGGCAATCTGCCCCTTGGTTAGCGGGTCTCCCTTTGGTGGCATTATATCCTCATGGTCAGCAGGTAAAGAGATATGTTTGTAGAGCTCGCTTTCGCCTGACTTGCCAGGTTTCACAACCTCAGCCAACGCTGCCTCTTGACTGTCGAGCCTGAGATCTCCTTTTTGTTTTTTAGGGCCGTGACAATCGATGCAACGCGCCTCGAAGACGCCTTGAATCGATTTAGCAAAGTCCACTTTTTCCGCCCGCCCGTTGAAGCCTAAGATGACTACGGAGATTATAAATGTGATTGTTTTCCTCATTTCAAGTGTGTTCAAAACAGGATTATTTCAGAGCTTATCATTATTGGCAACTGAAAAGTAGCTTTGGCTAAGTCTCAATAGACGCGGCGAAGATGGGATGGCAGGATGTTCAACTCGGCTCGATACTTGGCCACGGTTCGGCGGGCGATCTTGATCCCCTTGACGTTAAAAATCTTTACCAAGTCCTCGTCGGAGAGTGGCTTGGTGCCATCCTCCTTTTTGACCAGTTCGCCGAGCATCTCCTTCACGCTGGTGTTGGCTAGGCTTGTGCCGTCTTTGGAAGACAGCCCGGAAGTAAAAAAATATTTCATCTCCAAAACACCGTGAGGCGTTTCGATGTATTTACCGGAGACGGCCCGACTGACGGTGGTCTCGTGCACACCCACGACGTCTGCCACCTGTGACATAGTCATCGGACGTAATTGCGACGCCCCGTGTTCCATAAATTCTCCTTGGCGCTTCAGAATTTCCATGGCGATGCTTAAGATGGTGGACTGCCTTTGATGAATGCTCTTGAGTAGAAACTTACCGGAACGAATTTTATCACGAATGTAGTTCTGCACATCGCTAGAGGTGGCACTCTGTGCCATGAGATCCTTGTAGGCGTTGCTGATGCGCAAGCGGGGAATGTGCTCGTTGTTTGAGGTGACCTTCCACTCGCCATCATCACCGCGTGAAATAAATATCTCCGGCACAACGAACTGCTCCATCTCGGGCATGTACTCACGACCCGGCTTGGGCTCAAGATGGCCGATGCGCTCCAGGGCGAACTGCACGGCATCAACCGTTTCACCAGTTTTCTTGGCAATCTCACGAATGCGCCGGCGGCCAAGCTCATTCATGCAGTCATGTATGATACGATATTCCAGCGAGTCGGCGCGCTCTGCCCGTTTAAGCTGCAGCATCAGGCACTCGCGCAAATCACGAGCAGCAACTCCCGGCGGATGAAACGCCTGCACAACATCCAGCACAGCCTGTATCTCAATACTCGGGCAGGAACTTGAAAACACCAGTTCGTCCAAATTCGACTGCAGGAAACCAGTGTCGTCGATGTTGCCAATGATTAACTCGGCAATCTTGAACTGTGCTTCACTCAAATCCGACAAGCGCGCCTGCTCCAGCAAAAAGTCCTGCAGCGACTGGGTGGTCGTCACCGAGTCCAGCATAAACTGGCGCTTCTCGTCCTCATCCTTCGAGTTCCGTGACGGAATGTTGTTGCTGGAGAAATGATCACGCCATTCCTGATCCAGCTCGAGCAACTGATTGATCTCCTTCTGGAAATCGTCAACTGGCTCCCCGGCGTTACTCTCGTCAGTGGGATCGTACTGCGTGTCGCTCGGCGGCTCGGCCAGATCTACCTTGGCCTCCTCGGCCTCGTCGCCCCCCCGCTCACGCGCCTCCATGTCCAGGGCAGCCTGTTCCTCGAGCACGGGGTTGGCCTGCAACTCCTGATCGATCATGGCCTTGAGTTCCATCATCGGGGCCTGCAACAGATTGAGGGATTGCTGAAGCTGCGGCGCCAACACTTGGTTGAGCGACATCTTCTGCGACATTTGGAATCCCTGCTGCGCCATGTGCCGACAGTAGAAAATCCTCCGAACACATTCAAGATGAATTAGGCACAATATTTGCTTCAGAATTAGCGTGCCAACGCTCCCCTGTTATCCAGTTTGTGAACAACTTTTTTTTTCGCTCCGTTGCCCCGCAATCCGCAAGCCCCTACAGTGTCCGCGTGCCTACACGGTTTACAGTTTTAGGGAGCGGCTCCGCGGGGAACGCCTCCTTGCTTGAGACAGACCAGACCCGGCTCCTGATCGACGCCGGCTTGAGTGGCCGCCAGATACGCCTTCGCCTCGCCCAGGTGGGACGCTCGCCCGAGACGCTCGACGGCATCCTGCTCACCCACGAGCACACCGACCACACGCAGGGACTGAAGGCGCTTTGCGCCAAGCTCAAGATCCCGGTATACTGCAACCGCCTTACTGCCGACGAGTTGCGATTCAGGATGGATACCAAGCTGGACGTCCGGCAGTTCGTCACCGGCCAATCGTTCGAGATCGGCGACGTGACAGTGGAGAATTTTTCCGTGCCGCACGACGCGCAGGATCCCGTTGGCTTTCACGTCCGGACGCCGGATGGCGGCATCGGCGTACTGACCGACCTTGGCCAAGCCACCCGGCTCGTGCTCGAGCGCGTTCGCGGAGTGAGCGCCTTGTTCATCGAGGCCAACTACGACCTCAACCTGCTTCAGGAAGACACACGCCGTCCGTGGGCCATCAAGCAGCGCATCATGAGCCGGCACGGCCACCTGGCCAACTCCTCCACCGCCGAGGCGGTCGAAAACCTGGCTAACGGCACGCTGCGCAACATCGTGCTTGGCCACTTGAGCCGCGACTGCAACACGCCAGAAATCGCGAAAGAAGCCGTCGCCAAAAAACTTGTCCAAGCTGGCTTCGATAGCCTCCGGATCGACGTCTCCACACAGGCCAATCCGACCGAGACCATCACGCTCTGACCAATTGCAGGCCTAGCGGGGAGCTACTTTTTTATCCTCGGCCAACGGCGCAAGCCGTTTTGCAGCCACAGGCGCCACACCATCCAGATCGCCTCGCGGACAATCTTGCCGCTCATCTTCGATGTGCCGATGAAGCGGTCGGTGAAAATGATCGGCACCTCCGCGACCTTGTGGCCGGTGCGCCACAGGATGTGCGTCAACTCGACCTGAAAGCTGTAGCCGTTGGCCCGAACGCGATCGAGGTCGATCGACTGCAGCGCGCGCTGCCGGAAACACTTGAAGCCCCCGGTCGGGTCGGTGAACGGCATGCCCGTGATGATCTTCACATACTTCGCCGCAGCGAGGCTGAGCAGCATGCGGCCGATCGGCCAGTTGATCACGCGGATCCCCTCGCAGTAACGCGAACCCAAGACCAAGTCGGCGTCCTCCGCGTCCGACTTCCTGATGAAGCGCGGGATCTCGTCCGGGTCGTGGGAGAAGTCGCAGTCCATCTCAAAGATGAACTCGTAGTCGCGCTCCAGCGCCCACACAAACCCAGCGCAGTAGGCTCGTCCAAGCCCGTCTTTTTCTTGACGGTGCAGAACATGGACACGCTCGCTGCCCTTGGCCAAGCTGTCCGCGATGTCGCCGGTGCCGTCGGGCGAATTGTCGTCCACCACCAGCACTTCCAGCGCCGGCTTCATCGCCAGCAAACGCTCCATCATCGGGCGCAGATTGTCCGCCTCGTTGTACGTCGGAAGGATAATGAGGGTGTTCGACATGTCAGTGTGGTTCACCGTCAACCAAGCGGCGGATGCCCAGCGGATTGCTCTCCCGCAACTCCGCCGGCAACAGCGCATCGGGAAAGCCTTGGTAGCAAACCAAGCGGGTGAAACGATGAATCGCCCTGGTCCCAACCGAAGTCGAGCGGCCATCGGATGTAGCAGGAAATGGCCCACCGTGCACCATCGCGTGGCAGACCTCCACACCGGTCGGGAAGCCGTTGACGACCACACGGCCCACCTTCGTCTCGAGCACGTCGAGCAATTTGCAGTTGGCCTCGAGATCAGCGTCGGTGCCGTGAACAGTCGCCGTCAACTGGCCTTCAAGCGATCTGGCCAGGGCTAGCATCTTGTCGGGGCCATCATGCGTCACCACCAGCGTCGAGGGCCCGAATAACTCAGCACTAAGCGACACGTCGCTGAGGAACGCCTCAGCGCTCGTCCGGAACAATGCCACACCCGCCTGACATTGACCGTCGCCCGTTTGGCCAAGCGCGACTGCCTCAACAGCGTCGTTGCCACGAAGCGCACCCGCGCCCGAGTCGTACGCGGCACTGATACCGGGGTTAAGCATGGTCGCTCCAGAACTGCCACCAACCAACTCAGCGAGCTTGGCCACGAACGGCTCGATGTCAGTGGTGCTGTCCAAAATTGTCAGGCCGGGGTTGGTGCAAAACTGCCCCACTCCAAGCGTCATCGAGCCGTATAACCCGGCGACCAGTTGCTCCGAGCGTTCTGCCAGCGCCCCAGGCAAAATGAACATCGGGTTGATACTGCTCATCTCGGCGTAAAACGGAATCGGTTCCGGCCGGTCAGCGGCGAGTTTCATCAGGGCCTGCCCACCCGCGCGCGAACCGGTGAAGCCGGCAGCCTTGATCGCCGGGTGCCGCACCAACGCCGAGCCGGTTTCGCGGCCCGGCCCGTACACAAGGGAAAAAGTCCCCTCAGGTAAACCACAATCACGAACCGCCGACGACACTGCTTGGCCGACGAGTTCCGCCGTGCCGGGGTGCGAGTGGTGGGCCTTGACGACAATCGGGCAACCGGCCGCAAGCGCCGATGCCGTGTCGCCGCCCGCCACCGAGAACGCCAGTGGAAAATTGCTGGCGCAAAAAACCGCCACCGGGCCTAGCGGCCGCTCCATCGAGCGAACGTCCGGCTTGGGCACCGGAACCCGCTCGGGATCAGCGAGGTCGATGCGGGCATCCACCCACGTGCCTTCCTCCGCGACCGAGGCGAACAACCGCAACTGCCCGCAAGTGCGCCCGGTCTCCATACGGATACGACCTTCTGGCAAACCGGTTTCCTGCGGAGCGAGTCGGGCCAAATCGTCGCCAATCGCCTCGATATTGTCGGCAATTTTCCGCAGGAACGACGCCTTGTCTGTTCCGCTGGTTTTACTGAAAACCTCGAACGCATCCGCCGCCAACTCGACGGCACGGTTTAGTTCCGCCTCACTCACTGCCGCGTAGCCGGGCTGCAGCGACTCCCCTGTTGCAGGGTTGATGCCAAAAACAGCCGGATCGCCCTCGCCTCCCGGCTGAAATCCAATGATCGACTTGCCCGTTAAATTCGCCATGCGCCGTAGTATAACCAAAGCGCGGGAGAGTTTGAAGTTCTCAGTTCCAATTTTCAACCGATTAACCAACTCCACTTGACCAAGCGGGGCTTGCTCTACCAGGGAGACCCGCCGACACTTCGCACATGAATCGAGACGAAGCTTGGGCGTTGCTCAATGAGTACACAAAGTCGGAGTCGCTGCTGAAACACGCACTCGCGGTCGAGGCGGCGATGTGGCATTACGCGACCAAACTGGGCGAGGATGCCGAAAAGTGGGGCGTCACCGGTTTGCTGCATGACTTCGACTATGAGCGCTGGCCGGATATCCCCGATCACACGCAGGAGGGGGCTAAAATCCTACGCGAGCGCAGCGTGGATGAAGAGACCGTCGGGGCAATCCTCTCGCACGCGGAATGGAACCAAGTCGACTACCCGCTCGACCGGCCGATTCGCAAGGCGCTGTTTGCCGTCGATGAACTTTGCGGCTTCATCATCGCGGTAGCCTACGTGCGGCCGGAAAAGCTGGTCGGCATGACGCCGAAAAGTGTCCGCAAAAAAATGAAGGCCAAGGGTTTCGCCGCAGCAGTCAAGCGGGAGGACATCGTGGGGGGCGCAGAGTTGATGGAGACCGAACTCAACGACCACATCGCCGAAGTGATCGCGGCGCTTCAGGGAGCATCGTCTGCGCTGGGCTTTGCCTGAGCGGTTTCCCCCGCAACTAACCGGCGGGATTCGTCCATGAACTCGGCGAAGCGCATCGACACGGTGATGGGGGACATCGCCAGAGCCAAGCCGGCGACAAAGTCGACCGACAGCACCACTTGGCGCATCACTGCGGTCATCTCCATTTCACGCCACACTTCGGTTGCCGGGTTGAAGCGTGCGATGGGGATTGGCAACCGCCTGAACTGCATAGACTTCCACTCGGCGTAGCCGCAAAACCAGATACCCAAGCCAAGGCCAAGCGCGGCCGAGAGCCAAAACAGCAACACCCACCCGCTTGGCCAAGCCCGGCCGCAATAGAGCGTCACGCTGTTTTTCAGAATCCAGCCGAGGAATAGGGCCAACGGCACGATGACAATCAAGCCGATCATTTCGAGCCGCCCGCAACGCAGGTGAGATGCCCAAGCGTGCGGAGGAACAACCGCCCCTCGGCCAGAGCCGGAGTCGAGTGGGTCGGCTCGCCTAAGTCGTTCACGGCGATTTGCCGGAATTTTTCCGTGGCGGCGAGCACGACGACTTTGCCGGTGGTGGAAATGCAGAATAATCGCTCCTCCACCCAGACGGGTGACCCGAAAAACCGGCCCTCGACGCGTTCCTGCCAGACGATCTCGCCACTCTTGCTGCGCACGCAGGTGACGATGCCGGAGTCGCCCCAAAGAAACAGCAACCCGTCCTTGGCCAAGCTCGTCGGCACGTACGGGATCGACCGGCGCAACTTGTACGCCAAACTCGGCGGCGTCCCCTTGGCCGCACTGCCGGGCTTGAGGCCCACGAGGTAATTGCCCCCGCCGCCGCTGCCACACGTGCCAATGACCAGGCCGTCGGCGACGAGGCAGGAACTCACGGTCCGCTTGTCAAACAGGTCAACCTGTTCCCAAAATGTTTTGCCGTTACTCGGATCCACGAACGTGATGCCGTGAGCCATGCTATTGAAAAGAAGTCCTTCGGTGCCGGAAGGGTCCACGAAACGGCACGGCGTCGAGAAGGCCGCCTTGACATTGGCCCGGTCGGTCTTCCATAGCACGTTCCCGCTGGCAGCATCGAGGGCCGTCAGGAAACTATGGCTCTCCTCATCCCCCGCAAGGATCACGCGGTCATCGTGGAAAATTGGCGAGACACCGCCACCGTGGTTGCTGATTATGGTTTCGAACTTTCGCTCCCAAAGTTCCCCCCCCTCAAGGTCGACGGCGAAAACCGTGTGCGCGTCCGGCTCGGATACGACCACAACCAGCTGTTTGCCATCGGTCGCCGGCGTCGATGAGGTCAGATTGTTGTACCGGTGCATGCGGTAGGACTTCTGCGGACGAGAGACGGACCAGTCTTCGGAGCCGTCCTTGGCGCTCAGGCATTGGACGATGAAGGTGCCTTTCGCCCGGTTCGAGCCAGTGACAAAAATGCGCCCGCCCCACAACACTGGCGACGAGTGACCTTCGCCTTTCAGTGCCACGCGCCAGTCGGCATCGCCCACGGTGAACTTGGACGGAATGCCCTTGCCTAAGCCTATGCCGGTTCCATTGGGGCCTCGAAACCGAGTCCATTCCTGCGCATTCCCCGCGGCACTCATACCGAGAAGCACGCCGCAAACAAAAGTGGTTAGAGATGGATAGTATGACTTCATCATTTTGAGAATCACTTGCCCAATCGCCTAGCCACGTAACAGTGGATGACGCCCTTGCTGGTGCTGGCGTACAGGCGACCATCGGCGACAGCCAAACCAAACACTTCCCCGTCGGCCCTGGCCTGCCAAAGTTGGCTCCCGTCTTTCGCACTGTAAGCCGCCACCTCATTGTGGCCGCCGGTGATGAGCGTCTGCCCTGCGAGCACAATGCTGAGAGGTTGACTGCTCGGCACCCGCCACGCGAAACATTCCTGCATCGCAGACTGCATCTCGTCGAGTTGCTTCCCCAGTTTGCCGGCTTCCTTTAAAATCTGCCTTTGTCTCTCACCGGCCTTCACTTTTTTTAATTCATCCTGAAGTTTTCCCAGCCGGCTTTTCAGCGGACGCCGCTTGCGGGCGAGGTCGAGGTATCGGCTCCGGTCCAGTGCGCTCAAGTCCGTGTCGCTCTGGAGGAAGGATCGCGACGGGGTGACGATCATGTGGTTGCCCTTGAATGTGGCAAGTTGATCCGACTGGTTTGACTCGACGAAACCAAGCGTGCCGGTTTTCCCGGGGCCGAACACCAGATTGTCGCCGGTCAACAGCGCGTACGTACCGCCCTGCCCGCTCACGACGCGAATGCGTTTGCCGTCGGCGCGGTTAAGCACAACGGGGTTGTTGCGACCGGCCGGGACATAGAGCCGCGTGTGCGACGCGAGCATGTAACCCTGCGCCGGCAGGTCGGTCTGTTTTTGCTGCCACTTGATTTTACCGGTGGCGGCCTCGATCGCGGTGATTAGCACGCCCTCGGAAGGGAACATCCCAGCGGCGCAGTAAGCCAGGTCGTCGATGACGACGATGCCAGTCCGCAGCGGCCAGCGGGAAATGATCCGCGAGTTGCCAGGAATACGGTAGTCCCTCGGGCCGAGCTGCGTCTTCCAAACCAACGTGCCGCTCTTGGCGTCGAGACAGTAGGCGTGACCGTCGTCAGAGCCGACGAAAACGCGCCCGTCGGCGATGGTCGGAGCAAGGCGTACCGGCCCCTCCGTGAAAAACGTCCAACGTTGCTCACCAGTGGCGGCGTCGAGGCAGTAGATTTTATCGTCCGCCGACGAGCCGTAATAGAGCAGTCCATCGGCTATAACGGGGTGGTAGGCGTAGTCGAAGATTTGCCGTGACTTCAAGTCGTACACCTTGTTGTAGCCGTCCCACTTGGCCTCGCCACGCCAAGCGGGACGCGGGGCGTGCCTGGAGCGATGCACCCACCCGTCGGTGAACGGCGCAAGTAACGATTCCCTGGCCACGCCGGTACGGGCGTAGTCGTGCTGGTAAGTCGGCCAGTCCGCCGCTTGGCCAAGCGTAACTAGGCTGAACAGGCAAACAGCAGAAAAGTATCGAGGTGAAATCATGGTCAAAAAACGTTATCGTGCCCGGGTTTTTTAGGTAGTTGACGACAAGGGCGCAATGTAAACCGGCCAAAAACGGCAAATCACGGGCCGATTTAGCACCGATTCTTCAAGGTTTTACGGCGTGATGTTGGATTTAAGAACAGGAATGATTGCTTTGAAGGTGACAACGAGCGACGGCCTTGGCCTTGTCGGTGGGTGACTTGGCTTCCGCTGGCGGTACAAGGGACGGGTGTTCAGCGAAACCGATCGCGAATATTTCCAGAATCACCCGTACCGCTCCGAGAGCGCCAAGGCCTAGCTCGAGACGATGGAGCCGGAGCTGGGCCGGACACTCGATCGCGCCAATATTCTCGAGGACCGCCATCGGATTATTCAGGAGGAACTGGCCAACGAACGAGAGTTCAACCTCTCGCTCAAGGCCGATTTAAGCCGCGAACGCGCCCACCGCAAACTCCTTGAGGACAAACTGACCGACCAATCGGAGGCACTCGAGGCCATGCAACGGCGAATTGGCGAGCTTGGCCAAACGGATCGGTGAAAACACCCAAGCGCTAGCCGAGTCGCTCAACGCCACGCGGAATGCTAGGGAAACGGCGTTCGCGGTTGCCACCTTCTGAGCCAAGCGTAGCTTCAATCAAGGGCCGGTTGATTTTCTTTTGACAACGGCCGAAATCGTGCCAGTTTGCCCGACCATATTGCCTAGCGTGCTGCCCCGCAGCCAACTCAGCATTCCTTCAAACAAAGATGAAACGGCTTTTTTTGAGAAACAGCCTTCGTGTCCCTGTCGCCATAGCCATCGCGACTTTGGTTTCCACCCCCGTGCAGGCGGCGTCCAACCTCAAGACGTTGGTCAAGTCCTGCTTTGTCCTCCATGACCCCTCTGGCAAGTACGACATCAGCCCCGAGTGGGAGGAACCGGCCAAGGTCATGGGCGGCCTGCCAATTCTCCCGGATCTGACCAAGCGCATCAAGAACGTCATAACCGCCGACCACGGCAACAAGTCGGTGCTGATCGTCGGCGACGCCTCGTCGGCCTACCGCTACTACCTCGCCAGCCTAGCAGTGAGCGGTGATCCCGACTTGGCCAAGTTCGCCCATCTCGAGATCGACCTGCCGAAGATCGTCGAGGGCCACACGCTGCTTGGTCAAGTGCAGGAATATTGGCAGAAACAAATCAGCAAGCCGGCGCTTGGCGAAGACATCATTCTCTACATCACCAACCTCAGCTCGATGATCGGGCTCGGCGCCTCGAACCGCTCCTCCACCGGCGTGGAGACGTTGTTCGCTCCGAACATCCAGGGTGGCAAGATGCGCAGCGTCGCGTTCATCGACTACTTTAACTACTCGCGCGTGCGCTCCGACAATAATTATGTCATCAACTCCTTCAGCGACACCGTGTTCCTGCCGGAGTACGGGAACGACGACATCAATGGCATCCTGCTCAACTACGCCCGCGCCTACATCCCGCAGTTGAAGTTGACCGAGGCTCACGTCAACTACATCAAGGGCACCATCGGCTACTACCAACCCAACAAGCCGGAACCGCAGCGGACCCTCACAGTGTTCAAGGAACTAGTCACGATGATGCAGGAGGCGGTGGCAAAGAGCGGCCGGTTCGTGATGGACAAGGCCACTCTCAAGGCCGCCTCGATGAAGGCTGCCCAGGTGCCGGACTGGATCATCCAGAAGGATTTCTCCATGCTCAAGGCGTTGCCGGGTAAAATTCGCTCGCGGTTCATCGGGCAGGACGAGGCGGTCAACGGCGTCGTGAGGCTGTCGCGCATCGGCTACGGCGGCGGGCGGACCGACGAAAAGCCGGTCGCCAGCATCATGTTTGCCGGGCCGACCGGTACCGGCAAAACATACCTCTCCAAGCTGCTGTCCAAAAATCTTGGCCTCAAAATGATTACCATGGACATGACGAGTTACCGCAGTTCGACCAGCATGGATCGCTTCCTCTCCGTCATGACCGACAACCTCACGATCAACCCGCACGCCGTGTACGTGTTCGAGGAGATCGACAAGGCCAACGTGCAGGTGCTCGACCGGCTTTACTTCCTGCTCGACGAGGGCATTTTTTACGACCGAAACCAAAAGCCGATGTACGCGCGGGGCTGCTTCGTCATCATGACCACCAACGCCGGCTACGATGTTATTGTCAAAAATCGCGACAAGGCCAACGTGCGTGAGCTGTTCGAGTTGGCGTTGCTCGACCGGTTCCGCCCCAGTTTCCTCAACCGCTTCGACGAGATCGCCATGTTCCGACCGTTCACCGATCCCGAGTACATTGACATGGCCAAGCTGCACATCCGCCTCAAGGCCGACGGCATGAAGGAAACCTACGACTGGAACCTGAGCGTGGATGACTCGATCCCCACATTGATCGCCCGCGAGAGCCGAAGCCTCACCTTCGGAGCGCGCCCCACCCTGCGGATGATCAACGGCATCCTCTCACTCGGCGTGACCAACTACCAAATCGAGATGGCGCCGCTCGAGGAAGGCTCCAACATCAACCTCGAGCTTTTGTCCGCGGAGAACAAGCGATTTAAACTCAGCGTGGAGGGCGGCGACTCGCTTGAGTTCCAAGTGGACCTCTGACTCGGATCGACGCGATAAACTGAGATTCAGTCGATGCCAAACGACCATTTTTCAAGCGGCAAAAAGATCGCCTTCACGGTGGTCATGTTCTTGTACATCAATCTGGCACTGACCATTTTTTGGATTCTCAAGCCGCTTAAGAAAACCCTTTTCATCGGGCTATACGACGGTGATCAGACCTTCAATCTGGGCTCGATGGAGATGCTCGGCAGTAGTGCTGAACTTCTGGCCAAGGGTATGAACCTTTTGATCGCCTTCATGCTGGTTGTTTTCCTCACCCTTGTCACCCGCTTGGCCAAGCGCCAACGATTGACCTATTGCTGCATGGGCCTGATCATCGCCATGACGTTCTACTTTTCGCTGCAAATCAATGAACCCAGCGAGTCAACAGTCTGGCTCTTCTACTGGTTCGGCGACCTGTACATCAGCCTCATACTGGCTGCTTTCTTCTCATTCCTTCACGACACGGTCGACCTTAGGAACGCCAAACGGCTTTATGGTTTTATCGTGCTTGGGGCGGTGTCCGGTGGTGCCGTTGGCAGCACCTACTTCCGCGGATGGATTGGGGAGATGAACAACCAACAATGGCTGCACACGATCATCGGTATCGGCGTGGTGATCTGTCTGTTGGCGTTTGCCGCGGGGTGGATGGCCAAGTCGATACCACATCACGAACCGATACCAAGCCCCAACGATATCCCGAAGAAAAAGTTTAACGCCGCAATCGAGGGAGCATCGCTGGTCTTCAAGTCCCGTTACCTGATAGCCATCGCTGGGATCGTTGGTTTTTATGAGATCACTTCGGAGGTGCTGGATTACCAATTCACGGCGATGACCGAGCGGTTTGTGCCCAAAAGAGGACATTGGCAGCCACTTCGGCACCGTGTACGCGATTGGAAACATCGCAGCGCTAGTCGTCCAACTTTGCTTCAGTATCTTCGCAGCCGGCTTTCCCAAATATCGCATTCACTGGATTCTTTTGGCCTTGCCCCTGGCCGTCGCGTTGAGTTCGCTTTTTTTTATTATCGCACCAATCCTGCTCGCCGCCAGTCTCCTGAAAATCTCCGACAGCACGTTCGCCTACTCGGTCAATCAAACCGGACGCGAGACTCTCTACAATCCACTGTCACGACAGGAGAAATACGTCGCGAGGGCATTCGTCGAGGTGTTTATCCAGCGCACCGGCAAAGTCGTCGCACTGCTAATCGCCTTCCTCGTGCCAATGTTCCTCAACACGCGAAACGAGGCCGGCCAATTGGAGACCAGCTTGCTTGGCCTGCAGCTTCTCGGCGGATTCACCTGCATCATCTTTGCCATCTGGTTTTACTGCGTGAAGATTGTCGGACGAAAGTTCGAGTCGCTCGAACGCGAACAGCAGCAGACAACGGGCACCGCGCTTGGCCAAGCGCAGGAGCAGCCAAGCGCCGGGACGGCCTGAAATCCGCTCATGCGGCTTCGAAGAGGTGCTTTTGGAAGTTGATGAACAACTCCCGTATTGAAGCGACTTCGCCCAGTTCATCTACGTCGTCGATATTCTTGAGGGCTTGTTCAAACATGGAAGGACCCGGGGGGACGGCTCAGCGGGCGTATTTCTCGGCGGCGATTTCTCGGAGCTTGGTCTTGAGGATTTTGCCGGTGGCGTTGCGGGGAAGCGCCTCCATCTGAATCACCCTGCGTGGCATCTTGTAGGCCGCCAGTTTGTCTTTCAGGAAGGCAAGCAGCGCTGCGTCCTCGATGGTTGCCCCTTCGATTGGAGCCACGCAGGCAACCACGAGGTCGCCCTTGCGGGGGTCGTTAATGCCGATCACCGCCGCCTCTTTCACCCCATCAAACTGGTAGATCACTTCCTCCAGTTCACGCGGATAGACGTTGATGCCGTTGACGAGCAGCATGTCTTTCTTGCGGTCAGTGATGTAGAGGTAGCCATCTTCGTCGAGGTAGCCGATGTCGCCGGAGAGAAACCAGTCTCCCTTGATTGCCGCCGCAGTAGCTTCAGGGTTGTTCCAGTAACCGATCATGATGTTGTGGCCCTTGATGCAAATCTCACCCTGCTCGCCAGTCGGCAGCACTTCGCCGACATCGTTCCAAATCTGGAATGCCACGCCGCGAATCGGGAGACCTACTGAGCCGGCTTTCTTCTCCCCGTGCAAAGGGTTGAAGGTGGCGACCGGGCTGGTCTCGCTGAGTCCATATCCCTCGAGCAGTGGGATGCCGACGTTCTCATTGAATGCCTTTAGCACCTCAATCGGCAACGGCGCGGCGCCGCTCACGCAAAGCCGCAGCGCCATGCCGGGCGGCATCTGCACGTTGGACAGCATCCGGTAAAGCTGCGGGATCGCCGGCAGGACGGTCGCCTGGTGAAGCAGCAACTCGCCGATGATGTTCTTGGGAGGATGCAATGACTTGACCGCCACGACCGACAGGCCCTGTGTCATCGGCAACAGCACGCACACGGTCATGCTGAAGCTGTGAAACATCGGCAGCAAACACGCCATCCGATCCTCGGACGTCAGTTCCAGTTCCTCCATCACTCCCCCGACGTTTCGCAGCAAGTTGTTGTTGCTGAGCATCGCGCCCTTCGGCTTGCCGGTGGTGCCGGAGGTGTAAATGATCAGCGCCAAGTCCTCGCCCGCTTGGCCGGCCGGTGGCAACTCGGGCGCTTGGCTGTAGTCCGCTTGGCCAAGCTCCTCCACCTCGATCACGGCCAGGCCGTCGAGCTGCGACTGGAGTGCCGCCGTGCCCTCGGCCATCGACGCCTCGCTGATGAGCACCTTGGCCCCGGAGTCTTCGAGGATGTAGCCGACCTCGTCCGGCGTGAGGAAATTATTGATCGACACCACGACGCCCTCGGCCAGCAGAATGCCGAAGAGGGAGAAGACAAACTCCGGACAATTCTTCAGCCAAAGTCCCACCCGATCGCCCGGTTGGAGGCCGAATTCGTCCTTAAGCCGCTTGGCCAAGCCACCGGCCAAGGCGTGCGCTTGGCCAAAGGTGTGCTGTTCGTCGCCCCAGAAAATAGCCGTCTTGTCGGCGTTGGCGGTGGCGGTTTCGGTAAAAGTGTTCGCAAGATTGCTCATTTTAACAATATCGGCGGAAGAGCAAAAACGGTAACCATCGTTTCGTCAAGTCAGGCAAACAACGGTTTTGCCTTGGCAACCGTGAAAGCGCTGACACAATCCCGTCGCTTGATTGATACTCAAGTCCAATTAAAGGAGTTTCTCCCCGAGCTACGAAAGTCCAGCTGGGTCTCGCTAGACACCGAGGCGGACAGCCTCCACTCGTATCCGGAGAAATTGTGCCTGTTGCAGATCAGCCTTCCCGACACGGATGTGCTGATCGACCCCCTGCAAAACCTAGACATGACGGTGCTGTTCAAGGCCCTGGCCAGCCGAGAGCTACTCATCCACGGCTCGGACAATGACCTCCGCCTCATGTACGCCGCGCACCAGTTTGTCCCGTCAAAGATATTTGATACAATGTGGGCCGCGCGCCTGCTTGGCTTCGCCGCCTTCGGCCTGAACGATCTGCTGTCCAAACTGCTGGATATCACTCTCGACAAAGGCTCCCAAAAGGCTAACTGGACCCGTCGGCCGTTAACCGACAAAATGGCCGATTACGCGCTCAACGACAGCCGGCACCTCCGCGCCTTGACCGACCAGCTGCGCGACCAACTCAAGGCCAAGGGACGGACGACGTGGCACGAACAAATCTGCAACAAACTCATCAGGGACCACGCCGCGCCCAAGGAGACGGATACCAGTCAGGCTTGGCGGCTCAAGGGCTCGAGTAAGCTCAGCCGCTGCGAGCAAGCCATCCTCCGCGCCGCGTGGCATTGGCGGGAGATCGAGGCTATCGACGCCAACAAGCCGCCGTACTTCGTTGTCCGCCACGAGGATCTCGTTTGCATAGCCGGAACCGTGATCGACAAAAACCAGAAGACGGCCTGGCCGGCCAAGCTCTCCAGTCGCCGGTTCAAGTCGCTGCGCGAAGCGGTTGGCCTAGCGCTGGATCTACCGGCGGAAGAGTGGCCCGAGACTCCCCGCACGGTTCGCCGCCGCATCAGCCAGAGCGAAAAACTGTTTTACGAGGCACTCAAGGCGCAGCGCGACAAACAGGCCAAAGAACTCAACATCGACCCCACTCTCATCGCCAGCCGCTCCACCCTCGTGAGGCTATCGCTCGAGGACGGCGAGGAGCGCAAACAGATCCTCCCATGGCAGCGCGAACTGCTGAACCTGTGACCGCCGCAAATAAGCTTTGAAAACCGGGGCTTTTCCCGGCAACATCCACCGCCCTTTTTCGGGGGATTGATCAATTTTTAGCCAATGAAGCGCACGCATCACTGTAACGAAATACGAGACGAACACGTCGGCCAAGCCATCACCCTCAACGGCTGGGTGCATTCCAACCGCGACCTGGGCGGGGTGCTTTTCATCGACATCCGCGATCGCGAAGGCCGCACGCAGGCGGTGTTTGACCCCAGCGACCTGCCGGCCAAGCTGTTCGAGACCGCCTCAAAGCTCCACAGCGAGAGCGTCATCAGCGTCACCGGCAAGGTGCGTGTTCGCCCCGACGGCACGAAGAACGAGAAGATCGACACAGGCCTCGTCGAGGTCGTGGCCGAACAACTCGAGGTGCTCAACCACGCTGACGTTCTGCCGTTTAACATCGACGACCCCGAGGTCGCCGCCAAGGTCAACGAGGAGCTGCGCCTCAAGCATCGTTACCTCGACCTGCGCCGGCCGGAGATGATCCACAACATGCGCCTTCGCAGCCGGGTGGCCACCGCGACGCGCGTGTTCATGGAGGATCAGGGCTTCCTCGAGATCGAGACGCCGACGCTGTTTAAGAGCACGCCGGAAGGTGCCCGTGAATTCCTTGTACCGAGCCGACTACATCCCGGCCACTTTTACGCCCTGCCGCAGTCGCCGCAGCAGTACAAGCAAATCCTCATGGTCGCCGGTGTGGAGAAGTATTTTCAACTCGCCCGCTGCTATCGCGACGAGGATTTACGCGCCGACCGCCAGCCGGAGTTCACGCAGATCGACATCGAAATGTCATTCATTGATCGCGAAGATATTTACGCACTCATCGAGGGACTGCTCGCGCGCGTCTGGAAAACGGCGCTCGACATCGACATCCCCACGCCGTTCCCGCGCGTCGCATTTGAGGACGTGATGAATCGCTGGGGAATCGACAAGCCGGACACCCGTTTCGACATGGAACTGGTCGATATGACCGACGACTTCGCCTCTAGCGAATTCAAGGTCTTCAGCGGCACGGTTGCCAAAGGCGGCGTGGTCAAGGCGCTCAACGCCAAGGGGTTTGCCTGCGTCACCCAAGGGCAAATGGAGACGATGACCGACTACGCCAAGAGCTTTGGCGCAAAGGGCCTCGCCTACATTAAGATCGAGAACGGCGAGTGGAAGTCGCCGATCGTCAAGTTTTTCAGCGACGCCGAGAAGGCTGCGCTGCAGGAGAAACTGACCATCGAGGAGGGCGACCTCATCCTGTTCGCCGCCGACGAGTGGCTCAACGCCTGCGAGATCCTCGGTAAAATCCGCCTCTATTGCGCCGAGAAATTAACCGAGATGGGCAAGATGAGCATCGCGGCCGACCAGTTCAATTTCCTCTGGGTCATCGAGTTCCCACTGCTGATGTTCGACAAGGAGATGGATCGCTGGTTTTCCAGCCATCATCCGTTCACCTCTCCAGTGGAGGAGGACATCCCCAAGTTGGCCAACGACCCCAAGTCGGTTCGCGGTCAGCATTACGATATCGTCGTAAACGGTGTCGAGTTGGGTGGCGGCTCCATTCGTATCCACCAGCGCGAATTGCAGAAAACCATCTTCGAGGACGTGCTACAGATCCCGGCCGACGTGGCGCAGGAACGGTTCGGCTACATGCTTGAGGCGTTTCGATTCGGGGCACCGCCGCACGGTGGCATCGCGCTTGGCTTCGACCGGCTCATCGCCATGCTGTGCGGCTCGGAAAGCATCCGTGAAGTGATCGCCTTCCCGAAAACAGCGAAGGGCGCTGACCTAATGAGCGACGCCCCCGGCACCGCCGAGCCCCGGCAACTGCGCGACCTGCACATCAACCTCCGCGCCCCTCAACAGGAACAACCGAAGGCGACAGAGTAGCCGCTTTTTAAACGCAGAGGGCGCGTAACCACAAACAAGGATCCAAACGCTCAACGAAACACCGCTTGCCCAAGCGGATATCCACTCCACTCGCAGTTGGTAAAAATTGAGTCGAGAATCCGGCGTAACGGGGATTCGCTTTTCACCCTAGCCTTCCGTTAACGGCTCTTGGCCAAGTTGCCCCCAAGTCGATGAGAAACTGAGTCATCCCCGAATTATCAGATCGATTCCATGCCCGATGCAGTGGCGTCCATCCGTAATCGTCGCGCACCTCCAGATCCGCGCCCTCCTGCAACAACTGTTTCGCTTGTTCAATGCTCCCTTCCATCGCTCCGTTCATCTGCGGAGTTGCGCCATCGTGTAAATGGGATTGGGCAAACAGGGAAAACGGAGCCGTTAAGAAACCAACACGAGCAGGAGAATGCTGAACCAACCGCGCATGATTATGAAACCAGAGCCTAACTTTCCCGGGAAATCAAGTGACATTCCCATCAGGCGTCACTCGTTGATGAAGTAGCTCAGGTTCTCGAGTTCCATTGCGAGGTTAACGTTGTTGACGGTCACCTCGTCGGGCACCGACAATACGATCGGCGCGAAGTTGAGGATCGCCACCACGCCGCACTCAACCAATTGATTCGCCACTTCCTGCGCCGCGGTTGGGGGCACACTCAGGATCGCCAGCTTGACCACGTGATCGGCAATCACTTTTGGCAACTCCTCCATCGGCCTCACTTGAATCTGAGTTTTTTTTGGCTTGAGACTCTCTGACAACTTCACTTTACCCGCGGTCTTCGCCGATTGCTCGTCAGTCGATGTTTCTTCCAACAAATACCGGCCCGGCTGAATATCAAACGCGCCGATGATCCCGAACCCCTCCCGCTCGAAGCCGCGATAGCTGAGCAGCGCCCTGCCAAGATTGCCCACCCCCACGATCACCACCGGCTGAAGGCTCTTTGTGCCGAGCCGTTTTGTGATCATCTCGATCAATTGCTCCACATCGTAACCCAGTCCGCGCGTGCCGAACTGCCCGAAGTACGTGAGATCCTTCCGCAACTGGGTGGACTTCACGCCGGCCGCCTTGGCCAACACCTCGCTGGACACGGTGTGAATGCTGTTGTTCAACAACCGATGCAGGCAGCGCAGGTAAACCGACAGTCGGTAAACCGCCTTGCGAGGGATTTCTGTTCGAGCCACTTTCTTCATAGGCTAATCGACGAACATCATTTCGTTGGACACCAACAGCGACTGGCCAAGTCGCTCCCACGCGGCGGCACTCGGCACAAATTCATCGACAAAAGCCTTGGCCAAGTCCAACTCCTCCGCCGATGGTTCACGCTGGTAGGCCAAGCGGTAAATCACGCGGATACGCTCTTCGTCATCGGCTGACATCACGCCCGAACGGGCGCCCAGGCGCTTGGCTTGCGCCTCGATGAACGGGCTGTTCAGCAGATACAACGCCTGCTGCGGCACCGTGGTGGTAAATCGTTTCGGGCAGGTCGTGTCCGGCCCGGCAAAGTCGAAGGTGCGAAACAGGTTCGGTAGGTTTTGACGGTCGACGAAGCCGTACACCGTCCGGCAACGGGCGTCCGGCTTGTTGGCAATATGAACCGAGCGGCCACCCTGCTTGAGGGTGAGATTGCCGGAGACACTCAGCACCGAGTCGCGCATCGCCTCGAAGTCGAGCCGCTTGCGGTTCATCTGCCAAAGCAGCCTGTTGCCGGGATCTCGCTCGGCATATTCCGGGTGAACCGTCTCGCCCTGTTGATACGTACTCGAGGTCACGATGCCCCTGATCAACGCCTTGATCGACCAGCCGTTCTCGACGAAATCCGCCGCAAGAAAATCGAGCAACTTTGGATGAGACGGCGGCTCGGCCCGCACGCCAAAATCACTCGGCGTGATGACCAGCCCGCTACCAAACAATCTTTGCCAAACACGGTTGACCATCACCCGCGCCGTGAGCGGATTCGCAGGATCAGCAATCGCCTTGGCCATCTCGAGTCGCCCGCTCCCCTCCACAAACGACTTGCGCTCGCCATGCGATAATGCCGCGATGAAGCGCCTCGGCACAGTATCCCCTTTCATGCCCGGGTTACCTCGCCTGAAAATCCGCGGATTGTGCGGCGATGCGTTGTCGAGGAGCACCATCGCGCGGTTGGGTGCACCGGGGTGTTCGCCCTCCAACTCATCAAATTTGCGTTTCCGAGACCGGATGCCCTCCTTCCCCTTCACATCCATCACTCGATTTACGTCTCCGTCGGAAAGCTTGGCCGGCGAGTCGTCGGAGTGAACTGCCTCGCGCAGCTTGGACTCTTCGGCCTTGGCCTTGTACAGCAGTAGACCAAGCGACTTGGCCGCCACCTCGAGCGACCCAGCATCCGCAAGGGCCGAACGCACCGCCGGATGCGTATTCGCCAACGGCTTACCGCCGAGCACCGCCTTGGCCTGCTCACCGAACGACTCGGCATCGAGCTTGGTCAGCGCAAACCAAGCCGCAAAAACTGAGTCGCCAGACGCCCGGCGCTTGGCTAGGTGTCTCATCCAGCGGCGCGTCAATTCGGGGTCGAGCTTGTCTTTACGGGCCAGTTCATCGACCTTACCCCCCGGCACTTTAGCCGCGCGGTGCGCCGCCCAAATGTAGTCGCCAGACTGCTTTTTCACCTGCTCGCGAACGGCCGCGTACTGCTCACGCTTATAGTTGTTCAGCTTGTCCTCACGGCGCTTGCGTTCCTCATCGAACGCCGCCCGCTGGATGGGATCAACCGCATCGCTGATTAACGGCTTTTCGCCTGGCTCATGGCTGCTGGCAAACACGCCGTAGAGCGAGTAGTAATCCGCTATCGGGATGGGGTCGTACTTGTGGTCGTGGCAGCGGGCGCAACTGACAGTCAAGCCCATCATGCCGCGGGTTACTACGTCGATTCGGTCGTCTATAATGTCGTGCGGGTTGTTCAAAAAACGCCGCCCCACCGTGAGGAAACCCATCGCGGCCAGAGGCTCTTTGTCATCCCCCAGTTCCAGTTTGTCGGCGGCTATCTGCTCGATAATGAATCGGTCATACGGCAAGTCAGCGTTGAAGGAGTCGATCACATAATCGCGATAAGTGTACGAGTGGGTGAAGAGCCGCGCCTGGTTTCCGGCGAGGTAACCCTTGGTATCTGCGTAACGCGCAACGTCGAGCCAGTGACGCCCCCAACGCTCACCAAAACGCGGCAAGGCCAGCACCCGCTCGACGAGCCGCATATACGCTCCCGGCGATTCGTCGGCGACGAATGCATCCACCTCCACGGGAGTCGGTGGCAGGCCGGTCAGGTCTAGGGTCACCCGGCGAATCAATGTCCGGCGACCGGCGGGCCGGGCCGGTTGCATGCCGTTTTCGCCGAGCTTGGCCAGGACGAAATAATCCAGCGCACCGCTTGGCGAAGCGGCCCCCGACACAGCCGGCACACTTGGCCGCGTCACCGGCTGAAATGCCCAGTGATCGGATGGCTCCGCCGCAACGGCGACGAACGCACAGATCAACGAGAACGCAATTCTAGTAAGGCCTGAATGCATTAGCTAGTGCGCCTCGGCCAATTTATGGCGGCGGCGCCACCAAATCCAAACACCACACCCAAGCAGCAGCACAAACACAACAATGGCAAATTCCACCGCGACGATCGAAAGAGCCGAGCCGAGGAAGGCACCGCTCGTCTCGACTGAGGCCACAATGGGATTGCCCAAGCCTCCGGTTGTCACGGTCGAGCCGGCGCGCGTTATCACAGTTGTCGCCTGCACCGCACCGGCCGCGCCGCCGCCGGCGATCACGCCGAGCAGCCATTGCAGCCACGGATCCATGCCAGTGACGAACGAAGCTGTGATAACCGTCCCGGCCACGATCGACGCCGGGCTGGCGATGGTGTCGAGCAAATTGTCAATCCACGGAATGTAATAGCCTCCGATTTCGAAAAGAGTCGCCACGAGAAAAACAATCAGCGCAATGTCGCTACTCAACCAATCGAACCCGCCAGCCAACTCGATCAATGGTTGCCCGTCGGTATCCTTAGCACGAGTGCCGATATTCACCGCCAGCAAAGGCACAAACACACGGAACCCACACGTCGCGCTCAACGCGACGCCTATCATAATTGACATGATCGCTTCCATTCAGTGAAGTTACCATTCTTGCGGCGTACAATCAATCCTTCAATTGGCGACCAATCGGCCCTGCTCGAGGCTCAACGTCCGATCAGCATGGGCATTCACCGCCTCGCCATGGGTCACCAGCACCACCGTGCCACCGCCGCGGTGAAACTCGGCCAAGTGCCGGATTACTTCCGCCGCGTTTTCCGGGTCGAGATTGCCGGTCGGCTCGTCGGCGAGAATCAGCTTGGGTCGATTCAACAACGCACGGGCCACGGCCAGACGCTGCCGCTCCCCGGCGCTGAGTTCGCCGGGTAGATGGCTGGCGCGATCGGCCAGGCCGAGTTCGTCCATCAACTCACCGGCCCGCTGCCGCACCTCAGCGCTTGGTTTACCGGGACAGGCCAGCAGCACGTTTCCGAGCAAATCGAGATACGGGACGAGATGAAACATTTGAAACACGAACCCGATCTCGCTCGAGCGAAGCCGCGCCCGCTCCGCCGGCGACAATGCGTAAAGGTCACGCCCGGCGAGTTGCACTGAGCCGTCGCTTGGCCGCTGCATGCCTCCGAGCGTTAGCAGCAGCGTGGTTTTGCCGGAGCCGCTTGGCCCGCGCACAGCAACGAACTCGCCGTCGGCAACCTCCGCCGTGAACCGATCGAGGCTCGTGACCTCGGAGCCGTTCTTACGAAAAATTTTCGTGACCTCGTCGCAGCGTATCATCGTCAATCTTCCCGCAGGGTTTCCGCCGGGTCATGCGACACTGCAAGCATCGCCGGGATAAAACTGGCCAGCGCCGCGAACACCGGCGTCGCCATGATCAACTGCGCGGCGAGAGGCCAGTTCGCCTGAATCGCCTTCTTCGTCACCGGAAATAGCGACGGCCCAAACTCCAGCACCGCCCACGTGCCAAGCGCCGCGCCGATCAATGCCGCCACCAACCCAAGTAACACCGCCTTGCCGAGGAACAACGCAGCGATGTGTTCACCACCCTTGCCAAGTGCTCGCATGATGCCGATCTCCTGGCGACGGTCGCGCACGTTGAACACCGCAAGCAGCGCCACCCAAACCGCGCCGGCGACGAGCACCGACGGCAGCACGAATTGGTTCACCTTCTCGCGGGTCTGCCGCTGCTTGGCGCGGGCGTCGGCCAGCGTGCGTTGGTGTACCACCTGCACTTCCGGCAAAATACCGCCGATCTCTTTTCGCAAAATGGCCAGCGGATCCTGATCGGCTGTGAGGCAGAGACAGTCGATCGCCTCGATCTCGTTGATTTTCGCCGCTAACCCGAGCACCGATTGCGCGTCCTCGAGCCGCACAAAAATCGTGATGTCATCCGGCGTGCCGGTCTCGATGGGGTCGTTCGCGACCGCAAACTGCCGCACGCCGACGTGCATTGTGTCATTCTTCTTTTTTTCCTGCACCAGCGCGACTTGGGAGCCGATGTGGATCGTGCCTTTTTCGATGGCGAAGCCCATCGGCTTTTTGCCCTGCCCCGGCGCAACGTAAGTTTCCGACAGGCCGACCAGCAGGATGTCCTGCCCGTTGATGGTGTATTCGCGGCGCAACGAGCCGACGAGATGGTTGAATGAAACCTTGTTGGTCAACTGCGTCGCCAGACGGTCGAGCATCGAGGCATCCATGGCGTGCCGAGAAAAACCGTCACGATAAAACTGCCCCAAGTCGGTCTTGGCGGGAATCAACCGAAGGTTGAAGCCCATGTCACGAGTCACCCGGCGTGTTTCACGTTCGTCCGCCTCGGCCAGCAATTGCGACGCGACGACCACAGTCACCGCCATCGCCAAACCCAGAAGCGTAAAAAGGGCGTTGAGTTTCCGGAAAACCACCTCGCGGAGAATGTGCGACCAAACTGACATCAGTTGCCCGACCTCCGCAGCAATAGCAGTCCGCCGCCGGCCAAGGTCAGCACGGCGATGATGCCCAGCGTCCACCATACAGTGTTCACCTGGCCAAGAGCAGCCGGTTCCGGATCAAATTCAACCGGCTTGGCCTCCGCGACTGGTTCCGCGACCGGTTCCGGATCGGCTTCGATCAAATCCTCCGGCTCTATGTTGAACTCAATCAACTCCTCGCTGTAGCCCAGCGAGAGTTGCTCAAAGTGACTCGATGACGCGGCCCCGTTTGCCTGTGAGTTCGGGCCGCGCGATATAATGCGGCTGATCTCACCCTTGATCTGCGGGTTGTCCGGGTCGAACCCGAGCGCCGCGTACGCCGCAGTCCTCTCAGCTCGACCCCACGACAAAGGGAAGCTCTCTCCCTGCATCCACACCCGGTCGAGCCCGCACTCGCAGTCCTGCCCCACCACCGCCAGCGCCTCCTGCAACTCTGAACGTGTCACCAAGCCGCCCCGCAGGGGTTGGCCCACCCGGCGACCGCGCCCCATCAGCACCACGGCCTGAGGCTCCGGCACCGGCCCAGCATCGAGGCCAAGACTCCACAACAGCACCGACTCGCCGGCGATGCGCTTGGCCGGCACAACGACGACCTCCGGCGGATGATCGACCGGCTTGGGCATTTCCGGCAGCAGCGGCGTGATCGCCTTGATGGCATCGTCCACCGCGGCCCGAGCGCGCCTGGTTTGCGCCCCGTCTGTTCCCTCTATGAAAAGAATCACAGCGTAGGCTGGAATCAGTTTTTCGATGAGCACGTCCCTGATCGGCGACGAGACGACGGACGACAGAAATGACCACTCGGGATTGTCCAGCTTGGCGGAGGGAAAGTTGACCGGCCAAGCCAACTCGCCGGTGGTCGACAGCAGCAATCCGGCGGGCACGCCCGGTGTCCGCTCGGCCAGGCGCTTAGCCTGCGGATGATCGCCCTTGGTCAGATTCACCAACTGGAACCGGACGTTGGTATCGCCGAACAGCACCGACGCCGCTTGGCCAAGCCGATCCACTTGGGCACCGGACACCTGGTCGTCAATGAAACAAAAAAACGTGTAGCGCTCGTTGCCCAAGTCCGCAAAGCCGACATCGCGTACCGTGTAACGGCAGGCGTGTCCGGCCACGACCGCGGCCAGCATACCCGCAAACAAAATGGGCAAACTAAATTTCAATCTGCGCAGAACGATACGGCTATCCTCGTTGACCGCAAAGCCAAATCTCCCGTAGCATCGGCGGCCGGGTAATGCAGGCGTTGATAGAGGAGTTTGGGCAGTACATCCGCCACGAGCGGGGCCAGTCCGCGCATACCCAAAAAGCGTACAGCAGCATCCTCAACCGTTTCGCCGACTGGGCAGGCTCTCAGCAACTCACCCGCTGGAACGCCGTCGAGTTGTCGCATCTGCTCGGCTACCTCAGGCACCAGCGAAACAGCGAAACGCCCACCGGCGAAGACGCGCCAAAAAAACGCGGCCGACCCCGCATCGACTCTGCCAAGCTCAGCACCGAGAGCCTCTATCTCGAGATCGCCGCGCTGAAGGCGTTTTACCGCTTCTGCGTGCAGGAAGAGTTTCTACCGTCGAATATCGCCGAGAACCTCACGCTGCCCCGCCGATGGAAACGCCTGCCCAAGGCGTTGACCGATGGGGAGATCGAAAAACTGCTGCGACCGATCGAGCCAGTGATACCGGCGACACTTTGCGACCACGCGATGCTTGAGCTTTGTTACGCCTCCGGCTTGCGGTTGGCCGAGTTGCGAGGGCTGCGGCTCGAGCAACTGCAACTCGACGCCGGTTTTATCCACGTCATCGGCAAAGGCAACAAAGAGCGCATCGTGCCGGTGGGCCGCCGCGCCATAGGGGCGATCGAGCGTTACCTGGAACACGGACGCGACAAACTGGCCAAGGCCGGCAAGAGTCCGGGGAATGTTTTCCTCACGAGCCGAGGCTCGGCGTTTGCGCCGGTGACGCTGTGGTCACGCATCAAGAAACGATGCGGCTTTGCCGGCATCGAGCGAAACATCACGCCGCACATGTTGCGGCACAGTTTCGCGACGCACCTGCTCGAGCACGGCGCCGACCTGCGGGTCATTCAGGAATTGCTCGGCCACTCCAGCATCGCGACGACCGAAGTGTACACCCACGTCGCCGGCAAACGCCTCAAGGCCATCCACCAGCAATACCACCCAAGGGGCTGAACCGCCGTTTAGAATACCCAGCTTCTGCGAGTCCACTGTTTTCTTTTGTGGCGGCAGTTC
>CALJHX010000016.1 GCA_937770485.1 uncultured Verrucomicrobiae bacterium | reverse complement strand
GTTGGCACGCTGACTAGTGTGATCGAGTCACCGCGGTTTGGCCTGATCGCCCTTGGCTTGGCCAAGCGCGGCAGTGAAACCCCCGGCCAAGTCTTGACCGTACGGGAGTCTGTCCAAGGCCAGGCCACCGTCGCTGAAATCCCTTTTCGCTGACCCGCAGCGCTTGGCTTATTCGCTGGGGGGATGGAGTTGTTTCTCGGAATGGGCGATGATGGCGCAGACGGCGGCATCGCCCGTGACGTTGGTCGTGGTTCGCAGCATGTCGAGGATGCGATCCACGCCGAGGATGAGCGCAATGCCTTCCCCGGGAATACCCACGGCCTCAAGGATGATGACCAGCATGATGATCCCGGCCCCGGGTACAGCGGCGGTGCCGATGGAAGCCAGCACGGCGGTGATGACGATGGTGAGTTGGTCGCCCATGTCGAGCGACATGCCGGAGGCCTGGGCGATGAACACTGCCGCGACCGCTTGGTAAAGGGCCGTGCCGTCCATGTTGATGGTCGCGCCAAGCGGGAGGACGAACGAGGTCGTTTCCTTTGAGGTACCCAGTTTCTCTTTGCACTGGCGCATGGTGACCGGCAGCGTGGCTCCGCTCGAACTAGTGGAAAATGCGAGCAGTTGTGCCGGTGCGATCGCCTTGAAGAATTGCGGAATCTTCAGCGGCGTTAATAGCTTAAGCAGCCCAAGGTAAACGATGGAGATGTGCAGCAGCAGCCCGATAATCACGGCGATGCAATAGTAGCCGAGCGCCCCGAGTACCGCCCCGATTTGCCCAAGGTCGGCTTGGCCGTCTTCGCCGATTGCGAGGCTGGTGATGGTTTTTGTAATGAGCGCGAACACGCCGATCGGAGCCATGAGCATGATCATGTTCACCAGCTTGATGACCACCGCCTGCATGCCCTCGAACAGCGAGAGCACCGGCTTTCGATGCTCGCTGCTCACTTGCACCAACGAAATGCCGATGAGCAATGAAACGAAGACGAGTTGCAGCATGTTTCGGTTGCTCGATGCCGAGCCGAAAAAGTTGTCCGGCACCATATCCACCAACGGCTGCAGCGGGCCGCGTTGGCGGGCGGCTTCGGTGCTGTCGCCCTTGGCCTTGTCGGCGGCGTTGGCTTGGAATTGTGCCTCGAGCTTGGCCTTGGTTGCTTCTGGGAGCTTAGCTCCGGGTTGGAGGACGTTGACCACCAGCAGGCCGATGGTCACGGCGACGGCGGTGGTGGCAATGTAGAGACCGATGGTTTTGGTGCCCATGCGCGACAGTTTTTTGAAGTCGGAGAGCGACGCCACGCCGGCGACGAGGGAGGTGAGCACCAGCGGCACGGCAATGAGCTTGAGCAGGTTCATGAAGATGTCGCCAAAGGGAACGACCCAATTTGTTGCGAAACCGACCCATTGGTATTTCGCTGCTGCGATGCCGTAGATCAGTCCGAGGATCATCCCAAGGATGATCTGCCAGTGGAGTTTCCGGTACCATTTCATGATTGAATGACCGGAGGGTAAGGGGGAAGCCGTAGCGAGAGAAGAACTTTAGGCGTCGTCGGCCGCTGGTTTGTCTTTGTTGGCGAGCTGCTTTTCCAGTTCGCGGACGCGCTTGATCAACTCGGGGAGCTGTTGGGCGGCGATGAGTTGGCGCTTGGCTTGAAAATTGGGGATCGCGGGGAAGCCCATGTACTGCTTGCCGCCCTCGAGATTATTCAGCACCGTGGACTTAGCAGCGATCATGGCTTTCGGTCCGATTGTGATGTGCCCGAGGATTCCCGATTGCCCCCCGAGCATAGAGTATTCGCCGATTTGGGCGCTGCCGCCGATACCATTTTGGGCGACGATAATACAGTGTTTACCAATGACGACGTTGTGGGCGATCTGCACGAGGTTGTCGATCTTGGTGCCTTCGCCGATGAGGGTGTCGCCGAGTGCGCCGCGATCGATAGTGCAGTTGGCCCCGATCTCGACGTCGTTCTCGATCACGACGCCGCCAACTTGCGGGATTTTTCGGTGATGATCCTTATCAAAAACGTAGCCGTAGCCATCGGAGCCGATGACGGTGCCGGCGTGAATGCGGACACAGTCTCCGATCCGGCTTTGCGAGTAAATTGTGACGTTGGCAAACAGGCGCACCGAGTGGCCAAGCACCGAGTGGTCACCGACGGTGCAGTTGGCCTCGAGCACCGAGTGGTCGCCGATGGTGGCACTTTCGCCAATGACGCAGTTCGGGCCGATGTGCGCAGTGCCGGCGACTTGGGCTGAGTCGGCGATGACGGCGCTTGGGTGGATGCCTGGGGAAAATTCTTTCTCCGGAAAGAGCAGCGGCAGTACTCGGGCGAAGGCGATACGGGCATTCTTCACTCGGATGACTGTCTTCGTCTCTGAGGCGAATTTCTCGGGGGCAAGGATGGCGCTCGCTGGGCTCTCCTCGGCCAAGCGGAAGTATTTATCGTTCTCGGCGAAGGTGAGGTCGCCCGGCTTAGCCGCGTCGGCCTGGGCGAAGCCGGCAATCTCGATGCCGCCGTCGCCAACGACTTCTCCCCCGACTTGTTCGGCGATCTCGCTAGCGGTGAATTTCATGTGGCGTTAGATGTTGCGCCCCTCGATGACGGCATTGCCTTCGCCGAGGACGATGATGCGCGGCTTGTGGTTAGGCGCAGATTTCTCGTCGAGCAAGCTGAAGAACATAATAGTTAAAAGGTCGCCGGCTTTGCCAAGGTGTGCCGTGGCGCCGTTGAGGACGATGTCGCCGGAGCCGCGTTTGCCGGGGATCGCGTAGGTCTCAAACCGGTTGCCGTTGGCCATATTGCCGCAGACAACGCGCTCGAACGGGAGGAGGCGCACCTTGTCCATCAAGTCATGGTCAATGGTGAGGCTGCCCTCGTATTCGACGTTGGCATCGGTCACCAACGCCCTGTGTAATTTTCCCTTGAGTAGATGAATCTGCATGGTCATCTATAACTTGGTTCACAAGCCACCGTTGACTTGTCGCACCTAACTCACTATAAATCGCGCCCGCCCTAAGGCAAACATCTTTCAATAAATCAGTTCGTTTAACCTGAAATTATGAGCAGAAAAATTCGTTACGGAATGGTCGGCGGCGGCCGCGGCGCATTCATCGGCGGGGTGCACCGTATCGCCGCAAACATGGATGGCCAGATCGAGTTGGTGTGCGGCGCGTTTTCGTCCAGCCCCAGCAAATCCAAGGCCAGCGGCAAGGATTTTTTCCTGCCGTCCAAACGCTGCTACGGCACGTTTGAGGAGATGATCAGCAGTGAGGCGGCGTTGCCAGCGGAGGAGCGCATGGATTTTGTGTCCATCGTCACGCCCAACCACATGCATTTCCCACCCGCCAAGATGGCGATGGAAAATGGCTTTCACGTGCTGAGCGACAAGCCCGCCACCTTCAGCCTCAAGGAGGCCAAGGAGCTAGAGAAGATCATTAAAAAAAGCAAGCGCCTCTACGGCCTTACCCATAATTACACCGGCTACCCGCTCGTGAAAGAAGCGCGTCATATGGTCGCCACCGGCAAGCTGGGCAAGATTCGCAAGGTCGTCGTCGAGTACCCGCAGGGCTGGCTCGCCACTCGGCTGGAAACGACCGGTCAGAAACAGGCCGGCTGGCGCACCGACCCCAAGCGCAGCGGCGCAGCCGGCTGCATCGGCGACATCGGGACGCACGCCGAGAACCTGGCCGAGTACATCACCGGACTGAAAATCAAGGAACTCGCCGCTGACCTGACAGCTTTCGTCAGCGGCCGCAAACTCGATGACGACGGCAACGTTCTGCTGCGATTCACCGGGGGAGCCAAGGGTGTGCTGCACAGTTCGCAGATTTCAGTGGGCGAAGAAAATAATCTCAACATCCGCGTGTATGGTGAGCGCGGTAGCCTCGAGTGGCATCAGAACGAGCCGAACACCATGCTTCTCAAGTGGCCCGACCAGCCGATGCAGGTTTACCGAACCGGCAACGGCTACCTCGGTGCCGCCGCGGCCAACGCCACCCGCACCCCGCCGTCTCACCCTGAGGGTTATCTCGAGGCTTTCGCGAATATTTACGTGAACTTTGCCAACCATATCCGCGCCAAGCTCGATCGCCGTAAACTGGCCAAGGACGATCCCGCGCTGGACTACCCAAAAATCAAGGACGGCATACGAGGCATGGCTTTCATAGAGGCCGTCGTGAAGTCGTCCAAAAACAACGCCTGCTGGACCAAGCTGGGGTGATCTCGGTGGCGAGTGCCGCCGCTTGGCCAAGCGCTTGTTTGACATGGCAACTATTGGAGTAGGAATCATCGGCTGCGGCGGCATTGCGTTGCAGAATCATCTTCCGGGACTGGAACTCTGTCCGGACACAAGGCTGGTGGGGCTGTGTGACAATAGCGCCGAGGTGCTTCAGCGCGCCGTACAGCAAACCGGTGCACCGGTGCACACGCAGGATTACAACGAACTCGTTCAGCGCGACGACATTCACGCCGTCATCATCGCCACGCCTAACTTCACCCACGCACCAATGGCGATTGCCGCCGCCAAAAACGGCAAGCACGTCCTCTGCGAAAAACCGCTTGGTATGAACCGTCAGGAGACGCTCGACATGTTCCGTTGCGCCAGCGAGAACAACGTCCGCCACATGACCGCGTTCACCTATCGCTTTGTGCCGGCGATGCGCTACATGAAACACCTCGTCGAGAATGGCGATATCGGTCAGCCGTATCACATCCGCACCTGCCGTCTTCAGGACTGGGGCGACCGCAGCATCGGCTGGCGGCAGCTTAGCCACATGGCCGGCTCGGGCGAATTGGGCGACATGCTTTCGCACCGACTCGACTATGCGCATTTTCTCATTGGCGACATGAAACGCCTCACTGCCGATACACGCCGATTCATCGACGACAGGCAGGGGCTCGAGTCCGATCTCGAGGACTGGGTCACCGTGATCGCCGAGTTTGAAAACCAGGCAACCGGCGTGCTCGAGAGCAGCAAGCTGGCCACGGGTCGTGGTGAGGGTGCTCGCAGCCAGGATTATTGCGAGATCAACGGCAGCGAGGCTACGATGGTGTTCCAGCTCGCAAACCCCAACCAATTTCAAATCGCGCGCAGGGGCCAGGCCGGCCTAGAGACAGTCGATGTTCCCCGTGAGTTCCTCACTTGGCAGGGAAGCAGCCGGGATCCTTCGCAGGGCGATCCCGGCATTGCCTTTCGCTGGGATCAGGATTTCGAGTTCATCGACGCCATTCAAAACCAGCGCGAGTGCAATCCGTCCTTCCTCCAGGGCGCACGAGTGCAATCCGTGATGGACCTTGCGCTCAAGGCGGCTGCCGAGAAAACTTGGTTCGACGTGGAGTACCCTGAGGGCTAAGTCATGCGACACCGGTTGGCCAAGCTGATTTGTCAGTTTGCGCTCAGCTTTACAGCGTTTGGCCAAACGCGAGCAGCGGATCGTAGCTTGGGCAAGCCAAATATAGTCATCCTGTTGGCGGATGACCTGGGTTATAGGGAACTGGGCTGCCAGGGGAACACGGAGATTCCCACTCCGCACATCGACTCGATTGCTGGCAATGGCGTGCGATTCACTAACGGCTACGTCACGGCACCATTTTGTAGTGCCTCAAGGGCGGGCCTAATAACGGGACGATATCAAACCCGCTTCGGCTATGAGTCCAATCCCATTGGCCATCGCAATGAGCTTCCCGGCGTCGGATTGCCGCAGGGCGAGGAGACACTGGCGGAGCGACTGCGGCAGGCTGGATATGTCAGCGGCTTGATTGGCAAATAGAACGCGCTTGGCTCGGCACAATTTTAAATGTTTTCGGAATGAGCTTGAACAGTTAGTGGTTAAGTGGCAGGATGACCTTCCCTTCGGAACGCGGGGTGGAGCAGCCCGGTAGCTCGTCAGGCTCATAACCTGAAGGTCGTCAGTTCAAATCTGGCCCCCGCAACCACTTTAAAACCCTCGGAGTATCTTCAATGATGCCGGGGGTTTTTTGGTGTCCATTGTTCCCTTGTTTCCTGCCGTTAACGTCCACGTGTATAGCACCTGAAATACGCTTTTTTGGGTCGAAATCACGGGACCATCACGGGACCAAAATGAAACAAGCCGTCTTTGTAAGGCATAAGCGGGAACGAAACGTCTACCATGTCGTGTGGTTCGAGCAGGGCAGGGAACGAACAAGGAGTTATCCCACCAGGCAGGAGGCCGAGCAGGAGAAACAACGCCGACTGGAACTCCTCGCCCAAGGCAACGCACCCGAACCGTTTGACCTGCTGCCTCCCCACGAGAAGCGCGAACTCTTTGCCATCCACGAACGCGCCAGGGAAAAAGGTTACGAACTCTGGGACGTGGCCAGGTTACACGAGAGGCAGCTTGAGCAAGCAAAGGGTCCCGGGGATCGAGATTGGGAACGCCGTAAAGCGCTGCCTGGAAGACAAGGAAGCCGAGGGTGTGTCACCAAGGAGCCTGCAATCCCTGCGCTCGGTCCTGCTACGGTTCGCCTCCAGACATGAAGGGAGGTTGATGGATGAGCTGGATGCTGCAGACGCGACAACCTTCGTTGATACCCTTGGTGTTAGCCTAAGGACCCGACTGGGCTACCTCACCGACCTGCGAACCATCTTCTCTTGGGGCGTCCAGAAGGGACTCATTGAGGTGAACCCGGTGGTGGCTGCCATGCCCGGCCGGGCGACAAGGAAGCGGATCATGCTTGCCAAGCGCAGCCGCAGGAAGGAGCAGGTATTGAGCGTGGAGGATTGCACAAACTCATGCGATGGGTGGAGACGAACGACCCTGGCCTCCTGGTTTATCCCGTGCTTTGCCTCTTTGCAGGGTTGCGGCCCGAACTGGAGGCGACCGGCATGGACTGGGCGGATGTCACGCTGGAGCACATCACGGTGGATGCCAGTATTGCGAAGGATGCAGAGACCCGGATCATAGAGCCATTGACGCCGAACCTCGTGGAATGGATCAGGGCTATCAGGGACAGCAGTAAATCACCGTTACCCTTAAGAAACCTCAGGCGGCGCTGGGAGCGGGCTAGGGAGGTGCTGGGTAGGGCTGGCCACACGATGCCATGCGTCATTCCTATGCGAGCTACCACTTTGCCATGTACCGGGACGCCGGGCTGACAGCAAAGAACCTAGGCCACCCAAGCCCAACGCTGCTGAGGAAGGACTACAACAACGCCGTGACCCGGGCGGAGGCGGAGAGGTTCTGGTCAATTGCACCCGGGGGGTAGGGGGGGGAAGGGCTTTACGCCGTGTGATAATTATAGGAGCATCTTCTCAACTTTCTAGGTCATGTTGAAATGAAACACCTCCTACTCACAACAATCGCAGCCGTAATTTTGACTGCCGGATGCGCCTTCCGCCCCGCCCAATCAATCGATCAAGCCGCGGCGTTGAATATGGGGCTCGTAAAGCATGATGTAGTTTATCGAACGGTTGGCGAAAAAAAACTGCGCCTCAACATATACCTCCCGGACAAATACATCGGCGAACATCCATGGTGGGTGAACGATGGTAAGGGTAAAAAGCCAACATTGTTGTATATCCATGGCGGGGGTATGGTTGAAGGATCCAAAGACGAACGTGCTCTAAATGTGCTGCCCTATGTTTATCGAGATTGGGTTGTAATCAGCATCAACTACCGCTTGGCTCAAGATGCCAAAGCCCCAGCTGCAGTGGACGATTGCCTAGTCGCTTTGGAGTGGGTGTATGCCAACGCCGAGAAGTACGACATCGACCCCGACCGAGTTGTGGTTAGCGGCGGGTCAGCAGGTGGACTTCTTTCACTTTTAACCGGCATGCTCAGAGAAGGCGATATCCTATGCGGTGGAAAATTGAAAATAGGCGAAAACAAAAAAGTTGCTGCGATTGTAAATTGGTACGGGGCAACTGACTTTTCGATAAATCCGGCACCAATTCATTGGTTCGGCGAGGATGCTGATATCGACGAATATGTGCGCACACTTTCACCGATCAACTATGTTCGTAATGGAGGCGCTCCGGTTATCACGATACACGGAACCGAGGATGCAGCGGTACCATACGAGCAAGCGGTGAACATGCACAAAAAGCTCCGAAAAGTTGGAATAAAGGAACGGCTACTGACCTTCACGGGAAAGAAACACGGTGAATTCTCTCCTAAGGAACTCACGCAAATCTATCAGGATATATGGAAATTCCTCGAGTCCGCGGGAATCAAGACAACCGTAGATTGATGGCTAATGGTGCTGATGTAAATGCGAAGCATGATGGCGGCAAAACACCACTAGATAATGCCATCAAGTACAACGCTGATGACACTGAAACCGTAGACACCCTCCGCAAACACGGCGGCAAGACGGGTGAAGAATTGAAAGCTGAAGGGGAATGAAACAAAAACTAATAGCAATTGCAGCCGTACTGATCGTATTCGTAACTGACGGCGTCCATGCAGCGGAGCAGCGGCCCAATATTTTGTTCTTCTTTGCAGATGATTGGGGGCGTTATGCGAGCATCTACGCTGATACTAATAATCCTTCCCTCAACGATGTAATCTCAACACCCAATATTGATCGCATTGGTCGTGAAGGGGTGGTTTTTGATAACGCATTTGTCCCTGTCGCGTCCTGCAACCCTTGTCGTGCCTCGCTCGCTACAGGACGTTACTTTTGGAACTGTGGTTCAGGCGCTTTTCTCAATGGCAAGGCAAGCAATTGGAAAGGGTACTATAATCCCATGCAAAGCCTGCCGAAGTTTGGCGATCTCATCCGCGAAAGTGGGTATTACGTGCAGAAGTCGAGGAAGACATTTGCTTTCACTCCAAGCCCGCATCCGAAGAACGTGCGTTCTCTGGGGAAAGTCGGATATGAACAATATGGGCTCTATGTGGGGGCGGCAAAGAGCCAGGCCGAGCGCAAAAGCAGGCACGATGAGATTGTCGAAAACTGCCGTCAGGAAATTCGGCAAGTGCTAGCCGGCAGATCCGAAGAGCAGTCCTTTTTCTTCGTTTTTGGAAGCATCAACGTCCATCGCCCTTACACCCCCGACTCCGGGATGGATCTTTGGGGCATCGAACCCGATTCGCTGGTGGGATTGCTCCCGAAGTTCCTGCCCGATGCCCACGATGTGCGGCGCGATTTTTCGGATTACCTCGGCGAAGTGCTCGCTCTCGATCTCATGCTTGGCGCGATGCTCGATGAACTCAAAAGCTTCGGTGAACTCGATAATACCGTGGTGATTCTCTCTGGCGATCATGGCATTCCCGGCGTCCCGCGTGGCAAGACTAACTGTTACGATCTCGCCACACGTGTTCCCCTGATGGTTCGCTGGCCGAAAGGAATTCCCTCCGGCAGACGCGTCGAGGATTTTGTCAGCGTCATGGACATAGGACCGACTTTACTTGATCTCTCGGAAGTTAAAGTGCCAGCGACGATGGACGGCCGCAGCTTTTTACATAAACTATCCAGCAAAAAGAGCGGTTGGATCGATCCGAAGTGGGACTCTGTGATCATCGGTCGCGAGCTTCACTTCCACAATTCCCGACCAGGCAATATGCCTTATCCGATTCGTGCGGTCCGCACCAAGAACTATCTCTACATTCGTAACTTCAAGCACGAACGTTGGCCTATGGGCGATCCATACAACGCAGCGGAACTTACCGAGTCGGATGATCTCTACAAGATGGGACTGTCAACAACACCCGCTTACCGAGATCTCGATGGCAGCCTCACCAAGGCCTGGATGATGTCGCGGCGTGAAAAGCCTGGTGACAAGGACCTCTTCCATCTGACGATGCACCACCGATCCGGCGAGGAACTCTACGACTTGAAAAAGGATCCTAATCAATTGGTCAATTTGGCCACCGCTCCAGAATTGCGCTCTGTCCTCACAACACTGCGCGGTCGGGTTGAGCAGGTGATGGATACCACCGGTGATCCCCGCCTCAAAGACGCCTTCGATCGATTGCCCTGGGTCGATTCAACGAAGCCGTGATCTAGAGCCTTACAACAATGCAGATAGACACAATCACTCGTCAGCTAAAGCGAAGATGATATGTTCTTCTTCTTTGTAGTCTCCTCCTTCGACGAGGACCTAAGACTGCCGAGGAATTGAAACTGAAGGGGCCAAGTAACGCAACTTCGCCTCATCTTCCCATAGCGGCTTTAGATCTTCATCATCGAGCGCCATAAGCTTGATCTGCTTTGCATCCCCAAGCTCGTACGACTTATCCAGATACTCTTGAGCGGCATCCAGTTGGCCCAGTTGGGCGCAGTAGCACGCTAAGTTGTATTGTATCATACCCTGTCGCCGGAAACTGCAAGTGCTCACACCTGGAGAGGTCAAAAAGCTTCTGACCTACTGCGAGACCGAGGAGCCAACGCTGACGCCCTACGCTTGCCTCTGTGTTTTTGGCGGGCTGCGACCCGAGCGGGAAGCACTTAATATGATCGACGACGACATCAACGAGGATCAGATATTTGTCCCAAAGGAAATTGCCAAGGACGGTGAAGACCGGTGGATTGAGCCGCTTACTCAAAACTTCAACAAGTGGATCAAGCACATCAAGAAACGGGACGGTTCATTTCAGAAGGTCAAAAACCTGAAGTGCAAATTTATAAAAGCCAAGAAGGTCATAGGCAGGGATTAGCCGGACGACTGCCTACGCCACTGTTATGCATCTTACCACTTTGCCCAGCACAACGATGCCGGTTTGACTTCAAAGAACCTCGGCCACCCCAACACCACGCTGTTCAAGAACGACTACAACGGTGCGGTCACAAAGGAGCAGGCAAAGGCATTCTGGGCTATCCTGCCGACCCACTGCCGATAGCTGCCGTTAAAGGCAAAAACCTTGGCCCACACTTGCCGCATTTAGGCTTTTTATTTATTTCAGGGGAAAGCTTATTAGTAATATAGACAGTTGTATTTGCAATTATATTACAAAAGATATATTTGATATTTAGGCTTTATTTTCATGTTAGTTTTACCGGGAATCCGGTTCTTACCTTTAGTTGATCACCATAAAAAGCGGAATGAATTGAGTTTTCTTCGAATAGTTTAAGGTTTTTGATCTGATGTAAATCTACATGATTAAGATCCCATTTTTTATGATAAACCTTATTATAATAGATACTATTTATAGGTTTACTTAAATAAAGATAATTTTCTGTTATGAAATGAGAATAGGAGCTTGTTTGCATCGGTTCTCCAACTTCAAATAAGAAAGAAAAGTTAGTTAAATTAAATTTTCTATTCGTCCAATTGGCACGTTTTAAATTTTTTTCTGTATTATAATCTACAGAATTTTTGTGGTAATTAAGTTTGAAAAATTTATTAACAAATATTGGAAGTAAACAATTGTTAACATCGAGCGTAAGAAAATATATACCTTCGTAAGATTTATATCGAACATAAGTTCTAATATTAAATTCAGATAACGAAAGAGGGATATTAAAAAAATCTATACCTGGGCCTTCTAAATTGAAGAATACAAGTGAAATATAGGATTTTTTGTTATGCGTCCTTATTTCTAACTCGCTGGGAATATGAGTCCTGAGATGGTCTTTATCTACTTCTAAGTTCAAGAACAATACCTTGGTCCAGTTCATAGAAATGATGTCGCTCATTATAATTATTTAAAGAAAGATAACGTAATTTAACCTAAAATAAATCTGCGGGGCGTAATTATAACGAATGTATTACGTTCTTTACCACACCCCAAATCATTGACTCATCGAAATCTTCGACATTCACATTCGGGTATTTCGGGTTGTCAGCAGTAAGTGTCAGGTTCCCATTGACTTCAGTTAACCGCTTCACGGTCATCTCGCCATTAACGGTGGCAATCACCACCAAGTTAATCTTGGGTTCGATACTTTTATCCACCATCAGAATATCGCCATCACGCATTGTCGGTTCCATTGAGCGGCCCGAAACACGGCAAAAGAAAGTAGCGACCTCGTTGACTGTTAGCAGATCGTTGAGGTTCACTTTTTCGGCAGATTGACCAAAGGGAGGTTGAGGCGATCCCGCACTGACGCATTCATCGAACAGGTCGAAAACTACTTCATTCCCTCTGGTTGCCTGACAAAGTTGCATAGCAAGGGGATTGAAACAAAAAACCCGCACCAGCGAAAGCCAGTACGGGTAGTGATGAACATCTTACCCTGCCTAATCGCGGTTCTGTTCGAGGAATGACTCGTAGTCCGCTTCCCTAATCCGTAGCACCAGACCAAGACGGACAGCGCGAAGCTTGCCCGACTTGGAGTGAAGCCTGTGAAGCCTGTGAAGCCTGTGAAGCCTGTGAAGCCTGTGAAGCCTGTGAAGTCACTTTTAATTCAGGCAGAAAATGACCTTGGAGACGTTTCTGAAATGCTTCAGGGCACACAGCCAAGCACAATCCCACAACCAATAGTGATGTTAGTTTTTTTATTTTACGTAAAGGAACTGGAAAATAATTATATTGTTCGATTTAGTCGGTCAAGCTTGGATGATCAGATGATCCGTATTTTTCAACCCGTTTTAACTGCTGCCGCTGAATAACAATCCTGCGGCGTTCAAGTGGTGGAGTGGGTTGGTTTAGCACATGTTTAAATTCTGTTTTGTAAACTCCTCCAAATTTTCAAAGGTCTTGGCCGTGATATTTTTAAAGTCAGGATTGTTGCTGGTTAACACCTCTTTGAAAAAGTCCGAATCGAGATAGTTTTGCATAGCTTCGCGACTCTTCCAGAAGTAGACGCCGCCATAGGTGTTTTCCTCATGATTTGCTAACCAGTATTTAGATTGTAATCCTTCTAGTTTGGTAAATACGCCGACTGCTTCTTCGCAGATTTTTTGAAAATCATCACGACTGATGTGATCACTTAGATTGAAGTTTATGATAAGTATGTGCATAGCTAGGCCGACCGTCACCCCGATGAGCGCAGTTTTCAAGGCGTTTTAACTGTTGCCCATGAACAACAACCCTGCCCCGTTCAAGTGGTGGAGCGGGCTGGTTTAGTTGTTTAGAGGCCGATCGCTTACGACAATCGGAATTGTTTTTGAGGTTGACGCGATTTCAGGACTTAACAAGTGTTGCGCGAGATGGATAAAAGGCTCAGCCGAACTGTGAAATACACGAAGGTGATTCCCAACAACTGCGATAATGAACCAGTCGGCTCGGTGTGCATTACTGTACTGGAGAAAGCTTTGCCATGTTGATATTATACTTATCTCAATCTGTTTTCATGAAAGCAATTTACCCATTACGTGCTTTCATTTTATTTTTGTTCATTATCTTGGCCAAAAACAATGCAGTCTCTGAATCTGTCCTCCTTCGAAGCACACCCGAGGCACAAGGAATATCTTCTGAAGATATCCGAACTTTTGTCGAAATGGCGGACAAAAAAATCAATACGATGCACAGTTTCATGCTCGTTCGCCACGGGCATGTCGTCGCTGAATGCTGGTGGGCCCCAGAGTCGAGAGATAAACCACATATTCTTTGGTCACTCAGTAAGAGCTTTACCTCTACGGCTGTAGGATTAGCAGTGGCCGAAAGAAAATTGAATATAGACGAAAAAGTTCTGAAGTTTTTTCCGGGAAACGCCCCAAGTAAGCCATCTGCCAACCTGAACGCGATGCGGGTGCGCGATCTGCTTTCGATGTCCACTGGGCAAGATCCTGTGATTCGACTTACAGGTCAGGATGTTTGGACTGAAAAATTTCTGGAACACCCCGTACCGCATAAACCTGGAACACATTTTCGATACAATTCGGCAGCAACCTACATGCTATCGGCCATCGTTCAAAAACTGACCGGTGAAAAGGTGGTGGATTACCTTGGGCCGCGACTATTCGACCCACTCGGCATCTCTACTCCCAAATGGGAGACAAGCCCGCAGGGCGTTACGATTGGCGGCTATGGTCTTTTCTTGCGTACTGAGGACATTGCAAAATTCGGCCAGTTATATCTACAGAATGGCAAGTGGAATGGGAAACAGATTGTACCGGCAAAGTGGATCGCTGCTGCGACAAGCAAGCAGGTTGACAATGACCAATCTGTTGTCTACCCCAAAACAGATTGGCAAGTAGGCTATGGGTTCCAATTTTGGCAATGCCGGCACGATGCTTATCGCGGCGATGGCAAAGACGGTCAATTTTGCTTGGTACTCCCAAAACAGGATGCAGTGATCGCCATGACAGCCGATTGTCGTCAAATGCAGGACCAACTCGACCTAGTGTGGAAATATCTCCTTCCATCCTTTAAAGACAAGCCGCTACTCGAAAACAAAATTGAATACACAAAACTCAAAGAAACGTTGAGCATCTTGAAAGTAAATCAGTAAGGCTTTCATTTGCCTTCAGCTTTCAATTCTTCACTCGTCTTGCCGCCGTGTTTTCACATTAGGTCTGCGAACGAAAAGAAATATCACCGCTGTTAAGAAGGAGAGCATTGTGATGGGGGGTAAGTAACCAAACTTGGCCCATTTAGTTGGCTCAAACCAATCATCCCACCCCATGAATGCTACATGAAGTGCGCCGCAGAAAAGCAAAGCATTAATGCTCCACTGTAAAACGCTTCTTATCCGAATTGATTTATCTGCTTCCTTATGTGTGGTTGCCGTGTTCCAAAGAAGGCAAGTCAGACACGCCAAACCGAGTACACCAGATAGAATTGCTGCTTCGCCTTTCCATGTCATACGCATACCGTCTATACTGTTGAAAAACTTACCAAGATACTCGGGGCGTAGGATGAGTAAGGACACCACCACATGCATGCCTATCATTAACGCACCCAGCAAACCTGCCTTTCTGCTCGCTTCAGTCTGTCGAAGCACCTTCGACAATCCGATAGTAGCGAGCCCTGACCAAGACAAGGCTTTATTCATAATAAACAACGGAATATGTGCTACGCCCTCAGGGCCAAATATAACATATCTCAAATTGGAATACACAAAGCATGTAGTTATAATTACGGCTACACATTTTAACATAAAAGCATGTTCAACTTGCTTATTCAAAAGAACTAATACTTCCCTTCAGCTTTCAATTCTTTACCCGTCTTGCCGCCGTGTTTGCGGAGGAGGTCGGCGGTTTCAGTGCGGCTTTTTTGGATGGCCAAATCTAGCGGTGTTCGGCCAAAATCATCCTTCGCATTCACATCCGCACCTTTTTCGATTAGCAGTTTGGCGATTTCCTTGTGACCTTTATGAACCGCACCAAACAAAGAAGTCGTTCCAGCGAACACCCTCTCATCCACATCCGCACCTTCGGCGATAAGCAGTTCAACGACTTCCAATTGATTATATTGAGCCGCAAGACGCAAAGGAGTCAATGCCTCTAAACCAACAATCTTCATCACATTGACATCCGTACCAGCCGCGATGTGCTGTTTGACGGCTACGATGTCACCTCTTCTGGCAGCATCGTATATTGAAATGTTTGGTGCTTTGGCTGTCGGCGGTTCTGGTAGCTGCGACTCACCACACCCCACAACCAGCACGGCTGCGATTGTTGTGAGTAGGAGGTGTTTCATTTAGTGTTCAAGTGGTGGAGTTGGTTCGTTTCGTCGGCAGTTTTAGGCACAGGGACGGCGGATGAGTGGTGGTCTACTATCAGCCAAATGCCATTTGCGTCACGTTTATATACAAAGCTAAAGCGCGCTGCGAAAGTGATCTTTTCCCCGTCACGTACATCTGTGAATGTATAGAAACCAGTGTTGATCGCAATATCACCAAAAACACGGGGGTTTTGCTCGCCGATCAATACTCTGGCATCCGGGCCAATAGGTATGAAATAATCGCGCACTTCAGATGGTTCGTCGCGAAGGGTTGGTGAAACGGTTCCCCAGAATACAGCCTCCGCAGAGTAGTGAGCTAGGATTTTGTCTAGGACTCTACTGTTGAAGGCGTCGGCCCATGCTTGAGTTGCGGCTTTGACGCCTTCGGTATGAATGCGATCGTTATCGTGCGAGTGCTGGTGCTCGGACTCACCACACCCCACCAGCACCACGGCTGCGATTGTTGTTAGTAGGAGATGTTTCATTTTGTGTTCAAGTGGTGGAGCGGGTTGGCTTAAAGTTGTTTGGCTTGATCAAGTTTTTGAAATGCTTTTTCGTATGGTTCAACCAAAGCTTCATATCCTTTAGAAATATACTCATCCTTTACAGATGACCAATCTGCTTTGATCCCCGGAAAGAGTGGGACAAATCTTTGAGGCAAACTAATGCGACTTTTAATTAATCTCTCGTCTTTCAAGTGAACGGCCTGCTCATACATCTGCCCGTGATTAAAATACCATGTATGAGAAATCATTCTTCTTATTAATGCCTCTTCTTCGTTTAAAGGGATACCTTTGTTGGCCTTATTCCACACCTCAGCATTGCCAATAATCATTTGGCGCATAAGTGAAGAGCCAGTGTAAGCGTGATTTGCAGACTCCATTCGTGCAATGAGATTGGACTCTTTCAATGCTTGGTGGTTCTGCCTTAACTCGTAAATTACGAAAATAATTGAGATTAGAACTGCAACATTCGAAATTATTTTCCATCTACTATCTTTCGTTTTCATATCAGCGTTCAAATGGTTGAGGTGTATTGACTATTCTCCTTCAGCTTTCAATTCTTTACCCGTCTTGCCGCCGTGTTTGCGGAGTAGTTCGGCGGTTTCGGTGTTTTTTGAAATTGATAACCGTATCTAGAGGTGTTCGGCCTTTAAAAATACCGGATTCACTCTTCGCATTCAAATCAGCACCTTCGGCAATAAGCAGTTCGACAATTTCCTTGTGACCTTTACCAACCGCATTATGCAAAGGAGTCACTCCATCTTCACGTTTCGCACTCAAATCCGCGCCAGCAGCCAATTGCTGTTTGACGGCTTTGATGTTTGCTCTTTCGGCAGCCTTAAGTAGCGCTCGATCTGCTTCTGACGGCCCACACCCCACCAGAAGCACGGCTGCGATTGTGATTAGTGCGTGTTTCATTATTTTACAGTTTTTTTGGGAGAAAACTTTGCTGTCGGATCCCTAAGTGTTGCAGGTTCTAATAATACTTTATCTTCATCACAACGTTTTAAGAAACCATCCACATAGACAGTATCTCCAACTTTACAGGTGGAAGCCATTGCCCTAATTTTCAAATTACATTCTATTCCTTCCTTTAGATAAATCAGCGATGAATTTGGATCGTTGATATTAACTTTAGTGACGATTCCCTTAATCGTGATTTTTACATGTCTTCCGACATATGGCTTTGCTTTGGTCGTTACATCTTTTGCCAAAAACTGTGCAGCCGGCTCATGATAATCGAGCACCCACCCCTCGGAGCAACCAATTAAAAGGACTACGCCGATTGTGATTAGTATTTGTCTCATTCCCTTCAGCTTTCAATTCTTCACCCGTCTTGCCGCCGTGTTTGCGGAGGAGGCCAGCTGGTTTCAACGCCAATCTCATGTAGGAAGCCCCGAAAAGAAGAGAGGAGTTTGCGGTTTTCCCAAACCGCCTTTGGCTGTACGGAATTCGCTATCGCTGTCGCAGCCAAATGGCCAGCGACCTCACCGATGTTCCACTCTATTGGGTGGAGGCGATAGCAGCCGTTAGTGATATGTGTTGTGCCGATGTTTTTAGAGCAAGCGATGAGGTTGCTGACTCGCTCGGGGATCAGGGCGCCTAGCGGCAACTCAAAAGGCAATGCCGCGAAGTCAATGTAGTTGTCCCCGCCCGTGCTCGGATGCAAATCGATTTGGTAATGACCAATTCCTACCGAGTCGTGGTAGCGTTTTGCTTGGACTTGGCTTTCCTTTTTGCCCGTCACTAATGCTCGGTTTTCCCTGCCGCAATCCTGCTCAACAATTGTAGTCATGGCTCTAATCCTCCGCGACTCCCTGACATAGGGATATTTCGCCAAGCCGTCATTCGTTCCCATAACATCCTTTCTAAGTCTCAAACCGGGCCAGCCCTCTCCTCCGTCATCTCTCGGGGCCTCGGTTTGCAGCCAGTAAAGAAGCGACAAACTCAACTGTTTGGATCGATCGATATGCCGGTTGCGTTCCTCGTCTGAAACGCCGACAAGGTTGCCGAGTAAATAATCATTTTGAGGCCAATTGACCAGACTGATGTCCCTAAGACCGCTCCCTGGGTTAAAATTTGACTGGGCAAGGATTCGCCGATATGTCCAGAGATTGATAATACCAATCTTGTGTGGCCCCTTGGGATTGAACCCCAGTTGCTTGGATTCACCGCTCGACGGATGAGTGTAGGTGAAATCAAGCAAGCGCCCTGGCCATGAGGGCATCAAGTCCGGGATATAACTGCTCCAGAAATCGTACGCTTTCGGCTTATCGATTACGTGTTCCGCTCCTATAACATGGTCAACGGCAAAGCACATGGTAAAAGCCTGTTGATTGTCCGGGGACGCCTTATCCGGCATGTGGAGTTCGCCGGTCTTTTTTTTGCCCTCCGTACCGGTGACAAACTCGCAATTGGCCAGGGGTAACAAGTCACCCAGTTCCGTTGCATCGGCAAAGATCGAACCGTTCAAGATAAGCGAATGCCCGGTAACAATGTTGAACACCTCAACAGAGCGAATACTGTCACTAACCAATTCAGCGGCAATCGGTTTTGTTTGCGACAGTAGTTTCAGCTGCCCGTTGGCTTTAAACGGAGCGAGCAGTGACTCCAGACAGGCTAGTGCTACCCTCGGCTCATGGCATAGGCGAGAGACGGAACCGCTGCCTGGATTGAGATTTTTTAGCTGCCTCGCATTGTCTGTGAGAGGGTAGTGGTAGCGATAATAATCCCGAATAGCGTTGCGGAACTTCCGATAAGTTCGGGTACAACCGAACGATTCAATCCAACGATGTTCATCGGGCGGTACACCCTGAGAGGTTAACTGACCGCCTATCCAGTCAGTTTCCTCAGTCATGATCACCCTCAAGCCGGAACTTAAAGCTGACAATGCAGCAGCGCAGCCGCCAAGTCCGCCACCGATAACAACCAGATCCGCTTTTAATTCCTTCCTATTCGGTTTAGCCAATCGACCGGAAAGCAAGTTACAGCCGGCTAAACCAACAGATGTAATCGCCACACCGGCGCCCAATTTAAGAAAGCTTTCACGACGATTCATCATTTTTCACTTAAAGATCGCTTGGAGGACCGTGCTAATAGAATTTTTAGGATTAATATGTGAGAGGTTTGTTTCATTTCTCTTCAACTTTCAATTCTTGCTTGGCCTTGGCGCTGTGTTTGCGGAGGAAGCTTTTGAAGTCGAAGATTTTTTCGTAAACTTGAAATAATCGATATCACCAATACTGCCTGATTGGCCTTCAGCGAGCATCACCACTCTAATGACATGTCGCCCTTTAGCCAGATTCACGTTTCCGCACTCGATTAGTTTAAGTTTATCCCATCCACCTGTATCCGGAATGTGTATACGTGCGCAAATGGCTTTACCCTTAATCTCAAGAACAAACAGTCCGCCAACTTTTTCGGATGCTACCGGCATCTCGATGGTGTAGGTGCCCGATTCATTGACATCCACGGTATAATTAATCCACTCGCCTTTGCGCGTCCAACCTATGCCATGGCCATTGGAGGCATCCGAGCGCTTCTCAATATCCACCTGGGTGACTTCACGGTAGTCGGCCCCATGGTTTTTTTCATCCACATCATGATAGGCCATTCCGGGAGCGCCTTCATCATAATGCTCCGCCTCAATCTTGCCGGGAATCTGATGAAACTTTCCCTTGTAGGGTTTAGAGTCGGCTTGGGCGAACCCTCCGAACAGTATACTTATGATTGTGATTAGTAGGTTTTTCATTTTCTTTCAGCTTTCAATTCTTCACCCGTCTTGCTGCCGTGTTTTCGGAGAAGGTCGATGGTTGCGATATCTTTTCGCTTGATGGCCCAATCTAAGGGTGTTTCGCCAATATGATTCTTCGTATTCAGATTTGCTCCTTCTGTGATAAGCAATTGAGCAATATCCTTGTTGTCAGCAAGATGCAAAGGAGTCCATCCAGACTCTGTACGTTCATTCACTTTTGCCCCGCTTTTAAGAAGTAATCCGGTAATAACACTATTACCCCCTATAGCCGCTAAATGCATAGCAGCCCAACCATTTACATCTTTCGAATTGATATCCAAACTGTCCTCTAAACTTTGATTGACGGCTTGGATGTCTCCTTCAATTACAGCATTGTGAATTGTGGTGATAGTCGATTTTGTTGACGGCGGTTCTTGAGTACAACACCCCACCAGCACCACGGCTGCGATTGTTGTTAGTAGGAGGTGTTTCATGCCGCCCAAAGCTCAGCTTAATTGCGCATTATTTGCAATAGTTTTGAATGTGAATATGAAAATCTTCATATAATACAAAAAAGGGCACCATGCTCACGCTTAGAGGTAAAGCACCGTTGATTTGCGTTGACGATTTATTCAAAGTTGCTATGAACTTGTTCGTGTTTTTTATGAAGAAGCAATTACTGACTGTAATCATCACCAGTATGTTCTTTGGGTCGTCGGTGCTTGGTGCAAAGAACAAGGTCTTGAAGATTGGGACGCGTCCAGAAAGTGTGACAAAGGGGTTCGACGGTAAGTACTATGTCACTGTCATGAACTCGCCGGACACTGAAGGTGACGGCGTGATTAAAGTCCTTGATGGCGACAAATCGAGCGTATTCGCTAAGGGTATGGATGAGCCAAAGGGTATTGCGTTCACTGGTAAATATCTTGTCACTGCCGACCAGACTAAGGTTTTGAAAATTGACCGAAAGGGGAAAGTCTCAGTCTTAGTCGATAAAAAGAATTTTATGCGTAACGTGAGTTTCCTTAACGACGTCGCCTCATCTTCGGATCGTAAGAGTATCTTCGTCACTGATATGGGTGCCGTTAGCATGATGTTCGATCCAGACAAGGATCGTACGCTTTGGCCCTTGGACAGCAAGCAAGCGAAAGAACTAAAGGCGGAGGGTTGTGTTTATCAGATTACGCTCGACGGGAAGATTACCGATGCAGTTGCTCCGGGAAACAGCTCACTTCCGGGGCCAAATGGTGTCGGGCGAGCAGGGAAGAATGGGTTGCTTTTATGTGATTTTTTTACCGGGAATATTTTGCGTAAAACAGCAAAAGGGCAGTTAAATGTAATTGCAAAGGGACTGCGTGGTGCCGACGCTGTCAATACTGGCGGCAAGGGTGTCATTTATGTGTCGAGCTGGACGCAAGGAAAAGTTTGGAAACTAACTGAAAATGGGAAAAAGAGTGAAGTTATTCTAGAAGACCTATTGTCTGCTGCTGATTTTTTTGTCGATATGAAGGCCAATAAGTTGATTGTGCCGGATATGTTAGCAGGCACGTTGATATTTGTTGATATCCAGTAGGCAAAGCTGCTTTAAGACCATAATACCGCATGGATACGAATGAGTTTGTCACCTCTATACCCCCAACATCCCATAGGCTAAAAGCCTCTTCTCATCAAGGATGGCTCGGCAAGCGTCAAACTCTACGTCACTTGGATTCACTCAAATTCTGAATCAGCCGATGAGAGTGATGGAGGTTATTCTTTCGAAAAATAGCTTAGCCATATTGCTGCTGAGTACTTCCGTACTTTGGGAGAACACAGCTTTAATTGCCGGTAACCTTGTCATCAACGAGGTGGTCAGCAACAACGATTCATCAATGGCCGACTATGCCGGGGATTTCCCGGACTGGATCGAGTTGTTCAACGGCTCTGATGCCGAAATCAATCTGAATGGCTATAGCCTCACCGACGATGCCACAGACTCTGCCAAGTGGAAGTTCGGCATGACAATTATCGAGCCCGGTGGATTCCTTGTGATCTTTGCTTCAGGGAAAGCCCCTCCAGAGACGGTCGACGAGTTTCATGCTGGTTTTCGGATCAATTCAAGCGGGGAAATCCTTCATTTGTTTGATCCTTCAGGGAAACTGGTGGATCGCATTGCGCTTGGTCCACTGGCCGCGGACGAAGCCATCGGGCGGCAACCAGACGGCAAGGCTAACTGGTACACGGCGAAAAACTCGACACCGTCCCAGTCCAATGTTTATGCAAAAAAAAACCTTTTTCTGGAGATGCCGGAGTTTTCAGTTTCGGGTGGTTTTTATAAGGCTTCCCAAAGCATCGAAATAATCAATGGACCCAAACTTGGCTCGATTCGTTATACGCTCGATGGAAGTGTCCCCAGCAAACAGTCGAAGCGGTACATCGGACCTATTCTGTTGACCAAAACGACAATCCTGCGAGCCCGAAATTTTGGCCTTGTCACTAATCAAAGCAGGACCCGAACAGAGACATACTTCATCAAGAAGACCCACAATCTGCCAGTGGTCTCGATCAGTGTTGATCCCAAAAGGATGTTTAATGCGGCTACTGGCATGTATGCTAAGGGTCCGTCTGCAAGTTCCAGTTTTCCTTATTACGGGGCCAATTTCTGGAAGGATATTGAATTACCGGCAAATGTCACCCTGTTTGAGTCGGATGGGGTGGTTGGCTTCAACATGGATGCTGGATTGAAGATGTTTGGTGGTTGGTCCAAGGGCTATCCACAAAAATCATTTGCCGTTTTTTTGAGAAGAAAGCACGGCTCAGGTCGACTCGATTATGAGCTTTTCCCTGGAGAAAATGTCGATGGTTACGAATCCTTTACCATCAGAACCTCAGGCAATGACAACCCGGGGTCACATCATGTCAGAACCTATTTCACCGATGGAAGCTATACGCTGTTCCGGGACGCGTTGATGCACAGATTGCTGGAGGGAGCGGACCTGGAAACGCAGGCATATCGTCCCGCTATTGTGTACATCAACGGGGAATATTTTGGCCTGTACAATCTGCGGGAAAAGATGAGTGAACATTACATTGCATCGCATCATGAAGTGAATCCTGATAAGTTGAATATCATTGAATCGCACTCGGGTCTGGTGAAGGGAAGTCTGAAGGACTACAACTACATGGTTAATTACATCCAAAAGGAGACACGCTTCTCGGTAAAGTTGAAGGAAAAAGTCTATCGGAAAATCCAGACCCTGATGGACACCGACAACTTTATTACGCATCAGATCTCCGTCGCGTATTTTCAGAACTTCGACATAGGTAATATCAAGTGCTGGAAGGAGCAGACGACTGGTACGCGATGGAGGTGGATGTTGTTTGACCAGGATTACGGTTTCAACCTGTGGAATCCCGACAATTATATTTCGGCCATGCGCCGGGATTATTCCGACTACGACAACATGTTTGAGTTTCTCACGGACCACACGAAGTCCAGAGAGTGGCCCAACGGTTCCAAGAGGACATTCCTCCTGCGTACCCTGCTCCGAAACGAAGAGTTCAGGACCGACTTCATCAATCGCTGCGCTGATTTCCTGAACAGCCGATTCCAGTCCGAAATGGTACTAAAAAAAATCGACTTAATTCAGACAATGATCCGTCCTGAGATGAAGGAGAATCTGGATCGATGGGATGGAAAGATGCCCGACTGGGAAAAGCACCTCAACGTGATGCGTGATTTCGCCCGTGATCGCCCACAAAAGCTCCGCCTGGATTTGATGGATCATTTCCAGTTGGCGGGGCAGCGAACACTTACAATCCAAAACAATCAGCCGGTTAGAGGCAAGGTGCGAATCAACTCACTGATGCTTGGGGAATTTCCCTGGAGCGGAGTGTACTTTGACGATGTGCCGGTCCGACTGGCCGCAATGCCAAATCGAGGCTATCGCTTTGTGGGGTGGAGCGGCGATGTCTCGTCGACGAAAGTCGAACTACAGATAAACCCAAGGCAGGCACAGGCCGTATCGGTCCGCTTTGAGCCGATCGAGTTGACGTCTCCCAAAGTAGTCATCAACGAAATTAACTACAACCCGTCCAGTAAACAAAATCCCGGCGATTGGCTGGAGTTGCACAACCCGGGGACAACAGCGGTTACGCTAGATGGCTGGACCTTGACTGATGAGGCCGACCGAGGACATTATGTGTTCTCATCGCGAGCCACCATTCCACCCAACGGCCACGTTGTCGTGGCCCGAGAACCATCGAGTTTCAAGCAAGTTTTCCCGGGTATCATGCCACTTGGCCCGTTCCAGTTCGGACTAGGTAACGGCGGCGATCGTTTGTTTCTCTACGATGCCGCTGGCGCGTTGGTCGATCAAGTTGAGTACGATGACAAAAGCCCTTGGCCAAGCGAGCCGGACGGCTCCGGCTTCACGTTGGAACGAGTCGATGACATTGGCCATGAGGGTAGCCACGAAGATTGGGCGCCGTCAGTCAGGCGCCTTGGTACCCCCGGCAGCGCCAACAGTGCTGTGCTTGACCAATTCCGACTCGTGCTTGCCGCTCCGGTGCTCGATGCCAAGGGCAACCTCGCCCTGAAAGTGACCGGTGCCGTCGCAGGTGGCTACGCCGTTGAGTCATCCGCGAATCTTCGGCAGTGGACTCCGGTCGAAGAGGCAGCTGTCGCTGGTGACCAACTGCTGATTCCGCTGAACGCCAAGCCAAACATCTGCCGTTTCTTTCGACTAAAAAAGAATCCGTAACCGCCCGTTCGACTACTTAGTTTTTTTCATTTTTCTGCTTTGCTTTTTTTTGCAACCACTCGGCCCTCAATGTGCCAACGAACAAATCCGTGCCACAAACAGTTCAATGAAGTTTACCATGCCGCCTTTGCCCTCCCTATGTTGCAGCATTGACTTACTCTACGACATTGAGCAAATAATCAACCCGTCCAGACTAACGAAAGCACTGGACCAGTGTGGATAACTTGATCAGTGCCAACAATACTCGCGGTTTGAGGGTTACCAGGTGGAGCAGCCCGGTGGTTCGTCAGGATCATAACTTGGCGTTTTTTTGTAAACGTTGTCACCTTCTGTGTCTGTGTAGTTGCTATCTTAATTTAGCTATGATGACCAATAGTAAAAAGCAAAGTTGTAATGGAAATAAGATATCAGGTTTTTTCGCAACGAGCCTGGCTTTAATGATCGCTATGGTGGCTTGTCTGAACTCTGCGATAGGAGTAGAGCTGAAGGTTGATGATCTTTTCCGCTCCGATCATCTTCTTGAAATTCAGATTAGAATGTTGCCATCTGACTGGAGCAAACTTCGTAAAGAAAGCGATAGAGGCAATGGAGGATTCGGTCGCATATTTGGTGGTAGCCGTTCAAGTGGCAATCGTTTCAACTTGTACAAGGCAGATATCACTATCGATGGTAATACGATCTCAAGCGTAGGCGTACGAACCAAGGGGTTCATAGGTTCATTAAATCCGGAGCGTCCATCCATAAAGGTGAAATTTGATGAATACCTGGATCAATCCCCAGTTGCAGGACTCGACCGTCTTACCCTCAACAACAATGTACAAGACGAATCACTTGCCAGCCAATATCTCACTTACAAGCTTTTTAATAAAGCGGGCATCCCCGCCCCAAGGGTTAGCTATGCAAAAGTAACCGTTAATGAAGAGTATCTTGGGGTCTATACCCATATTGAATCAGTAAGGACCCCATTCATTAAACAGCATTTTGAAGACTATTCAGGTGAGCTCTATGAGGGTACAATCGCTGATTTTTATCCGAAAGCAGTTGAAAATATCGAAGCCAAGAACAAGCGCACTGAGAAAGATCGGACTCAGTCAAAAAAACTCGCTCAGATCCTTGAGACCAAGGAGAGCTTCAACTTGGCCAAGGCGGAGAAGTACGTCAACGTCGACCAGTTTATCAAGTTCTGGGCAATGGAGAGTCTTCTTGGTTTTTGGGATGGCTACACCAACAATCAAAATAATTATTATGCTTACGCTAGTCCTAAGGATGACATGCGATTCCATTTTATGCCATGGGGTGCGGACGGTGCTTTTACCGAGAGTAGGGGGCCATTTAGTCGATTCAGAGGAGATGGCAATGAACCAAAATCAGTTTATACGCAGAGTATGCTCGCCAATCGCCTCTTTCAACTCGAGGGGGTTCGCAACCGTTACAAGGCGGCACTGGAGGATATCTTAATTGATGTATGGAGAGAGGAGGAAATCAAAGATGACGTGAAACGTATCCACGCTTTGACCCAGGATCACCTTCATCCCCGACAGGACCGTATAGATCAGGGTATCAGCCGATTGATTGAATTCGTTGAAGATCGACGTTCCAGTATCGAATCAGAACTTCAGGATTGGCCTGTCCAAGTTCAAAATGATCCGAGGATCCCAAGATATTCCGTCGAAATCGGAAAATTAAAAGGATGGTTTGATACCGCTTGGAAAAGTGAACGTTTGAGGGACGTCAATGGCCTAGGCAAAGCCGAGCTTGAGCTTACGCTTAATGGCGAACAAGTGACTTTTTCCAGTCTGGGAGTTTTAGGTCAACCTGAGGAACCTCGGAGAAGGTTTGGGGGAAGGGGTAGGGGACGTTCTGAACAAACACAGAAACTAAATCCAACTATTACTTTTCAGGGTGTCAGTGAAGATAAGAGTCAACAGGTGAAAATAACGCTGACAATCAACCGTAAGGACTTTGAATCCGGGAAAAAGGACGTGCCATTCCAAGGTTCCCTGACGGTGTTAAATGCCGATGAGGATCAAAACGAATTTGGGTTCGGCAGGTTCATGTCAATGAAGACCCTAGATGGTGCATTCAAACTGAGTGAAGCTGAAATGGATGAGGGGGGTTCCGTTGCTGGTACATTAAAGATGAATATAAATGAAAGCCGGGGCGGGTTTAACTTTGGAGGAGACCGCAGCAGGGGCACAAGACGCTGACGGTCGAGAGAAGATCGGGTATTCCAACTTACTCCGTTCAGGAATTATAACAACGCAGTTCGGAGCTTCAGCCAGGGGGGGCTCGTCAACTTTCGTTCCCTGTCAAATTACCGAAGCGAGGTGTCCAAGTACAAGCCGCAGGAGGGTACCATGGTGAACCCCCCCGCTGTCATCGTCGGTGAATACGGCAACGGCCGGGTCCTGTGTATCAGTCCGCATCCAGAATCCACGGATGACCTTAATCGTCTCGTGCAAAATGCCGTGCGATGGACCGCCCGGCGGAGGTGAATCGGTTCAATGCCCCTCGGTTCAGCGTCAGCAGGGTTTTGGAATCGAGTTGAACAACCATGAATTAAGTATCTGACGATCCCAGCTGTGGCACGTCATCAGGTGCGACGATGTGAAACACCCGGTGGAGACGGTTCACCTTGCTGGCGCTGCCATCATTGAAAACTCAAACGAGCGGGATCCAGACAAATGGAAAGTAACCGTTGCCCCCTCACGGATCGTGAACCGGCATGGGGGGTCGGTTCATGATGTTGTTCGTTGACGGACATGCCTCGTCCATGAAGGCAAGTGAGGTTGGGTTTCAGTATCCCAAGGGCCACCCCTTGGCCATGGTGGGACAGGGACTGAATCAGGTTCACCGCAGATTTTTTTGTTGCGATTGGCCAAGTGCAGTGATTCAAGCAAGAATCTTTGTTGCGGCTTCGCCATAGACATCGGTCAGGCGGTAATCCCTACCGGCATGTTCGAACGTCAACTGGGTGTGGTCCAGTCCCATGATGTGCAATAATGTCGCATGCAGATCGTGAATGGTCATTCGATCCTCGACGGCATGGTATCCATATTCATCGGTTGCACCGTAGCGAAAACCTCCCTTGACCCCGCCGCCCGCCATCCAGACCGTGAAGCCGTCCGGGTGATGATCCCGCCCACGCTCACCACCTCCTGCCTGGGCGGTTGGCGTTCGACCGAATTCACCTCCCCAAAGAACCAGTGTATCTTCAAGCATGCCAAGACGTTTCAAGTCACGAATCAATCCCGTGATCGGCTTGTCGATTTGTCGAACGTTAATTGAATGACCTTTTTCCAAGTGGGAATGTTGATCCCATTGCTCGTTATTGAATGGAAGGCTGTGGGCATGACTGACCTGAATGAAACGAACACCCCTTTCTGCGAAGCGCCGCGCGAGCAGGCACATCTGCCCGAAATTTTCGGTCTTTGAGTCGTCCATGCCGTAGAGTTTCCGTGTGATCTCAGATTCTCCTGAGAGATCGGTTACCTCCGGGGCCTGCGTCTGCATGCGAAAGGCAAGTTCGAACGACTGAATTCGAGCTTCCAAGGCTTCGTTAATTGTTGAATCTGACTGGTTCCGTTCGTGCAATTTACGTAGTAGCTCCAGTTGCAACTTCTGCTGGCGCGGGCTCAAAGAATTGTTGGTCATGTAGTTGAACTTGGCATCCTTGGCCAATGTGTTGGGATAACCAGGTGCGCCCAATGGAACTCCCTGATGCCTTGACGGGAGGAATGCTGCTCCAAAATTATTCACTCCTCCATGAAGGGTGGTGGGGCAAATGGTGATAAAGCCGGGAAGGTTGTCACTTTCCGTTCCCAGGCCGTAACTGACCCATGAGCCCATGCTGGGACGAAGGAATGCCTCATCGCCGCAGTGAATTTTCATGCAAGCTCCGCCATGAGCGACATTTGTTTCACACACGGAATTGATGACACACAATTCATCTGAGACTCCCGGGAGATGTTCCCATAACTCCGACATCCATTGCCCGGATGCGCCTACTTGTCGGAAGTCCCAGGGCGGTTTCATGATATTGGCCCGATTTGCAAACTGGACTTCGCGCTCCTTGAAGGGAAGTGGTTTGTTGTGCTCCTTGTACAGGCGCGGCTTGTAGTCGAACAGATCCACGTGTGAAGGGCCTCCATGCATGAAGAGAAAAATAACCCGCTTGGCTCTAGCCCGAATATGGGGTTGTTTCGGTCCCAGTGGAGAATTTGATGCTGTCCCTGTCCGAGTGGCATGAGCGGAATTTGGCATCAGTCCCTGCAAGGCGACTCCGCCAAACCCAAGGCACATCTGCTGTAGCAGTGTCCGTCGTGAATAAGGCCGGTTCATTGATGATAAATATTCATTTTGTTTGATGTTATGGAACCTCATGACTAGCCAGTTTAATCATCTCACATGAATAAAATCATTCGACATCACAAGGGTGTGACAAAGGGCATTCCACGATTCAGTCTTGTTCGGGTCTGAATCTTCAGGCGAAAAATCCTCCAAAAAATCTTTAGCCCACTCCAATTCATCAGGAGTAGGGGAGCGCGTCAATAAGGCTTCATAGAGCAGGTTCAGTGAGGGTTTCAAGGCTTTGTCAGTGGCGTTTAACCAATTTTTTGCGATGCTCCGGGATTCATTCATAAGATAATCCCCGTTCATCATCAATAGCGCCTGGGTTGGCACCGTTGTGGTAACCCTGCTGCCGACCGGTGTCGCCGCATTTGGGAAATCAAGTAGGGTCAAAAGATCATAAACATTGGATCGAACAACCGGAAGATAGACGCTCCGCCGATCGTTTTTCTCATAGAAACCCTGGTTATTGGCCAAGTCCTTTGGAGACGGATCCTGCGATTTAACCCCCATCGGCCCGCCACCCAATGCCCATCGAAGTCGACCGGAGAGGTGAAGCAAGCTATCCCGAAAAACCTCGGCTTCCATCCGGCGCATCTCCCTTTTCCAGAGTAAAACATTGCTTGGATCCCTTTCCATTGCGGCTGGATTCTCCACGTTTGATGCCATCTGATAGGTGCTGGAGTTGAGAATTTCGCGGTGCAGCGACTTAAGTGACCAACCCGATCGCATGAATTTTAATGCCAAGTGATCCAGCAGCTTAGGGTGTGTGGGTCGTTGCCCCTTTGTACCAAAATTGTTTGGGGTGGCAACAATTCCCCGGCCAAAATGCCACCGCCAGACCCGGTTTACCATCACCCGCGCTGTTAGGGGGTGATCGGGACGAGCCAACCATTTGGCCAGCTGTAATCGACCGCTTTGGTCCTTGGGAATATCCGGGATGCCCTCGAAACCAAAGCCAATGGGAGCACCCCTGGGAATCATGTTTCCCAGGTCCCGATGACTGCCACGAACATGGAGTTTGATATCCTGAATTTTTCCATCCTTTACTGCCATGACCATTCTTGGTTTTGGTGCGGCCTTTTGTTTCTCGGCCAGTTGCTTGTTTAATTCCCTGATTTCAGCATTCACTATTTCCAATACGTTTGAATCTCCCTTAAGCGGTGTCAGGCGTATCTGGTCTATATGGGACATCATGGGTTCGGACTCAATTCGCAGCGTAAACTGCTTGGCTGTGATTTTGAACAGGCCTTCTGAATGCCACTGTTGATGCTCCGGAAGCCATCCGCCGGTCGTTTTTGCCATCGCGTTCTCCCTTATCACCTTGCCATTCATCAGAATGCGTCCTGGTCTAGAAGATGCTGCGGCGTAACGAAGTTCCAATTGGAGCAACATCGGCGATTTGAAGGTCAGATCGTATTCCACAAAATTTTTCTGTGATCCGGGATCGGATATGACCCCAATGCCTTTCCCGTAATTTTCGTTGTCTACAATAACATTACCACGGTCAAATTTTTCCGCCTGTAACTGGCTTCGGTTTTCTGAATCAAGGACACCTTCAATTTTTTTCTCTGCGTCTTTAAGGCGACTCTTGAGCGTCTCGGACACCTTTTTGAAAGCTTTTTTTCCGGCAAGAAACTCTGGGGTTTCTATCGGTTGATCATTCACATTGGTGCTATGCAGGATTCCGGCCAGGGAGTAGTAGTCCTTGCTCGGAATGGGATCAAACTTGTGATCGTGGCAACGAGCACAGCTTATTGTGAGCCCAAGGATGGCCTTGCTGAATGTATCAATCTGTTCGTCGATGCTGTCTGCCCTTTTTTTCACGGGATCCTGTTCTGCAAGAATTTTGGTCCCGATGGAAAGGAAGCCGGTGGCGGTCAGGGCCGCGCTTCTGGAATCGGAACCTTCCTTGTGGTTGAGGAGATCACCCGCAATTTGCTCAGATAGAAACTCGTCGTATGGCAGGTCACGATTGAGTGCGCCAATGACATAGTTGCGATAATGGTGCGCGTGTGGGTAGGCATGATTTTCATCGCTCCCGTTCGAGTCGGCGTAGCGCGCCACGTCCAGCCAATGCCGTCCCCACCGTTCCCCGTATGAAGGAAGAGCGAGTAATTTTTCCACAACCCGCTGCCATGCTTGCGGTGATGTGTCTTCAATAAACGCCCTGACTTCTTTTGGCGTTGGAGGCAGGCCGATCAGGTCGAGATATGCCCGTCTAATCAAGGTTCGTCGACTGGCTCGCCTTGCCGGAGCCAGTTCGACCTGCTCGAGTTTGGCCAGAATAAAGTGGTCCATCGACTGACTTGGCCAGGCGTTATCCCTCACTCTTGGCAGTTGTTGATCGGCCACAGTTTCAAACGCCCAGTGTCGTTGATAGGATGCGCCCTCATCGATCCAGGTTTTGAGCGTTTCGATCTCAATTTCACTTAATTTGGGGCCATTCCCGGGCGGCGGCATACGCTCATCTGGATTTTTGGATGTAATCCGCTCAACCAGGAGGCTTTCAGCGCTGTTCCCCGGAAGAATAGCGGCAGGCTTCGATTTGCGGGGCGAGATTGCCTTATCATAAATATCCAGGCGCAACCGAGCCTTACGCTGATTGGCATCAGGACCGTGGCATTCCAGGCAATTCTTGGAGAGGATGGGGCTAATGGCCTGATTGAAATTAACCGGACGCTTCTTTGTCGCGACTGTTTTCGCAATGCTGTTAAGCGGTAGTGCCAAGATTGCGGTGCCGAACAGTAGCGACATGATCAAGCTGAATAGTTTCGGCTTTAAATGGCAGACATAGTCACGCTCATTCTGTTCAACTCGAATCATCTTTTAAGGGAGCCAAACTAAATCCTAGAAATTGGGATTTCAATTGAAAAGATTGATGGCATCCAAGGGCATCCTAACTCCAGTGCCTTTTCAGGGTAGGAGTCTTGTTTTTGAGTAGTCGTGCGCGTAGCCCCGTTTCATGTATTGCACATCCCTGTTTTCCGGAGGTCGCGCTGACATGCCGTATTGTCCCAGCCCCATGTTTTGGATGGCCATCTTCAGTGTGCCGGAATCGAGCCAGCCATGGGTTTCGGCCCCGAGTAGGTCGATGGGCTTGCGCTTGATCAAGCGGTTCAATAGTTTTCGGAAGTTATTGTGACACTCAAACTGATCAGTCTATTGGGGATTGTCTCGTTTCTTGGCTTGGCATGGGGCTTGTCGGCCAATCGCCGCCGAATTCCGTGGCGCGTGGTGGCATGGGGCATGGGGTTGCAGTTGATCATTGGCCTGGTTGTTTTTAGGACGCCGCTTGGCCAGGGGATGTTTGATGCGGCCAATGTCGCGATTGCCAAGTTGAACGAATTCGCCGGCGAGGGGGCAAAGCTTGTTTTTGGCGCACTTGGCGATGGGGGGAAAATGCAGGAGACCTTTGGGGAAGGGGTCATCTTTGCCATTTCGATTCCGGCCACGATCATCTTTGTCTCAGCCCTTTCATCGCTGCTTTACCATTGGCGCATTCTACCATGGGTGGTGATCGGTATCGCGTGGGTGATGCGACGGACGATGCGCACTAGTGGCAGCGAGACGCTCGCCACAGCGGCCAATGTTTTTATGGGGCAGACCGAGGCGCCGCTGGTGGTGAAGCCGTATCTGGACGGGATGACGCGCAGCGAGTTGATGGCGCTGATGGTCGGTGGGATGGCGACGATCGCCGGCGGCGTGGCGGCTGCCTATGCCTCGCTGGGGATCGACCCCGGGCATTTGCTGACGGCGTCCATCCTAAGCGCGCCGGGCACGCTGGTGATCGCGAAGCTGATGTTTCCGGAGGCGGAAAAGAGCGCTACGGCGGATGAAGCGTGCGAGCTGCCCAAGAGCGCGGCGGCCAACAGCATTGACGCCCTGTGCCGGGGCGCATCGGATGGGATGCGACTCTCGATCAACGTCATCGCGATGCTCATCGCGTTTGTTGCATTAGTGTACATGGCCAATTCCATTCTCGGTTGGGCGCTGTCGTGGACGGCGTGGAACTTCACAATTCAGGAGGCGGTCGGCTGGCTGAACGTGCCGTTCGCCTGGCTGATGGGGGTGCCGCCGGACGAGTGTGTGCGGGTGGGTGCGGTGCTCGGCGAGCGAGTGGTGCTCAACGAGTTTGTCGGTTACCTGCACCTATCGGGCATGATGGAGGGGGAGGGCGCTCTCAGCCCGCGAAGCAGTGCGATCGCGACCTATGCGCTGTGCGGTTTCGCGAACTTCGCCAGCGTTGCGATCCAGATTGGAGGCATTAGCACGCTGGCCCCGGGTCGCCGGGCGGACTTGGCCAAGCTCGGCCTGCGGGCGATGGTCGGTGGGCTGCTGGCTTGCTACTTGACGGCAACAGTGGCCGGATTGTTGATGCGTTAGCCGGACGTTTGCGACTCCGCTGCTTCCGGTTTGTGGGGAGGGAAGGTGAGGTGGAAACTTGCGCCTTGGCCAAGCGTGCTTTCGACCCGGGCGGTGCCACCGTGGAGTTGGGTGATATGCTTGACGATGCTCAGGCCGAGGCCGGTGCCTCCCAGTTCCCGGGAGCGTGCCTTGTCCACGCGGAAGAACCGTTCAAAAATCCGATCGCACACCTCGGCCGGGATGCCGGGGCCGTCGTCCTCCACGCACAGGTCAAGTTCGCCGTCCGACTGGCTGGCTGAGACGCAGACGCACGCGCCGCCGTATTTGATTCCATTTTCGACCAGGTTGTTGAGGGCCTGAAACAGCCGCTGGCTGTCGGCATATAAGGTGAGATTTACCGGCACACTGTTTTTCAGTTCCACCTTTTTTTTGTCGGCCATTTCGTGAAGGCCCTCGAGCACACCTTCGGCGAGTTGGCTGACGTTCACTTCCCTCTGGTCGAGACCGGTGTCGCCGGACTCGAGGTGGGACAGCGTAAGTATGTCCTCGATCAGGAAGGTCAACCGGTCAGAATGATTCTCGATCTTTTTGAGGAACCGATGGGGGAGAGATTCTGTGTCTGTCTCGGTGTCGAGCAGCGTCTCGACGTATCCCTTGATGATCGAGAGCGGTGTTCGCAACTCGTGGCTGACATTGGCCACGAATTCCTGACGAAGGTTCTCCAGTCGCTTGAGTCGGGTGAGGTCGTGGAAGACAAAGATGGCACCCCGGTACTTTTCGTTCCTGTCGCGGATGGCCACCCCGTTGACTTGCAGGAATTGCTGGTTGAGGCTGGGCAACATGATTTCCTCCTGGACGACTTGGTTGTCCTGCTTCAGGAGATTGACCAACTCGTATACCTCGTGGATACGGATGGCCTCCATCACGGTTCGGTTTTTTGGATCGTCGGCCAGTTCGAACAATTTGCAGAAGGACGGATTGGCAAACTCGATGATGCCCTTCTGGTTAGTGACGAGCACGCCTTCGGCCATGTTCTCAAACATGGCGGTTACGCCAAGCGCATCAGTCAGTCCTGCAGGTTTGACCGTTTGGGCAAGCTCCAACGAGCGGTAGCGCCGTCGCCACCCAAGGTGTAGCCCGATAAGCCCAGACAAAAGTAGTATGGCAACAATCCAGCCGGTCATGCGTTCAAGTCGATCAAGCGATAGCCGACGCCACGAACCGTCTCCAAGTGGTCCGCCGCTTGGGCAAGCTTGGCCCGGAGACGCTGTACAGTGGTGTCCACAGTGCGGGTGTCGAGCGTGGGTTCGTAGCCCCAGACATCGCGCAGGAGGGTCTCGCGCGGTTGAACCTCGCCGGGACGACTGGCCAGGAGGCAGAGCAACCTGAACTCGGTGGCGGTGATGTTCAGCGCCTGACCATCGACCGTGGCTTGGTGCCGGACGGTATCCAGCTTGAATGGGCCAACCTCGATGAATTCGACTCCATCTGGAGTTCCGTTGCTGAGCCGCAGGAGGTTCTTGACTCGCAGTACCAGTTCACGCGGGCTGAACGGCTTGGTCACGTAATCGTGCGCCCCCAACTCGAGCCCCTTCACCCGATCCTCCTCGGCGGCGCGGGCGGTGAGCATGAGGATGGGGATGTCGCGCGTTTTGGGATCGCGTTTGAGCAATTGGCAAATCTCAAGCCCGTTGATTCCCGGAAGCATTAGGTCGAGAACCAACAGACTGGGAAGGTTCTCGCGTGCCATCTTGAGGGCCTTGTCACCCGTGTCCGCAACAGCGACCTTGTACTGCTGCTTTTCTAGATGGAAAACGACCAACTCCAGCACATCCGGTTCGTCATCGACCACCAGGATTCGGATGTCGTTTTTTTGGGGCATGAAATTACTGAACGCCTGCGTGCCGAATGTCCTCGGCCTCGTGCAGCATGACGGCGTCCTCGGCGATGTTTTTTGCGTGATCGGCAATCCGCTCAAGGCACTTGCTGATCACGGCCAAGTGGCGGCAACGCTGGATGTTTTCGGTGGATTCCTCCATCAAACCTGTCAGGTTGTCCTGATAACTTTTGTTCATTTTGTCGATCTGTTTGTCGCGGGGAATCACTCCACGGGCGAGCACAGTGTTGCCGTTGACAAAGGCGTCGAGCGCATCCTTGAGCATGGCGTTAGCCAGGAAAGTCATCTTGGCAATGTCGAGCGGAGAGGAAAGGGGCGGGAGGGCCATGAGCTCGACTGCCCTTCGGGCGATGGTGGTGGCTTCGTCGCCGACGCGCTCGAGTTCACGGGCAATCTTCATGCCGCAGGTGATCTGGCGCAGTTCGAATTCACCCGGGGCTTGTGACAGCAGGCCAAGCGCGATGTGGTCGATTTGGATTTCGAACTGGTCGATGGTCTCGTCGGTCTCAAGCGTCTGCTTTGCCAGGCCCTCGTCGCGGTCGAGGTGGGCGCGCACTGCGAGGCTAACCACACTCTCAGCGTGGCTTGCCATGATGAGGAGCGTTTCCTTGTATTGATCGAGTGTTTGTTGGTCGAAGGTCATAGCTCAGCGTCAACTGCGCTTGGCGAATATATCCCCAGTGCTCAATTCAGTGCAAAAACAAAAAGGGCCCGGCCGAGGCCGGACCCTTCTGATTGGTTTAGTTGTGGTGTGAATTTTATTTCACCGCACGGCCGAACTGCATCGCCTGGTTGGAGGGAATGATCTGGGGACTGGTCGCACCCTCGACATCGGCCCAAGGGCCATTCACCGAGGTTGCGGCTTGCAGTCTACCCTCATAGGTGACCGTCACCGTGCCGTCACCGTTGTTCACGATGCTCAGCCCCGGAGTGTCTGCAGCCTGGCGAATCATCATACCACTGACACCGCCGCTGCCGTCTTCCAGGTGCATGTACCAGAGCGGTTCTCCCGCAGCCACTGTCACCGTGACCGTGGCACTGCCCTTGGCGAAATCCCCCGTGTTCTCTGCCGCCGGCTCTTCACCGGTCCAGATCTTGGCGAACTGGCTTGCATCCGTCGTCCGGCCTTCGAAAACCGTCACGTTGTAGGTGCCCGCCGCAAGGCCATCAATCCGCATGCGCGCCGTGGTTCCTGCTGCATCAGCAATCTTGAAGAAGTAGTCGTTGCGAGCCTCCTGCGGCACGCTTACCCCATCGTATTCAGCTCCCTCGCCTGGCTGCGCTGGATTGTTCGGGTTAAAGCCATCGTCCAGTGCTGTGATCGTGACGCCGCCTCCCAAATCTACCGCTTCATCCATCACGAGGTTATTAATCGATATCCACGGGTCGGGAGAAGCTCCAGCCGAGTTTGCACCGGTGCCAGCAAAGTCGATGAGGATTGTCGACGGTGCGTCAGGGGCAGGCGCGGACGTGTTGCCGACCTCATAGCGTCCTGCTATCTGGTCAGCTGTGAGTACAAGATTGTATTGAGCAATCTCATCAACCGTTCCAGTAAAATGATGTAAGTCACCCTCCAATAGATCACCATCGGCGATCTCATCATGGAATATTGTGCCGGCATTAATTCCTCCAATCCCTGCGTCGTTTCCGTGAGAATACATCTGGCTGACGCCACCTGCTTCATCTGCAAGCTTTCCATTGACGTACAGTTTAAGTTTACCGTCCAAGCCTTCACTGTCTCCCTCAATAATGCCTACTACATGGTAGATCTTGTTGACTTGAATTGCACTTTTAACAAAGACGGGAACCGAGTCCTCGTAACCAAAATGAGAAGCGGGGCCTCTTTCATCAGTAGACCCTCCCCACTTCAAGTTCAATGGAGGAGATGTCCAAGCCGCTGGATCACTTGTTGTGCCTCCTCCGATATGTGAATTAGCCATAAAATAAAGATCAGCTTTTGATGGCGTGTCTGAATCGTCGGTTGCTGTTAGGTAGAAACGCAATCCTTTCCAGCCGCCGCCTTGTTCCCAGATGACTACTTTTTGCTGGTAGGGAACATCTGTTTTTGACTGAGGAAGTGAGTCGGCTTTAAACCAGAATTCAAGAGTCTTTTCCTTAAATGTGCCGGTATTCATCAGCTTATGGTCGGCTATGTTGATCTTTTGATCCTTTGCCGCATCAAAATGTACTGCGCCATCATTGGATGCGGGTACGAGGCTGTCTGCGTTTAATGTTGGAAGACCGGAACCACTGGCACTGACATAGATTCCTGTTCTGTTGCCCATTTCATCGTTTGCCACTGTTCCCGCGGTTTCACCCAGTTTCCAGTAAATGATGGGGCCATCAGACATTACTTCCTGTGCATAACTGAGCGAGGATTCAAATGAAGCAGATGTGTTGACTGTGTTTGCTCGAGCGGAAAGGTCCTTCACTCCCGATATAGCCACTGTGTAGCTACCTGAAGCCTGTTGGCTGGTTGAGAGGGTGACCGTTTTGCCATCGGCTCCAAGTACAGCACTATTAACGGTTAGCCCCTCAATGGTATAGTTAGCAACCGTCTCAGCAGAAGCGGGATCAAGAGGTTCATTGAATGAAATAGCGACTTGGTTGATTGTGCCTGCATAGGCAACTATAGATGCAACTTCAGGTGCGGCCTTGTCCACCACGGTAGTCAGGATTACTTCCGCCGTTGTGACCGAGCCACTTTTGTTAGTTAGTTCCGCCTTAATCTTAGCTCCATTGTTTGCCTCGGTAGCTACGATGCTCAGGGTTGAATCAGAGATGACGGCATCAGTTGCTGCCTCTTCCCCATTAACGAGCCATTTCACGTCTACCAGTGGAGTTCCAGTGAGTTTGACGCTAAATGTTGCTGTACTTCCTTCCGGCGTAGAGCTGTCCTGTGGCTGGGTAGTGATTTCGATGGCCTTTTGCGCAAAGCCTCCCTCAAAGTTTGATGCAACCTGTTCCGCGGTTAGTGATTTGTGGTAAAATACCGCATCATCAATTACACCTGTAAAGCCCAAGCCTCCGGTCCCGTTTAAGTCGCCATTATGGTCCACTGCGTTTGTCCACATGTTGGCAAACGCAGAGTCGTCACCATGTGAATGTAACATGTGAACACCAGAAACTGTTCCAATAGAACGACCATTAAGATAGCCAGTCAGTGTTCCTTCCAAGTCGCCACTCTCATCTCCAACGAGCACAAATGTCAGATGATAAACATGACCCAATTTGACTGTGCTTTTTACTGCGGTGATGTTGTCAGAACCTACCTGGTTCAAAGCGCCGCCCCATAAGGTTTCTCCACGGTTCCAAGCCATCATGTAGATTTCAGCTTCTGTTGCATCCGAATCCTGTGTGCCATTAAGGTAGAAATGAATACCACGAGTTACGCCACCCTGCTCCCAAAGAGTATTAATTTGACCAGTGGTGGGTAATTTTTCTGGTTTGAACCAGAATTCCCAGGTCAAGGCACCTCTTGGCCATGTTCCACCTGTATTGACTAGAGGAGAATCGTTGAACTTAAGATCCTGATCCTTTGATCCATCAAATCGAACCGCAGTTCCTACCCCGTTCGGGTAGAGGGCAGGGACTCCCAGTTCTGGTCCATTGCCATAGACCAGTTGGGGAGTTGGGGTGCCTACAGAGGCAACTGCATTTTCTCCTGAGGTGTCATCAAAAGGAATATAGATAACGGGTTTGTCTTCCAGGATGTCTATCCGACCCTTGGGAATACTGAAACTGTATTCCCGTACCCTGCTTGTCCCACCGCTTTCGGTGTAGGACAACTCTACTGTGTGATTTCCCGCTGGCAGATAAGCGCCGTGATTATAAACGACCGCTACCCCGTCTTCTGTAGAACTGGATGATGAAGCTACATCTTGTCCGTTTAACTTCAACTTGATTGAGGCCTTGTCCACTGATAGGTCGGCATTGGTGAAATCAAACTCGATGGTCTGGGACAAGTCGCCTTGGAGAGGGAATACTCGGCTTATGTAAGGCGCTGTATCGCCGGAGCGATAAGCCTTGATTGCATTGGCGTTGTCAGAGTTGATCAGTATCTTTTTGCCATCAGCTACTGAGAAAAACTCTACATTGGCTCCACCACCGTTCTCGTACCAGAGCAGGCGTACCGGGTAGAGTCCGTCTGCCTCTGCCACGATGTTAAAGATGCTATCGGCAGATCCTCGGCCGCCGTCAAACTGGCCGGCATTAACTCCCAGTAGATCCTTGGCGTTGGGGCCAAAGGAGAGCTTGAATCCGTCATCGCTATTCACGCCGAGTGTGTGTAGGCCTTTTGAGAGTTCCAGGTAGGCCAGCATTTCTGCCGCGACACCATCGGAGCTATCGCCCCAGCCGGGGATTTGCGGGATCGGTTGGTCTTCGCCGAAGTTGCCGATGGCGGCACCCTCATCCTGGTTCCAGTTGATGGTCCCGTCCACATCAACCGGTGCAATGCTCCACCCCTCCCAAGCTTCGGGGTCCGCCTCGTTCAGATAGGGGCGTGGATTGTCGTTGTCGTCCAGATCATCCGGGTTGAGGTATTCTCCGCGCAACTGCTTCTCCGCTCCTGCAATGCTGCCCCCGTGAATAAACTGTGCTGTCTCAGTCTGAATAATGCTGACCTGACTGACATTGGCGACAAAGCCTCTGGCTGACTTGTCAACGGAGGTGGCTGCAAAACTGGCTGGGATACCTTTATAATCAACCGTGATGGCAACAGACAAGGCATGGCTGTGACTGTTCCCTCCTGAGTCTGAGTAGGTCAATTTGACCGGGTGGACACTCTTAGGGGTTGGTATAGTGGCAAACGCATAATTAACGATGGTCACGCCTTCGCTCTTGCTGGTGGTAAAAGCGGCCTCGGCTCCATCGACAGTTACCTTGATGCTGGCAGCGTTTACTGAAAGACCAAAATCCTCAATTCGAGCCTCAAAACCATCGAGTCCAAGAGCGGTGAAGTAGGCAATCTTCGGCGGGTTGCTATCGCCTGCGGCTGATTTGTAGGCATCCTTGGCCTGCAGAGAAACCTTGCCGCCTTCGGGTGAAGTGACGACACCTCCGTTAGCCTCGCGCTGGACACTGATCGTGACCACATCATCCACGGCCAGATCGTTCAGCAGGGCAACAAACGAACCGGTAGTCTCGTCGTGGCCATCCGAGTGACGGTTATAATGGGCCGTGCTGGTTGCTCCCGGAACTACGCTCCCGTTAATCTCCACGGTGACTCGAGGATTGGCGCGGGAATTACCACCGGTGAACGTACTGTTGAATGAAAGCAAGTAACTGCCAGCCTTCTTGATTACGATATTTTCCTCATTATCGCCCTCGTTGCTGTAGCTGGCATCGTCTATAAGGTCCGGGCTAATGCCGTCTCCAACAAGTGACAGTGCGAACTTGTTGTCCGGGTTCAGGTTTTCACCCGCAGTTGTTCCTGTGAAGGAATCAACATAAAGGCCATCGTCCTCTAACTTCTCGATGTAGATTGAGGCAGCCCTGTTTGGCTGAACCTTGACGGTGCCAGCCAAAGCCAATTGCTCGGTGTATACAGCAAGAACCTGGCCGGCCTCTGCACTGATTACACCGGAAAAGTGAATGGAGGAATTTTTGTGAGCGTTTGAATTGCGGATATAACCCTGCTGTCCACGCGCGCCCTCCACGTAATCGTCATCAAGTGTGACAGTCAGTCCGACCGAGCCGCGGGCAATGTCACCGTTTAGTGGGACATTCACATAAACGATGTAGTTGCCACCGTCCTTAATGGTGACACCCGGATCCCCATTGCTGTGAGAGTAACCGCTTCCTTTCCTTTCCGATGTCCAAACCAGATTTTGGTCCCCCGTGTCTGGGGCCATATTAAGGTTGGTGCCGGACTGGATCGCCGTGGCAGTGGCGGAGAATACATTGCGGTCAGCCTCCAACAACTCGACATAGAGGTTTGCGGTTTCAATGAATGATTCCAGAGCAACTGCAGCAACTGGAGTAGTTTTTAAGGTGATGATGTCGTTGGCTTTAAGGCCAGAGATAAGTCCTGCAAAGTGGTCAGACGCTTCCGTATGAGCGTTGGAAAACCTCAAATACCCCGACTCACCAAGCGCAGTGGTGATAGCTTTACCGTTGACCAACAATTCTGCCCGATGGGTATTTCGCTGTGCATTGATTGTGTTAAACGGAACTGTAAATGCGACCAAGTAGTCCCCATCCTTCAGGACCGTGAGATCGCCGGATGTCAGGTCATGGTTGAACGTGGTAGGGTCGACCGAGGAATATGAGTTCCACGCAATCACGCCTCCTCCCTTGGCATTGTTTCCGCCTTTGGTGTATTCGTTTCCCTTCAACGAGGCACCGTTCTTAACCGCCGCAAACGCTGATGTTAAGCCCATCAGGATTGCAGTGGTTACCGCTATTAGTTTTCTTGGTATTGTATTCATTCGGGTTGTTATATGAGTTGTTTTGGTTTGGTGTTAAAAATTGGGATTAATAGTAATTGGGATAGCCTGTCATCCATTTTGGCCAAGTCATTTTCCGGCTTGTATCAAACGTGCGATGCCATTTTAGCCGCCAAAGTTTCTTGATAGGAATATGCCTTGCGGAGTGATCCATGAATACGCCCTGGATACCGCCTGCGTGCCGGTCGAAGGCGAAGTGTTTCATTTCATGTCCGGCACCCTGCCAGTCGCCGTTGTAGTTGCCCGGCATGAACTTATTTCCGCCGCCGTGGTGTGGCCCGCCGCCACGCCACATCATATCCATAAACATCGGGATATTGTGCAGATCATGGCCCGAAGGATTGATCGTGCGCCAGTGCCAATCCTTCTTCCTGCCCTGGATGTCGGAAGGCGCATTGTAGAGCCAGTTGTTATTGCCGTAACTTGACCGAGTGGGGATGGCTTCGGTGGAAATATGACCGTGTCGGTATGAGGCGTTCCAGCTACCGACCGCATCCCATGAGTCGTTCTTGTATTTGTTCACCGGCTTTAATGTGTAGTTGGGGGAACGGTTGCTACGGGCCAGCTTGGCAGACGGGCAGAGCAGGATGTCCTGTTTTCGCCACAGCTTTTCCAGTGAGGCCACCCATTCACCGCGCCACCAGCCGCTCATGTTTTTAACATTGATCCCTTGACTGAAGTAGCCCTCGTTGTCGTCAGTGTAATACTGCCAGACAAGTCCCCACTGCTTGAGGTTGCTCAGGCAAACTGTCTGCACTCCCTTGGCTTTGGCCTTAGCTAAAGCAGGCAGCAGCAGGGAAGCCAGGATCGCGATGATGGCAATAACAACTAGTAACTCAATAAGCGTAAAGGCATTTCGTCGATGTATTTTCATTTGTACTGATTAAATGTAGCCACGTCGGTGTCAAACCTGTTTGGTACAAGAATAATAGTATGAGACGTAAGCTGATGTTCATCCTTTTAAACTACCTTGTCTAGTAAAAAAAACCGTTTAATGTAACATTTAAAAGGTTCCGCGCGTATAATAATTCTTTGTTTTGTTAGCGCCTCAGTTTTTTCAGTTTCTTTCCTGAGTTTCGCCCAAATTTTGCCCTTATATTGGCAACCCAAAACAGTTGCCGCTTGGCTAAACAGAAGGGCAACCGTTTTTTCAATGCCGGTGGTTTAAATCTATTTTTCGGGCATTTCGCGTATCCAAAATACCTTCAAGCGGATGAGGCATGCGGAAAGTTCCATCATGCTACCATTTGCTAATCTACCCTGTGGGTTCAAAGCAAAACCGGCTCAACCCATGGATCAGGGAGTTTTCAGCGCCTGGATGCCGAGGCCCGGTTCATTTGGGAACAGGAACTGCCCTTGGTGTAGTTGCACTCCGACAGCAGCGTCCTTGGCTAGAAGCACGGCGCCGTCGAGGTCGGCATAGTCGAGCAACGGGGTGAGCTGCGCTGCGGCAGAAATGCCGACGGAGCTTTCGGTCATGCAACCGACCATCACCTTGAGGCCGTGGTCGCGCGCGGCCGCAATCATCCGGCGTGCCGGCGTGAGGCCGCCGCATTTGCAGAGCTTGATGTTGATGCCGTGGAAGTGGTCGACGCACAGCGGCACGTCAGCTATGCCGATGCAGTTTTCGTCGGCAATGATAGGCAGTGCCGATTCGTGAAAGAGTTGCGCTTGCGCTTCGCGTTCACCGGGAGGGAGCGGCTGTTCGATAAACTCCACGCCGTGCCGTGCCATCTCGACGGAGAGCCTGGCGGCCTCATCCGGAGCCCAGCCGCAGTTGGCATCGATGCGAAACACGGCTTCGGTGTGCTCGCGCAGGGCTTGGATAATTCCCACGTCGTTTCCCGTGCCGAGCTTGATTTTGTACACCGGCCACCCCGACATCTCGGCGAGCTTGGCCACCATTTTTTCCACCCCGGCAATGCCGATCGTGTAGGATGAATTAACCGCGTCTGCCGGGTCGAGTCCCCAAAGCCGATGCACCGGCATGCCCTCGAGGCGTCCCCAAAGATCGTGCGCCGCGCAGTCGAGCGCGGATAACACAAACGATGCGTCGGCAAGGCGCTCGGCGCAGAGTTTCCAAAACGATTCCGTGTCGCGAAATGTCTCGCCGGCGAGCATTGTTTGGACGGATTGCAGTCGCGCACGCATCGAGTTCATCGGCGAGTTGTAGTAGGTGTTGGCGATGGCTTCGCCGAAACCGCTAACGCCGTCCTGTTGCAATTCCACAATCAACGTGGGCTGCGCCGTGGTGGTGCCGCGCGAGATTGTGAACGGATGCTTCAACGGCAATTCGTATTCGTGCAGGAGTAGTTCCATTTTAGTCTTTTAGCATTTCGAGCACTGTTTCCACCAGGGGCTCGGCGTTTTTGCGGAACACGTCGCACGCCGGCAAGTTCCATTCCGACTCGATGCGATCGCGCTCGGCGCGGTACGCCGGCTCCTCCACACATCGACTGTTGATGGCCACGCCGATGAACCGGCACGGATGGGCAGCGTTGGCCATGGCGAGGTAGAGGTCGCGCTGCGACTCCATTGAGGGCAGCTCGGTGTGACTTGCGCCCTTGGCCATTTTGCGGCCCATCTCGAAGCAGTAGATGAGGCCGTGCGGCATACAGCCATGCAGCAGGCCAAGCGTCACGGCGGAGTAGCACGGGTGCGTGATGCTGCCCTGGCCCTCGATGACGAGCACCTTGTGGTGCTGGTGCGCGAGGATTTGTTTTTCCACCGCGCCGCTGATGAAGTCGGTAACCACGGCGTCGACCGGGCAGCCGTCACCCTCCACGAGCATGCCGGTCTGGCCGGTGGCGATGAACTTGGCGTCCACGCCGCGTTTGGCCAAGCCGCGTGCCACCTCGATGGAGACCGCCATTTTGCCGACGCTGCAATCGTGACCGACAGTGTGGATGCGGAGGCAGTCGACGGAGATGTTTTGCCGCCTGGCCACGTTGCGCTCGCTGTTGCGGCGTAGGTCGCGAAGGGTCGAGCCGCTGGCCGCGGCAGCAGCGGCGAACTCGGTGTCGTCATTCAAAAACTCGTGCAGACCCGAGTCCACGTCCATACCGCGCTCGATCGCGCCGAGCACCAGCGCTCGCATCGGCGCGGGCAGAGTACCCCCGGAGGGGGCGATGCCTATGAGCAGCACGTTGGCCTCGGGCAGGGCGTCGAGGGAGTTTACCACCGGCAAGTCTCCGCCGACCTCGAGCAGTGCCTGCGCCGGCTGCGGCGGCACGGTGGTGTCGAGCACGCCCACCACTTCATCGCGCCGAAAGCGGATCACACCGCATGCGGTCTTCGCTGAGTGCGGCGAAGAGAGCCCCTCTGTGAGGATGAGAATTTTGCGCGCCATGCGTGGCGCGGATGGTAGCAGGGGGCTTTCGGCGGCAAAGCAAAATTGGAATTTCACTTGCGGGTGCAGGCGCATTCGTTAGGATTGGCATGAGCCATGAAATCCTTGAAGTATATTCTGTTGTTCTCGCTTGCCCTCGTCCTGAACTGTGCCGCGTTGGCGGACAAAAAACCGGTGAAGGTGTTCATCCTGGCCGGTCAATCGAACATGGAGGGCAAGGGCAGGGTTGACCCGCTGCTGAAACACCAGATCACCGCGCCGGAGACGAAGGGTTTCTTCGCGCACCTGCACAAGGACGGGAAGTACATCGAGCGCGACGACGTGTGGATCAACTACCTCAAGCGCCGGGGCAAGTTGACTGTGGGTTACGGTTCTCCGGGGCGCATCGGGCTGGAGCTGGAGTTTGGTCACGTGATGGGCAACCACTTCGAGGAACCGGTGCTGCTCATCAAGGCCGCTTGGGGAGGCAAGAGCATCGGCCGCGACTTTCGGCCGCCAAGCTCCGGTCTGCAGTCCAAGGGGAAGATCGACGAGTTCGTTGAAAACATGGTAAAGCGCGACTACAACAACCTCATTCGCAACGAGTGGAACCAAGCGAAGAAAGACAACCCGAAAATCACCCGCAAACAGATCGAGGAAAAGAGTGACGCCTCAATCGACGCGATCCGCAAAGCCAAGGCCGGCGAATACAGCAGGGAGGTCATCGACAGTTACGGCCACTTTTATCGACTGATGATGTCGGAAATTGAAACGACGTTGAGCGAGTTGAAACAACGGTTCCCCGACTACGACGGGCGCGGCTACGACATCGCCGGCTTCGCCTGGTTCCAGGGCTGGAATGACATGTACAACGGCTTTCAGGATGAGTACGCGGTGAATATGAAAAACTTTATCCGCGACGTGAGGAAGGACTTGGCCAAGCCGAACCTCCCGTTCGCCATCGGCATCATGGGGCAGAACGGCTTTGCGCCGGCCAAGGGCAACATGGCCATAGTCAAGGCGGCGCAGGCGTCGATGAACGATGTACCCGAATTTTCGGGCAACGTCCGCGCCATCCCGACCGACGTGTACTGGGATAAGCGCGCCGATGCGGCGTTCCCCACGTGGCGCGACAACGTCGCCGAGTGGGAAAAACTAGGCTCCGACTTCCCGTACCACTACCTCGGCAGCACGATCACCTTCACCAAAATCGGCCGAGCGCTTGGCCAAGCGATACTCGAACTGCGCGGTGGCAAATAGATTGTTCGCCGCTTGGCCAAAGACGGAGTTATTCGGCTGCCGAAATTACGCCGGGCTTGCCTGACAAGCACGGCTTCGGGCAGAATCCGCGCCGCGTGGCGCGGAAAATACGCATAGGTTTTATTGGCGCGGGAGCCATGGGCTTCAGCCATCTGGAGTTGTTTCACCGGGAATGCCGGGGGCAGGCGGAGGCGGTCGCCTTGTGCGCTAGTGATCCCGGACGCATCGCTCGCGCAATGGAGGTGGCACCGGAGATGCGGTTGTTTCACAATGAACGCGACCTCATCCACAGCGACCTCGATGCGGTGGTGGTTTCCTCGCCCAACTTCACCCATGTGCCGCTGGCGCTGGAGGCGCTCAAGGCAGGAAAACATCTTTTTCTCGAGAAGCCCGTCGGCATCACGCCGGCCGAGTGCCGCAAGTTGTTGCGCGCCTCGGCGAAAAGCGATCGGGTGCTGCTGATTGGCCATGAGTTGCGGTATTCGCCGTTTTTTGGAAAGTTCAAAAAGCTGGTGGATGCGGGCGCGGTTGGCACGCCGCACATGACATGGTGCAAGGAATTCCGCGGGCCGTTCCAGCCCAAGTCGCGCGAATGGATTCAGGACCGGCGAAAGAGCGGCGGCTGTCTCGTCGATAAAAACTGCCATCACTTTGACTTGATGAACTGGTGGGTGGGTGCCCGGCCCAGACGTGTGAGTGCGTTCGGCAGCAACGCCGTCAACCGCGTCATCCCCGGCGCCAACCAAGTACACGACCACGCGACGGTGAGTTGGGATTACGCCAACGGCGCGAAGGGCACGCTGCATCTTTGCCTGTTTGCACACGAGCCGCCGAGGGAGACGCTCGAGATGGGCGTGGTGGGTGACCAAGGTGTTTTGCAGACCGACCTAGGCAACCTGCAAATACTCCATTGGCAGCACGGCAAACGGAAAGGCGAGCCGAGAGTCATCAAGGTGAAGGCCAAGCGTGGTGTTGGCTGGGGTGGGCACCTGGGTTTTGCGGAGATTCATCCGGCCTTCATCCGCGCCATCCGCACAGGGGAGACACAGTTGACCTCGGTGGCCAACTGCATCGACGGCACTTTGCTGGCCATCGCGGCGGAGGAATCCATACGCACAAGAAAAATAATCACGATCAAATGAACCGGTTGAAAATTGAAAGGGAACTGTTGGAGGGAGCGATTATTCGCGAGCCTGTGGGTGACGAAAAAGGATATTGGGTGGGTGCGCCCGGTTGGTGCTGGGATGAGGCTGACAAGGCTGCGTATCTCACTTATCGAATCCGCCGTCCGCGAGGGGTGGAGCCTGACCGCGGCGGCGAGTCGCGAATCGCCAAGACGATCGATTTCGAATCGTTTGAAGACGTGTGGTCGGTGCGCAAAAGCCAGTACGATTCCGCCTCAATCGAGAAGAGCACGCTCAAGCGCGGCCCGGACGGCCAATGGCGCTACTTCACCAGCTATGTGGCTCCGGAAGATGGCCGCTGGTGCACCACCGTCAACCGGGCGGATACAGTGGAGGCGCTTGATCCTGGCAACACGAAACGCCTGTTCACCGCCACCGAGTTGGGGCTGGAGGGCGTGAAGGACCCGTGGCTGATGGAGGTTGATGGCGTTTATTATCTCTTCCTCAGCGTCGCAAAAAGCACCTCGACCACCGGCGATAAATCGCATGACTCGCTGGATATTTTCAACACCGGCGAATGCGTCAGCGCCACTGCGCTGGCCACCTCGACCGATCTTGACCAGTGGGACTGGCAGGGCATCGTGCTGGAGCCTGAGGGCGCCACTGCGTGGGATAAATATTGCCGTCGCATCAACAGTGTGTTGCCGCTCAATGGCCGTTACTACGCATTCTACGATGGCAGCGCCGGTCATCATGAAAACTACGAGGAAAAAACCGGCTTGGCCGTCTCGGACGACTTGAAGTCATGGGAAGTACTCTCGCCGGACGGCCCGGCCGTGCTCAGTCCCCACGCCTCCGGTTCGTTGCGCTACATCGACGCGCAGCGGATGGGCGATGAGATTGTTTTCATCCACGAACTCACCCGCGCCAACGGGGCACACGAGATGCGCTTGGCCAAGTTTGCGGCGGATGGGTTTTCGCTGGTGTAGGAGGCGTCCTCGCATTACTCCGGCAAATCATCGTCGCGAGTTTCCTTGGCGAACAACACCACGACCACGCCGAGCAGGAACAGGGGCGCGAGCCACATGGCCTTCGTTTCTGGTGTGGGCGGGCTGGCCATGGCGGCAAAACCAAAGAACGCGGCGGCGGTGCCCAGTCGGCCCATGTTGAAGCAAAAGCCCGTTCCCGTGCCGCGCAGGCGGGTTGGGTACAGTTCCGGAAAATACACGGCATAGCCTGCATGCATGCCCACGGTGAAAAACCCGAATACAGGCAGGCACACCATAAGCACTCCCTTGGAGGCGTCGCCGGGGATCAGCCACTGGAACATCACCAGCATCATCACGAACGCCATCGCGTGGTAGAGTACAAAGGCGCCCTTTCGCCCGAGTCGGATCGAGATGCCGCCAAAGAGCACGAGGCCCAGGCCCGCTCCGGTGGTGTTCAGCGCCATGCTCGTCATCTCGGCCCGTTTGATTTCGGATTTGTGCTTTTCAAAAGCCGCATTCTTCACCGTTTTATCAGCTTTGGGGCCGATGTTTTCCATCATCAAAACCTCGGTCTGTGCCTGGCGCATGAGGGCGTTTTTGCCATAAATGTGGCCTCCCCAAAACGTGACCAGACCGATGGTCGCAAGGGTCACGCCGATCAGTGTGTTACGCCGGTGGGCTGCGGAAAAGAGCTCGCTGATCCGGCCTGTCCGCTGTGTTTCATCCCGCAGGGCGCGGTCGCGGGCGGCGGTCCAACTCTCCGGTTCGTGCAGTTTCCAGCGAATCCAAAGCGTGAGAAATGCCGGCAACACGCCGATGGCAAACCCCACACGCCAGCCGTCGATGCCTTTGCCCGCCAGCCACGCGTTTAATTCCGGGTTTCCAATCAGCAAATAAATAGCCGCCACTGCAAGCAAGGTGCCAAAGACACTCGAGGCATGAAAAATTGAACTCATCACCGGGCGCGATCGCTTGGGCATCACCTCGGCCACCATGGCGCTGGCCACGGCCCATTCGCCGCCGACGCCCATTGCCACGAGGAACCGCAGTACAACCATGTGCCACGGATCCTGTGAAAAGGCACTCAGGCAGGTGAAGAGCGAGTAAAACAGAATGGTGTAGATCATCGTCCGGGCGCGGCCAATGCGGTCGCTGATCATGCCAAACACCACGCCGCCAAACGCGCCACCCAGCAGGAAGAAGCCAAAGGCACGGTCGTTCCATATGCGCACCGAGTCATGATCGGGGGATACCCCTAGCAGATCCGGCATGGCATCGCGCATCGATGCAACGAAAATTTGGCCCTCGAAAATATCGAAGACCCACCCAAGCGAGGCAACAACCAATACCATCCATTGATAGCGTGTGATACCCGAGTGCCACGGGCGAGAGTCAGTCCTGGAGTCATTCGACATTTATTCGGTCTCCTCCTTTCGGCGGAAGCGGGTGAAGCACATGCGTGCAACCCTACTTTGCTGATTTTAAGCAACGCGAGTTTATTTTGTCAGGGGAAGACTTTTTCAAAGTGTTTTGACATTCAGCACAATCACACCTGCATCGGCCTCCGCATAACCAACCAAGGAAGCGGCCCTTGGCCAAGGGCATTTATTCAAAATGAAAAAGACAATGAGACTATTGATAATCAAGTTTGACCGGAGGCGAACTGCGGTCGCTCACGGCCTGACAACAGGCACGCTGTTTTGGCATTTGTAGCCATCGTACTAGCATGGGCTGACGCATTGCAGACTTGCGAAGCAGCGTTTGGCTAAGGGCAGAGATAGACATTTGTCTCTCCTCATACGCGCCGCCTACCGGGCCTTGTTCCGGGCGGGGCATTTCTTACCAAAGAGTCGGTAGGCAGCGAGACCATTGCCAGCCTCCAGCGCGACAACGCGCACTTCGGTCAGCAGAAAAAGGGAACCCTGGTGGACATGATTTACCGGGAGAGGCCCCAAGGTGGCACGGTGTTCAACGCCGGCGCAATCGGTTTCGGCTGGGCGCTTGACGCTGATCCCAAGCTGTCGAAACTGCTGCACCACCTCCCCGGATTGACCGCGAATACGCCGTTCGACCCGGAGTGGCTCGATCCTCAAAAATAAGCCGAAAGGGCTTTGACGCCGCGGGTTGGTGGTTCTACTTTCTTTCACCACTTGCCAATTCTGTTTCCATGAAATCGAATTCATTCCATCTTAGTTTTACAAGCTTGGCCTTTCTGCTTGCCGCCGTCTATTCGTCAGCCGACTGGCCACAGTTTCGCGGTCCCGACGGGCAGGGGCACTCCGACCAAAAGGGCATTCCTGTCCACTGGGAGGAAGGCAAAAACATCACTTGGAAAACCGGAGTGCCCGGTCAGGGCTGGTCGTCACCGGTGATTGCAGGCAACCAAGTCTGGATGACCAGCGCCGATGCCGAGGGAAAGTCCCTCCATGCCGTTTGCATCGACAAAACCAGCGGCACGTTGCTGCACAATGTCGAGGTGTTGACGCCGGGGGACGCAGGCCCGCGCCATCGTTTGAACGGCTACGCCTCGCCGACGCCGGTGCTGGACGGCGAGCGCGTGTTTGTCAACTTCGGCCCGCGCGGCACCGCGTGCCTGGACACGGCTGGCCGTATCCTATGGAAAAATACCGAGTTCGAATACAACGTGATCCAGGGAGGAGCCAGTTCGCCGATTCTTCATGGCGACCTGTTGATTCTCACCTGCGACGGCATCGACAACCAATTCATCGCAGTACTCCACAAGCGGACGGGGAAGGTCAAGTGGAAGCAGCCACGCGCGCATCTCGAGGCCGCCGCTAAGAAGCGGTCTATCGCAAAAATGGCCTATTCCACGCCGCTCGTTCAGCCCGTTGACGGCGTCCCACAACTCGTTTGCTCCGGGGCTGACCATGTCGCGGCGTATGACCTCACGACCGGCTCGGAACTGTGGTGGATGCCGTACAACGGTTTCTCCATCGTGGGCCGTCCCTCGTATGGAAACGGCCTGTTTTATGTCGTGGGCTCCATCCGTCAGGATCATTTCTGTATCTATGCCGTCCGCCCCGGCAAGGGGAGGCTCCGCGACGATCAGGTTGTTTGGCAGCGTTCCATCAGCATTCCTCATGTTCCATCACCAATTCTGGTCGGCCGGGAACTTTTTGTCGTGCACGACGGGGGCGTGGCGAGTTGTGTTGACGCCTTGACCGGCAAGGAGCATTGGCGCGAACGTCTTGGCGGCAACTACGACGCATCGCCCGTCGAGATTCGCGGTCGCATCTACTTCTGCAACCGCGAGGGGAAAACCACAGTCATCGCTGCTTCGGACAAATTCGAGGTCCTGGCAGTCAGTCAATTGGACGGTACGTTCAAAGCTTCCCCAGCCGTGAGCGACGGCGCGCTGTTCCTTCGAAGCGACACCCACCTGTACCGCATCGAGGAGCCCAAGGGATGATCGCTTAGCTTTCAGGAATATACCCCGCTTGGCAAAGGGCAATAAAAAAGCCCCCGTTGTTCGGGGGCTTTTTGGAGAGATGGAGTAAGGGGTCAGGCCACGGTGGCGGCCTCCTCGTTGAGGAGTTCGCTGCCCCGGTTCAGCAGGTCGTCGCGGGTCAGTTCGCCTTTTTCGACCTTGGCCAAGAGGGCTTTTTGTGCGGTGTAATCTTTGTTTTCGACACCGGCTTTGCTTTGCAGCATGCGCCATGCTTTGCGGCGCTCGACGGCGAAGAGGACCATCTGCCGACTGACGGTGAAGTACTTGAACTTCCCGTTGACTTCGGCCTTGAAGTACACGCCGAAGTCCGGCACGTAGGCCAGTTGGCTCTCGTCGAACACGCGCCGGTAGGTAACGTCCTGCTGCGTGACGGAGATGAGCATGTTGTCGATGTGAATGAACTCGGCAGCGCTGCTCTCGGGTATGGCTTTGATGTGCTTGCGGAAGCGCGCCTCGGTGATCGCCCAGTGAGCGACGGTGTATTTGTATTTTTCGCCGGTGGACTTGTACTTGGTTTCCCACCAGTCGCGCTTGATGGTGGGGTTGCCCTTGAGATCAAGACATTCCTGCATCAACTCACCGGCACGCGGGTTGTACACGAACTCCGGCATGCCTCGGCTGTCGCGGATGAGTTTTGCCTGGTCGTTTGACATATGGTCTGCCACGCCGTGCTCGGGCTGGCAGGTGGTGTAGCATTGGTAAAATGCGGTGCCTCGATACTCCAGGCCGTCGAGCATGGCTCGGTAGGTCTTGGCGGAGTTGGCCATGGAGACTTGCGCGACAAACGGCGAGCCGTGCCCGCTGATGAACGCCTCAGAGACACTCTTTTTCTCGACCAGCTTGCCCTGTGATGCGGCGCCGAACTGGTTCATATCGTAGCCGCCGAGCATGTTGGAACTGTCGGAGTTTTGGCCGCCGGTATTCGAGTACACCTGCGTGTCGAGCATGAGCAGCAATACGTTCGGGCGGTTCTGCAGCACGACCTTGGAGACGTTTTGGAAGCCGATGTCGCCCATGGCACCGTCGCCGCCGATGGCCCAGACCTTGGGCAGTTCGCGGATTTCTTGGTCAGTCATCAGCGTGTCGTCGAGGTGGGTCAACTCAAAATATTCGCTGTGCGAACTGACGTCGTTGTCGCGGGTGAGTAGCGCGTTGGTCAAGCGCTCCGGCACGACAGAGTGGCGCGCGTGGTTGAGCGTGGCCGATTCGCCAAACAGCCAACTGATGGTTGCGCCGTCCTGAAAGAGGGAGTTCATCCATGGGTACGGATGCGGGTTAGACGGCGGGGTGGAGCCGTACACGGTGTTGCAGCCGGTGTGCGCGCCCATAAACATTACGCTCATGCCGTTCGCGTGCCGGCCGTCGATCGCCTGCAGGTCTCGGTGGTTGAAGGCGTCCTGCCGCAGCACGGCGCAGAGGGCATCGATAATTTCCTGGTCGGTGATCTCGCCGTGCTTGGCCAAGCGCTTTGCCGTGTCGTCGTCGTTCTCGCCGCCGAGGCCCATGACCGAGTGGGCGACGGACCAGGTGTACCACTTGTATTCTTCCTCGCTCCGTGCCTTGAGCGATTGCAGCTTGGCCAAGCCGTTGTTTTCCAACTCGGTGGCGGCTTCGCGGAGGCGCTTGGCCTTCTTATGGTAGAGCGGGCGCATGTACGCCTCGGTGACGGAGGCCACGGCGCGCAGCACGCTCTTTTCGCCGCAACCGGCGCAGGCGCCGTCGCCGCTGACGAGCGCCTCGTAGTTGCGCCGCACCATGAGGTGGTTGCGCAGCGCCGCCTCGCGGGAGTCCTCCGGCGTGTCATCGTTGTACAGGCCGAGAAACTTCTGGCTCGTGTCTGGCAACAGTCGGCTGAAGACCTGCGCGGTGGCCAGTTCGGCGTTGAGTTCCGGTGTCTCGCGGGTCATCCGTAGAGCGTCGTGGTCGCCGCAAACCTGCACGCACTCGCCGCAGCCCTTGCAGAGGTCGCTGACGAAAATGGAGAAGATGCCGCCGTTGCCGGGGCTCTTTTTCTCGACGCTGCGAAAGATCGCGGTGACGTCGTTGTACGCCAGCGGCAACTGGCCGATGATGCGGGTGAACTCGCCGCGCGCCGCCTCGGAAACTGTGGTGAGCTGATCGACCTCGGCGCGGAGAATATCCTTGAACGGTTCTTTGCCCTTGCTGGTGGCGTTGTCGACCATGCGGGCGCGGCAACGTTCCTCGAGGCCCTGAACCTCGTTGAGCAGATTCTTCTGTTGCTCCTTGTCGCTGACGTAGTTGCGGATGGCGGTGACGAGGATGGTGCTGACGTCCTGCGCGGTGTTGGGGAGGGCGGTGTCCGGGCAGGCTGTGATGCACTCCATGCACTGGGTGCAGTTCTCGGCGATATAAACCGGAGTCTCGCGGCGGGCGACGTATTTGCTCTGCGTCGCGCCGATACCCGCGCCCATCACGCCCACGCTGGCCAGCGCGCCGGCCGGCTGGTGGTAGCCCAGTTCGTTGCGGAACTCAGAGTCAAACTTGGCCATGGTCTGGAACGGTGCGCGCTCCTGTCCTTCCGGCATGGAGCAGCTTGGGCAGCCGGTGCTTTCGCAGCCGGAGGTGGGAATCATTTCGATCCCGTCGGCGTTGTTCGGCGCGAGCAGCGGGTTGCGCATGGTCGATGTGTCGGCATCCTCGATCTCGCCGATATTGATTTCCTGTACGCGCTCGAAGCCGCCGATCATCACTTTCATGTTCGACTCGACAACAGCCTCGCCGAAGCGGCCGAACTTTTTCTCGTACTGCTTGTGCACGATGTCGTGGTACTGCTTCTCGCTGATTTCGTGATCCTTGAGGAAGGAGGACACCTTGAAGAATGCGCCGAGGAACGAGTTGCCCTGCATGCGCAACTGCAGATCCTCTCGGCTGGTGGCGTCGCGGGCGACATTGAAACCGGGGAGGATGAAAATCCGAATGTTGTTGTCCCTGACGAACTGCCGGTGCTTGGCAGGGATGCGTTTCCATGCCTCCTCGGGCGAGTCGCTAGATTCCCATACAAGGCAGCCGCCTTTGTTGATGCCCTCGAGCGGGTTCGTGTGCGTGAACGCCTTTGGGTCGCAGCACAGCACCACATCCACGTGGTTCAACTCGCAGTTCACCTGGATGCACTCCGGCGCGACGGTCAGGTAATAGTTTGTCGGTGCGCCCTTTTTCTCCGAGCCATATTTCGGATTGGCCATGATGAAGAGCTTGTCCTCCAGTTGGCCAAGGTCGTCATAGGTCGGGGTGCGCTCGGAAATAATCTGGCCAAAATTGCCGATGATCTCACCGAGGTTTTTGCCGGTGGTGATCATGCCCCAGCCGCCGATCGAGTGGAACCGTACCGCTATCGCGCCGCTGGGCAGTAGGGACGGTGTGTCCTTCGAGATGACTGCGTACGGGTGGTTGATGCCAAGCGTGAAATAGGTCTCGCCGTCCGCGGCGCTTTTGCCGTCGGTGCGCTTGGTTTGGCCTGTGGCAAACTCGTACGCGCCGAGCGTGTGCTCCGGCCGGAAGTCGCGCGAGCCGATGCCGTAGCTGCCGCGGAAAATGCGCGGGGTTTCCTCCGGCGTGATGGCCGGCAATTCGCCGCCGAACTTCGCCGCCTCCTGCCCCTTGCCCAGCGCGGTGCGGATGTCGCGGGTCAACGGGTTGTCGCCGGCCATGCCCTCGTCGGTGCGCTCGAGAATGATGACGGTTTTTTTGCCGCGCAACGCCTCGATGACCGCCGCCTCGGGGAAGGGGCGTATGACATTGACGTGGATCGATCCCACCTTGGCATTGCGCTGATCACGCAAATAGTCACAGGCGGCCTCGATGTTCTCCGCCGCGCAGCCAAGCGAGACGAACACCGTGTCGGCGTCGCAGGTCTTGTACTCGTGCAGCAGCCCGTAACGGCGACCGGTGAGTTGAGCGAACTCCTCGCTGCACTGCTCGATGAAGCCAAGGATCGGCTCGTTGAAATTGTTGCGCCTGGCCACCACGCCGTTCATGTGGTGCTCCTGGTTTTGCACTGGGCCAATTAGCACCGGGTTTTTCAAATCCATCATCGCCGGCACCCGTCGCCGGGTTGGCCCGAATAATTCACGCTGAGCATCAGTGGGGCAGTCGACCGTGTCGTCTGGCGCGCCGAGGAACTCGCGCAGCAACTCGGATTCCGGGGAGCGATAGGTCCGCTCCGAGTGGGTGGTGAGCATGCCATCCTGGATATTCATGCCAGGGTTGAGCGCCAGTTCGTTGACCTTGCGCAGGATGATCGCCGAGTCCGCCGCGTGCTGGGCGTCGCGAGCCATCATCATCGTCCAGCCGACGTCAAGTGCGCCGTAAAAATCGTCGTGACCGCAATGCACATTGAGCGCCTGCTTGGTCAGCGCGCGGGCGCCGACCTCCACTACCATGGTGGAGAGCTTTCCCGGTGCATGGTAGTACTGCTCCATCGCGTAGGCGATGCCCTGCCCGGAGGTGAAGTTGACCGCGCGCTTGCCGGTCACTGCGAAGGCCGTGGCACCGCCTTGGGCGGCGTGTTCGCCTTCGCACTCGATCGCGATTTTTGAGTTGCCCCAGACATCCAGTTCGCCCATCGCGAAGGCTTCCTGATACAGTTCACCGCCCTCTGTGGACGGGGTGATGGGATAAAAAATCCCGCCTTCGGTGATTCGCGTCTCCACGCACTTTGCCACCAAATAATTACCGTTGACGGTAACGGGAATGCCCGGATATTTCGGTTTTAAATCTGAATTGTTCGACATGTTTTATTTAAAAGAGTTCCTCCATGTTTGAGGCGTTGCCTGTGGGGAAACAGAAAACAAGATACAACCGCCGAGCTGTATCCTGCCTGACACAAGAGTCGTGATTTGGCGACAACGCACCCAAACGGAAACCGTAGCGCCCCGACCGTCACCAAGCAACCCATTTTAAGGATAGCTTAACAGGGGAAAACATTTTTTATTATAAGTGAACCTTATCGTCGGTCGGTCTCGACTCGGCGTGTAATTGGCTTTCGTTACTCGTTTTCTGCTACGATTGGCACTTTGGCTGCGCCTTCGAGCGAGGCGTCATTAGGCCAAGCCGGCGGTGCTTCGGATAATGTCATCCAGTGGAGTCGTCGGCCGGAAGCCGGTGAACTGTTCGAGTTTGTCGGTGACCGGTTGGCGACGTTGCATGTCCTCGAAGCCGTTGTCGTAGGCCTCGTGGTACGGCACGAGTTCGATCTCGGAAGTTGATCCAGTCAACTCGATCACCCGCTTGGCCAAGCTGAGGATGGTCACCTCCTCGGTGGAGCCGATGTTGAACACCCCCCCCGGAGCGCGGTCGCACTTCGCCAGGCGCAGCAACGCCTCGACCGTGTCAGCAACATGGCCGAAGCAGCGCGACTGCTGGCCGTCGCCGAACACGCGCAGCGGTTCGCCTGCCTTGGCGGCCTCTACGAAACGCGGCAGAACCATGCCGTACCGCCCGGTTTGCCGCGGGCCGACGGTGTTGAAAATTCGTGCCACGATGACCGGCAACTGGCGCTCGGCGTGAAAGGCGAGTGCGAGGAATTCGTCCATCAGCTTTGAGCAGGCGTAGCTCCAGCGGCCAAGCGTCGGCGGGCCGATGAGCAGGTCGTCGGTTTCCTTAAACCCTTCGCGCAAGCTTTTGCCGTACACCTCGGAACTGGATGGCAGCAGCATCGGCTTGCGGTTGGGCGCGGCGGCCTCGAGGATGGCCTCGGTGGCCTTGAGGTTGGTCTCGATGGTGCGGATCGGCGACTGCACGACGAGATCCACCCCTACCGCGGCGGCTAGGTGAAACACGAAGCCCGACTCGGCGACTAGCGAGCCAAGCGACTTGCAGCCGGTGACGGTGCTTTCGATCACCGTGAGGTTCGGATCGTCGGCGACGGCGGCTAGATTGGCTCGTGAGCCGGTGGAGAAATCGTCGATCACAACGACGCGTTCGCCTTGGCCAAGCAGGCGCTCGGTGAGGTGCGATCCGATGAAGCCGGCGCCGCCGGTGATGAGGGTGTGAGGTGCGTCGGTCACGCCGCTTGGTGTCATCCGGAGGCGTGACTGTCAAGCCGCGCGCGGCACGTTAGCTCGACAAGACGGCTTGGCCTGACGCATATTCGACGTCCCTTGATGGAGGGGTGTTTTTGCGTCGAAATGAGAATTCTTGTTGCCATAACCGGAGCCAGCGGGATGATTTATGCCCAGCGCCTACTCGACCGCCTGGGGGTGTACGGGCACGAGACACACGTCGTGCTCAGCGCCTACGCGCAAACGGTGATCAAGCAGGAGTTGCCGAACGGCCTGCGCCTGGCCAAGGGCATCGAGAAGCATGGGCTCAAGAGCATGAACGCGCCGTTTGCCAGTGGCTCGAACGCGTGCGACGCGATGGTCGTCATCCCGTGCACGATGGGCACGATGGGGCGCATCGCACACGGCTTCGCTGACAACGTTTTGCTGCGCGCCGCCGATGTTTCGCTGAAAGAAAACCGGAAGCTGATTCTCGTGACACGCGAGACGCCGCTGAATTTGGTGCAACTCAAAAACATGGAACTGTTGCTGCTGGCCGGCGCGACGATCCTGCCGGCGAACCCGCATTTTTATTTTAAGCCGCAGACGGTTGAGGAAGTGGCCGACACGGTGGTGGCGCGGGTGCTCGACCACTTGGGCGTGGAGAACGAGGCCTCGCCGCGCTGGCAGGAGGAGGAATGAGCGAGATGAAACTAGTCAACGCACCGAAGCCCAAGCCGCGCGGGTTGTCCGGGTTGCTCGTCAAGTGGGGCGGATTCGTGAAATTTTCGCACACGCTTTTTGCGATGCCGTTCGCCCTCGCCTCGATGATGGTCGCCTCGCGTGAGCATTACTTTTACATGGAAGGTGCCAAGGACGGGTTACCGGAATTGGCGCTTCGGTTCGGTTTTCCCGGCGTGAAGCTTTTTGTGCTGATCATCGTCTGCATGGTTTGCGCGCGGACGTGCGCGATGGCATTCAACCGCATCGTCGATCGCAAGTTCGACGCGAAAAACCCGCGCACCGCCGAACGCCATCTGCCGGCCGGCGAGATTAGCCTGTTCAGTGCGTGGTCGCTTTGCCTCTTGAGCGGCGCGGGCTTTCTCATTGCGGCCGGTTTTATCAACACTGCCTGCCTTGTGCTTGGGCCGGTGGCGCTGTTTTTCATCTGCTTTTACTCGCTCACAAAACGGTTCACCGACTACACGCACCTTTGGCTAGGTATCGCGCTGGCGCTGGCGCCGGTCGGTGCATGGATCGCGGTGAAGGGCGGCACGATGGCGGAGTTGTTCCAAATGCTGCCGCTTGGCCAAAGCCTGCTGCCGCCGCTCGTGCTTGGCATTTCCGTGGTGTTTTGGCTGATTGGGTTCGACATCATTTATGCGATGCAGGATTTCGAGTTCGACCGTCAACACGGCCTGCGCTCTCTCGTGACGGCTTGGGGACCAAAAAATGCGCTCACTGCTGCCTTCCTCTCGCACATGATCATGCTCGGGCTAATATTGCTGTTTGGCATTTTGCTCAAGATGCGAGTCGCGTTTCTCATCGGTTGGCTGATTATTTTGTTTTGCCTCGCGTTCGAGCATTGGCTCGCCCGCAAGCGCAGCTTGAGCTGGATCAACACGTCATTTTTCAAGCTCAACGCCCTTATCAGCTCGGTCTTTTTTTTCGTCGTGGCCACTGAAATACTGTTTCCTTTCTTCCGCCGAATCCAGTGAGTTTTTTTATTCCAGATGAACTGCAAGGCATCCGCGAAAAAACCGCGCTTGGCCAACGGATCGACGAGGCCGACGCGCTGCGACTGCTCGAGTGCGGCGACCTCAACGCGCTTGGCCAACTCGCCGACGAGGCCAACCGCCGCAAAAACAACAACCGCGCCAGCTACATTCTCAACCGCTATTTCAATTATTCAAACTACTGCATCCTGAGCTGTCAGTTCTGCGCCTTCTCGCGCAAGAAACGCGACGCCGATGGCTTCGAGTTGGCAATCCCCGACATGGTGCAAAAGGCGAGGGAGGCGCTGTCGATCGGCATCACCGAGTTGCACATCGTCGGCGGGTTGCACCCGTCGCTGCCGTTTAGTCACTACACGGAAATGATCCGCGAGTTGAAGGCTGTTGACGAGCGGCTCCAGCTCAAGTGCTTCACCGCGATTGAAATTTTGCATCTCGCCTGGCTCGCGAAAAAACCGGTGCCGGAGGTGCTCGCTGAGTTCAAGTCGCTTGGCCTCGACTCGCTGACCGGCGGTGGCGCGGAGATTTTCCGCAAAGAGGTGCGCGACCGCATCGCGCGCGGTAAGGAGACGGCTGAAGAGTACCTCGACGTGCATCGCGCGTGGCACACGCTCGGCGGCCGGAGCACTTGCACGATGTTGTTCGGCCACCTCGAGACGCTTGGGGATCGTGTCGACCATATGCGGCAACTTCGCGAGTTGCAGGATGAGACCGGCGGTTTTACTGGCTTCATTCCGCTTCCGTATCAGCCGGACAACAACGAGATCCCGGTCGAGCACTCGCCGACCGGTTTCGACATGCTGCGTACGCTCGCCGTCGCGCGGCTGTACCTCGACAACTTCGACCACATCACCGCGTACTGGGTTGGCATGGGGATGAAACTCGCGCAGGTCGCGCTGAACTACGGCGCAGACGACGTGCACGGCACGATTCTTGAGGAGAAGATTTTTCACATGGCCGGCGCCGACACGCCGCAACTGCAAACGGAAACCGACATGATCCAAGCCATCCGCGAGGCCGGCCGGGTGCCGGTGCAGCGCGATACGTTTTACGAGCCGGTGCGCGAATGGAGCGGAGAGGAGGCCATGGCCAAGGCCTGAGAGATGGGGGAGTCGAAGGCCAAGCGAATCGGCTCCGTGCCGTATCTCAATTCCGCGCCGTTGACCTTCGGGATCGAGGGCGAGACCGAGTTTTTGCCGCCGAGCAGCCTGGCCAAGCGCCTGCGCGCCGGTGCATTTGCCGCCGGCTTGGTCAGCATCACCGAGGTGTTGTTCAATGATCTGTACGACATTCTCGACGGTGTGGCGGTGGCATCCGACGGGCCGGTGAAGAGTGTTTTCGTCGCGCATAAAAAACCGCTAGAGCAAGTCGATGTCATCCACTGCGACACGGCGTCGCTCTCGAGCGTCAACCTGCTCAAGGTGACCTTGGCAAAGCGCGGGCACTCACCGAGGCTCGAGCCGTTCGGCGACTACGACCGCGCCGCCGAGCGGGATGCCGTGCTGCTGATCGGCAATCCCGGTCTCGAGTTTTTGCGCTCGCGGCACGACCACAAAATCTTCGACCTTGGCCAGGCTTGGCGCGAGGACACCGGCCTGCCGTTTGTCTTCGCCGTCTGGGCGATTCGCCGCGATCAACGTCCGCCCGGCCTTGGTCAAAAGCTCCTGCAAGCTAAGCGGGACGGTTTGGCCAAGCTCGACGAAATCATCGCCACGCATCCCGAGTTCGACGCTGAGCTGCGAGCCGCCTACCTCCGCGAACACATCCGCTTCGACCTGGGCGAACGCGAAAAACAGGGCATCGCCTGCTTCGTCGAACGCCTCCGAGCCATCACCGACGAGACCGTATACGGGCCGAAATACATCGCCGGGTTTTAGGTGGCTCATCGGCGGCTTGGTTTGCTACTGTCGCGGGGAGCGATGGGAACAAACAGTCAAGGCACAGCAGCGGACGACCTGTCCCGGGCCAAGCTGTTCCGCGACTTCTCCGGCACGATGCTGTGGCAGGTGCTGGGCAAACTGTTTCAGGTTGTCGGCATGGTGTACGCCACGCGCTGCCTTGGCCCGGACAACATCGGCGTGTCGCGCACAATCATCACGCTGGCGATGACGCTGCAGTTGTGCCTCGCGTTTGGGTTGGACACCGTCGCGGTGCGGCACGTTGCCAAGGGCACGGCCAAGGCGGGCGGGATTGCCCCGGCGATTTTTACGTTTCGGCTCGTGTTGGGCCTCGTCGCCGCTGTGCTTTGGGCGGCGGGTGTTTGGCTGAGCCCACTCGAGGGGCTGGAGCGCTGGACGTGGCTGGCCGGTGCGCTGTTCCTGCTCGTGATCAGTCTCGACTACAGTTGGCTGTTTCAGGCCACGGAACAAATGCCGCGCGCGTCGCGGTTTCAACTGCTCTCATCGGTCGCGGCGAGCCTTTGGTTCATCCTGTTTTTCGAGAAAGGCCAGGCGCTTGGCAGCGACTTGTTTGTGCTGCTCGGGGTCAACGCGCTGGTGGTCGGTTTCGTTTGGTGGCGGATGTCGCGCGAGCTGGGCTTCCGTTGCCTAAGCATCGAGCGCTTGGCCAAGGCTGGTGCGTTGTTCCGCGAGGCAAGGCTGATTTGGGCGTTCAACTTGAGCTATTTCCTGTTGGCCAACATGGCGCTGCCGATGACCTACTTTTTACTCGGCAAAACGGACAGCGGGCTGTTCGGTTCGGCGCAACAACTTGTGGTCGCACTGCAAATGTTCCTGCACTACTTCGGCATCATCATGGCGCCGCGGCTTGTGGTGTGGAGGCAGGCCGACGTGGCGATGTTCCGGCGGCGGGTGCTTCTTCTGGCGGGCGGCGCGGCGGCGGCGGGATTGCTTTTTTCCGGCGGTCTCTGGCTGATCGTTGAGTGGCTGTACCCGCTGATTTTCGGGGAGGCCTACGCGAGTGCGGCGGGGTTGTTGCCGGTGCTGGTGCTCGGCAAGTTTTTCGCGGTTGGCACGGCGATGTTCACCTGGGCGCTGTGGGCGGAACATCGAGACAAGCTGCCGGTGCTGTGCTGCCTGCCGTGCTGCCTTGTCTCCGGCGTGCTGTATTTTTGGCTGCTGCCGATTCACGGCAACACCGCCGCCGCCTGGCTGACGCTCGGTGCGGAGTCGACGCTGATGCTGTTTTCGGCGTTGGCGTTCGCCTGGGCGGCGAGGCGTTCGCGGCTGGAGTCGGCTTGAAACTACTCCACCGTCTTAGCCCGGTAGAAGCAGTGGGGCAGCCAGATACGGCGGGCATCCAGAAAACTGCCCCGGCCGTTTTCGAGACTCACCTGGCCAACGCGGCTCCACTTTTTCAAGTCCACCGACACTTCGATGTCGCATTGCGTGCCATCGACTCCGATCACCTCGAAGTTCATCTGCCCATCGTGGTTCACACTTACGATGCCGGGGAGCGACTGCCATTTCTTCAGCACGTTCGCGGCCTCGATGTGGCGCTTGGACAATGCGACGATCATCGGCGTCCAGCCTGAGTAATCGACCGCGCGCGGGTCGGCCCCGGCCCGGATGAGGGTATCGACCACGGCCACATTGCCTCCCTCGGCGGCGTAGTGGAGGGGCGTCCGGTTGCGCGGCGGGAGGTGCCAGTCGTCGCGCTTGGCCAAGTCAGCCCCAGCGGCGACAAGCTGCCGCACCTTGCCCAGGTCGCCGGAAATGGCAGCGTGATGCAGTGTCAGCTTTCGCCCCGGCTTGGCACCCTTGGCCAAGAGCAGCTTGGTGGTTTCCTCCCAGAGATTTTCACGGGCATGGTCGAGCGGCGTCCGGCCGCCGGAGTCCTCCGCGTTGATGCCGAGCCCGGCGTCAAGCAGATCGACGATCCATTCGTCCATGCCGCTCGAGGCGGCGGCGTGCAGTAGCGTGTTGCCGGCCCCGGTGACGATGTGAATATCTGCGGCGCTGTTACGCAGGAACTGCGCCGGCCCCTTGTATTTGCCGACGACAGCAGCGAAGAGCGGCGTCCAGCCGGCGTCGGTTTTCGGATCCACCTCAGCCTTGCGCAGGAGCAGTGCGGCTACGGTCGAGGTGCGACCGCGGGCGGCGGCGGCGCTGAGCGGCGTGGCGCCCCATCTAGTCTTGGCCTCGATGTCGCCGCCGCTGTCAAGTAGTTGAGTCGCCGTCACCGTGTAGCCGTCGAGCGCAGCGAGGTGAACCGGCGTTTGGCTGTTAATGTCGTTCGCGTTGGGGTCGGCCCCGGCGGCGAGCAGCAGCGCGAGGCTTGCCCTGTAATTTTGCTCTGCGGCGATGTGCAGCGCGGTTTGGCCAAGGTGCGCCGGGACGTCCACCTTGGCCCCGTGATCGAGCAGCCACCCGACCGACTGCGCCCGTCCGTTGCGCGTGGCCCAGTGGAGTGGCGTCCAGAGTTGGTCGCTTTGCTGGTTGATGTCGGCGTCGTGGCCGAGCAGCAGTTGCATCGCTACGAGTTGGCTGTTCCATGCAGCGTGGTGAAGGGGCGAGTTGCCGGCTTCGTCGCCGGAGTTAGCGGCTTCGTCGTCCCCGGCGAGCAGAGTGTTGAGGCGGTCGATGTCGCCCTTGGCGGCGGCGGTCCAAATGTCGAGCGGCGCGGTCTCCTGCGCGTGCAGGGAGGCCGATGTGGCGATGGAAAAGCCGAACAGGCCGGCGATGATTTTGGTGAATCCTCTCACAAGGCAGCTCAGTTTGCCCAACCGGCTTGGCCAAGGCGAGCGCGGAAATCGGCGCTAAAAAAAGCCTGAAAACGGATTGACTCTCCCGGGGCTTGGGCTGACTGTTTCCCACAACCTCTTCGAGTGGAGAGGTAGCAGGGTTGGGCTAAACCGTATGCAGCTTGGCCCTGCTTTCTTTTTTTTTGAGCGAAGCTTTTTCCGGTGAACTGCAAAAGCAACCCTCGGCATCATGTTGGGCTTTGTCACCTTGATTCTTGTTTTCGGTGCGAGCCCCAGGAATAGCGCCGATAACACGGAGTTGTTTCAATCTAGTGCGAAAATATTCTTGGCATTGGAACAGCGCTTGGGAGATCTACCGAAGACTGTCAGCCGGCAGTCGCGGCTCATCAATTAACTTCGAGCCGATCCGATTGGCCAGTCGCGGGCAGAGCTCACGCAGGCACAGTTTGACAGCGAGGATCTTTGGATCACGCTCGAGCCGCTCGTCGAGCAGCACCTCTAGGATCGTGAAGTGCGCCGGCTTGCGGCTTTGCCGGAATACGATAACCTGGCTGTCTGAGAACACTTGGTCGCCGATGGGAGTGATGAGTTTTGAGGGTTGGCTTGCGGGTCGCCGCAAAGCCGGCTCCAGCGACCGACGCTTTCGAAGCCAATTTAACGGAGACCGCGGGCTGTCATTCACAGCAACCGAAGAGTTGCAGGGGCGTAGCTGATTATCCGTTTGCAGTTTGCAATTTTTCCAAGAGTTTTGGGTATAGTCAAAACACAATCAGACAGGTTCGGGGGCATTGCTCGGCTTTATGGAGAGGCGGGTTTGCGCTCGCTTGGCCAGGCGCATGTCTGCGTCGTCGGCGTGGGTGGCGTGGGGTCGTGGACGGTCGAGGCGCTGGCACGTTCGGGTGTCGGGGGGTTGACGCTGGTGGATCTAGACGAGGTCTGCGTGACGAATGTGAACCGGCAGTTGCCGGCGCTCGACGGTGGCTTCGGCAAATTCAAGGTGGAGGAGTTGGCCAAGCGTGTCGCGGCGGTCAATCCCGACTGTCGGGTGAAGGCGCGCGCGGAGTTTTTCAACGACAAAACAAGCGGCGCAATCTTGGCGGACGGCTTTGATTATGTTGTGGATGCGATTGACAATGTTGGCAACAAGGCACGACTCATCGCCGACTGTCGGGAGCGGGGCATCCCGGTGATCACCAGCGGCGCGGCGGGCGGACGGCGCGATGGCACGAGAGCGGCGGTGGCCGACTTGGCCAAGTCCACCAACGATCCGCTGCTCTCCAAGGTGCGTGCGCAGTTGCGCCGGGATCATGGTTTTCCAAGGGAGGGTAAGAGGATGGGTGTGCCGTGTGTTTTCTCGCCAGAGCCGCCGGTTTATCCGAAGACGGATGGCACGGTGTGCGCCAGTCGCAGTGAAGCGAGGGAGTCGTCATCGTCGCTCAAGCTCAATTGCGAGTGGGGCTTCGGCGCGGCGACATTCGTGACCGGGGCGTTTGGTTTTGCTGCTGCGGGAGAGGTGGTCCGGCGTTTGGCTGGCGAGTGTTCGGCATGATTTTTACCGCGTGAGCCGGGCTTGTTTTCGGCTTGGGTGGTGCTACCGTCGTGGCGATGAGTCAGGACGCTGTATCAGTTGAAGTGCGGGGGATTCTCCCCGCGAACAGTGGCTGCGCTGTCTTCATCGGGAACGAGGAAAAGGTGTTCGTCATTCAGGTGGAGCACAACATGGGCGCCGTGATCGGCATGTTCCTGAATGACACCCCGAAGGAGCGGCCGCTGACCCACGACCTGATCGGGCACTTGCTGGACGGGTTCGGCATCAAGCTGCTGCGGGTCGTCATCACGGAGTTGAAAAACTCGACTTACTTCGCCCGCCTGATTCTCGAACAGGAAAACGAACTTGGCCGTAAGCTCGTGGAGGTCGATGCCCGGCCAAGCGATTGCCTGGCGTTGGCCTCCCACTACAAGTCGCCGGTGTACGTGGTGGCGGATTTGTTCGACGAGGTGGAGGACATGACCGAGGTGCTCACGCAGATTCAGGCCGCCGGCGGCGACGAAGAGCAGGGTTGATTTTATTGGCATGCCCGCCCCCAAACCCCAGCTTCCCGCCGAGCCGCTCTGCCTCATTTTCGGCGACGAGGATTTTCTTGTGCGCGAGCGCGCCAGTCAGGTTTTCGAGGGCTGGTGCGCTGGCGCCGGAGGGGAAGACCACGAGATCGTCAACGGCACGGTGCGCAACGCCACCGAGGCGCTGCAGGCGTTGGCCAAGCTCAACGAGGCGGTGCAGACGCTGCCTTTTTTTGGCGGAGCCAAGGTGGTGTGGCTGCGCGCGGCCAACTTTCTCGGCGACGAGCGAACGGCCTCAAGCCGTGAGGTGACCGATCGGCTGAACGGCTTGGCCAAGGTCTGGGAGACGTTTGACTGGCAGGGGGTACAAGTGCTGATCAGCTCCGGCAAGGTCGACAAGCGCAAGGCGTTTTTCAAGTCGGCCAAGAAGATCGCCGCCGTCGAGGATCTGTCCGTTGCCGACAAGGAACGCGGCAGCAAGGCGGCGTTGGTCGTACGGCAGCGCCTAGCCGAACTAGGCAAAAAAATCACATCGCACGTTGCCGACGAGTTGATCCTGCTGGCCGGCTCAAACCTGCAACAACTGCACACCGAGGCCGACAAACTCGCGGCATACGTGGGCGCGCGCGACGAGGTCACGCGGCAGGATGTGCACGAGATCGCCACCCGCACTAAGCAGGCACAGGCGTTCGCGCTGGCCGACGCGCTGGGCGAGCGAAATTTGCCCAAGCTCCTGCGTGTACTCGACGAGGAATTGTGGGTCGTGAAACTCGACACCAAAAAATCGCCGATTGCGCTGCTCTACGGCTTGATCTCGAAGGTGCGAACGATGATTTTCCTCAAGGAGATGTTGCGGCTGAAATGGATTTCTGCCCGTGGTGGCTATCCGCAATTCAAGTCACAACTCGAGGCCATCCCGGATGACCGAATGCCGGGCGACCGAAAATTCAACCCCAAGGCGATGCACCCGTACATGCTCTTCAATGCGCTTGGCCACGCGCAGCGCTACTCGGAGGAGGAACTAACCCGATCGATGGACATCCTGCTGGCCTGCAACAGGCAGTTGGTTTCCTCAAGCACCGACGACACACTGCTCCTGCAACAGGCGCTGGTGCAAATCGTCAAAAAGGCTGCGTAGCGAGTGCTTCCCGCTCAGGTTTCATGAGGTAAAATAAAAATTGACCCGTTCAAAGATGTGAATATAATTTAGCCAATTATATTTATGGAATCTTTTAATGTCAGTTGTCCGTACTGTGATGAGTCACTTTCAGTTACCAGTGATGACATGGGTTTCGATGTGACTTGCCCAACCTGCAGTGAAGTCTTCTTCATCGAAAAAGAGTCTCCTGATGAGACCAGAAAAAGTTTCCAAGAGCCGACCAAGCCCAATTCTCCAAAAAAATATCACCAGGAAAAAACGAAGAAAACCTTCGTAGTTAAAAACTGGATGCTCTACGCAGGGTATTATGTTGTTCTAATCTTAATCCCAATAATTATGCTAGTTTTGGGAGCTTTCCTTGGTTGGGAATCAATTGCTGAGGTTGGTGCAATTATTTTGGTTTTTGGGGTTCTAAATTTGGCCAATTCACTTTCACTCTATATAGGAATGAAGGTTTGCGGGGTTGGTTGCGAGGTGCCAGCCATTATTCTTATGTCCCTAATTTGGGCTCTTTGGGATACATTTATTGGCTACGGAGGTTTTATAGTTTTCTTGATGCTGTTTTGGAAATTTACGGATGCGGAGATATGGCCTGACGCCATCCTTACAACAGTCGTTACTGGGTTTGTTCAATTCTTTATGTTTTTAGCTTTCATTGGTATTGTAGCCGGTCTCGTAGTTGGCTTATGATAATAAACTGAATCCTCCCAACGGCATGGTTGAGATTGTCGCAATTAGGATGAGTTTCATTTCTATTAAACTTCCAACGCTTTTGCCCTTTCTTGGAAGTCTGTAATGCATATGCCTGAATAACTGGATGGAGACGATGATGCTCGCGTTACAGTGTAACAAAACCTGTGCTTCGGGAAGGAGTTCTGGTTTTCAGCCGCTTGGCCACGCGGGGTTTTGAATGTTCATTGGCAAACTTGTTCTTTAGGCTTTGCCGCGCATGAATCAGGTGGCTCTCATTACGGGTGCGTCTCGCGGGATTGGCCGGGGCATTGCGCTTGAGTTGGCTGCGGAGGGGTTCGACGTGGTGATCAACTACGCCGGAAACCAAGCCGCTGCCGCCGAGACGGCCAAGCTCTGCACTGAGCGGGCTGCCACCGCCGGTCACACAATCCGCGCCGAGGTGTGCCAGGCTGACGTTGGCCAAGCGCCTGATCGCGAGCGGTTGACCGGGTTCACCCGCGAGTCGCTTGGCCGGCTCGATCTGCTCGTGAACAATGCCGGCATTACCTCCATCGGCCGCGCTGATCTGCTTGACGCCACGGAGGAAAATTGGGACGTCCTCATGGCGATCAACTTGAAGGGGCCGTTTTTTCTCAGCCAACTCGTCTCACGCTGGATGGTCGAGCAGACCGAAGCCGACGCTGGGCGTCGTCCGAAAATTATCAACATCTCCTCGGTCAGTGCCCACGCCGTCTCGACCAATCGCGGCGACTACTGCGTGGCCAAAGCCGGCTTGGGGATGGTGACCAAGCTGTTCGCCGCGCGCCTGGCCGATCACGGCATCAACGTGTACGAGGTATGCCCCGGCGTGATCGCCTCCGACATGACCGCACCGGTGCGGGAAAAATACGACAAGCTGATCGCCGACGGACTGACGCCGATCCGCCGCTGGGGCGAGCCAATCGATGTTGGCAAGGCGGTCGTGGCGTTGGCGCACGATTATTTTCCGTTCACAACCGGCGAGGTGTTCAACGTGGACGGCGGCTTCAACGTCCGGAAACTTTAAGGCATGGCCATCAAGATTGACCGCAAACTGACGCCACAAAAGCTCGTTCCCAAGCTCGAACGGTTTTTCGATCTATCGGGGCAGAAGATTTTGTCCATCGAGAAAAACAGGCGCGCGGCCAAGGGCACGCCGGTGTTCACCGTGAATGGCCAATACACCACGCGCGGCTGGACCGAGTGGACGCAGGGCTTTCAGTTCGGCTCGGCCGTGCTGCAGTACGACGCCACCGGCGACGAGCGGTTTTTGAAGATCGGCCACAAGGGCACGGTGAAGCACATGGCCTCGCACGTGTCGCACACAGGCGTCCACGATCACGGTTTCAACAACATCTCAACCTACGGCAACCTTCGGCGGCTCATGCGCGAGGGGAAGATCGCCCACGACCCGCGCGAGATGGAGTTTTACGAACTCGCGCTCAAGGTCTCCGGTGCAGTGCAGGCAGCGCGCTGGACGGACATTCCGGGGGGCGGCTACATTTACTCCTTCAACGGCCCGCACTCGCTGTTCATCGACACGATCCGCTCGCTGCGCTCGCTCGCCGTGGCGCATCAGCTTGGTCACGCGTTGATGGGAGAGAGGGATCGGAAAATTTCGCTGCTCGAGCGCCTCGTGCGGCACGCCGAGACGACGGAGGCGTACGGCGTTTATTACGGCGAAGGCCGCGACACTTACGACGTGCGCGGTCGCACGGCGCACGAGAGCATTTTTAACCTGAACGACGGCAGCTACCGCTGCCCTAACTCGCAGCAGGGCTACACACCGTTCAGCACGTGGACGCGCGGTCTGGCCTGGGCGGTCTGTGGGTATGCCGAGCAGCTCGAGTTTTTCCGCACGCTCAAGGATGCCGCTCTCAAGCCGCTCGGCGGTCGTCGCAAATTGAACGCCATGCTGCTGAAGGCTGCCACCGCTACCGCCGATTTTTATCTCGAGAACAGTTGCACCGACGGCGTTCCAGCCTGGGACACCGGCGCACCGCAACTGCATCGCTTGGGCAACTACTTGGCCAAGCGCTCCAACCCGCGCAACGATTTTGAGCCGGTCGATTCCTCCGCGGCGGCGATCGCGGCGCAGGGACTGATCCGCTTGGGTAACTACCTGATCAACAGTGGCAAAAAAGCTAGTGGCACGCGCTATTGTCAGGCCGGCTTGACCATCGCCAATACCCTTTTGCAGACGCCGTACCTCTCCACGAGTGCCAGGCATCAGGGCTTGGTTTTGCACTCCATTTATCATCGCCCCAACGGCTGGGACCATATCCCACGCGGCAGCAAAATCCCCTGCGGCGAAAGCTCGATGTGGGGCGACTACCACGCGCGCGAGTTGGCGCTGATGCTCCTTCGCGAAGCGCGCGGTGAGTGTTACCCTACCTTTTTCGACTACTGATTCACCGTGGCTGAGCCTTTCAAACTCAAGCGCATCCCGACGCTGAAAACCCCGGGAGCCTTCCGCGAACACGTCGCGTCGCTTGGCCTTGATTTGCCGTGCGACGACGCGATCCTGCCGCGCGCCGAGTCGCCCTTGTCCAAGCCGCTCGACCGAATCATGCTTGGCGGCAAAACACCCAGCAACCGCATCGCGATTCACCCGATGGAGGGCTGGGATGGCACGACAAGCGGTGGCGTGACTGACGAGGTGACGCGCCGTTGGCAACGTTTCGGCGAGAGCGGGGCCAAGCTGATCCTCGGCGGCGAGGCGATGGCGGTGCGCCCCGATGGTCGCGCCAACCCGAACCAACTCATCCTCAACGAGGAAAACCAAGCCGACATCGCGAGTCTCCGCGACACGCTTGTCGCGGCGCACGCCGGGCGATACGGCACGACCGACGACTTGGCGATTGGTTTTCAGCTCACGCACTCGGGACGCTTCTGCCGGCCCAACGAGAAAACCAGGTTCGAGCCGCGAGTCGCGTATCAGCACCCGATCCTCGACGCGAAATTCAACGTAACCAGCGACGATCAAATTTGGACCGACGACGAAATCGGCGAACTCATCGGCAGCTACGTCCGCGCCGCGCGACTCGCCGCCGGAGCGGGGGCAGACTTCGTCGACCTCAAGCATTGTCACGGCTATTTGCTGCACGAATTTCTCAGCGCCCACACTCGCCCCGGCAGGTACGGCGGCTCGTTCAAAAACCGTACGCGCATCGTGCGTGAGATCATCGATGGTATTCGCGCGGACGGAAACAACATCGACGTGATCGTTCGCATGAGCGCGTTCGACTTAGTGCCGTTCCGGCCCGGCCCGGCCCGGTCGCAGTCAGGCAAACTCGGCCCCGGCATCCCGGAGGATTTCTCCCATTGCCTACCGTACAACTACGGATTCGGACTGAATCCCGATAATCCGCTCGAGGTTGATCTCACTGAGCCGCAGCAGTTTGTGAAGTTGTGCGGCGAGTTGGGCGTCAAGCTCGTGAGCCTCAGCGCCGGTTCGCCGTATTACAATCCGCACATCCAGCGTCCCGCCGCCTATCCGCCGTCCGACGGCTACCAACCGGCGCACGATCCGCTCATCGATGTTGAGCGGCAGATTCAAGTCGTTCGCCAAATCCGCGAAGCCGCACCTGCTAATCTCGCTATCGCCGGTTGTGGTTACAGCTACCTGCAGGAATTTTTACCGCATGTGACGCAGCGTCTCGTGCGCGAAGGGTGGGTGGATGTCGTCGGCCTGGGGCGGATGGTCTTGAGTTATCCGGACATGCTTCCCGATGCGATGGCCAACGGCGCGCCGACGCCCAAGCGCATTTGCCGGACGTTCAGCGATTGCACCACCGGCCCGCGCAATGGCATGATCAGCGGCTGTTTTCCGCTGGACGACTACTACAAAAACCGTCCCGAGTTCGATCAGCTCAAGCAGATTAAAAAGTCGCTTAAGATGACCGCTGACAAACGTGATCGTTCATCATAGTCAATTTCCGCATGCCGTTCAGCGACAGTTGCTCGACGGCCTTCGGCTTGGCCAGGTGCCGCCCAAGTTTTTGTACGAGAGCGATCTCCAAACGCAAAAGTGGCTCGCGGTGCACAGGGCGCATTCGCCGTCGCGGATCGATACCGGCGTGCAGTCGATTTACGACCGTGCATTTGACGAGTCGCTTGGCCAAGCGGCGGATGAGGCGGTTTGTCTCGTTGGTCTGGGTTGCGGCGGCGGCCAAAAGGACACCCGCTACCTGGCCAAGCTGAAGTCGATTCACACGATTGTCGACTACGTGCCGTGCGACGTCAGCCAAGCGATGACGCGGGTGGCGCGCGAAGCAGCGGCGGCGGAGTTGCCGCTCGAACGAATCCACCCGCTCGTGTGCGACTTGGCCAATGCGCCCGACCTTGGCCAAGTGCTCGACACAATCGTTTCGCCGGAAACCAAGCGCGTGTTCACCTTCTTCGGGATGATTCCGAACCTTGAGCCGGACGTGATCCTGCCGCGTCTGGCGGAGCTGTTGCTGGAGGGCGACCAGTTGTTACTCAGCGCCAACCTCGCGCCTGGCGACGATTATAGAGGTGGCGTGGAAGTTGTTCTGAAACAGTATGATAACGCCGAGACTCGTGACTGGTTGCTGTCGTTTCTCGTTGGCTTGGGAGTGTCGGCAACGGAGGGGAGCTTGCGATTTGGTATTGAGGAAATTGACGAATTGTTGCGGATTGTCGCTGACTTCGAATTTTCCGAGTCTCTTGAACTAAGCGTTGAGGGCGAGTCGTGTAAGTTTGCTGCCGGGCGTGCGTTGCGGCTTTTTTTCTCCTACCGCCACACCGAACAAACCTTGGTCAAGCAATTGGCCAAGCACAGTTTCACCATCGCTGCCTCGCAGGTTGACTCCTCCGCCGAAGAGGGCGTTTTTAGAGCGGTGCAGGTTTAAATATTGTCGTATTCTTCTTGCCGTGTTCCCCCCGATGGCGTCGACGAGCTTGAGGTGATCCTTCGCGCTGATGACCGGGACGCTTTCGGCGACGAAGTTCTTCACTTTTTTCATCGCCGCCAAAATCGAGATCAAGTCGGTGAGTGTGAGCTGTTCGTGCTGCACGAGGTCGCCGATGAGGGGATCGTCCCAGGCATCGGTGCGCCGGGTTTTCAGCAACCCGGTGCGAACAGGGATTTTGCTGCTGCCGGTTTGTGACACGAAGATGATATCAGGGATGGCGTGCGGCCGATTGCCGCTGAGGAGCATCAAGCAGTCCGCCGAGGATCAGTGCTAGTACTGTGAACCACGGAAGCAACTTGGCCCAGTCAGGATTGTTGCCGGGTGTGTGTCTGAGTCCGATCCAGATCTCATAAGTGGTCGTGGCGTCGCGCGAGTGGGGAGCAATGAACAACCTGTTGTCGATCCATGCGATGCCATCAATCCAATAAACGCTGCCAGCCTGAAGGAGACTAGGAAGCGTTGTGGGGAGTAGTTCTTTGGCCAGCCAGTCATTGGGACTGTGGTCGCAGCGGCGGTTCCGTTTACGGCACGGGGAGTTCGTCGAGGATTTTTTGAATGATAATTTCGGAGTTTTTCTCCTCGGCCTCGGCCTCGAAGGTGACGGACACGCGGTGGCGCAACACGTCCTGTGCGACGCTCTTTACATCCTGTGGTGTGACGAAGCCGCGGCCTCGCAGGAAGGCGTGCGCCTTGGCCGTGAGCGTGAGCGCAATGGTGGCGCGAGGCGAGGCTCCGAGTTGGATGAAGTCGGCGACGTCGATGCCGTAATCCTCCGGGTCGCGTGTGCAGCAGACCATATCGACGATGTAGTCCTTGACCTTGTCGTCGGTGTAAATACTGTTGATGACTTCGCGGGCCTTGAGGATGTCCTCGAGGGTGACGACTTGCTGTGTTTCGGGCGCGGCATTGGTGCGGCCCATGAGGTCGAGGATTTGGCGCTCCTCGTCGCGATCCGGGTGGGTGATTTTCACCTTGAGCATGAAGCGGTCGATCTGCGCCTCGGGCAGCGGGTAGGTGCCTTCCTGGTCGATCGGGTTTTGGGTGGCCATCACGAGGAACGGCTCCGGCAGCGGGTAGGTCTTATCGCCGATGGTGACCTGTCGCTCCTGCATGGCCTCGAGCAGGGCGCTCTGCACCTTGGCAGGGGCGCGGTTGATCTCGTCGGCCAAAACCAAGTTGGCGAACACTGGGCCTTGCCGCGTGGTGAAGCCGCCGGATTGCGGGTTGTAAATCTGCGTGCCGACGACGTCGGCCGGGAGGATGTCCGGCGTGAACTGCAGCCGCGCGAACTGGGCGTCCATACAGTTGGCGAGCGACTTGATGGCGAGCGTCTTGGCGAGGCCTGGCACGCCTTCGAGTAGCACGTGGCCGTTGGCCAGCAGGCCGATGATCAGTCGCTCGACGAGCACTTTCTGCCCGACGACGACCTTGCCCATTTCCCCCAATAACGGCTGCACGAAGGCGCTGGCGCGTTCGACTTCCTCGTTGATTGCTGTGATCCCTGCGTTCATGGGCGGCGGAGTATCTTCATTTTTCAAAATTAAAACAAGGTGCGGGCGCGCTCGATGTCGCGCGAAATCTGGGTGGCTAATTCGTCGGTCGAGCCGAACCTCTGCTCGTCACGCAGCCGCTCGACCAGCTCGATCTCCATCGCGTGGCCGTAAAGGTCGGCGTCGAAGTCGAGCAGGTGCGCCTCGACTTGCAGTGTTGGATCGGGGTTGGCCAAGGTGGGGCGCAGGCCGATGTTGAGGACGGCGCGGTGTGTCGCCTGGCCAAGTCGGGCGTGCGCGGCGTAGACGCCGTTGGGCGGCAGAGCCAAGCCGTTGGTGTCTAGGTTGGCGGTCGGGAAACCCAGCTCGCGACCGTGTCGATCGCCCTCGACGACGGTGCCCTCGATGGCGAATGTGCGGCCCAGCATCTGCCCGGTGGCGTCGAGGTCGCCGGCACGCACGGCGGCGCGGATGCGGGTGCTGCTGACTGCCTGGCCGTCGAGCGACACGGCTTGCAGTCCGTGCACGTGGAAGCCAAGCGCTTGGCCAAGCGTGCGGAGCAACCCGACGTTGCCGTCGCGCCGGTGGCCGAAGGTGAAGTTTGCCCCGACACAAATGCTATGGATCATTCCGAAGCCGTCGGCGAGTTCGCGGACGAATTCCGCGCCGGGCTTGCGGCTGAACGCGGTGTTGAACTCGATAAGCAGTGTGGCGTCGATGCCGAGCGACTCGATGGTGCGGAGCCGCTGAGCGCGGTTTTGCAGCAGTGCAGGCGTGCGGTCGGGCGCGATGACGCTGGCCGGGTGGCGGTCGAACGTCACGGCGACGGAGTGGCCCTCGTTCCGGTGGCTGTCCTCGATGGTTTGCCGAAAAACCTGCTGGTGGCCAAGGTGTACGCCGTCGAACATTCCGATGGCCAGGCAGGCTTTCCGTCTGCCGTTGGCCAGATCGGCGGGTTGGTGGATGATTTTCACGACTCGGTGGCGGCGGATAGCTGGAGCATCGGCACGACGCGTCTAGGCAGGTCGTCCGGCGAGAGGGTGGTGAGTTCCTCGAGTGGGGTGGCTGCGCTGACCTTGAATTTTCCGGAGACGGTGCGGCGCAGGCCGGCCAGATGCGCGCCACAACCAAGCGCCTGGCCAAGGTCATGCGCGAGTGCTCGGACGTAGGTGCCTTTTGTGCAGGCGACCTTGAACCAGGCAAACGGCGACTCGTACTCGGTGATCTGGAAATTATAGAGGTGAATGAAGCGTTTTCTGCGTTCGACTTCGATGCCTTTGCGGGCGAGCTTGTAAAGTGGGGTGCCGTTGATCTTGATGGCGCTGACCATCGGCGGCAGTTGCAACTGGTCGCCGAGGAAGTCGTTGGCCTTTTCCTGCAACGCCTCGAGGGTGAGGCCGGGCACCGGTTTGGTTTCGTCGATCTCGCCCTCGGCGTCGAAGGTGTTGGTGGTCTCGCCGAGCTTCATCGAGCCGACGTAAACCTTGTCGTCGGACATCATTTTCTCGGAGAGCTTGGTGGCCTTGCCGAGCAGGAGAGTCAGCAGACCGGTGGCAGCGGGGTCGAGTGTGCCGCAGTGGCCGACTTTTTTTATGCGGTAACATTGCCGGACGGTGTCGACGATGTCGTGCGAGGTGGGGCCGGCCGGCTTGTCGATGAGGAGTGCGCCGTCCAGTGCGTTGAACTCCTTCATGCTCATGACGGACGCGCGTCGAGAGCCTTGCGGATGGCGGCGACGACGCGGCGCTGGGTGGTCGGCAGTTTGCCGGGGATGCGCGCGCCGGCCGCGGCCGGGTGCCCGCCGCCGCCGAACAGCCCGGCGATGTCGCTGACGTTTACGTTCTTGTCCTTGGAGCGGAGGCTGATGCGCGTGAGCTCTGGCTCGAGTTCCTCGAACACACAGGCGACGACGACCGGCTCGATGGCGCGGACATGGTCGATCAATCCCTCCGTGTCGCTGGCGGTGGCGCCGGTGCGGGAGAAGTCCTCCTGCTTCAGCCAAAAGTAGGCAATCTGCTTGTCGTGTGTGAGTCGGAAATTGTTGTAAACGCGCTTCAACAGTTTGACGCGGGAGAGCGGGTACGACTGGTAAACCTCGTCGCAGACGATGGCGAGGTTGGCGCCTTTTTTCACAAGGTCGCCAGCGGCGTAGTAAGTCTCGGGTAGGGTGCTCGGGTACTGGAATGAGCCGGTGTCTGTGGAGATGGCGGTGAACAGGCAGTCGGCAATTCGCGGTGTGATTTTCCAGCCGGCCTCCCTGATGAGCTGATAGACCAACTCGCCACTGGAGGGCTCCTTGTCGGCGATCCAGTTCACGTCGCCAAAGCGGGTGTTGCTGGTGTGGTGGTCGATGTTGATGAGCGTCCCTCGGTTGGCGATGTGCTCCTGCGCGGTGCCAAGACGCTCGATGCTCGCGGCGTCGACGGAGATGACGCAGTCAAACGGGCGCTTGATCGGCCTCGGCGGCTGAATGAGTTGATCCGGGTCGAGAAACCGCAGCTTGGAGGGGACGGGATCCTGATTCCAGCAGGTGACTTCCTTGCCTTGATCGAGCAACGCCAGCGCAAGGCCAAGCGTCGAGCCGATACAGTCGCCATCCGGCCGCATGTGGCTGCAGACGGTGATGGTGTGGCTCTTGCCAATGATCTCAAGGATCCGGTCAATCGTCTTCAAACGGGTCTTCTTCATTCTCGACGTTGGCCAAGGGCGATTTTTTGTTGAGCTCGTCCAAAATGTGGAGCACCCGATCGCCGCGGTTGTGGGCGTCGTCCATGACAAATTTCAACCTTGGCGTGTAGCGAAGCTCGACCGCTTGGGCAATCTGGCCCTGGATTTTCCCGGCGGCTTTCCGGACGGCGCGGAACGCCTTGTGCTGGCCCTTCTCATCGCCGATGGAGGAGACAAAAACCGTGGCGGAGTGGAGGTCGTTCGAGACGCCGACCTCGCTGACGCTGATGAGGCCAAGCTCGACCGGAAACTCACGCCGGAAAATCTCGTTGAGTTCCCGCTTGAGTAACTCTCGCACACGCTTGTGGCGTAGATTAGGCATGACTGACGAGCGTTGGGTTACAATTTCTGGGCGACTTTCTCCTGCATATAGCACTCGATGATGTCGCCCTCCTTAAAGTCGTCAAAGCCGTCAAGTTGGATGCCGCACTCCATGCCGGTGCGCACCTCGTTGACCTCGTCCTTGAAGCGCTTGAGCGTGTGCGAGATGCCTTCGTACACCAAGTCGCCCTTGCGGACGACGCGCATCTTGCCGCGCAGAATCTTGCCACTGGTGACGGCGCAGCCGGCGACGTTACCGCCCTTGCTGAGGTCAAAAATCTTGCGCACTTCCGCCTGCCCGGTGACGACATCCTTCAACAACGGGTCAAGCAGGCCGGCCATGGCTTCCTTCACCTCGTCGATCAACTCGTAAATGATGGCGTAGAGCTTGATCTCGACCCCCTCGCGCTTGCTCACCTCGCCGACGCCGGTGTCGATCTTGGCGTGGAAGCCGAGGATGACGGCGTCCGAGGCGCTGGCCAGCGTGGCGTCAGACTCGGTCACGGAGCCCACACCGGAGTGGATCACCTCGGACTGCACCTTGTCCGACTCGATCTTGTTAATAGAATCGACGATGGCCTCGACTGAGCCCTGCGTGTCGGCTTTGATGATGAGCTTGAGTACCTTGTCCGAGGTCGCTTCCATACGACTGAACAACGTCGCAAGAGTCATCTTACGTTTGCGTGCCGAGGCTTCGTTGCGCTGCTCCGTGTCGCGATCCTCGCAGACTGAGCGGGCCTCTTTTTCGTTGGGAAGAATGTTGAACTCCGCGCCGGCATCGGGCACGCCGTTCAGGCCGAGCACCTTGACGGCAGAGGAGGGGCCGGCTTGCTTGATGCGTTTGCCCTCGTGATCCACAAGCGCGCGCACCTTTCCAAAGTGGTTGCCGCAGACTATCACGTCGCCGACCTTCAACGTGCCCTTGCGGACGAGCAAAGTGGCCGTTGGCCCGCCGGCCTCTAAGCCGGACTCGACGACGTTGCCGACCGCCTTGCGGTTGGGGTTGGCCTTAAGTTCGAGCACCTCGGCCTGCAGCAACACCATCCCGAGCAACTTGTCGACGTTCGTGTTTTTTAGAGCGGAGACATCGACGAAAATGGTTTGCCCGCCCCACTCCTCGCAGACGAGACCCTTTTCCTGCAGTTGCGTGCGGGCCATCATCGGGTTGGCGGACGGGTGGTCAATCTTGTTGACGGCCACGATGATCGGCACCTCGGCGGCCTGCGCGTGGGCAAGGGCTTCCATCGTCTGCGGCATGACGCCGTCGTCTGCGCCGACGACGAGGATGACGATGTCGGTGACGTTGGCGCCGCGAGCGCGCATGGCGCTGAACGCGGCGTGGCCCGGCGTATCGAGGAAGGTGATTTGCTCGAGCTTTTTTGGATGGTCGGGGTGCGGGACGTTGATGGTGTAGGCGCCGATGTGCTGGGTGATGCCGCCGGCCTCCCCGGAGGTGATGTTCGAGTGGCGGATGACGTCGAGCAGCGTGGTTTTACCGTGATCCACGTGGCCCATGATCGTGACCACTGGGGCGCGGGGTTGCAGATCCTCCTCGATGTCGTCGGCGTCTAGCACGACTTTTTTCATGGTGGAGGTCTTGACGAGACCGGCGCCGCGCTCGCGACGTTCGAGCCGGAATCGGAAACCGTGCTTGGCGCAGATTTCGCGGGCGGCCGGCTCCTCGATGGATTGGTTGATGTTGGCGAAGACGTTGAGCGCCATCAGGTCGGCGATCAACTGGAATGGCTTACGCTTCATCTCGTCGGCGAGATCGCGGACGATGATCGGCGGCTTCATGGCGATCAGCGGGCCATTGGCCGGTGCCGTGAATTTTGGCTTGGGCGGGCCCGGCGCAGGCGTGGGAGCGGATGTGGGAGCGGATGCCGGCCGCTTGCCCTCCGGGGCCTTGGCCGGTTTCTTGTCTTTTTTCTTTTTGCGATCGCGTACTGCTGGTCGAACCGGCATGTTGCCCAACTCGATAAAGCCCACCTTTTTACCCAGATCAGTTGACTCTTTCTCCTCCTTCGCTGGCTCCTCGGTTGACTCTTCCTCCTCCTTCGCTGGCTCCTCGGCTGACTCTTCCTCCTCCTTCGCTGGCTCCTCGGCTTCCTCTTCCTCTTCCTCTTCCTCTTCCTCGGCGGCGTTCTGCTCCGCATCGACCTCGGTTTCGTCGGCAGTTTCCTCTTCGGGTTCCTCGGCGGGAGCGGTGATGATGACCGGTTCAACCGCAACCGGGGCAGGCTCGGGCTCGGGTTCCTGGGTGCCGGCGATTTTTTCCTCGAGGTACTCGGCGGTGATTTTATCGAGGGTGCTCGAGGCAACCTTCGCGTTGGTGATCCCCAACTCTTTGGCCTTGGCCAGGACTTCCTTGCTGGGTATCCCTACCTTTTTGGCAATCTCATAAATGCGAACAGGCATAAAAAATATTTATTTGCGGCTTGGATAAGGGCAGCGTCGCGCTTGGCCAAGCGGTGGGGGAATGTATTCGGTTACTCAGCCTCCTTGGGCTGGGTGGTTGCTTTCTCGGCGGCTTCAGGCTCCGCTGCCTCAGGAGCAGGTGCCTCAGGAGCAGGTGCCTCTGCCTCGGGTTCAGGTGCCTCTGCCGGGTTCAGGTGCCTCTGCGGGTTCGGGTGCTCGGGTTCAGGTGCCTCTGCGGGTTCAGGTGCGGGTCGGTGCGGATGCGGGTGCGGCGTCGTTTATCAGCGGGTTGGTGCCCGCTCCCGCGCGTCGCAACTTCTCGGCGTGGGCGGCCGACAGGACCGACTCGGCATGTTCGGTAAGGCCTGGTATGTCGGCGAGGTCGGATACCTCGACGCCGTTCAGGGCATCCAACGTCAGGAGACCCGCGTGCACGAGGGCGTCGGCCTGCTCCTTCTCGATGCCGGGGATGGCGGCTAAAGCGTTAACGGCATCGGCCACTTGCTCCTCGAACCCGACCCGAACCTCCTGCTCGGGATCGATGTCGATCTGCCACCCGGTGAGTAAGCTGGTGAGGCGGGCGTTTTGGCCGCGCCGACCGATGGCCAGTGAGAGTTGATCGGGATTCACCAGGACGTGAACCCGTTTTCTGTCCTGCTGAATCTCCAGCCGCTTGAGTTGTGCCGGGGCGAGGGAGTTGGTCACGTAAGTCTCGACGTCCGAATCCCAGCGGATGATGTCAATTTTCTCGTTGTTGAGTTCCCGTACGATGTTCTTTACGCGCTGGCCGCGAAGCCCGACGCAGGCCCCGACGGGATCCACCTTATCGTCTAGCGAGTGTACCGCGAGTTTGGTACGAAAGCCCGGTTCCCTGGCGATGGCCTTGACCTCGATGGTGCCATCGTTGATCTCCGAAACTTCGAGCTGAAAAAGCTTGATGACAAAGTCGGAATCCCTGCGAGAGAGGATAATCTCGGAGCTGCTATCGGATCCCTCCACGGCCTTGACTAGGCAGCGGATGCGTTCGCCCCGTTGGTATTCCTCGGTGGGCACCCGCTCGCGGTTGGGCAGCAGAGCCTCAAACTTGCCCAAGTCAACGAGGACATCCGAGCGGTCGAATCCCCGTACCTCGCCGCTGACGATGTCCCCGACGCGGTCTTTGAACTCGGTGTAGATCAACGCTTTCTCCGCCCGGCGAATGGCCTGCATCAGTGCCTGCTTGGCATTCTGCGAGGCGATCCGGCCGAAATTTTTTGGTGTGACCTCGACTTCAAGTTCCTCCTCCAATTGGGCATCCGGCTTGAAGCGTTGAGCGGAGTCCAGGCTGATTTCGTTTTGTTTGTCGGCGACCGTCTCCACCACAATCAAGGTAGCGAAGGCGCGGATGTCCCCGTTTTTGCGGTCGATTTCACAACGCAGTTCCCGGGCGGGGCCGACTGCGCGCTTGGCCGCGGAGACCATTGCATCCTCGACAGCGCTGATAAGGATCTCGCGATCGAGCCCCTTTTCGCGCTCCCAGTATTCCATGCTGGCTATAAATTCTGCATTCATCGTATCCGTCTTTCGACAAGGCCCAAACCGTTCGTGCCGAACAAAAAAGCCGGAAGATTGCTCCCCGACTTCACTCGTCCGTAACAGAGTTGACTCACTACGTTGACACCCGGAGGCGGCAACCGGCTTCAAGTTAGTCGTTTGGTGCAAGCAGCGTCAAGTGCAAAAAGTGTCCTGATTTGGCTGTTTTTTGTTATTTTGCCAGAAACAGGCGACTTGAGTCGAATTAGGGTTTCCCGGTTGGTTGCCTGCGGGTAGCTTGTGGGCGAAGTGGCGAACGATCGACCGAAGGACGCCTGGCAGCCATTGACATTCGGGGGCGTGGCCCGGTTTGCCGTGGCTAGTCGTTGTCGGTTGCTGGGGGTGGAACTGGTCTTTGCCCTCTTGGTTGCCGCCACGGCGGTTTGGTTTGTCCAGCAAGCTTGGGTGCCGGAAATCGAAAAGGCCATCCAGCAGATGCCTGCGACTGGGGAGATTTGCGACGGCCGCCTCGCATGGCCAAGTGAAGCGGTGCTTCTACAGGAGGGCCCGTTTATGCGGATTCATGTAAGCCCGGGAGGCTTCACAGAAATGGGTGTCGTGGAATCAGCCGATCTTGTTTTGGCCTTTGGCCCGAACGATTTGAAGGTAGGCAGCAGCTTGGGGCTTGGCCTGTTGACGCTGCCTTATCCGACGGGATGTTTGTTTTTCAGCAAAACCGAGCTTGAACCTTGGTGGGGGGCTCGCTCTCACATGGTGCTGGCTGGGTTTGGCCTGCTGGTCATTCTCGCGCTGATCTGCGCCTGGTCCGCGATGGGCTGGCTGTACATGGTTCCGGTCAAAATTTTCTCCGTCAACCAAGTGAGTTGGGCTGGAGCCAAAAAAATCGCCATCGCCGCACAAATGCCGAGCGTCTTGGTGATGATCGCCGGCATCGTCCTTTACGGCCTGAAGCAAATTAACCTCGTGGCGTTGCTGGCCGTGTGGGGCTTCCACTTGGTGTTGCCGTGGGTCTATTTGATGTTTTCCCCGATCCTCGCGCCGAAGCCACCCAAGCCAGAGACGAAGGCTAAAAAAACCAAGGCCAAGCGCCGAACGGTAAACAATCCCTTCGACGAATCTTCAGAAAGTTCAGCCAACCCCTTCGGCAGCGACTGAAGCGACCAAGCGCTTGGTCAAGCGCGGTCGAACAACACCCAAATAAGGGGGACGCGCACTTAGTTTGGCAAGCGAGAGATGAGACATTGTGGCACACATGGCTCGAATTAAGAGTGGTTTTCGGTTGGGGTTTATTTCGTTAATATACTTATTACAAGTTAGTTGCAGTTTTTTTATGAGCACTTGGCATTCAGGTTGCTAGAGAGCGACTGTATTTGTTATGGGAAAAGTTTTAGGAATTGATTTAGGAACGACGAACTCCTGCATGTCTGTCATGGACGGCGGCGAGCCGCTCGTGCTCGAGAATTCCGAGGGCCGTCGGACGACGCCTTCGGTGGTGGCGTTCGGCAAGGACGGCGAGCGCTTGGTCGGTGATGCAGCCAAGCGTCAGGCGGTGACCAACCCCAAGAACACCGTTTTCTCCATCAAGCGTTTCATAGGCCGCAAGTTCGACGAGGTCGGCGAGGAAACCAAGCGCATCCCCTACAAGGTTGTGAAGGCTTCCAACGGAGACGCCGCTGTCGAGGTGGAGGTCAACGGGGAAAGCAAGCAGTTCAGTCCACCGGAAATTTCAGCGATGATCCTGGGCAAACTCAAGGCCGACGCCGAGATGCGCCTGGGCGAAACGATCACCGAGGCCGTCATTACGGTGCCGGCTTATTACAATGACACTCAGCGTCAGGCCACCAAGGATGCCGGCAAGATCGCCGGTCTCGAGGTTTTGCGAATCATCAACGAGCCGACCGCTGCCTCGCTAGCTTATGGGCTCGACAAGAAGGAGGACCAAAACATCGCCGTATTCGACCTTGGCGGCGGCACGTTTGATATTTCAGTGCTGGAGATTGGCGACGGCGTGTTTGAGGTGAAAGCCACCAATGGCGACACCCAACTCGGCGGCGACGATTGGGACAACGTGGTCATCGACTGGGTGCTCGACAGCTTCAAGGAGGAGAACGGGATGGATCTGCGGAACCAGCCCGACGCCCTGCAGCGTATCAAGGAAGAGGTCGAGAAAGCCAAGATTTCGCTGTCTAGTTCCACGAGTTACGATCTAAATCTGCCTTTCATCACTGCCAACGACAGCGGGCCAAAGCACATCAACCTTGCGTTGTCCCGCGCCAAGCTGGAGCAGTTGTGCGAGCCGCTGTTCGACCGGATCAAAGGGCCTGTGGAGGCCTGCTTGAAGGATGCCGAGGTTGCTATATCTGACATCAAGGATCTTGTTCTAGTGGGCGGAATGACTCGCATGCCAAAGGTGGTTGAGACCGCCGAGGCCATCGTCGGCATGAAACCCAATCAAGGCGTGAACCCTGACGAGGTGGTAGCGGTTGGCGCTGCCATCCAGGGCGGTGTTTTGAAGGGCGATGTGAAGGACGTCCTGTTGCTCGACGTCACGCCGCTCTCACTGGGCATCGAGACAATGGGCTCGGTGATGACCAAGCTCATCGAGCGCAATACCACCATCCCGACAAAGAAATCCGAAATTTTCTCCACCGCCGCCGACAGCCAGCTCGCAGTGGACATCCACGTGCTGCAGGGCGAGCGCGAGTTCTCCAGCGACAACAAGAGCATTGGTAAATTCCAGTTGACCGACATTCCGCCCGCGCCGCGCGGCACCCCGCAGATCGAGGTGACGTTCGACATCGACGCCAACGGCATTCTCAACGTCAGCGCCAAGGATCTCGGAACGGGCAAGGAGCAGAAGATTACCATCACCGCCAGCAGTGGCCTCTCCGAGGAGGACATCGAGAAGATGAAGCAGGACGCTGAGGCGCATGCCGACGAAGACAAGCAACGCCGCGAAGAGGTCGACCTGCGCAATAGTGCCGACAACCTGGCCTACCAGACTGAAAAGCTGCTCAAGGACAATGGCGACAAGATTTCCGGTGACAAAAAGAGCGCGCTCGAGGCGGCAAACAACGATCTCAAAGAGGCGTTGAAGGGCTCCGACACCAACGCGATCAAGGCTGCCACCGAGAAACTGCAGCAAGTGGTGCAGGACGCCTCCGCCGATATTTACAAGGCCGCGCAGGAAGCCCAGGCAGCCGGCGGCGCGGAGCCGGGCGGCACGGAGCCGGGCGGCGATGAACCGGCCAAGAAAGACGAGGGGCCGATTATCGACGCTGAGGTCGTGGAGGAAAAGGCGAACTAGAATTTTAGCCGCGCTTGGCCGGGACCGGGTGGTTTCGACTTTTCGGCGCGACAAACTTTCCCGTCTCGTGCGGGAACACCAAAATAAGTTAGATAAAAAACAAACATGGCACTTAAACTAAAACCGCTCGGCGATCGCATCATTGTTGAGCCGATCGAGGACAAGGAGCAGCAATCGGAGGGTGGTATTATCATCCCGGATTCTGCCAAGGAAAAACCCACCGAAGCCAAGGTACTGGCATTGGGCACGGGCAAGACCGACGACAACGGCAACAAGATTGCCTTCGAGGTCAAGAAGGGCGACAAGGTGTTGACCAGCAAGTATGGTGGCACCGAAATCAAGGTAGATGGGAAGGAACTCAAGATTTTGAATTCCGACGACATCCTCGCAATCGTTGGATAATTTTTGAAAGGAATAATTAACTATGTCAGCAAAACAATTGAAGTTTGATGAGTCCGCGCGGCAAGCCTTGTTGAAGGGTGTTTCCATCCTGAGCAAGGCCGTGGCCGTGACCCTCGGCCCCAAGGGCCGCAACGTCGTTCTCGACAAGAAGTTCGGCTCCCCCACAGTCACCAAGGATGGTGTCACCGTGGCCAAGGAGATCGATCTCGAGGATCCGTACGAGAACATGGGCGCCCAGATGGTGCGCGAAGTGGCGAGCAACACCAGCGACGCCGCTGGTGATGGCACCACCACGGCGACCGTCCTGGCCGAGGCCATCTTCCGAGGCGGCCTCAAGCACGTCACCGCCGGGGCCAGCCCGATCGCCATCCAGCGTGGTATCCAAAAGGCGGTCGATGCCGCCGTCAAGGCGCTCGACAAGGCAGCCAAGAAGGTGAAGGACAAGGAGGAGATCAAGCAGGTCGCCACCGTGTCCGCCAATTGGGATGAGGAAATCGGCAACATCATCGCAGACGCCATGGACAAGGTCGGCAAGGACGGCACCATCACTGTCGAGGAGGCCAAGTCCATCGAGACCACGCTCGACGTTGTCGAGGGCATGCAGTTCGACAAGGGCTACCTCTCGCCGTACTTCGCCACCGATACCGACTCCATGGAGTGCCGCCTCGAGGACGCCTACATTCTCATTTACGAGAAGAAGATCAGCTCCCTCAAGGACATGGTGCCGCTGCTCGAGAAAGTTGCCAAGACTGGCAAGCCGCTGCTCATCATCGCCGAGGACGTCGAGGGCGAAGCCCTGGCTACGCTCGTCGTGAACCGCATCCGCGGCACGCTGAACATCGCCGCCGTCAAGGCACCCGGCTTCGGCGACCGCCGCAAGGCCATGCTCGAGGACATCGCCATCCTCACCGGTGGCCGCTGTATCACCGAGGACCTCGGCATCAAGCTAGAGTCCCTCGAGTTGAGCGACCTTGGCCGATCCAAGAGCATCGTGGTGGACAAGGAAAACACGACAATGGTCGAGGGGGGTGGCAAGTCCTCCGAGATTCAGGCTCGTGTGAACCAGATCCGCCGCCAGATCGAAGAGACCACCTCCGACTACGATCGCGAGAAGCTGCAGGAGCGCTTGGCCAAGCTGGCCGGCGGTGTCGCCGTCATCAATGTCGGCGCAGCCACCGAGACCGAGATGAAGGAAAAGAAAGCCCGAGTCGAGGACGCCCTGCACGCCACCCGCGCCGCAGTGGAAGAAGGCATCGTCCCTGGCGGTGGTGTCGCCCTGTTGCGCACCCGCCCGGCCATCAGCAAGCTGGAACTCGAAGGCGACCAGCAGATCGGTGTCTCCATCATCCGCTCCGCCGTCGAGGCGCCGCTCCGCGCTCTCGCCGCCAATGCCGGCCTTGAGGGTGCCGTGATCGTCGAGGCAGTCCTGAAGAGCAAGGGCAGCATCGGCTTCAACGTTGCGACCGAGAAGTACGAGGACCTCGTCAAAGCCGGCGTGGTGGACCCGAAAAAGGTCACCCGCACCGCGCTGCAAAACGCCGGCTCCATCGCCGGATTACTGCTCACCACGGAGTGCGTCATCACCGAGATCCCCGAGAAAGATCCGCCAATGCCGGCGGGCGGCGGTGGTCACGACCACGGCATGATGTAATTCAATCTGTTCCAAAAACAGCAAACCGAGGGCGAGGCAATAAAAAGCCTCGCCCTTTTTTTGTCGGTAGGGCCGACTGTCGACGCTTGGCCAAGCGCTCGGTTTGGGGGCAACTCCAGCTTGGCAGGTGTGCTGGGCTCTGCTTAACTCAACGCCCGTTGATGTATCTCCGTTGGGCTTGTTTTTTTCTCTCGCTGCTCGTCGCTTGGCCAAGCGACGTCCGGGCAGCCGAACCGGCATCAACGGCCGAACCGGTGTGGGAGATCGAGTCGCTCGAACCGGGCGAGTTCGACTACCACCTCGACGAGGGACGGGTCATCCTGAACGATCGTTTCCGCATCACGTTCGAGGAGCAGGGCGAACGCGCCTACATCATCGCCGACCGAGGCCGCCTCGACCAAACCACCGGCGAGATCTTCGCCGAGGGCGGCGTTACGCTGCAAAACCAGGATCGCGTCGTCACCTCCGACCGACTGTTTTACAACTTCCAAACCCGCGCGATGCAGACCGACAATTTTCGCGCGGGGCAGGCGCCGTTTTTCGTCGAGGGCACCAACATCAAGGGCGACGCCACGAGCAACCGCTACTCCGCCGCCGACGTTTGGCTGACCACCGACGACCGCTCCGACCCGGTGCTGCGCCTCCGCACCCGCCACTTGACCATCGTCCCCGGCAAATACGTCGAGGCCCGTGGCGCAACGCTTTATGCCGGAAAAGTCCCGGTGTTTTATTTTCCGTACTACCGCCATCGGCTCGACCGGCCCCCGAACCAATGGGGCCTCACGCCCGGTTACCGCAGCCGCTTCGGCCTGTTTTTCGAGGGCTCGTATGACTGGCACTTGAGCGACCGGCTGGGCGGCAAGGCGCACCTCGACTACCGCACGCGCCGGGGCTGGGCTGTCGGCCTCGACACGCGCTACGACCTTGGCCAAGCCGGCAGCGGCGAGGCGTCGGTTTACCTGCTCGACGACCGCGATCCCGCCGCCGGCGCGGGCCGCCTCTCCCGCAGCACCGACTTCACCGACCGCAACAACCGGCATCGGCTCAGCCTTTATCACTCGGTCAACATCCGGCCCGACTTCACGGCAAAGCTCGTGTTGCAGGATCAGAGCGACGCGTTCGTGAACCGCGATTTTTTCGAGGGCCAATTCCGCCGCAACCCGCAGCCGGCGTCGCACGTCGAGATCGCGAAGCATTGGCGCAACTTCAGCATCAGCCTGCTCGCCCAGCCTCGGGTCGTTGACTTTTACCAAACCGTCGAGCGGCTGCCGGAGATTCGCGTGGCCGGCCTTCGCCAGAGGCTTGGCGAGACGCCGGTTTTTTACGAGAGCGAAACCTCGGTCGGCCACTTCAGGTTTCGCCCGGCCGACACCGACCTTGGCCTGCACGATTACGAGGCGTTCCGCGCCGACACGCACCAGCAATTGCTTGTACCGCGCACCTACTTCGGCTGGCTGAATATTACACCGCACGCTGGTGTTCGGCTGACGCATTACGGAGCGACGGCCGGTGGCGATCCCGCGCTTGGCCAAGCCGGCGGGATGAATCGCTCCGTGTTCAACACCGGCGTCGAGTTGTCGTTCAAGGCGTCGAGCACGTGGGCCAAGGCGTCGAGCCGCCTGTTCGATGTCGACGGACTACGGCACATCGTGCAGCCGTTGGCCAATTACATTTACGTACCGGAGCCGGATAAGCGCCCGTGGGAACTGCCCCAGTTCGACCGCGAGCTACAGACGCTGCGCCTGCGGCCGATCGATTTCCCCGACTACAACTCGATTGACAGCATCGATTCGCGCAATGTTCTGCGCCTTGGCATCCGGAACCGCCTGCAAACCAAGCGCAACGGCCAAGTCGACGACTTGCTGAACTGGGAACTGTTCACCGATTGGCGTTTGGAGACGAACGAACGCGAGTCGCGCTTCAGTGATGTATACTCCGATCTGGAGCTCACGCCGCGCTCTTGGCTGCTGCTCGGATCCGAGCTGCGAGTCGATCCGAATGACAACCTGCTCAACGAGGCCAACCACACGATCTCGCTGTTGCCCAACGACCGCTGGAGCTGGACGCTCGGCCACCGGTACCTCCGCGAGTTGCCGCCGGACGAGCTGCGCGAGCGCTACCCGTACGACCCCTTTTTCCAGCAGCAAATCGACGCTGATTGGCGCTGGGGCAACGACCTGTTGTTCAGCCGCGTGTACTATCGCCTGAACGAGGAGTGGGGGTTCCGGATGATCCACCAGTTCGAGGCCAGCGACGGCACGATGGAGGAGCAGAGCTACAGCGTGTACCGCGACTTCACCAGCGTGACGGCGGGGCTGCGCTTCCGCCTGCGCGATCATCGCTCCGGCAAGGACGACTTCAGCGTGAGTCTGGTTTTCTCGCTCAAGGCCATGCCCAGCCTAGGCTTGGGCGAAGACAGCAACCGCTTCGAGACCCGCCTCTTCCGCTGATCGAACCCGCGCTCGACGCCGCTTGGCCAAGCGGCTAATTTCCCTGGCGTGAAAGCCAATCTTCGTTTTCTCTTTGTGTTCTCGTTGTTGCTCACCGCTGTCGTTGGCAGGGCAGAGCGCCTGGTTTTGGTCAGCGCATCCTACGGCAAAAACATCGTCGCAATCACCGACCGCAACGGCGGCGTGCTTTGGTCACACAAGACCGCCGGCCCGCAGCAGGGCCATACCGGCCACCACGACGTGCACCTTCTGCCCAACGGCAATATTCTTTACCATGACAGTTGGACCAAGCTCACCGAGATGACGTTGGCCAAGGAAGTCGTCTGGACCTACGACTCCGCCACGATGAACGGCAACAAGGGCAAGCGGGTGGACGTGCACGCTTTCGCGCGCCTTAAAAACGGCAACACCTCGATCGTGGAGAGCGGGGTGGGGCGCATCATCGAGGTGGATAAAAAAGGCAATATCGTCCACGAGATCCAGATGAAGAGGGACGGCCGCCAAAATACCCGCTGGGTGCGTTTCACTCCGGAGGGCAACCCCCTCGTCACCTCCGAGAACCCGGGCGTTGTCACCGAGTATAACCGCAAGGGCGAGATCGTTTGGGAGTACCTCATTAACACCCGCTGCTACGGCGCGATCCGCCTGAAGAACGGCAACACGCTGATCGCCTCCGGCAGCGGGCACAGCGTGGTTGAGGTTTCACCCGACAAAAAAGTCGTTTGGGAGATCAAGGACAAAGTCCCCGGCACCGACATCGGCCTGGGCTGGATGACGGCGTTGCAGGAACTCAAAAACGGCAACTTCATCATTGGTAACTGCCACGCCGGCGAGGCTAACCCGCAAATCTTTGAGATTAAGCGCGACAAAAAAGTCGTCTGGGAATTTGACGAGTGGGAACTGGTCGGTAACGGCCTGGCCTGCTGGCAAATTTTCAACGGCAAAGAGTCCAAGCGCCTTCGCAAACAACTCGCCAAGCTGAAAAAATAATTCGCCCGTTTGGCCAAGCGCAGGGTCAGCTTCGTGTTCGCTTGCCAATCACGCTTAGTAGCGTGAACACGGCCACGTTCACCACCACGCCGCAGAAGCCGATGTCAGCGATTTGCTTGAGGCGGGCGAACAGGCCCACTGCCGCCGAGTCGCTGCCGGTGACGATTGCCAGCAGTGGGCTGAACATCAGCACCAACAGCATACCGGCGACAATACCGGCGATCGCACCCTGCCTCGAGCCGCTCTTGAGAAACAACACGTCGAAGGTCACCGGCAGCAGTTGACTCGAGAAGGCGATTGCAAGCAGGCTCATTGGCATGATCATCCCGATCGGGTCGAAACTCTCGCTGCTGCGGCTGACGAACACCATCCCCAGTGCCAGCAGCGTCGCTGCCGCGATCACGCCGCGCCCGACCCAAAGCCGGCTTTTCTCCGAGGCGCTTGGTCGCAGGATTCCGGCATAAATGTCGCGGGTGACCACCGCGCTGAGCGCGTGCAGATTGCTGTCGGCGGTGCTCATCGCCGCCGCCATGATTGCGATGATCACCAGCGTGGCCATCACCAGCCCCGCCGGGCCAAGCAGTTCCGGCAGGTGGCGTTTCAGCACGACGACCATGATTTGATCAAAGTCACGGGGCCCCGCGCCAACGGCAGGGTGGGGCAGGGGCTTACCGCCCTTGGCCAAGCGCCCCGGCAGATCGGCTTCGCTGACGGTGACCGCTTGGTCATCGACCTGCACCTGGTAGTCGAAGGCACCGTCGGGGCCTGCCTTGGCCACGGGATAAAGCACTTGGCCGCCCAATCCGACCAGCATTACGCCAAACAGAAAACAGGCCGTCAGGCCAAGCGCGAAAATGACCGCGCTGCGCCGGAGCGCCTTGGCCGACTTGGCCGCGTAAAAGCGCATCCATTGCGCCGGCTGGATCATCGAGCCAAGCGCGCCGAAGATGCAGAGCGTAAACAGTTTCTCCGGAGTGAACGAGCCGGTGGTGCCGGGGACGGTGAGGGAAGTGCGCGGCAACTCGGCGACTTTCGCGAAAAAAGCAGACGGCCCGCCGAGGGCAGCCACGGCGGCTGCACCGGCAAGCAGCATCCCGCCCATCAGCAACACGCCTTGCAGCGCATCGGTCCACGCAACGCTGCGCATGCCGCCGATCATGATGTAAAGCATCGTTACGAGCGATAGCAGGCAGGCTCCGATCTCGAACGCGTGTTCGCCGCCGAAGAGTTGGCTCGAAATGATCCCGCCCGCCTGGATTTGGATGACGACGTACGGCACGGCATAGAGAAAACCGATCAGCGCCACGAGGCACCGCAGCGCCACCGGGCTGCCGTAGTGGCTACAGATCAGGTCGGCCGGTGTGACGTGGCCGTGTAGGCGCCCGAGTTCGCGGATGCGGTTGCCGAGCACATAAATCATCGCGCCGCTCAGCGGGACGTTCAGCGCGAACAACGCGAACACGACACCCTCTTTGTACACCATACCCGGCGCGCCGAGCATCGCCGCCGAGCTGAAAAACGTGGCCATGATCGTCAGCGACGAAAGCATCCAGCCTTGGCCGCGCCCGGCGAGGTAGTAGTCCTCCTCGCCGGCCTGGCGTTTGCTGAAACCCCAGAGACCGATCCCGAGCAGAAAAAGCAGATAGCCTGCGAGGCAAAAGTGCGGGAGCAAGCCAAGGTCAGTTGTCGCGATGGTGTCCATCATTCCTCGCTTGGTTTCCAGATGGTGAAACAGGCGGTCACCACCACCGCAGCCTGCACGCCGTACCAAAATAGCCCCCAAGCGTAAACCACCGGCAGCCCGAGAAAGAGCAGTCCCTCACGAGCGGCGGCAGGCTCGGGATTGACCAGGCGCAATCCCGGCCCCGGCCCCATCACCATCGCGAGCGCGAACACGAGGAACAAAACCAAGCCGAGCCGTTGGCGGTGCTTTTTTGGCTTGGCGGTGGTTGGTGTCATGGATACATGATTCGCGCTTGGCCAGGCGCTGTCAATCCAATCCCAGCAAATAGGTCTCCGAATAGCGCAGGTCACCGGTGTACGCATCGTGGAACTGGAAGATCACCTGCGGATGCGGGAAGGCGAACCACCGCTCGCTGTCGTGCTCGAGCGGGTTGTTGAAGAAGTTGTTGATTTGCACCACGCAGTAGTGAGGGAATGTACGGTTCGCGCGCGGAATGTCCTCCATCACGTAGCTGCTCCAGCGGATGTCTCATGCGCGCGGGCCGTACTGAAATCGGCCGTTGGCTGGGCGGCCTCCTTCGTCCCTCATCGGCGCGTGGTTGATGGAGTTGTGCGGGCCGCTGGCGAACTCCCACACGTTGTCGGTGATCCTGATGGCGAAGCTGTTGTGCAAATCGCCGATGAGTACAAACACGCCCTTGTCGAGGCCGTCCCAGAATTCGATCAGCTCCTCGCGCTCCCTGAGGAACCCCGTCCACGCGTCGTCCTTCTTGATGGTGGTTTGCTTGTCGTCGCCGCCGCCGCTGCCGACATGCGGCACCATGAAGTTCACCGAGGAAACCACGAAGATGAAATCGGCCTTGCTGTTTTCGATGCCGTCCTTGAGCCACGCGAATTGCTGCTTGCCAAGCATGGTGGCCTTGGGATTGTCGACATTATGGAGGTTACGATGCGAGTGGGTGTCGAGCAGGAAAAAGCCGCAGTTGGACACGCTGAACCGGCCGTAACAACGCCGGCCGATGGAGTAGGTCTGCGAACCGTTGGCCTTAGCCGGCGGATTGATCCTCAACCGATGCGGCCCAAGCACCTCGACAATCTCGTAAACGGCGGAGTTGGGATCGCCTGACTCAGCATCCAACTTGGCATCCTTCACGCCGGCGGTTGAAGTGCCCCAGTGTACGTGGAGATTGGCCAATGCGTTCAGGTCGAGTTTAGTGAAGTCAGCGCTCGAATCCGTAAGCACACATCGCTTCCGGCCTTGAAGGTGCCGGAGCCAAACCAGGCTGGGGCGTTGTGCTCTACGGGGTTCGCCCAGGCGAGGTAGTCGAACCCGGCGCGCGTGGCGATGTCGCGGAATACCGCGCGCCGATTCACGTAACCGACCTCACCGGTACCGTAGATGTCGTTGAGCAGTTCATGGTCGTCGGCGGTGTAAAACGACGGCACATGCCGGTGCCACTCGCTCAGGTTATGCCCGCGTTCAAGGTAGGTTTTGTAGTTCTCCCAAACACCGACAACGGTCGGTGTCTTTTGGACTATGTCGGGCGCCTGGCCAAGCGAGTCGAGTCCCACTTGGTGCAGCCACTCGCTGGCTGGATAGTCGCGCCGGTTCTCGTAGAGCCAATCGCTGTTTAGGATGGCGAAGTTTATCTTGTCGCGAACCTGGGCGTTGAGCGTGTCAAAGACCGGCAGGGTGGGGCCGGCGCTGTCGCCGACGCCGCGTTGGTTGTTGCCGCACGCCAACTCGAACTGGAAATTGAACAATCCATCAGGATTGCCCTTGGCGTTTTTAGAAATCCGCCGACCGAGGCAATGTGCGAAACGAGCCGTCCAACTGGTGATCCGCGATGCGATAGTGCGTGTTCGGTTGGAGCCCGCTGAGGGTAAGAATACCGGTATTGTCCCGGTTGATTGAAGTTGATTTTAGCGTCGCTGTTTTGGACAGGTCATTTTTATCGGTGCCGTAAAAAACGACAAACTTGCCCGGGCGCGCGGTGCGGAGCCAGAGACTCATCGAGTCGGCTGCGGGCCGCCCGAGCATAGGGCCGTGGGTGACACGCGTGTCGGTTGGTTCCCCGTCTAGGCCAAGCGCCAGCGTGAAGAAAGTCAAGTGAAGTCCAAAAAACAGAGTAACGGAGATTCGAAATAATATGGCTATTGTTCGCGCTTGCCCAAGCGCCGTCAACTGATTCGACAGCAGGTGCTCAAAAGGGATTGGGCGGGCCAAGGGTCACAGGGGAGGGATCGCTGTCCCCACGGTCCGAGACTTGGTTTGATTATTTGCGGAAAGCTGTAGCCGTTCGCACCCGCGCTGGGCTACTTGCCAGCAGCTTTTAATTCTGCCCCCGTCTTACCTCCATGTTTGCGGAGGAGTTCGGCGATCTCGGGTTTGTTTTTGGCCCAGTCCAGCGGGGTGTCTCCATCGACGTCTTTTGCGTTCACTGCCCCTTTTTTGGCGAGCAGCGCGGCGACGATCTCGAGATGGCCCTTAAAGGCGGCGCCGTGCAGGGGGGTCCATCCGTTTTCATCGCGGGCATCGGCATCCGCACCTCCCACGAGGAACAGCATGGCGATCTCCGTGTGGCCGTTGTACGCCGCCCGGTATAGCGGGGTTCGTCCGAGGTCATCCTTTCCGTTGATATCCGCGCCGCCGGCCAGGTGTTGCTTGACGGACTCGATATTGCCGTTTGCGGCATCATCTGAGAGTGCTCCGAGTTTGACGGCGGATTTGCCGCCGTGTCTGCGGAGGAGTTCGGCTGCGTTCTCGTCCGCCAACTCCAACGGGGTCAACCCTGCGGAGTTCTTTGCGTTCACCTCCGAGCCTTTGGCGACAAGCAGATCGATTGTGTCCCTGTGTCCGCCCCGCGCGGCGTAGTGCAGCGGTGTCAGGCCTTCCGCATCCTGCCCGTTCACCTTCGCGCCTTTGGCTATTAGCAGCGCGACGATGGCCCGGTACCCGCCCGAGGCCGAATAATGCAGTGGCGTGACGCCCTCATTGTTTTTCGCATTAAAATTCGCGCCTTTGGCGATGAGTAGATTGGCGGCTGCGGTCTGGCCCGAGCGGGTTGCATAGTGGAGTGGGGTTGCGTTCCAGTTGTTCGCCGCATTGACATCGGTGCCGGCGGCCCAGTGTTGTTCGATGGATTCAACATCTCCCTTCCACGCAGCCTTGTGAATTGAAACACTCGGCGGCTTAATGTTTAAGGGAGATCGTTTTTGCGCTGCGTGATGGTGCGGCGTTGAGCAACCCAAAGTCAGTAGTGAAAAAGCGAATAAAGCCAAGTTTAATTTCATAACTTCCAATGGACGCCAGACACTACTGTCTCACTTAAACTCAATCAATCCCGATCTGCAACCCCAAGCGCTTGGGCAAGCACTGTCTCGAGTGATTCGGGCTTGTTTCTTGGCTGGGGTGAGGGTAGTCAGTGGCGCGGCCGCAAACCAAGTGCTTGGTTTGCCAAAGGGGTAATGATGCAACTCGACGAGAATCAAAAAAAGACAGTCGCCGGCTGGATTGAGGAAGGGCTTGACCTGTCCGCCATCCAGTCACGCTTGGAATCCGAGATGGACATTCCCATGACCTATATGGATGTGCGGTTTCTCGTGGGCGACCTCGAGTTGGTGCCCAAGGACGAGGAGGAACCGGAGGAGGAGCCCGAACCGGAGGAAAAGTTGGCCCCGGCGGATGGCCCGACACCGGACAACCCGTTTCCCGCGCCGGAAGATCCCATTGGAGAGGTTCCGCTACCGACTGATGACGTTGCTGGTGGCGGGGAGGTTTCCGTGACGGTGTCACCCGTGACCCAGGTGGGCATGATGGCAAGCGGTTCGGTGACGTTCTCCGACGGAGTCAAATGCGAATGGCACGTGGACCAATACGGCCGCCCGTCCCTGGTTCCTCAACAGGATGGCTACCGGCCGCCGGAGGACGACATGCCCAAGTTCGGCCAAAAACTGCAAGAGGAAATGCGCGGTGGTTATTAGCCTCCAAGGGCTGTCCCCATCCCCCGCCGGTAAAGCCTGAAAAGTTGCGGCCGGATAGGAAAGTCAGCCCCACTTTCAGGTTATTTCTTAGCCTTCTTTTTTGATTTCTTTTCGGCCTTTTTTTTCACCTTCTTTTTCGCCTTCTTCTTTTTATTGTTTTTCTTGGCGATGAGTTTCTTGAGCTTGGGCCAGTTGTCTTCGGAGGTGATGTAGCCGACGCATTTTTTAGCGCCGCACTTGCACTCGTGATCCTCGTAGCCATCGAGGTCGAAGCCGTAATTAAAGCTCAACTCCTCTCCCTCCTTGATCTTGCGGGTGGAGATGAGCCATATGCGGTTCTTGATGACGTTGGGCTCGCAGTTGGGCTCGCAGGAGTGGTTGATGAACCGCGCGGGATTTCCTGTGATATTGCCGTCAATGTCGTGGCGCTTGTTCAACTCGAAGATGTACACCGCGCCATCGGTCTGGCTGCCCAGGTTTTTCTCGATCAGCGCGACGCTACGGCGTTCCGATTCCTTCTTGGTGATCTTTTCGCCGACGTACTCGATGACCTTTTTTTCCTTGGGCACCTTGATCCTGGCGAACACGCCGGTGCCGTGGATCTCCGACTCGCGGACCTCGATATATTTGCTGGTGATTGGCTCCTTGCCCATGCGGGCGCGGAGTGTAGGGATGCGCTGCCCGAAGGCGAAGTTTTTTGTGCCACAAATTAAACGACCCGGCCAAGCATGCGATCGAGCGAGTCGGAGGTCTGGTAAACCAGCGCCTCTGGATAGTGGGGGTAGGGGTGGAAATACTCGAAGGTTAGGTAGCCGTCATACCCGGTCTCGTCGAATGCCTCGATGACGGCCGGCCAGTCGGTCGTCCCGTCGAGCAGCGGCCGGAACGACTCAAGCGAGTGATCTGTTCCCTTCTTGGAGAATTCCTTGAAGTGCACGTTGCGGATACGCCGTCCAAGGATGCGAATCCAGTGCTCCGGAAACTGGAATAGCATAATGTTGCCGGTGTCGAAATGCACTTGCACATATTCACTGCCAAACCCGTCGACGAAGCGGATCATCTCCTCCGGCGAGAGCAGGTAGCCGTTGAAGAAAATGTTCTCCATGTTCAGGTGAACCTTCAGTTTCTCGGCCGTGGGCAGCAGCTTCTCGATAGCGGCCCTGGCGCGCTGGTCGCAGACGTCGTTCGGTGTGGGATCGTGATCCTCACGCCAAGGCATGTGCACTGCGCCGGGCACCACGAGCAGGTTTTCCGTGCCCAGATGGTGGGCAGCCTCGGTCATCAACCCGGCTAGTTCCATCCCGCGCGCTCGTTCGGCGGGATCGTTGCTCGTCAGCGGGTACGGCCAAAACAAAAACGAGCACAACCCGCTGATGGCGATGCCTATGTCGTCGGCCATCTTCCGAATTTTTCGATACTCGCTTGGGCCGTGCTTGGGCGATAGGTCGTTTTCGAGGTCGTAGTTAAGCTCGATGCCGTCGAACCCGGCGTTCTTGGCCAACTGCAGGCACTCGCGCAGGTTCATCCGTTCCGGATACGGGAACGCCCATTGGTTGATCGACTTTTTCATGCCGTACCGCTTGGGCGAGGCTTTGCGCGAGTCCTTTTCGGGCTGAGCGGCGGCCGAGGTCGTTCCGGCGGCGGCCAGCCCGGCGGCACCCATGGCCAGCTTGAAAGCGGAGCGACGGGACAACTCGTTGTCGGCCGGGGCGGGCGTGCCCCACGGGGCGGTCAGTTTCGGTGTCGGGTCGTTTTGCGATGGCATGGTGCTGAATTGTGATCGGGCTCGGGGCAAAATCCTCCAACGCCGTCCACCCGGAAGCAAGGGCAATCACGCGTCCCCAGCCGCTTGGGCAAGTGGCCTAGGCTCGTGGCGGGCGAAGACTTTTGCCATGTCGGCATCGGGGGGGCATATCGGTGCAGGATCTAGATCAGCTGACACTGGGACAGGTGCGAATCCCAGACGGCGAGGGCTTCGCAACCTGCGGTTCCCAAGACTGCGGCGGTGCCGGCAGCTTACAGGAATTATCCCCGGTTGAGCTCCATCATTCCTCCTGCTTGGGGCGGGAAGGGCGGCGTGGTCGGCGGGGGCGTTGGCTTTGTTTGTCTTCTGAGTCGCTGCTGGGGATTTGGCTGCGCTGGAGGCGTGAGCTTCGCGGGGAGTCGTCATCCAGCTTGGCCACCGGCTCGGGTGCAGAAGATTTTCTTGGGGCGCGGCTGCCACCCCGGCCTCTGCCGCGGTCATTGCCGCGGTCATTGCCGCGGTCATTGCCGCGGTCATTGTCACGCCCTGAGAGCGACGTGACGAACGCGCCGCAGCCACTAATAATGCCCCACGGCAAAATGACAAGCCAACCGGCGATCGGCAGTAGGTAGCAAAAGTTTAGCACCCAGCCGCCACGCCAGACACGCCGCCAGTTCTGACTCTGGTCGCCCGGCGCGGGGAGGCCGAGGCCGATCAACTGGCACAGACCGGCCGAGCCGATGGCTCCGAGCATCAGTGGCACGACACCGATCACTAAGCCGATGCCGTTGGAGACGTTGAAGGAATCGCCATCTTTTGGGTTCAGCCAGAAGAAGCCGATAAAGAATGTTGGCACAACGACGGCCAAGCCGATCAACGTAGTGCGGATGGGGGTTTTGTAGCGGTCTCTCGCCTGGCCAACCATGCGCGGGAATAGTGCCGTGCCGAAAAGCCAAAAGGCTTGAAAAACAAGCATTGCGCCGAGAATCAACAAAAGGACCTGTAATAAGTCAGCAGTATCGAGCTCAAAATTTGTCATCGCGGGAGGAGGCTACACGAACTGATTGAAAATGTTACCAAAAAAATCAATCCAGAACCGGCTCGGCCTCTGCGGCGACGCATTGGTCGAAGAGTTTGGACAAGCGCCGAGTCACCTGGCCGGCGTCGCCAGCGCCGATCGGCCGGCCATCGACCTGCGTGACCGGCGCGAGTTCACCCATCGTGCCGGTGCAAAAAAGTTCGTCGGCGCGGTACACCTCGGTGAGTGAGATGTCGCGAACCTCGTGAGGTATGCCGTTGTCGAGGCAGAGGCTCAACACGACTTCGCGAGTGATGCCTTCAGGACAGGCAACGAGGCGGCTTGTCGTCACCGTGCTGTCATCGACGATGAAGAGGTGCGTGGCGTTCGTCTCGGCGACGAAGCCGCGTGAGTCGAGCATCAGCGCGTCGTCGGCCCCGGCGTGGTTGGCCTCGATCTTGGCGAGGATGGACTGGATCAAATTGCAGTGGTGTATCTTGGGGTCGAGCACATCGGGTGCTGGGCGGCGGACGCTCGAAGTGATGAGGCTCAGGCCGGTTTTGTCGTACACGGGCGACTTGTGTTCGGCGAGGACGATCAGCGTCGGCCCGGCGGTGTTGAGGCGTGGATCCATGCCGGAGGTGAGCTTGACGCCGCGCGTGAGCGTGAGCCGGATGTGCGCGTTGTCGGTCATGTTGTTCGCCTCGAGGGTGCGCTTGATTTCCGTCGTGATGGCTTCCGCCGCCGGAATCTCCGCGAAAGCCAGCGCGAGCGCCGAGCTGCGGAGCCGCTCGAGGTGCTTGGCCAAGCGGAAGATTTTGCCGTCGTAAACGCGCAGTCCCTCCCACACGGCGTCGCCGCCCTGCACGGCGGAGTCGAATGGGCTGATGCCGGCCTCGTCGCGGTGCAGCAACTTGCCGTTGATGTTGATAAGCAAGTCGCGGTTTTTCTCGTTGAATTTCTGAAGCATGATCTTCGGTTAAGCGGTGATGCGGTGCGGGTAAAGTTGTTCGTAAATCTCATTGCATTGCTCGAGCACTTCAGAGAGAGCGTCGGGCACCGGTTCGTCCTTCGGCCTGTAAGCGCGCCAGCCGGTACTGGTCTCGACTTCGGGATACCAGTGCCGCGCCCAGATACCGTCCGACTCACGGACACCCTGTGGCCACTCGAGCATGGCATCGGTGAACGCAACGCCAAGCCGTTCGCACAAAGCCCCCAACATGCCGCGAGGATCACGCAGCACATCGGTAGAGTCGATCACCGGCGGCACGGTGCTGGTCAACTTGCGCACGTGGTTGAAGAGCCCGAGTTGCTGTGGTAGCGCGGTGTCGGCCAAGGTCGGGTTGGGGAGTTTCTTCATCAGCGACGTGAGCATCTCGCGCGGCTCGCGGATGAGGAAACAGTTCGTCACTTGGCCAAGCCAGTCGCGGCCGATGCCCGGCAGTATGTGGTGGCACATTTGTTTTTGATAAAAGATCGAGTTCCCCCCTGGGATCGGGCCGGTGAGCCAAGCGGCGACTTTTTCCCAGTCGGCCTCGTAACGCTCGATGATCTCGTCGGCCATGGCGTGCGGCAGTCTGGTTTCGCGGAGGTAATGCGCATAGAGCGGCTCGTCGACGACGAACGTGTCTGGCCGGTTGCCCCACGCGCGCATGAGCGCGGTGGAGATGTTGCGCGGCCCGCACCACATAGCCAAGCGCAGCGGCGTTGAATCGGAATCACTCATAAAGCGGAGATAATGTATGGGAGACACTGGCCCGGTGTCAGCCGTTTTTTTTTGCAGGCCAATCGGTCAGTTGGCGTCGTGGGCGTCGTCGAGGAGTTTCATCCACGCACCCATGTAGTGGCCGTGATCCCAGAACGTGCGGCCACTCACGAGGTTGCCGTCGATCACGCACGGTTCATCGACAAACGTGCCGCCGCACACCTCGAGGTCGAACCTGGCCTTGGCCACCGTAGCCATGCGACGCCCTTTCACACAGTCGGCGCGTGCTGGAATTTCCACGCCGTGGCACACACTGGCGATGGGGGCGTTCTTTTCAAAAAAATAGCGCGTGATGCGCAGCAAATCATCGTCCTCGCGAATGTACTCCGGCGCGCGGCCGCCGCTGAAAAAAATGCCAAGATACTCCTCGGGGTTGACGTCCTTGAACGCGATCGCCGCCGGCATCGTGTAGCCTTCCCATTCCTTGGTGATCGTCCAGCCCGGTTTGTTTTGGTGCATCACCATTTGATACTCGCGCTTTTCCGGTGCTGCGAGTATCGGCTCGTAGCCACCCTCGATCAGGCGGAAGTACGGATACATCGTGTCCACCGTCTCGGCGGCATCCCCGAAAATTATAAGGACTTTAGGCTTGGATTTGTCACTCATGGCCGGCTGCGAGTTAACCCTTGGCAAAGCGCATTTCCAAGCCAATTGCTCACTGCTCACGCGAAGACGAGGAAAAAAAGCTGGAAATTAATTTCGTACCTTCGCGTGAGCTCATTTTCATGGCTGGCCCAATCGGGATTGAGTTATCGTTCACTCTGGGAGGCTAAATGGATTGGAGAGCTTGGTTTGAAACCGCTTGGCAGGAAAGTATTTGGGTGGGTAAAAGGGGGCTGAATTGCGGTGAATATGATGTGTATGGAGGGTTCAACAAGAAAGTCGTGAAAAAAGCGTCTGATAAGCTGAAAATCCTTTGACGAGGTGGCCGCAGGAGTCTACAAATTGTGCTCCTTTTTCGGGGCAACCACTAAATGTAGTGTTTTTAGGGGTTTTAAGCTGGAAACGCCATCAGGGTGTTTGTGACGTCTTTTGACTGAAACAGGATTTTAAACAGAGCAATAAACGGATTTTTTGATGTAAAATGGAGAAGCGATTTCAGATTGGAGACAGGGAGTTTGTGTTGGATCAAACCAAGGCTGAGGAGGCGTACGCAGCCAAGCGGATTATCAACGGCCGTCAGACGATGACGTTCAACCTGTTGCCGCTCAAATACCAGTGGGCGTATGAGCTTTATCGGAACATGAAAGCCAACCACTGGGAGCCGGAGGACATCCCCATGGCTAAGGACATTGAGCAGTGGCGAGGGAACGACTTGAGCGATGTCGAGCGTTGGATCATCCGGATGGGGATCGGCTACTTCAGCGCGGCGGAAGGGATCGTGGGCGACAATATTCAGCACGTCGTGCGCGAGTTGGTCACTGCACCGGAACTGAAACTGGTACTTGGCCGCCACGCGCATGAGGAAAACATCCATGCCGACTCGCTGCTCTACATGATCAGTTCGCTCGGGATCAACCCGCACGAGTGTGAGGCGATGTTTGAAGATGTGCCGACGATCTTGCGGAAGAATGAGTTCGTGAGTCGCGTGTCGAGGGAGTTGCGCCGGGACATGGACCTGACCCAACTGAGTGAGAAGCAGGCGTTGGCCCGGAATATTTTTGTGTTCGGGCAGTGCATGGAGGGGACGCAGTTTTACGGGTTGTTCGGTATGATCCTCTCACTTTACCGGCAGAACAAGTTTCCCGGCATCGGGCAGATGTTTCGCTACACGCTGCGTGACGAGTCGAACCACATCGAGTTGCTCCGCAACCTGCTGGTGGAACTGATCAGGGAAAATCCCGACGTGTGGACGGACGAGTTCCAACAGGAACTGGTCAACCTGATGAGGGAAGCGGTGCAACTTGAGAAGGAGTTCATCAACGACTGCCTGCCGGTGAACGCGGTTGGCTTGAGTAGTGAGGAGTTTGCGGAGTACATAGACTACATCGCCGACAGGCGGCTGGAGAATGTCGGCTTGCCGCTCCTAAACGAGGGAGTAAAAAACCCGTTCCCTTGGCTCGCTGAGATGATGGACATCAAGAAGGAGCAAAACTTTTTTGAAGGTCGAGTGACAGAGTATCAAAAGGCATCCTCACTGGAAATGGTGGGCGATGACGAACTATAGTTTTAAGCAGCAACCCAAACCAAACAGCACCCGGACATGGCAATCAGCAAGATTACATTCGAGGAGGATCAAGCGATCAAGAGTATGGCATCCGCGCAGGAAGCGCCATCCCGTTTCAAGTGGGACGAGTCTCTCAATGGAGACGGTTCGACGGATGCCGGTCTCCGGCTTCGCTCGAACGACGGTGAGCGCGATATCGCACTGGGTGACATCGCCAATACGGTCGGCAACGCCTTGGCCAACTTGATGATGTCCAAGGGAGAGGAGGATGTTTTCACCCCTAAAAACAGGGATTTTGTGGCCAAGGTGGCCCGCACGGTCGGCGAGCGGTTCCAGGGGAATGAGCTTGGCCAAGCGGAGAGCTCAAGGCTGTCCGAGACAGATTTGCACCGGGGCATCGAGCGGGTTTTGATCGAGAACAACGCGCACGACGTGGCCCGCAGCCTAGTGATTGACACGGCCCGCAACGTGGCCCAGTCGGACGAAAAAATCAGCGTCCGGTTGATCCGCCGCAACAAGCAAGTTGTCAGCTGGAATGAAAATAAAATTGAGATCGCGATTCGCAAGGCCTTCCTTTCGCAACAGAAAGACAGCGCGCCGGCGGTGTTGGTTGCCCAGTCAGTGACGGACCGGGTGAGGGATGCCGGCCAGGCGTTCATACATATCGAGGAGGTTCAGGACGTTGTCCAGGAGGAGCTAATGAAGGCCAGTCACTACAAGGTGGCCGAGGCTTATATTTTATATCGTTCGCAGCGTTTGCTGCAGCGCGCCGATGAACTCGTTACGAGCGAAAGCGAAGCGGGGCCGGCAGACGCCACGCAGCAGGAGTTGCTCCTCATCACGCAACCCGATGGCAGCTCTCTATTTTGGAAGGGGGAGGATCTGCTCGAGCGCATCAAGTACGCGAGCATCGACCTCGACCTTTGCCTGAGCGAAGAGCAGATCGAGGCCGAGTTACGCCGTTCACTTTTTAGCGAGATGTCTGCGGCGGAATTGCAGGCAACAATCCTCCTGAACGCCAAGGCGCTGATGGAGCGTGACGCTGACTTTGCAAGGTTCGCCGGCCGGTTGCTCTGCACTTATATTTATGAGGAGGTGCTCGATTGGGACATCCTCCGCGACGGTGTCGGCGCGTTGAAGGAAGCGCACGCCCGGTATCTGCCGGAGTACCTGCGGCACGGCGTGGAGATCAAGCGCCTCAGTCCTGACTTGCTGCAGTACGACACCGGGAAACTCGTCGCGGCGCTCGATCCCTCCGCCGACTTGGAGTTTGATTATCTCGGCATCCAGACGCTTTACGATCGTTACCTGATTGTCGATCGCACCAACATCGGCGACGAGGAGCGCCGTATCGAGACACCGCAACTGTTTTGGATGCGCGTCGCCATGGGCCTGTTTCACAACGAGGTCGACAACAAGGAGGAACGGGTTGTTTCGCTGTATAACCTTTATAAAAGCCGGCGATTCTGCTCGTCCACCCCGACGCTGTTCAACTCCGGCACGCCGCACTCACAGTTGTCCTCGTGCTACCTGTACTGGGTGGATGACTCGATCGAGGGTATCATGGAGCGTGGCATCACTGAGAACGCCTACCTCTCAAAGTGGGCCGGTGGCCTGGGGGGCAGTTGGACGTCGGTTCGCGGCATGGGCGGCCACATCCGGGGCACCAACGGCAAGAGTCAAGGCGTTATTCCATTCCTGAAATTGCACAACGACTTGTTGGTGGCGGTCAATCAGGGCGGCAAGCGGCGGGGCAGCGGTTGCGCCTATCTCGAGACGTGGCACAACGACATCAAAGAGTTTCTCGAGCTGCGAAAAAACACCGGAGATGACCGCCGCCGCACGCACGACATGAACACGGCCAACTGGGTTCCCGACCTGTTCATGAAGCGGATGGAAGCCCGCGAGGACTGGACACTGTTTTGCTCGAGCGACGCGCCGGATTTGCACGAGACTTACGGCAGGGATTTCGATGAACGCTACCTCGCATACGAGGCCAAGGCCGAGCGCGGCGAAATGAGCGGCGAGAAGATTCCCGCCATCGATTTGTGGAAGCGCATGCTGCAGATGATCTTCGAGACGGGCCATCCGTGGATCACGTTCAAGGACGCCTGCAACGTCCGCAGCCCGCAGGATCACGCCGGCGTCATCCACAGTTCCAACCTCTGCACCGAGATCACGCTCAACACCGGCAGCGATGAGACGGCTGTCTGCAATCTGGGCTCGGTCGTGCTCGACAATCATCTCACCGAGAGCGGCGAACTCGACTTGGCCAAGCTGAGGGAAACAATTCGCATTGCCGTGCG
>CALJHX010000015.1 GCA_937770485.1 uncultured Verrucomicrobiae bacterium | reverse complement strand
GTCAAAGATCGGAGCGATTGGCCAGGCGAAGTTTCCCGGGCTGATCGGCGAGTGGCACTCGCCGACTCAGGTTGAGGATGCGTCCCAATTCAGCCTTGCCGGAAGCATGACCATCACGGCAGAAATTGAGACAACCGGAGCGATTGGCGATATTGTTTCGAAGTACGATTGGAAGGCCGGGGAGCGGGGTTATGTTTTTGGTGTCGGCGGCGAGGGGGATGAGAAGTCCGAGCCGGGCAAATTGTTTGCTTGGTTTTCCTCGGAGGCAGCGACGTTTAAAGGGGTGGTGGCGTACGGCAGCCAGCGGGTGGATGACGGTCAACCGCATCACGTGGCCATGGTGTTTGAAGCCGGCCAGGCCGTTCGCTTTTTTGTCGATGGCATCGAGGATGAGGCGGTGCGGATCGAGGGCCCGATCCCGAATACGGTTGCCCAGAGTGCGCGGGGTCTGGCGGTGGGTGCGGGGTTTGAGAATTCATCCAGGGCGACTGCGTTTCGTTTTGACGGCCGCTTGGCCAATGTGCGGTTGTACGATCGGATGATTTCGAATCCGAGCGGGCTGGATCTTTCGAAACCGGAGGTCGCGGAGTACCGGCGCTTGGCCAAGCGCTTGACCAAGGCTGGAGGTGCGTCGATCGAAGTGCCGGTGATGGATGAGTTGCCGGAGCCGCGCGAAACGCACGTGCTGGTTCGAGGCGATTTCAAAAACAAGGGCGAGCGGGTGTTTGCGGGTGTGCCCGAAATAATGCCGGCCCTTATGCCGACAAACGGGGCATCGCCAAGTCGGCTCGATTTTGCTCGCTGGCTCTTCTCCGGCAAACAGCCGTTGACAGCGAGGGTGGCCGTCAACCGTATTTGGCAGCATCACTTTGGCGAAGGGCTCGTCCGGACGATGGCGGATTTTGGTCATTACGGCGATCGACCGACGCATCCGGAGTTGCTCGACTGGCTGGCGGTGCGCTTCGCCGAGAGCGGCTGGGACGTGAAGGCGATGCACCGGTTGATCGTGAACTCCGCGACCTATCGGCAAGCCTCCCAGCGACGGGCTGATCTCGACAGGGTCGATCCGCAAAACCGGTTGCTCGCGTGGTTTCCGCGTGTCCGCCTGCCTGCGGAGCAGATTCGCGACGGGGCGCTGGCGGCGGCCGGGCAGTTGTCCGCACGCATCGGCGGGGCAAGCGTTTTTCCCGTGCAACCGGCCGGCCTGTATGAGGAGAGGGGTCAGGATTTGCCGGGCAACTCGAATTTCAAATGGCAAAACTCGATTGGCGAGGGGCAATTTCGTCGTTCGATTTACACTTACTGGAAACGGATGATGCTGCATCCGGTGATGTCGACTTTTGATGCACCGACGCGGCAGGTCTGCGTGGCCAAGCGCTCGGTGACGAATACGCCGCAGCAGGCGTTGGTCGGGATGAACGAGCCGGCGATGCACGCGGCGGCACTGGCCTTGGCCAAGCGCCTGCCCAAGCTTGGAGGCGATCCGGAAAAGGTGCGGGACGCGTTTTGGCTCTGCTTTTCGCGCGAGCCGGATGCGTTGGAATTGCAACAATGCCTCCGCTTTTTGGAGCAGCAACGCAAGCAGCGTCAGCTCACCGGCGGCGGCGAGTGGTCGGCCCTGGCGGCGGTGCTTTTGAATTTGGATGAACGACTGACTCGCGAATGAACATCGACTCTGCCCAATCCGATTTTCTCGCCGACCAAACGCGTCGTGCTTTTCTCGGTCGTGCCGCGGGCGGTTTTGGTGGCTTGGCGCTGGGTTGCCTGCTGCGAGAGAATTTGGCCTCGAATCCGCTTAAGCCACACTTCGCGCCGCGTGCGAAGCGGGTGATCAGTCTGTTCATGTCGGGTGGCCCGTCGCATGTGGACACATTTGACCCAAAACCGCTGCTTACCAAACTCGACGGCCAGCCGATGCCGGCGGACATGATCAAGAACCACGAGTTCGCCATGATCAAAACCAAAGAGCCGCAGGTGAAGGGATCACCGTGGGCTTTCCGGTCGCATGGGCAAAGTGGCACTGAGATTTCGGAACTGTTCCCGCATGTGGCGGGTGTGGCGGATGACCTGGCGGTGGTGCGGTCTTTATACTCGGACACGTTCAATCACGACCCGGCAGTGACGTTTATGAATACGGGCAATGTGCGTTTCGGTTGGCCGTCATTGGGTGCCTGGGCGTCCTACGGACTCGGCACGGAGAACAACGATCTGCCGGCGTACATTGTGCTGGCTTCGGGTCGGAATATTCAGCCGCTGCTCGATAGCTATTGGGGCGCGGGTTTTTTGCCGCCGGAACATCAGGGTGTGCCGCTGCGGACGCAGGGCGATCCGGTTTTGTATTTGAGAAGCCCAAAGGATGTAAGCCGCGAGACGCGCGGTGACCAGATCGGTTTGCTCGGGGCGTTGAACCGGCATCATTTTGAACGGGTGAACGATCCGGAAATTTTGGCGCGCACGAAGCAGTACGAGCTGGCGTTTAGAATGCAGGCGTCGGTGCCGGAGTTGGCGGATATCTCGCGCGAGCCAACCGGCGTGCATGAGGCGTATGGCGCCGAGCCGGGCAAGGTTTCGTTTGCAAACAATTGTCTGCTGGCGCGGCGTCTCAGTGAACGTGGCGTGCGTTTTGTGCAGCTGTACGAAAAGGGCTGGGACTCTCACGGCGAGATTTCGACACAGCATCCCGAACGCTGCCGTGCCGTGGACCGGCCCATCGCGGCCTTGATCGGCGACCTCAAGCAACGCGGTTTGCTGAATGAAACGCTGGTGATCTGGGGCGGTGAGTTTGGGCGAACGCCAATGGCGCAGGGAAGTGGTTCCGGTTTCGGTCGCGATCATCATCCTCACGGCTTCACTGTTTGGATGGCCGGCGGCGGGATCAAGCCGGGGATCGTCCACGGTGCGACGGATGAGTTCGGCTACTTTGCCGAGGAAGACAAAGTACACGTGCACGACCTCAACGCGACCATCCTCCACTGCCTCGGCATGAACCACGAAAAGTTCACCTTTCGCCATCAGGGCCGCGATTTCCGGTTAACCGACGTCCACGGCCAGGTGGTCGAGAATCTATTGGCATAATTTACTTATGGGGGTTGACCAAAGAGGGGTTGGGTGTGGATGATTTCGAGGAGATGAATGCGAACATTTTTCACGGGTGTATTCCCGCCTTGATGACTCCCTGCGATGCTAGTGGCACACCAAATTACGATGCACTTGTGGCGACGGCCAAGCGCCTGGTTGAGGTCGGGATGCGTGGGGTGGTCTATTGCGGATCGATGGGTGACTGGCCATTGCTGACGGACGAGCAGCGGCAGGAGGGCGTCAGTCGCTTGGCCAAGGCCGGCGTCCCGGTGGTGGTCGGTACCGGGGCGCAGAGTCCGCGACAGGCGGTGAGCCACGCCGCGCATGCCCGGGAGGTCGGGGCGGCCGGGTTGATGGTGATTCCTCGGGTGCTTTCACGGGGAATCTCACCGGCGGCGCAGCGGGCGCACTTTGCCGATATTTTGCGGGCGGGCGGCGATCTGCCGGCAGTGATTTACAACAGCCCGTACTACGGTTTTGAGACCAAGGCGGAGTTGTTTTTCGATCTAAACCGGGAGTTTCCGAACCTCATCGGCTTCAAGGAATTCGGCGGATCAGCATCGCTCAGTTATGCGGCGGAAAACATTACCAACCAGGATCCGAACCTGACGCTAATGGTGGGAGTGGACACGCAGGTGTTTCACGGCTATGTCCGATGCGGAGCGGCGGGGGCGATTACGGGCGTGGGCAATGCCCTGCCGGCCGAGGTGCTTCGATTGGTTGAACTGTGCGAAAAGGCGGCGGAAGGCGATGCGAAGGCGCGCCGTTTGGCCGGGGAGTTGGATGATGCCTTGTCGGTGCTCTCCAAGTTCGACGAAGGTCCGGACTTGGTTTTATACTACAAGCAATTGATGGTGTTGGAGGGTTACCCGGACTACGAGCACCACATTCACTCGGTCGGATGCGTTGAGCGCAAGTCAGCGCGAGTTTCTCCAGAGTCAATGGAAGCAGTTCCGGAGTTGGTGGGGCAGTTGGCAAGGGAACCTAACGATTAGTGGCGGGTGATCTGTAATAAATACTTCAGATCGAAAGAGTTAATTAAGTTTTGAGTGAGTTGTTAGTGAGATTGTGGATCGTGAGTCTGTGTTTGATCTGTCTATGATATTTCTCACTAGTTTCCATGGAACCCAAAGGTAAAGCGCGTGTTATAGGGGTCAGGCGGGCAAGGGGGAGTAAGCCAAGCGAAGAGTTCAGTCGGCGGCGACGACTTTGATGCCTGTTTGTTTGAGTTGGTCGATGAGGTCAGCGGGGGCTTGGGCATCGGTGACGATGGTGTCGACCACGTCGAGTTCACAGAGGGGGGAGACGGAGCGGCGATTGAACTTTGTGTGGTCCAGGCAAAAAATGATTCGCTGCGCCGACTTGAGCATTGCGCGCTGGATGTCGATCAGTAGCGCATGGGAGTTGGTAATGCCGTCGAGCGTGATACCGCCGGCACTCATCACGGCGACGTCGGCGTGCATCCCGGACAGCGATTCCACGGCGAGCGGGCCGACCAACACGCCGAGCCTCGGATAAATCACCCCGCCGGTGACAAGCACCTCGACGCTGTTGTCGGAGCCGAAATGGTTGGCCACCGGCAGCGAGTTGGTGATGACGTGTGAGGCTTTTCCGCCCAAGTGCTTGGCCACATGGTAGGCCGTGGTTCCCGAGTCGATGATCACGCCTTGGTTGGGCTGGATAAGTGCAGCGGCCGCTTGGCCAATTGCCTCTTTCTCGCCGAGCTGATGGGTGTCGCGGGAGGTGAAGATAAACTCATCCGACTTGGGCGCCACCAGCCGCGCACCGCCGTGTGTGCGGCGTAGCGCGCCCTTGGCCTCAAGCAGCGTGAGGTCGCGGCGGACGGTGGAAACCGACACATCGACCCTCTCCGAAAGCTCCTCAAGCGAGGCGAACTCCACTTTTTGGAGATGCTGCTCTATCAGAAATTGGCGCTCTTCTGCCTGCACGTGGAAGAAATCTGGAAGATATTGAAATTATTTGCAAGTATTTTGTTGACAATCTTTCAAATTCGGCCATTTTCATTTCCTGAGGAGCGATTTATGGCTGTTCAAGCTAATCCAGTTCACAGAGCCGTGGTGGAACATTTGGTTCGCCAGGCGGTTTATCAGCGAATGGGCAAACCGGTGCCGGGCACGGGTAATGCGCCCAGTCCGTTGGTGGTGAACATCAGCGCCCGCCACTGCCATCTCACGCAGGAGGCGGTGGAGGCCCTGTTTGGCAAGGGGCACCAGTTGACGCCGATGAAGTGGCTGTATCAGGAGGGGCAGTTCGCGGCCGAGGAGGCGTTGACGCTGGTCGGCCCGCGCAGCCGGGTGATCTCGAACCTGCGCATCCTCGGCCCGTGCCGGACGTTGAACCAGGTGGAGTTGGCGTACACCGACGCGATCGCGCTTGGCTTCGACATTCCGCTGCGAAAATCCGGCAACATCGACGGCACGCCGGGTGGGATGCTGATGGGACCGGAAGGATTTTTTGAGATGCCCGACGGCATCATCCGCGCCGAGCGGCACGTGCACATGCACCCGGAGGACGCGGCGCATTACGGCGTAGCGGCCGGTGACCGGATGAAGTTGAAGATCGGTGGATCGTGCGCGGTGACGTTTGATGAGATGCTGGTTCGCGTGGATGAGAGTTTTAAGCTTGAGGTGCACATCGACACCGACGAGGGCAATGCGGTGGACCTCAAGCCGGACACACCGTGCGAGCTGGTGAAGTAATTTTTTTCGTAAAACCAAAACATATTATGAGTGAAGCATTAGGAATGATCGAAACCAAGGGGTACGTTGGCATTATTGAAGCCAGCGATGCCATGGTCAAGGCAGCCAACGTGAAACTGGTGAAGACCGTGCCGATCGGCGGCGGCTTCATCACCGTGTTGGCCAAGGGAGACGTGGGCAGCATCAAGGCCGCCGTGGACGCAGGCACCAACGCCGCGGCCCGGGTCGGCGAACTGGTCAGCTCGCACGTCATTGCCCGTCCGCACGAGGACTTGTTGAAGGCGTTCAACAATCCGGCGGGCAAGGCAAACAAGTAACCAAAACCATTACACAAAAAAAACATCATGGCTGAACAAGCAATAGGAATGATCGAGTGCAAGGGCTTCTGTGCGTTAATGGAAGCCAGCGACGCCGCCCTCAAGGCAGCCAATGTCACGATGACCGGCTGGGACAAGGTCGGCAGCGGATTGGTGACCGGTTTTTACCGGGGCGATGTCGCTGCGGTAAAGGCCGCGACCGATGCCGGTGCCTCTGCGGCCGCCGCCGTCGGCGAAGTGGTGAGCGTGCAGGTAATCCCGCGCCCTCACGAGGATCTCAAGGGATTGGGTGAGTGGCTGCAGTAAAATCGTCGCTTGGCCAAGTGCCTAGTTGAAATTACGTGAAAATACTCATCGCCAACCTCGGGTCAACCTCGATGAAGTATCGCCTGTTTGATTTTTCAGGTGGCGACGGCGAGCTGTTGACGCGTGGCGGGCTGGAGCGGGTGAGCGACCACGCCGAGGCGATCGAGCAGGTGCTCGGCGAGCTTCGGTCGGGTGACTGGATCGCGTCCGAGGATGACCTTGCGGCGGTGGGCTTCAAGGCGATCATGGCCGAGGGGCGCACCGGCTGTCTCGAGTTGACGCCGGAAGTGATCGACTCGATGGAGGCCTGCAACAATATCGCCCCGGCGCACAACCCTCCGTACATACGGGGCATCCGGCTGTTTGCGGAGAAGATGCCAAGCGTGCCGCTGGTGGGGCTGTTCGAGACGGCGTTTTACCAGTGGGCCCCGGAAGCCTCGACATGCTACGCGGTGCCGCAAAGTTGGCACGACGCGGGCGTTCGCCGCTGGGGTTTTCACGGCGCAAGCCACAAATTTATCGCCGAGCGTTCGGCGGAACTGCTCGGCCGCGAAGACGTGGCCCAGCGCGCCCGCAACCTGTACGTCGATAACGCCGGTTCGCCGGTGGACGGCCCGCCGTTGCGGGTGGTCTCCTGTCATCTCGGCGGCAGCTCGTCGATCACCGGCATCCTCAACGGCGCGGCGGTCGGCAACAGCATGGGCCTGAGCCCACAGTCGGGCCTGCCGCAAAACAACCGCGTGGGCGACCTCGATCCAATGGCTGTGCTGCACATGATGCGCCGCGACGGCTTGTCGATCGACGACGTCGAAAATGCGCTGTGCAACGAGGGCGGTCTCAAGGGGTTGAGCGGCGGCTACAACGACATCCGCGACATCGTCTCGGAGGCCGGCTCCGGCAACGCGCAGGCCAAGTTCGCGCTCGACGTGTATGTGCACTCGGCGCGGCACTGGCTCGGCGCATACCTCGCGCAACTCAACGGGCTTGATGCCCTCGTGTTCACAGCCGGCATCGGCGAGAACCGCGCCGGCATCCGCGCCGCAATCTGCGCCGACCTCGACCAGCTCGGCATCCGGCTCGACGCCGAAAAAAACGCGGCGGCCCACGCCGAGGAAACGGTCATTAGCGCGGACGACTCACCGGCCAAGGTCATGATCATTCCCACCAACGAGGAGCTGGTCGTGGCGCGCGAGGTGAAACGCTATTTGGACCACAGGCGAAACTGATTTTTTACCATACAAAAACAAAAACTGATATGTCACAACAAGCAATAGGACTGATTGAAACGCGGGGTCTCGTGTCCCTGATTGAAGGAACTGACGCCATGCTCAAGGCGGCCAACGTGGAGTTGTCCGGCCCGGTGCAGCAGGTGGGCAGCGCTCTCGTGAGCTCGTGCGTCACCGGCGATGTCGCCGCCGTCAAGGCGGCCACCGACGCCGGCGCGGAAGCCATCAAGGCCATCGGCGGCGAACTCATCAGCGTGCACGTGATCGCGCGTCCGCACAGCGATGTCGGCACCATCCTGCCCAAGACCACCAAGAAATAAGGAGGCACCGGAATGTTTCTTGCCCGAGTAGAAGGGTCGGTTGTCGCGACCAAGAAGGATGAAGGACTGATCGGCCGCAAACTGCTGCTGGTTCGCCCCCAACTGGTTGACGAGAGTGATCCCTCCAGGTTTCGCCCCGGCAAAAACACCATCGTTGCGGTGGACTCACTCGGCGCAGGTGAGGGGGAAATGGTGTTGTTCACCCAAGGCAGCTCCGCCCGGCTGGCGCCCAACATGAAGAGCGCACCAGTGGACGCCGTGGTGGTGGGGATCGTCGATACCGTGGACGCGCTTGGCCAAGTGATCTACGACGCAAAGACCGCCGACCAAGCCTGAAGCCGCTTGGCCAAGCGGGCCGCAAACCGATAAAACGAATAAGACAAAATGGCAAACGCAGTAAATGAAGCACTGATCCGCGACGTGATCGAGGACGTCCTCGGCCGCTTGGGTGGCAGCCCGACGATCGCCACCGCGGCCCCCACAGCCAAGCCGGCTGGCGACAACGGTTCGTGCGGTTGCCAGGCGAAGGGCAGTGGCGGCAGGGATTTTGGCGTGTTCAAAACCGCCGACGAGGCGTGCGATGCCGCGGCCAAGGCGTTCCAGCAACTGCGAGGGCAGGGCGTCGAGGCGCGTCGAAGGATCGTCGAGATCGTCAAGAGTCTGTGCGAGGACAACGCCGAGGAGTGGGGCCGAATCGAGCTTGAGGAAACGAAGATTGGCCGGCTCGATCACAAGATTGAGAAGCTCCAAATCATCCGCAACGTGCCGGGAGTCGAGTGGCTGCGCCCCGACGGGCTCAGCGGCGACCACGGCATCACGCTCGAGGAATACACACCATTCGGCGTCGTCGGCGCGGTGACACCCTCGACCCACTCGATCCCGACTCTGGCCGGCAACATCGTCAACATCGTTGCCGCCGGCAACGCGGTCGTGTTCAACGCCCACCCGGCGGCCAGCCGCTGCGCTGCGTTGGCGGTGCGCAAATTCAACGAGGCGATCCATCGCGCCATCGGCATCGAGAACATCGCCACCATCATCGAGCAACCAACGCTCGAGTCGTTCGGGGAAATGTGCGCGAACGAAAACGTGCGACTGCTCTGCGTGACCGGTGGACCGGGCGTGGTGGACGCGGCGATGAAGACCGGCAAGCGCGCCATCTGCGCCGGGCCAGGCAACCCGCCGGTGCTCGTGGACGCCACCGCCGACATCGACCGCGCCGCGCGATGTGTGGTGCAGGGCGCCGCCTACGACAACAACCTGCTCTGCATCGGCGAGAAGGAGGTTTTCGTGCTGGACAGTGTTGCCGATGCGTTCATGTCCGCACTGGAAAAGCACGCCGCTGTGAGGCTCAACGCGTCGCAACTCGACGCGCTGACGCAGGCAGCGTTTGTGTTCCCGGAGGGGCAGGGCGCCGGCTGCGGCCACGCGGCGACGAATAAGGATTTCATCGGCAAGGACGTTCCGGTGCTGGCCCAGGCCGCCGGCGTGCGCGTGCCAAACGGCACTCAGTTGTTATTTGCCGAGACGGATGCGAACCATCTGTTTGTTGATGAGGAACAGATGATGCCGATGCTGCCGGTCGTGCGTGTCCGGAGCGTGGAGGAGGGCGTCGAGGCGGCCTTGAAGGCCGAGCATAACTACCGTCACACGGCGATCATCCACTCGCACGACGTGAACCACATGACCGCCATGGGCCGTGCGCTAGACACAACGTTGTTTGTCAAGAATGGGCCGAGCATGGCTGGGTTGGGTCTGGGCGGTGAGGGGTACCTGAGTTTTTCCATTGCCACGCCGACCGGCGAGGGCGTGACCAATCCGCGGACGTTTACCCGTGTGCGCCGCTGCGTGATGGTCGATAACTTGAGAATTTACTGAGTATGCGCCTGGCACGAGTCGAGGGCAACGTGGTTGCCACCCGCAAACATCCCAGCTTGGAGGGCTGGCGGCTGGTTGTGTGCCAACCGATCAACCTCGAGGGTGAGGACGACGGCACGCCGATCATCGCCATCGACCCGCACGGTGCCGGCATGCATCAGCGCGTGATCGTCTCATCCGATGGCTTGGCCGCGCGCCGCGCCGTCGGCGATAACCGCAGCCCGGTGCGCATGATCATCAGTGGCATCATCGACGAAATGCAGGAGGACGCCGCATGAGACTGGGGAAGGTCATTGGCCGAGTGACGCTCAGCCAGATGATTCCCGCGTTTGAGGGCGGCCGCTGGCTGGTGGTTAACCCGTATACACGCGACCGATTTCAAAATGGCGACACGCCGCCGGAAGGCTTGAGTGCCGAGCCAAGCCTCGTCGTTTACGATGCACTTGGTGGGGATGTAGGCCAAACGATCGGTTTCATTGAAGGCCGAGAGGCAGCATCGCCGTTCTCCGAGCCGACGCCGATTGACGCGATCAACGCCGCACTCGTGGACACAGTGTATCACGCACCCAAAAAATAATTTTACCACATGAAAAAAGTTTACAGCGCCAGAGACATTGACGAACTACACCGGGGCGGCGGCTTGGGGAGCATCCCTTCCGACGCCATAATCACACCGTCGGCCCGCGACCGGATGAAAGAGCTTGGGGCGGCCAAGGCCAAGCGCAACGGCAGCCCGGCCAAGGGCGGGGGCAGCGACGGGGGCATCGATCAAGCCGTCCGAGCCAACAGCCCGAAGGCCGACCTTGAGCGGTTGTTCAACTGCCCCGCTGTACACGAGCTCAAGGAACAGATTTGCGAAGTCGGCCGGCGGCTCTGGCAGCGGGCGTACGTCGATGGCAATGGCGGCAACCTCTCCATCCGCCTCACGGAGGACGTCGTGCTCTGCACGCCGACGCTCGTGTCGAAGGGCTTCATGAAGCCGGAGGACCTCTGCCTTGTGGACCTCGACGGCAACCAGTTGGCCGGCGTGAAAAAGCGCACGAGTGAGATTTTGATGCACCTCTCGATCATGAAGGCGCAGCCCAAGGCCCGCGCCGTGTCGCACGCGCACCCACCGTACGCCACCGGCTTTGCCGTGGCCGGCGTGACGCCGCCGACCTGCATGATCCCGGAGATCGAGGTGTTCATCGGCCGCGTGCCAATCGCGCCGTACGAGACTCCGGGTACGCCGGAGATGGGCCGCAAAGTCGCCGAGTTGGTGGGCGAGCATAATACGGTGCTGATGGAAAACCACGGCGTCGTCTCGTGGAGCCACACAATCGAGGACGCCTATTTCAAGATGGAGATCGTCGAGGCGTATTGCCGCACCGTGCTCGTGACAACGCAGCTCGGTGTGCAGCCGAAACAGTTTTCGCCGAAGCACCTGCAGGATCTGCTTAACATCAAAAAGACGCTCGGCATTCCCGATCCGCGCTTTGGGCTCAAGGAGTGCGAACTGTGCGACAACGACGAGTGGCGCCCCGGCGTCAGTTGCGCCGTGCCGGCATCCGGCGGGGGAAATGATGCGCCGGCGGGCGACCCCGAGGCGGAGACGGTCGTCCAGGCGGTCACCGCCGAGATCATGAACCGACTCAAGGGTTGAGTTGTTGCGCTTGGCCAAGCGGCCCGAAAATGAAATCGCTCGACGCCAAGCTCGCCGACATCCGGGCCAACCCCGGCTCGAGCAAGGCGTTCATCATCGCCGACGCCAAGGATCCCGACATGGCGTTCGGCGTCAGCGCGCCGGGCCACCGCCGCTACCTTTCGGCCAAGGGCGCGCACCCGGCCCAGTTCTCGCCGGAACTCTGGGCGCGCGACGAGTTCGGCCACCGCAACCTTCCCGAGTTGCTAGACATTATCCGCGAGGTCGCTGCCCAGGGACTGGTGGACATCGTGCTGATGTCGGCGCACGTCAACGAGCAACTCACCATCAAGGAGGGCCTGTTTCGCGACTCGCACATCACGCCGGCCGCGCGCGCCAACGACGCTACCGACGTCTGGGCCGCGCGCCACGGCAACTACTTGAGCCACGCCGCGCAGCCGTTCCGCTCGGCGAGCATCGACCACATCCAATGCGGTAAACTGGACTGCGACCGCGATGGCGGTGAGTTCCCCGGGGCCAACCTTGGCCTCTACTCCGTCACCTATCTGAATGATCTCGAGCGGGACAAGCGCACGCTTGAGGCGTTCCACGCCTTCCGCGAGGAGGCCGAGCGCAAGCGGTTCCGCTACTTCCTTGAGGTGTTCGATCCGAACATCGAGAGCGGCATTCCGCCGGAGAAACTCGGCGAGTTCATCAACGACCAGATTCTGCGGACCCTCGCCGGGATCGCTGAGGCTGGGCGGCCGGACTTCCTTAAAATTGTTTATCACGGGCCGCGGTTGATGGAGGAGATTTGCCAGTACGACCCGAATCTCATCGTCGGCGTGCTCGGCGGCAGCGCCGGGACGACTTACGACGCCTTCCGCCTGCTGCACGATGCCAAAAAACACGGCGCGCGCGTGGCGCTCTACGGCCGCAAGATCAACAACGCCGAGCACCAGTTGGCGTTCATCGAGTTTTTGCGATTGATCGCCGAGGACACGATCGGCCCCGAGGAGGCGGTACACGCCTACCACGGCGTGCTGCAAGGGAAGGGGATCACGCCCAAGCTTTCGCTGGAGCAGGACTTGGAGTTGACCGAGCAATCGATGCGCTACAGCGACACCGGCGGCAAGCCAAGCGTGGCCATCCGTAACAACCCCTTGGCCAAGCGCAAGCGAGCCAAGCGCCACTTGGCCGACCAAGCCTGGCGGCACGCCCGACTTCGCGTCGATGACCCCCGCCCAGCGCCTGGCCTACCACACCACCCGCCTCAAAGCAGTAAACCCCACTTGGCCAAGCGACAAAAAAAGGGCGGTCTTTCGACCGCCCTCAATTGTAAATGGGTTATCTGGTTTTACTGGTCTGCGGTTTCTCCACCCTCACCACCGATTTCGACACTCTTATATCCACCCCTTCCCTTGAAATAGAAGAATAGTGCGATATAGGCGATCAGCATTATGATCGGGAACACAGTGATGTTCGCCAGGGCACCTTGCTTAGCGACCTTGATTTTGCTGTTGGTTTCCTTCGCGGCTTCTTCACCCAACGCTGAAACCTTGGCTGTATCCACTGCGGTGTATTTGCCGAGGAAATACTCACTTTCAACGGAGATCTTCTCGTAGACGCTGGTTTCAAGAGCGTTCTTTGCTGAATCTTCCTGCATCTTGCCAATGAGCGGGCCTCCAATGATACCCACTGTCAGCATGCCGATACCGGCGATGGCATTCAGCGTGAGTGCACCACCTTTCGGGCATTGCTCAGAAACGACACCCAACATAGTCGGCCAGAAAAAAGTCTTACCGAAGCCGTACAACGTGGCGCAAATAAATATCACCGCCAGACCTTGTGCGGTGGAGAGGAAGAACAGGCCAAGAATAGCCAACGCAGCAGAGAGAATGAGCAGGCCGATCGGGGTGAGTTTTTCCACGATTGGGCCTGCAAACCAGAACCTCAAGACCGCCATGATTGCAGAGGTGTAAATCAGCACCCAAAGCGGATGGTAGCCGGCGGCTTGCATCGGTTCTGTCATGATGCCGGTGATGGCGCCATCGGTACCCAGCTCGGTGGTGGCAAGTGGCATCATGATCAAGCAGAGGAAGATCAGGATTGGGCGGCCTATGGATTGGCAATAAATACCGTAGCCAACTACAGTGGCTAAGATCACGCCCCAAGTTAATCCGTTGCCCATTCAAAGACCATGCCGATTTGCTTGAAAATGAGGAAGAAGGCAATGAAGGCCCCGATCACTCCAAATTCAGCCAACATTTCCTTGTAACTGGTGCCAGATGCCACGCGCTCGTTCACCGGGAATTTGGCCTTCATCAGCATAACCAAGAATGCGATGGCGGGAAGAGCTATCAAGTAAATGAGAATCCGCCAGTCTTCAGCAGCTTGCGCTCCCAAGTAGATGGTCAACAAACCGCCGAGAACCAATCCACCCGGCCAAGCTGCGTGGAGGATGTTCAGCCACTTGGTTTTTTCCCTGTAAAACATGGTAGCCACGACCGGGTTGATAAAGGCTTCCACAGTGCCGTTGCCCAAGCCTAAGACAACCGACCCCCAGTAGAGGTAGCCGTAAGCTTTTCCTTGAGCTGCGTCAGCGCTTCGCCTTCGGCACCGCTGACAATGCCGTGAGCCATGAAGGCCATCCCAGCATATACGGCGTAGCATACGAAGCTGAAGATCATCGCCGTCTTGTAGCCGACTTTGTCTATGATGAGACTGAACGCGATGATGCTAATTGCGAATGGCCAGATGCCGGCCCCGAAGAGTTCCTGACCTTGTACCGCAGTCCAGCCCGAAAGCTGCCGGCCAAAGATCTGGAGTGTTTACCAAGAACGCACGCGTGATGAATGCGAACGCCGTTGTGATCAACGCGACGAAACAGCCCCAGAAAAGGAGCTTATTGCCGGTTGAATTATTTGTTTCGTTGCTCATTTTATTTATTATGTGTGGGTTTAAGGAAAAAATTACAGGGTGAAGGCGGGGAGGTCGACTCGGGCGCCGCCTTGCTCGGCGCTTTGGTGGGCGCAGATACCGACGCAGGTCCAGTTGGCCGCTGTCTTGGCGTTGGGCCACGGGTCGCGGTCCTCGACCAGTGCGCTGAAAAACTCGTTGACCATGTGCGGGTGACTGCCGCCGTGGCCCCCGCCCTGCACGAATGATAAGTGGCCAGCGTCCTCGATGCTCTGGGTGAATTTCTGGATTGGCTCGGGCAGCAGATGCGCGAAGTCTGGCACCTCAACGCGCTCGGGAATCTCGGCCTCGGGCCGCTTGGCCACGTGCAGGATGTGAGGGTCGTTCTCGGTCAGCGTCCATTCAAAACTTTTCTTGGTGCCGTACACGTCGATGCTCTCGCGGTACTGCCGCGCGACGTCGTAAAGGAAGCGCCAGATATGCGCGGAGAGGTCACTGTCCTTGAGCTTGATGTGGCAGCTTTCGACGGCGAACTTGTTGCCGCTCTTTTGCGCGATGTCATCCCGCACGGTGCCGCTGCCGAAACAACTTACGTACTCAGCGAGGCCATCGACCATCCCGAGGCACGGGCTCACGACGTGCGTCGCGTAGTGCATGGGGATCATCTCCTCCCAGTAACTTGGCCAGCCGTCCATGTCCTGCGGATGACTCGCCGCGAGGTACTGCAGCTTGCCGAGTTCGCCCTTGTCGTAAAGCTCCTTGATGAACAGAAATTCGCGGCTGTAAACCACCGTCTCGGCCATCATGTACTTGAGGCCGGTTTCGTCGACGGCTTGGCAAAGTTCCTCGCACTCGGCGATCGTTGTTGCCATTGGCACGGTGCACATCACGTGCTTGCCGGCGCGCAGGGCCTTGATGGATTGCGGCGCGTGATCGGGGATCGGCGAGTTAATATGAACCGCATCAATCTCGGGATCGGCCAGCAGCTTTTCGTAATCCGTGTAGCGCTTGGGGATGGCGAACTGGTCGGCCACGGCGTTCATCTCCGCCTCGTTGCGCCGACACACCGCGACGAGGTTGGCGTTGGGATGCGCCTGGTGGATGGGAATAAACTCTGCGCCGAAACCGAGGCCGACGAGGGCTATATTAAAGGTCTGTTCGCTCATTCAGCGTATGTCCGGTCACACATGGCAGGCTGCAGTTGTTGTGTTGCCTCCATCAGATCGCGGGGATGACACCCCGCAAGCTCCGGCCTGTCAACGCCTTTTAGGCAGAAAAGTGGCTGGGAGGGGAAGTGCCGAGACGCGAAAAAGCACACCCAAGCCGGGTGTGCTTTTTCGCGTCTTGGCCAAGCGTCGCCTTTACTCGTCCTTGAAGAAGCGTTCGAGGATGTCATCGATTCGCTTGCCGGTCTCGCTTTTCGGCGCGAGCTTCTGCGCCTCGAGCAGCATTTCCTTGGCCTTGGCCTTGTCGGTTTGAAAATAGATCGAGCCCTTGTAAAATAGAGCCTCCTGCAGGGCGGCACCACTGGGCTTCTTGTCTTCGATCAGTTTGTCGATGGCGGCGAGGGTGTCTTCCGGTTTGCTGCTGTTGGCGCTCATGGTGGCTTCGAGTTCGCTTTTGAATCCCACACTGTCTTTAAGTCCTGCAAACTTGGCCTTGAGGCCAGCCTTGTTCTCAGAGTCCAACTCGATGATCTGTGACACCACGTTGCCGTAAGTCTTCAGCGCCATCTCGTCGTCCACGAGCGACAGGCCTTCGGCAAGCAGCTTGGCCTTCTCGGTACCGGAGGCTTTCTCAGCCTTGGCGAACGCTGCGTCGCGCTTGGCCAAGGTGCCGAGTTGATCCTTCAAGTTGGCAACATACTTGTCCGCCGGGTCGCCACTGTAACCGACTGTCTGATAATATGGCCGGCCCTTGGCATCGGCGAGGAAGATGGTTGGTACACCTTGGATGCCGTACTTAGCGCTGAGCACTTTATACTGCTCGATCTCCTCCGGCGTCTGCTTGGACTTGTCGCGCGGGCTGTCGAGCTTGAGTAGGACGAAACTCTTGGGCATCTCCGTCTTGAAGACGTCCTTGGACAGGACATTTTTTTGCAGCGCCTTGCAGGGAGGGCACCAGTCCGAGCCGGTAAACTCCATGAGGATGCTTTTACCTTCCTTGGCGGCCTGGGCCTGGGCTTTCTCGAAGTCCACAACCCAGCCTTCGGCGGCCTGCGCGGCGACGGTCAGGGACAGAATTGCAGCGGTTCCAACGCCCAAAAGGACGTTCCGCGGAATGAATCGTAGTGAGTTCATTGGTCAGCTTTGCTACGCCTGTAAAGAGGCTTTGGCAACGGAAAATCGACGAAAAAACAAAGTTTTTTAGCCCGGTTGAATTATCAAGCGATTTTTGGCAGATTATTGCCGATGAGCGATGATAAAAAGAAAACCAAGCTCTTTGGCGAGTCGATGGAAATGCTCGGGGAGGATTTGGGCGAGAGCAACGCCAAGCTGGGCGGCGAAGCCAAGAACGACGAGCTTGGCCAAGCGGCAGCCGAAGCCATGCGGGCGCTGTTGAAAAACAAGAAGACCGACACCGAATATTAGTCCGAAGCCGCGTCGGCTGCCTCGGCAGCCGGTGCCTCCACCGCCGGTGGCGTCGGAGTCGGCGGCAGCACATTTGCGCTTGGCCAAGCGGCGAAGGCGAACAGCGCAAACATCACCACCGAGCAGATCAGCTTACCGACCACTCCCAGCGCCATTCCGATCACTGCGCCCACGCCGGCCTTGGCCGCCTCGGGTGCCTTTCGGCCGAACGCCCACTCAAACCCCATCGCCCCGACGAATGGCCCCACGACCAGTCCGAACGGCGGAAACACGAACAACCCTGCCACCAAACCGAGCAACGCGCCGACCATGCCTTTCCACGTCGCGCCCAGTTTCTTCGCGCCGAGCAGCGTCGCCAAATAATCCAGCCCAAGCGCCAGCAGGCCGAGTGCCGTCAGCGCCGCCACCCAGCCCCAGCCGACGCCGCCCTGCCCGGCAAAGTAAAATTGATGCCCGACGGCGCCGGCCAAAATCAGCGGCGTGCCGGGGATGCCGGGGATGATATTGCCCATCACGCCGATGAACATAATCAGCAGCACGATCCCGTATCCGGTCCACAGTTCGATCATGAATTTTTTTTTGCGTTTCGCAACTCGTCGAGCACTTGCTCGAAGTCGCTTGGCCAAGCGGCCTCGAACGAAAGTCGCTCGCCGTTGCGCGGATGTGTGAACGCCAGCGATCGCGCGTGGAGCATCTGCCGCTCCGGCCGCACGCCGGTGTCGCAGGCCAACTGCGCTGTCGCCTTTGTGCCGTAAAGCGTGTCGCCGGCCACCGGGAAACCGATGTGCTTGAAGTGCACGCGAATCTGGTGCGTGCGCCCCGTGTGCAGCGTCGCCTCGACGAGCGTGCTCTTGGTCAGGCGCTCCAGCACACGCCAGCCGGTGCGTGCGTTGCGGCTGGCGCCGGGCTGCACCGACATCAACTTGCGGTGCACCGGGTGCCGCGCGATTGGCGCGTCGATCTCGCCCTCGTCGTTGGCCAAGCGGCCGCAGGCGATCGCATGATATCGCTTGTCCACCTCGCGCTCCTTGAACTGCGCAGCCAAGCCGAGGTGCGCCGCGTCGTTCTTTGCGGCGACGAGGCAGCCGGTCGTGTCCATGTCCAACCGATGCACGATACCCGGGCGCACCACGCCGCCGATGCCGCTCAGGCTCCCGGCACAATGGTGCAGCAGCGCGTTGACCAGCGTGCCGCTCTCGTGCCCGTGGCCGGGATGAGCCGGCATGCCGGCCGGCTTGTTGACGACGACGAGGTCGTCATCCTCGAATAAAATATCGAGCGGCAAATCCTCCGGCTTGGCCTCGAGTTCCCTTGGCACCGGCCAAGTGACCTCGACCGTTTGGCCGGTGGTGGGGTGCTGTGTCGGCTTGGCCGGCTTGCCATCGACGAGAATGCAGCCCTCGCGCATGAGCCGCTGGATGCCGCCGCGCGAGATGTGAGGCAGCCTCGTCGTGAGATACCGGTCGAGCCGCTCGCTGGTGAGCGTCTCATCGATCGGCACCACCGTCGGCTTCGGTGCGGCCTCGCCAGTTGAAAGTTCCTCGTCCACGTCGCTGAGCCAAGTTGCCGACAACTCCTGCCCCGACACAAGCCAAAGTCGCAAGTGATCATTGCGCTTGGCCAAGGGCGGAGGTAGCTTTGCGGGCGTGAAAACCAAGGCGGCTGTTCTTCGGCAAATGGAGTTGCCACGCCCGTATGCGGAGTCGCGCCCGCTCTCAGTCGAGGAGGTGGATCTCGACGGCCCCGGCGAAAATGAGGTGCTCGTGCAGGTGGCCGGTGCGGGGTTGTGCCACTCCGACTTGTCGGTGATCAACGGCTCGCGCCCGCGCCCGGTGCCGATGGTGATGGGCCACGAGGCGGCCGGGATCGTCCGCGACATCGGCCCCGGCGTGAAGGGGCTTGCGCCGGACGATCACGTGGTGTTTTCGTTCGTGCCGTGCTGCGGCGGGTGCCCGATGTGTGCCGTGGGCCGGGCGCCGCTTTGCGAGCCGGCCTACGAGGCGGCGGTTGCCGGCCGGTTGCTGCATGGCGGGCGCCGCTTCAGCGTTAGTGGCGGCGGAGAGGTCAACCACCACCAGGGCGTGTCCGGTTATTCGGAGTTCACCGTGTCCGCGCCGGAGTCGCTGATAAAAATTGACAAGTCGTATTCGCTCGAGATGGCGGTGCTGTTTGGCTGCGCGGTCATGACCGGCGTCGGCGCGGTGGTGAACACGGCCAAGGTGCAGCCCGGCACATCGACTGCTATCTTCGGCTTGGGTGGCGTGGGGCTGAGCGTGGTGCTCGGACTGCGGCTCGCCGGCGCGTACCCGATCATTGCCATCGACCGACTGGAGAACAAACTGGCCCTGGCCAAGGAGGCCGGCGCAACGCATGTGATCAACGCTGCTGAGGTCGACCCGGTGATGGCGCTGCGGGACATGACCGGTGGCGGGGCGGCGGATGTGTTCGAGGCGGTCGGCAGTGAGAAGGTGCTTGCCCAGGCGTACGCCGCTACGCGCAAGGGCGGTCGCACGATAACCGTCGGGCTGCCTGACCCGGCGCGCGAGTTGAGGATCCCGGCGTTGTCGCTAGTTGCCGAGGAACGTCAACTCATGGGCTCGTACATGGGTTCGTGCGTGCCCAAGCGCGACATACCGCGCTTCATGCGACTCTACGCCGAGGGCCGGTTGCCGGTGGATGTTTTGAACAGCCGCTTCATCGAGCTCGAGCAGGTGAACGAAAGTTTCGACGCCCTCGCCCAAGGCGAAGTCGCCCGGCAAATCATCAAGTTTGATATTTAACCAGCCATGAAAAAAATCATTCCAATAATGGCTGCGTTGCTCGCCCCATTGGGGTTGCTGGCGCAGGAGAAAAAAGGGCCATACGAGAGCGGCTTCGAGTTGCCTGGTTCGCGTGTTGAGGTTTACAAGACCATCGGCGACGTGAAGTTGATGACTTATATTTACGAGCCAAAAGGACA
>CALJHX010000014.1 GCA_937770485.1 uncultured Verrucomicrobiae bacterium | reverse complement strand
CCAGGGGTGGTCGAGGTGATGAGAGAGGCGCTCCAGCCAGGGGTGGTCGAGGTGATGAGAGAGGCGCTCCAGCCAGGGGTGGTCGAGGTGATGAGAGAGGCGCTCCAGCCAGGGGTGGTCGAGGTAATGAGAGAGGGGCTCCAGCCAGAAAGGCTCCAGCCAGAAAGGCTCCAGCCAGAAAGGCTCCAGCCAGGCAGCCAGATCCAAGAGCAGACATTAGAGGAGCTCTCCAAAAGGAGCAAAATACCCCTTTAATTATTAAACAAATTATGAATCTGATGGACGATCGATCAAATCCTGGAGAGACAGACAGAAGAACGCTTTTGGAAGCAATCGATAAGTTGGATCGTAATGGCGATAGCGTCTTCACAGCTAATGAGCTTTTTGGTGCACGTCTAGGTGCAGTTGTAAGTGGGGCTGAAGACCGAGAGCGATCCCGGGCTGCTGGCCGTCCTCAAGCGCTGCCTAAGATAAGTCCTAGAGATAGGACTGATAGTAACCGAGGACGAGATCGAGACACGAGGCGATAGAATAGACACTAGAACGGGCGATGAATAATTATTTTTTCACCTGAAAAATTAACCCTTTTCCTGATGGAAAAGGGTTTTTTTTTGCTTCTGTGTTTATATTCATTCTGCCAAGACTCTGATAATCTCTGACATACTCGAGACAGTTTTGTCGAGTGCTGAGACGTTCACCCGAGCCAATCGTCAATAACGAAACTGCCACATCCATAGGCTTCTTTGTTTTTTTGAACATGGCTTCTTAATATACGACTACCCCCCCGCGCCTCGCCCAATCGTCTACTTTTTGTTTGGGTGGAGGCGGGGGGGGTGTATAATTATTTTAACTTCCCGGTATCGATCAATTTAACTCCGCGACAATTTTTCTTATTTGTCTCTCGTGAGGCTCTTCGTTCTCGTATCCTTTTGCGTGCTCTTTAATTAGCAACTCTATCTCCATTAGTTGGTCTAATAATTTACGACCCTCTACTTCCCGGTATCGATCGTTGTTGTCGTATTTCGTCGTGGCACGGGTTGGCTTGGTACTTCGATTCCACCTCTTTGCCTCTCGTTTCTGAAGTGCCTCTTTTGCCTCCGCTTGTTTGTCGTACTTCGCGCCAGAGGTCAGCTTTGGTTTCGCCGGGTTTTTGTCGTACTTTCTCAATTGTTTTGAAGGAATTAATTTCTGGCCCGTCACTGATTTTCTCTGTCGATCTGCGCGCTGTGCGTTGACCTTTTCCGTGAGTCTTTCGTCCGGTCTCTGCCCTTTTGTTTTTTTTCGGAGCATCTTGCGCTAAGCCAGTCACAGCCAAGCACAATCCCACAATTAATAGTGATGTTAACTTTTTCATTTTATTAAGCCTCATATGGGAAGCGAAATAACGGTGACTATGAAAATAGAGTTTGAAAGTTTTTTTCTTTGTTCCAGGCAATCACTACTAGGCAGATTGCCTCTTCCCTCCAGCTTTTAATTATTCACCTGTCTTTCCGACATATTCGGGCATGAGCTCTGCGGTTTCGGGGTGTTTGCAGTGCGGTCGCCGGCGTCACTCTCTCGTATTATCAACGTAAGTTAGGGGCCATGTCGCCCAGAAATCTCAAAATCAGTCACTTAAACTTGGCGCTTGCAACTCGGTGTGGCAGCACGGATTCTGGACTCCCTTTTTTTGTCTAACCCCACCATGGGAAAATCAAAACGCGACCGAGAAAAAAAATCCGCCAAAGTGCCACTGACTGGCACGTGGACTCACGTGGTGCGGATGCTGCTTTTTTCAGCAGCAATCATCACTACCTACCTTGCGATCGCAACATTGGCGAGAGGCGGAGACGTACCCGGATGCGGCCCAGAGTCGGACTGTGACAAGGTACTAACCAGCTCTTGGGCGTATTGGCTTGGCATACCGGTGTCGCTGCTCGGACTTGGGCTTTATGGGGCTTTTTTTATCAGCACATTTTCACTCAAGATCGGCCAACAGCTTAAAGCCACCCGTGCGCTCAACTCGCTCACTCTCATCTCGTTTGCCACGCTCGCTGCGGCAGCTTGGTTTGTCGGCGTACAGGCAGTCGCCATAAAATCATTTTGTCCTTACTGCTGCACGGCCCACGCCTTGGCTTCGCTGGCGGCAGTGATTTTTTTGAGCCAAGCCGGCAACATCGCCTCGAGGTTGTCTGTTCGACTCAACTTCGGTGTCGGGATCGGCGTGGCGCTTGGTTTGGTGGCGGTGATCTCCGCAGGGCAGATTCTCCTCCCGAAGGAGCAAAGGGGGCCAAAGATCGTTGACCTTGGCCAAGCGCAAACCAACGCACCGATCGCGGAGGTCAAGCCGGTTTCCACGCCAAAACCAACTCCACTACCGGCGCCTGCCGAGCCGAAGATGACCCCTCCGGCCGTGGCGACCGTCACCCCGGAAGCGCCCTCGACAGTCAACGCCAAACCGTTTTTGGTTCCGCGAACCGATCTGTCTCTCGACGCCGCGCGCCTGCCGCTGCTCGGCCCGGCGAACGCCCCGCACCGGATCGCCTGCCTGTTTGATTACACCTGCCACCATTGCCGGCAACTCCACGGCTTTATCCGCACGGCAATTGACAAGTTCGACGGCCAGCTTTCGTGCCTGATGATCCCGATGCCGCTCGACGCCAGCTGCAACGCGCTATTCAAGCGCACTCACCGCGACCACGTCGATGCCTGCAAATACGCAAAAATCTGCCTTGCTGTGCAGCAGGTCGCCCCGGCCAAGTATGAGGCGTTTGACCGCTGGCTGTTCTCGGATCACAAAAACACCAAGCCGCTTGCAAGGGTAAGAGAGCACGCGGCCAGTCTCGTCGGAGCGGCGGCGCTCAACAAGGCCGTCACCAGCACAACCGTTCAGCAGCAGCTTCAGCAGAACATTCGCGTTTACGATTTGAACTCGAAGAACGGCGGCAACTCGTCCATGCCGCAGACGATCATCAGGGATCGAGTGATGTTCGGCCCGCCGCCCTCGGCGCTCGCTCTGCAAGCCATCCTCAAGGATAGCCTTGGCTTGAAATAAGCCTTGCCGATTGCGCGCTTGGCCAAGCAGAGGTAGTCTTCCGCGTGCGCTGGATTGCCCGCGACGTCACGTTTGAATTCCCCCGCCCGATGGTGGTGATGGGGATCGTCAACACCACTCCCGACTCCTTCGCCGACGGCGGCCAATTCCCCGACACCGGATCGGCGGTCGATCACGCATTGCGCTTGGCCGACGAAGGTGCAGAAATCATCGACATCGGCGGCGAATCGACCCGCCCCGGCTCGGATCCTGTTTCTGCGGAGGAGGAACTGCGCCGTGTCGTCCCGGTGATCGAGCGCCTGGCCAAGCGCGCCGATGTCGTCCTCTCGATTGACACCCAAAAGCCGGTCGTGGCCAGGGCTGCACTCGACGCCGGCGCATCAATCGTCAACGACGTCGCGGCCAACCGCGAGTCGCCGGAGATGTGGCAGGTCGTCGCCGAGGCCCGGGCCGGTTACGTCTGCATGCACATGCAGGGCACACCACAAACCATGCAGGCCAAGCCGGGTTACGACGACGTGCTGCGGGAGGTCGGCAGCTTTTTCACCGAGCGACTGGCCCGACTGGCAGAGCACGGGGTGAGCGGCGGGCAGGTGGCACTAGACCCCGGCATCGGCTTTGGAAAGAAACTGGAGCACAATATAAAGTTGCTGAGCGAGCTGAATCAGTTTACCTCTAAGGAGCGTCCGCTATTGGTCGGGGTTTCCCGGAAATCGTTCATTGGGAAGCTATTCGGCACGCCACTCGAAGACCGTCTGTCTGCCTCGCTTGCCTGCGCGGTTTGGTCGGCGATTGAGGGGGCACATGTTGTGCGGGTTCACGATGTCGCCGAGACTGTAAAGGCCGTCCGGATGGCAGAAGCGTTAAAGGGAAAAATGTAACAGATGGATATACTGGAAAACATCTGGCAGGGCGTCACAAATTATTGGCGTCTCGTGGCTGAAATTTCCATTTTGTCTGTCGCCATTTATTACACGCTCAAGTTTTTCCGGGGCACGCGCGGCTGGCCGATGGTGGTGGCCCTACTCGGCCTGATCGGGGCCACGCTGCTTTGCGCCGCTCTCAAGCTGACCGTACTCTCATCACTACTGACCTCCCTCTTCGGTTTCTCCGCCGTGGCGGTGCTGGTAATCTTCCAGCCGGAACTGCGCCGCCTACTTGCCGGGTTGGGCAACCTGACTTTCTTCGCCTCACTGCGTGAACAGCGTGAAAATACCGAGGTCATCGTCCAGGCGGTTGAGCGTCTCAGCGAGGCGCGCATCGGGGCACTGATCGCCATCGAACAATCCACTCATTTGCAGGATGTTGTTGAGTCAGGAATCATCGTGGATTGCGAAGCCTCACCAGAGATGCTCGAGACCATTTTTTTTCCGAACAACGCGATCCATGACGGCGGGGTGATCATCAACGAGGATCGTATCCTGAGCGCAGCCTGCATCTTCCCTCTGACGCGCCGGCAGGACATCAGTAAAACCATCGGCACCCGCCACCGCGCCGCCATAGGCATGAGCGAGGAATCCGACTCGCTGGTCATCGTCGTGTCGGAGGAGACTGGCTCCATCTCGACTGCGTACAAGGGGCAACTGGTTCGAGGCATCTCACAAACCAAGCTACGCGCGACGCTCACGTCGGTGTTCGTGACCCCCATCCGGAACCGTAGTTTTACAGGATGGATCCGATCAATGAAGGCCAAGCCGGAAAACATCCCGTTACAACCCAAGGCAAACCACCACTGATATGGCCTGGCAGGACATTTTCACTCGCAACATCGGCTGGAAAACCACTTCCCTGCTACTGGCTGTTTTGACTTGGATCACCATCAACACCATCCAGACAGGCAGTAATCCAGATCGGTTTCAGAGTCAGACCTTGACAGAGCAGCGAGTCGACAACACCGCCATTATTCCGCTCGCTCCGGCACCCGCGTCAACCAATCGCATTGAAATCGTTCAAGCCTACGATATCCGTGTGCTCAAGTTGCCGGATGACCCCACGCAATACATTCTCCAACCGGCGCAGGTGACTCTCACGCTGGGTTCGGACGCCGACCCGGCTCCCGATCTCACCAGCCCTACCGCAGTCAAAGTGTTGCTCGACCCCACTGATATCCCCCCTGGAATCAACGTGACCAACAAGCAAGTCAGGGTCCTTGTACCCGAGGGCACCATCATCAAGGGGATGAACCCTGAGCGAGTGAAGGTCACCCGGATCAAACCGGCACCCTCTCCGGCAGTGAAAATAGAGCCAGTCAAAAAGGATTCCAGCGAGGGCGACGACGCTGACAACGGGGAGTGAGACTTACGGCTCGACCGGAGTGTTAAGCAGCAATTCGCCGGGGAGCCGCCCCACCCACTGATCCGGCATACGATCATCGATCGAGCCTTTTTCAAATCCCGCTTGGGAAACGTGGCCGTCACAAAACGCCGCCGCCGCCTTTTTTCCATGGCGAAAGTGCGCTGTCGGCTCGGGGTCGTTTAAGTAGTAAAACTCCTCCAGCATCGGGTTCTCTCTCGATGCCGGAGACTGGAATGTATTTACCTGCGCGGCATCGGCGAGGAACACCGTGCCTCCCGGCTTGGCCAGGCGATCGATCCGCACCCCCGGCCCGGCAAGACCCCCAGCCAAGTGCAGATTGTAGCCATAGCCAAACGCTGCGCCGGTGGCTTTCAATTTAAAACGCGCATCGACGTAGGCCAGACTCGGGCAGGTCTCGACCCCGTCGCCCACGAGGTACGGATGCAGAGCGCCCTTGGCCAAGTCGAAACGGCGCACGCCCTCGCCGCCACGCTCAAGCCACCCAAACCAAAACCGATCGCCGCCGTCGACCGACTCGCCGCGGTAGGCAAATGCGCGGTGCTCGTTGTCGCTCCAGTACATTTGCCCGGCGAGGCTAAGCTGCCGTAAGTTCCCCTTGCAAACCGTGTCGTGCACCCTGCGCTTGGCCGCCGACAAAACCGGCAACAACAAACTGGCCAAAATGGCGATGATGGCGATCACGACCAGCAACTCCACCAACGTGAAACCAGTATGTTTCTTTCGGTAACTCATCTACTAAGGCGATAAAAAATGTCATCAGCCGATGGGTTCTCATCGATTAACCTCAAATACAAACCATCCTCAAGCACTCCGTTCCCGACTGCGTGCCACTCGTGCAAATCAGCGGAGCGTTCGAGCAGATACCCTGCGGCACCGAAACCAAATGCGCGCGCACTCCATTGCCCGTCAACCAGGCGAGCACCGACGATTCGCGGCTGCGACCGGGCAACAGCAATTGCCAAATTATCCACGCTCGCCTTGGCCAACAGGCTCGATGTGCTGCCTTTCGCCGTGTAGCTGCTGATCGAAAACGCATCAACGGCGAAGCCCGAAAAGTCATCCCCCAACTTCACCGATTCAATTTCCTTCCACGCGTCGCCATTCTCGAGCATGAACGTTTTCAGCGCCTTCTCATGGGGGTCGTACTCCATCCGCACGGAGTACTGTTTTCCGGCACTCAACGCAGCAGGGAACGTGAACCCGGCCGCGAACTGGCTCTTCGTAGAGGCGATCGCCGGAGAGATCGTCGCTCCAAAGCCTGTATCTGGAAAGTAATCCCACTCGACGAGGTTCGGTGAATCGCTGCCGGTGCCACGACTGAACCCATCGGCCTTCGCCGACTTGCTGTTAATCAACCCAAGCGCCACCTCGAACGTGTACGGTTGACCATCCAGATGGCCTGCTCTCACTTCGTCTAGCACGATGTCGAACGCGAATGCGAATGTGTCGGCCTCCGTCAGGGTCAGGCCAAGCGGACGGTAAAAATAGCTGTTCGGCTTTTCGGAATCCCACCTCACAGCCAGTGCCCCAATCTCGGCGTCCCACTCGAACAGCGACTCATCGCCATGCGCGGCCCAGCCGTTGGCTAACGGATTCGCCGAGAAATTTTCAAAGTGCCAGTCGAGCTTGTCGGTGCGCGGCTGAACATCGCTGATGGCATCAATCTCGGCTCTGCCGGACAACACCTTGAGCTGGACAAACCGCACTTGGCCAAGCGCAACCGGTTTGCCGCCGGCATCGACCGCCCACCCGAGGTCGTAACCCGTTCCGCCGCCGGAGCCATCGTAAAGCCTGGTCAACGTGGCCAAGCCACCGCCGGCGAAGTCGCTCTTGGCCAAGGCCGGATTCACCGGCAACCCAAAGTCACCACTGCCGGCGGTCGGGTGGTATGAATCGAAGGCTGGCGCCCGTTTCGGGTCGAGCTCAAACCAGACTTCTCCATCGACACTGACCGACACACGGGTTTCACCGTCGGCCTGCCCAAAGAGCGTTCCGTCCGTGATACCACCGCCGCTAAAATCGCCGTTGGTGATCGTAAAACCCGCGCCGCCAAAAACAAGAAAGTCGAGCCCGAACGGGTTGATCGACTCATCGCGAATTGGCTTGGCGAATTTCACCGTCACTTCGCCGCCTTCGCCAATGGAAAGGATTTGACCGAGCAGATACGGCGGACTGAACGGAGTGATCGGATCGACCCTCTTTCCCGGCATCTCGCGGGCCGGCGGTCCGACGATTGCGTCCTTGTTAGTGTAACCGGCGCCGGTGCTCCAATCGGTAGCGAATCCAACGCCCGATTTGTACGACACGACCTCGGCGGCAAACTGCGTCGCTCCATGTTTCACTGGCTCCCGGCAATGCGGCGAGCCCCAACAGGATGATGATTATCCGTTTCATTTGTTGATCTCTATTTGTTGAGACCAACGGTTTGGTGGGCATAAAAAAAGACCTTCCGCGTCGGAGGGTCTTGGGATTAAAGCTGCACCATTGTGCTGGCCTCATCCTTCTCAAGTGCGGAGAAGTTGGCCGCGCGAGCGGCCTGACGAGCATGACCGCAAAATTGACCTGACTTCGAGCTGCAAGGCAGCCCGTTACAGTGGCGCAACCGTCCCCGAATCTCACGGGGTTCCTTTCGGCGTCATGATTGTCTTAGGGCAAAAGCCCAAGTCAAAGAACGCGGCTGTGGTACACCAACCTCGCCGCTTGGCCAAGCGCTCAGTTTTGCTTGGCTAGCCGGGGCGCCTTCTGCTTGAATCCCCGCCCATGTCGAAACTGAGCCTCTCCCTCGCAGCGACCGCCCTGCTGACGACGTTTCAGCCCGCTAACGCTGAAATCTTGCCACCGGGCAACCGTCCTCTTCCTCCCGGGCACCACGCGCTGATCCACGCCACCGTCGTCGTCAAGCCGGGCGTCACGATCGCCGACGCCACGGTGATCATCCGCGATGGGCGAATCCAAGCCGTCACCGAAAAGGGCCAGGCGCCTGACACCGCCCGCGAGTGGGACATGACCGGCCTGACGCTTTACGCCGGGTTCATCGATCCATATGTCACCGAAGCCAAGCCGATCTCGACCACGATGACACAGAATATCACCGGCACCGGCGCAACTGCCGCCGGAAAGCCGGGCTTTCTAGGCGCGGCTGGCAACGAACTTGATCCCGGCCTGACCGGCCCCGGCTCCGGCCTGTCCACAATGAAGCCGGAGCACGATGTCACCGAGTCGTTCAGCCCGAAACCGGACACCTACGAGGCTCTGCGCGCACAGGGTTTCACCGCTGCCGCACTCACCCCGGTCAATGGCATTATCCGCGGTCAAAGCGCCCTCATCTCGCTTGGCCAAGGCTCGCCGAACCAGCTCGTCATCAAGCCACAACTTTTTCAGCACATCGTTTTCGATACAAAAGCATCCAAGCCGGAAGAGTTCCCAAAGTCGCTCATGGGCGTGATCTCGGCAATCCGCCAGACGCTCTCCGACGCCCAACACTACGATAAAATTTGGAAATACCACCAAGCCAACGCGGACACAACCAAGCGACCAGCCCACAACAAATCACTCGAGACACTTCAATCCGTTTTGAAAAACGAGCAACCGGTCATCATTGAGCCAGGCAGCGTGCTTATGGTGGACAAGGCGATGCGGCTCGCCAGCGAGTTCGGCATCAAGCCGCTCATCGTCGCGACAGGCCACGAATGGCGGCGACCCGATCTCGTGAAAACCAGCGCAACCCCTTTCATCGTGCCAATAAATTTCCCCAAGGTACCCAAAATGCCGAGCGACTCCGACTGGCAACGTGTCTCGCTCGACCAGCTACGCGCCTGGGACTGGGCGGCGGAAAACCCAGTTTTACTGCATAAGAACGGCATCGAGATCGCATTCACCACTCACGGGCTCAAGGACAAAAAATCATTCCGGCAGAACTTGGCCAAGGTCATCGAACGCGGCTTGACCAAGCGCGAAGCACTCGCCGCGCTGACCACCACGCCGGCTAAACTCACAGGGGGAAGTGATCAACTTGGCACTGTCGAGCCAGGCAAACTGGCCAACCTAATCGTCGTTGAGGGCGATTACTTCGACCCCAAGGCCAAGCTCAAGGGCCTCTGGATTGAGGGCCGCTGGACGTCGCTCGAGCCGGAGAAACTCGCCTGGATCGATAAAAAACAAGGAAGAAGACAAAGCGGACGAAAAGCCGGACGTTAAAAAAGAGGACAAAGCGGACGCGCGGCTCGCCCGCTCGCCGATCGGCGAACACAACGTGCTCGAACCAGCCGCCGTGCTCGTCCGCAACGCGACGCTCTGGACAAGCAGCAAACGTGGCATCCTGAAAAAACACGACCTGCTGATCGCCGACGGCAAAATCAAAAAAATCGGGCGCAACCTTCAGGTGCCCGAAAACGCCCACGTGATCGACGCCAAAGGCAGACACGTCACGGCCGGCATTATCGACGCGCACAACCACAGCATGATTCTCGGCTCGGTCAACGAAAGCACCCTGCCCTCCTCGGCCATGGTCTCGATCGGCGACGTCGTCAACTCCGAGACGGCGGAAATCCATCGCCAACTCGCCGGTGGCCTGACCGTGGCCAACCTATTGCACGGCTCGGCCAACCCGATCGGCGGCCAAAACGCGATCATCAAGCTGCGACTTGGCCAAGGGCCGGAGGCGCTAAAATTCAAGGCCGCCCCGCCGGGTATCAAGTTCGCGCTTGGCGAAAATGTGAAGCAATCCAACTGGGGCGACAACAAAAACACCCGGTTCCCACAAACCCGGATGGGCGTTCCGGTGTTTCACGAAAACCGATTCACCGCCGCGTGGCAGTACAATCGCGAGTGGCGTCGCTTCCGAGAAAAAGGCGGTTCTCCACCGAGACGCGACCTTGAGTTGGAGACGCTCGGGCAAATCATCAAGGGCGAGCGCTGGATTCACTGCCACTCGTATCGGCAGGATGAAATACTCGCCTTCATGCGCACGATGGAGAAATTCGGTGTCCGGGTCGGCACGCTGCAACACGTCCTCGAAGGCTACAAGGTGGCTGACGAAATCGCCGCCCACGGCGCTGGTGGTTCCTGTTTCGCAGACTGGTGGGCGTACAAGTACGAGGTTATCGACGCCATCCCTTACGCCGGCAGCCTGATGCATGAGCGCGGCGTGGTGGTGTCGTTCAACTCCGACTCGTCCGACCTCGCCCGCCGCCTCAACCTTGAGGCCGCCAAGGCTGTTAAGTACGGGAACACGAAGGAAACTGAGGCGCTCAATTTCGTCACGATCAATCCGGCGAAACAACTGCGCGTCGACCACCGCGTCGGCTCGCTTGAGGCGGGTAAGGACGGCGACTTCGTGATTTGGTCGGAACACCCACTGAGCACCCGTACGGTTTGTTTGGAAACCTGGATCGAGGGCAAGCGCTACTTCGAGCGGGGAGAAGCGCTCCAACTCGCCGAAGCCCGCGTAACGGAAAGGGGGAAACTCCTCACCAAGGCCAAGGGCGAAGCCAAGAAAGACAAGAAGGAGGATAAGGAAAAAGATGACGATTCCGAAGATGCCCGGGCCGCTTTTTTCCGGCGTGCGCTCGAGACCGCGCACGGCTTGGGAGTGGTGGATTGTATGGACTGCAAAATTGTAACGGAATAAACCAAGGAGGACATCAACATGACAAAACAAAAACATTTTATCTCAATTACCACGATCGCCGCTGCCGCAGTATTCGCCTCTTGGCCAAGCGCCGCCGCTGAAGACATCCTGTTCACCAACGCCGTGGTGCATACTGTCTCCGGCCCAACACACTCCCCCGGTTTTGTACTCGTCGCCGGCGATACGATCAAAGCCGTTGGCCCGGCCGAGCAGCAACCAGACGCCGGAGAGGCGAAGGTCGTCAACCTCAAGGGGCAGCAACTTTTCCCTGGCCTTATCGCGCCTACCACCGCGCTTGGCTTGATGGAAATACCGGCCGTGCGCGCCACCGTCGATACCAGCGAGGTCGGCACCTATACGCCGGAGGTCAAGTCGTGGCTCGCAGTCAACCCCGACTCCGAACTAATCCCGGTCGCCCGCGCCAACGGCATCACGCATTTCCTTCCTGTTCCACAAGGCGGCACGATCACCGGGCAGTCTGGATTGATGGCCACATCCGGTTGGGGCTACGAAAACATGCTCACCCACTCGCCAGTCGCGCTTCACCTGTTTTGGCCGTCGATGAACATTAACCCCACCGCTGACGATGCCAAGAAACAGGCCAAGGAACGCGACAAGCGACTTAAGAAAATCGACGACTTTTTCGAGGAGGCCCGCGCCTACGCCAAGTCGCAATCAGCCCCCGGCCACAAGGGCGTGCCATCCTGGGACGCAATGCTGCCATGGGTTCGCGGCGAAAAACCACTGATCATCCACGCCAATTCGGTGATGCAAATCGAGTCGGCAGTAAACTGGGCAACCAAGCGAGATTGGAAGCCTGTTATCGCCGGCGCACGCGACGCATGGCAGATCGCCGAACTCCTGGCCAAACACAATGTACCGGTTATTTTCGAGCACACGTTCACGCTTCCGACGCGCGATTTCGACCGGTACGACATCCAGTTCCGCGCCGCCGGAATTCTTCACAAAGCCGGTGTGAAGGTGGCCTTCAGCGAGGGATTGGCGCGGTTCGCCTCCTCAAACGCCCGCAACCTCCCTTACTCCGCCGCGCAATCAGCAGCACACGGCCTGCCTCAAGCTGAAGCGCTCAAGGGCATCACGCTGCACACGGCAGAAATCCTCGGCGTAGCCAAGCGCCTTGGCTCCATCGAGGTCGGTAAGGAGGCCACATTCTTCACGGCAAACGGCGACATCCTCGAGATTCGAACGCAGGTGAAACAGATGTGGATCGCCGGCAAAAAAGTCAGCCTCGATAACCGCCACAATCGCCTCTACAAAAAATACCGAAACCGCCCGAAACCAAAAAAATCGACCGAGGAAAAACACGCCGTCTCCAACAAACTGCCGGAGCACCTCGACCTCCCCTCCTTTTACAGAAAGAGCACGAGCGTAAACGGATTCCCGATCGTTTCATCAGGTAAAGTTTCCGATTATGCACTCAAGGAGGCCGCCTATCTCGTCGACCATATGATCGGTCATCGGCAGGACATCATTGATAACATGGTCAAGCGCAACTGTCGGCTTGTCGTTATGGCACACGACGAGTTCACCACGCAGGTACCGGAACACAGCAAGATGACGCCAGCCAAGTTTTGGGATCGCCGCGCGCGCGGACTCGGTACCTCCCGCACAGACCCGGTCGCCAGTTGCGCCGAGGAAAACCTGCTCTGCTACCCCGGCGACCCATACAACACAGAGAACATCATGATCCACGAATTCGCCCACGCCATCCACCTCAATGGCATCTACGACGTGGATACCACCTTCGACAAACGGCTCGGCAAGACCTACAACGCCGCGATGGGCAAGGGGCTGTGGAAAAGCAAATACGCCGCCAACAACAAGGCAGAGTATTGGGCCGAGGGCGTGCAAAGCTGGTTCAACTCCAATCGCCCACCGGATCACGACCACAACCACATCGACACCCGCGAGGAACTCAAGAAATACGACCCCGGCTTGGCCAATCTGGTCAGGGAGATTTTCGGCGACACCGGGTGGCGCTATAAACGACCCTCCCAACGCAAGTCACCCGGGCACCTACAGGGCTTTGACCCTCTCAAAACACCCATCTTCAAATGGCCAAAAGAACTCAATGAGTTCTACCTCAAATACATCCGGGAGCAGAACAAGACGTAAACACCCCCGATAGGCCAAGCGCTTGGTTGACTGACTTGGGCGTGCCCAGTACACAAACGGCATGCGATTTTTTTCCACCCTGCTTTTTACTGTAGCTTCCTCGATCATCGCCCAAGCGGCCAAGACCGATAAGCCCAATATCATCGTCATCATGGCCGACGATCTTGGCTACGGTGACATTGGCTGTTACGGGGCCAAGCCGGAGAATCTCAAGACCCCTAACATCGACCGACTCGCCGCAAACGGCCTTCAATTCACCAACGGCTACTGCTCTGCCTCGACCTGCACGCCAACTCGGTTTTCCTTTTTGACCGGTAAATATGCGTTTCGCCAGAACAACACCGGCATCGCTCCGCCGAACGGGCCGGCCATCATCCAGCCCGGCGTCGAGACGCTGCCATCGCTGCTCAAGAGCGCCGGTTATACGACCGCCGTGATCGGCAAATGGCACCTTGGTCTCGGTGGGCCAAGCGGGCCGGACTGGAACGGCGAGTTGAACCCCGGTCCGCTCGAGATTGGCTTCGACTACAACTACCTCCTACCCACCACCAACGATCGTGTGCCACAGGTTTATGTCGTGAACCATCGCGTCAAGAATCTCGACCCAAAGGATCCTCTGTGGGTCGGCAGGAAAAAACCAAGCCCCGACCACCCGACGGGTCTCACAAACCGCAGCACTCTAAAAATGGACTGGAGTCACGGGCACAACTCGACCATCCATAACGGCATCAGCCGGATCGGCTTTTACACCGGCGGCCACGCGGCGCGTTTCCGCGACGAGGACCTCGCCGACGAGTGGGTGAAGCAATCCAACAAATGGATCGAGGCCAACAAGGACAATCCGTTCTTCCTCTTTTTCTCGTCGCACGATCTGCACGTGCCTCGCATGCCGCACGAACGCTTCCACGGCACATCCGGCCTCGGCTTTCGTGGAGATGCTGTCGTTCAACTCGATTGGTGCGTTGGCGAACTGGTCAAGACCCTCGACCGGCTGAAACTTTCCAGCAATACGCTCATTGTTTTTTGCTCGGATAATGGCCCGGTCGGCGATGACGGCTACAAGGACGGTGCCCTTGAAAAGATGGGCAACCACCGGCCGAACGGCCCTTTCAGCGGCGGCAAATACAGCGTACTTGAGGGGGGCACACGAACTCCGTTCATCACATATTGGCCCGGCAAAATCGCAAAAGGCACTTCAATTGAAATGGTCTGCACCATCGACCTCGCAGCCAGTTTCGCTGCACTCACGGGGGTAGAACTTCCGAAGGACGCCTGCCCCGACAGCTTCGATGTCATGGACGCGTTGCTAGGCAAAGAAGGCTCCAAGGGCCGCAGGCATCTTATCCAGCAGGACAACGGCAAAGGTGGCAACTACGGTTTCCGGGCCGGAAAATGGAAACTACAACGCCACGACTCCAGGCGTAAACGAAATACTGTGGTTAGCAATAAACTTGCAAACACGCCCACTCCAAGATTTTCACTTTATGACCTTAGTAAAGATATACAGGAAGAAAATGACATCGCCCTCCAGCATCCAAAGGTGTTGGATCGCATGAAGCATCGACTGCAGAAAATCATCGACGCCGGCCGTAGCCGGCCGTAGCGCACAGGGCCTTTCCCTATTACAAATTCCGGCGGCGGGCACTTAGTAGGATGAGGCCACCGATGGCAAGGATTGCGGTGCCAACAAAGACGACCCAAGTCATCGTCGAAAACTTCGGTTTCTCTTTTACGCTCGGTTCCGTCGCTTGGCCAAGCGATACCGGCGGCGTGTTTTCAGCCAAGCTGCCGGTTCTATAACCGGTGAGCAGTTCGTCCAGCGTGTCGCCGACAATCTTCGAGCGGTTGACCCCCTGCCCGACCCCGCCCTTCGCCAGGATTTGACTCATCTCGATCCGGATCTCCGGGCTTTCCGGGTTGAAGCCCAACTGCTTCGCGATTTCCTGTTTCCGGTCGCGATCCCACTTCAACGGCACCATCACTCCCTGCATCCATTTGCGGTCGAGGCCGCATTCGCAATTTAGCCCAATGGTGTTCAGAATGGCGCTGACGCTTGACTCGCTCAACCGTTCGCCGCTGAGAACAGGCCCAATCAATCGGCCGCGACCGTAGAGGATCACCACCTGCGGCAGGTCCAAAACTTTCTGAATGCCGAGGCTCCAGAGAAACGCCCGCTCTGCCTCGAAGGCTTCTGCCGATATCACTTCAACCACCGGCGGTTGTTGGATTTCTTTCTCCAAGCCGGGCAGTTTGGCCGTGATTCCCGAGACAACCGAATCGGCCATAGAGCGGATGCGCCGATTCTGGGCGACATCGCTACCCTCAACAACTAGCACGACGCCGTAGCAGTCGAACACCTTCCTGAGGATGCCGTTTCGCCGGGGTGAATCCAGCACCGACTCCAGCGCGTCCCAGGCCGTTTGCAGGATCGGCATGCCTGCCTTGGCCAGGGGTACGGGGATGGTTGTTTCTTGATCAGGCGAAACGAGCACCGCTACCGGTGTTTCGCCTGTAAATCCATCGGGAAGAAACACCTTGGCCCCGCCCTGGCGCGCTTGGCCAAGCGGCAGCAGTTTGGCCTTCACGTTCGAGTCGTAAAACGTGGCAGTGGCGATGGACTGCAACGACTCACGCTCGGCCTCTGGCATGGAGTCGCCGACGAAGATGTACAAGCGGTACGGCTCGGATCCGAGATCAACGAAGCCAACGTCGCGCACGTTAAACCGGCATGCCAGCGCCTCGAGCGAGAGCAGGCAAGCCAACAGGACACCGAGTCGTTTTGACCAATGGTTCACCGGCTCTATTTCGCTGCGCGAAGCTGTTCGCGATTCACCTCGAGAGCATGAATGAGCGTCGGAGCCAGCTTGGCTTTTTTGTCGGCCGGAACCAGCTCGATATCGAGATCGCCAGTCACGCTGATACCCTCGAATTCGCGCGTGACCGCTTGGCCAAGCGCACCAGCGGAAGCGGCGATATCGAACGACTCGAGCACAGTCCTGCCCTGCAACTTAACATCAAACACCTGCCCCGCAGCTTCCGCCAACACAGCGAATCCCAGTCGAACCGTGTATCGGGCAGTTTGGTCTTTCTCCAATAGCGGCACCTTCAGCTTGGTCACCCCCTTGAGCGCGGAAGTGAAGAGCCAAGGCTTGTCGGTTCCAGCGATGGTTTTGCCGCGCCAATCACGCTGCACGACCTCCGGTTTTCCGGCTTCGCTGAGCTTGAACTTCACGCCGTAGTTGGCGAAGGCACCCTGCCCCACGGTCGTCTTCGGGCGTGGGTAGGCAAACCAAACGGTGCCATCCTTCGAGCGCATGTCGCCGGGCGCGCCAAAGTTAATCGCTAGGTGTTTCACCGGCTTGGTCGCGGCTTGACTGATAAACACCGACCACTCCGCCAGCCCTTTCTGCGGTTTGTTTTTCAGGACAACCGTGGTTCGCAGCGAGTAACTGCACGTGCAACCGGCGCTTGACTCCTGCATGCTCAACAGTCCGTTCGCTGGGATCATGCTGTTCCAGCAACCGGGACGTAGCCCCCCGAAAAGCTGCAGACCTGTGTCCCGCTCGGTGTCCACAATCGCCCCGCTAAAGGACCGGAAAAAAAGGTTGTGCGGCGTGGCTGTAACAATGCCGCAACTATGGCCGGGACGCAGGAATTCCCAATCGACAGACTCGCCGGTAATGGGGTGCGTGCGTTTCTGTATTTCACCGGTGGCAAGATCGCACCGGCGCGGTTCGATGTAAATCGTGTCACCGACAATCGTCGGGCGGCGGCGATAGTTGAGCGGTTTGCTCCACAGCAGACTTCCACTTTCAGACTGTAACACGGTGATTCGCCGCCAGTTCAGGTTCCCCTTGTTGAACGGCCCCTCGTCGTGGTTGCTATAGTGCCCGAAGAACAACAAGCGGCCATCCTGATAAGCGACACCCAATTTGGTGCCACCGCAGCCGGTGAGATCGTACGGGCGATTCCACATCTCGCGACCACTCGAGGCCTCAAGGCAAACCACCCGGCGCACATCGCGGTCCTTCTCAGCAAGTTTCTGCTCGCGCTCAGGAACGTAGTTGCCTCCATCGATTTCTTTTTGAACAGCTGCCCTCGCCTGTTCACGCTCTTCATCCTCTACATCGTCTTTCAAGAAAAAGACACGGCCGGCTGCGATCGCCAGCGAGATGTTTGGGATACCAGCACCGTCGTGCTGCCATAGCAATTCGCCAGTGCCAATGTTGTACGCGAATACTTTTTCGCTTAGCATAATCTTATCCGTCACAGCACTTGGCTTATGGTCGGGCAGCCAACCTGGAAATGGGTTAATGGCGTGCCAATGTAGACCGCGGCGCTTGAAATAGGCATAGGCCCGGGCATCGGGGCGCGGGTGAATTCCTTTCACGGTTTTCAGGGTGGCAAGCGCATCCTTCGGCGCGTCGGCCTCCGCGACCCACTCACCCTTTTTCACGAGGGCGTTCCAGAGATAACCGTACTCGCGGGCCAGCGGCACGGCGCCGGTGCCGAAAAGAATGTTGCCATCCACCCCGATGTTCCCCCATCGCAGGGCCTTCCCACCGGCCTGTCTTGGGACCGTAAACTCGCGCAGTGTGCGCCCTGTTTGAGCGTCTAGGTGCAATACGCGATCGTGAGCCGCGACGAACACCGAGTCGTCAGTGGCGACAATGTTCGAGCCGTCCACATCCACCCGCACACGAACTGCGCCGGGGATCTTTCGCTGCCAAAGAAACGTGCCGTTGTAGGCATCATAAGCCATCACGACCTCCATGCCCTGCACTATCAACCGGCCGTTCACGGCGAGCGGGCTCACCGAGCGGGAGTGCCGCTCGACCATGTGCTCCGAGCCGGGCTCGCCGAACCACAGCACGCCAAGCGGCCCCTTCACGAGCCGGTCGTTGGTTGACGAGGTGTTGGCCGTGTTGCCGTACAGGCCGCTCCAGCTTCCCGCGCCGTCGAGTTTGCCTCGGGTGAACTTCAGCCAGCCGTCCTCCAGCGAAGAATCATGGCTGGACTTAACGTTGGCCTTCAGTCCGTCAACGATGTTCGCCACATTTTCCTTCGGCCAATTAGCCACGGATCCCAGCAGCAACACACCTCCCGCCGGGCGAAGCACGCGCGCCAATTGGCCCACCGGCAACTGTACATCGTCGCCATGCTGAACGCGCCCGGAGACGATCAAGTTTGCAAAATAATCGGGTAACTCAGCGGCGTCCCAGTCAGCGGCAATCACCCGTGAACCGTAAAGACCGGCCAGAAGAAGGTCGCGCCGGATCGCCTCGAGGCGCGCGGCGTCCTGCTCGATGATGACGATGTTGAGCTTGGTTTGCACAGCGAGCGCCTGGGCCAATTTCGCGTCACGTGCACCGTAAATCAGGCACCAGCCGACGTTGATACCGCTGCGCAGACTAATTTCCGTGGCGGCTGCCGTGTCCGCTTGGCCAAGCACAACCGGGCTCGCCGCCTCAGTGACTTTGCGAGGATTGCCCTGCACAACCTGTTCGCCCAGACAATGAATGGCGCCAGAGTCGGTGCTCACAAATAACCGCCTGTCGGCCACGGCAAGGCCAAGCGCGTTATCCGGCAAACCGTACATGGAGACTAGTTGGCCGCTGGCTGCGTCGACCGAGAGGACGTAGCCGTTGCCGCCGGCAAAAAGAGTTTTGCCGGCGAGCGCCAACGTGCCGAGCTCGCCGGACACTGCCAGCGGGCCAAGCTGCTCACGGGAGACAAACCAAGTCACGCGCCCTGCATTGAGGGTTGTCTTCTCCTTGCCGATGGCAGTTAGTCGGGCGGTGGCCTTATTCAACTCTGCCGTGACCTTGCTCAAGTCGTTTGCCTTGTTAGCCTTTACGGCGGCCTTGTGACGCTCACGGATCGTGTTGATCAATTTCACCAAGTCCCCCTCTTCCTTGGCTAAATTGGGCACATCTGCCGTGGCCTTCGCGTTACCAGCGCGGTCGATGGCGTAGATGCCTTTTTGCGTAGCAATATAGGCGATGTCTTTTGTGAGCACCATGTCGATCGACGGGAAACTCGCAAACTGGTCGCCCCGACTCGCGCCGGATTTACCATCGAAAGCCACCTTGCTATCGGTGCCCTTATTATCGTTGCCCGCATATAATGCGCCGGCATCCATCATCGCCCACGCCCCACCGACCTTGCCGCCGGCGTTGAGAAATTTATTAAACTTACCAGTGCCCTTGTCGAACAACGCCGGCATCCCGCGACCAGTCGGCACGAACAGGCTTAACTCGGACGCAACAATGTATCCCTGCGGCGCCATCCCCCCATAATTAAGGCCCCACGCCTGGTCGCCGGAGGTGTCGTTGAGCCAAATCTCCCTGCCGTTGCCAGCGTCCACCGCACCGATGTAAAGCCCCTCATACGGGAAAATGCCGGAAGCAAAATAGACGATTCCCTTCTCGATCAGCAACCCGGTGCGAACCGGCCACGCCGAAATAAGCCGGCTGTTGCCAATCACCCTCTCGCCACTTGGACTCGGCCTGTATTTCCAGACAAGAGTACCGTCCCCCGCGTTGAGGCAGTAAACCAAGCCGTCGTCCGAGCCGAAATACAGGTTACCGCCATGCACCACCGGCGCAAATCTCACTGCTCCACCGGCGGCAAAACGCCACCGCTCTTCCGCCGTCCGGGTGTCCAGCGCGTACACGTGGTTGTCCACATTATTGCCGAAAAACAGCGTTCTACCCGAGACCACGACATTGTAGGCGCGATCCGAGTGCATGCGCGGCGTCTCCTCTCCCGGCATCGGCCAGGCAGTTCGCGGACGGTGGCGTGACTCGAATACCCACTGCGAATTCAGCTTGCCGGAAACGACCTCCGCACTAACCGCCGAGCGATTCCCATCATGCCGGTACGAGGGCCAATCGGCTGCATTCGGCTCCTGAACAAAGGGAACAAAACACATCAACACCATCCAACGGAAGGATTTCATGTCCGGGAAGCTGCAGCCTCACCACCTAAACTTCAAGGGATAATCTGATCTTCACCGTTTGGAAGTTGGCTTGTCTCAAGCCTCTTCCTCATACACGCTTGGCCAAGCACAAACTTTTCCATCATGAAACGACTACTCCCTTTTTTACTTTGCGGCTTGGCTGTGTCGCTTGACCACGCGGCTGAATTGAAGACCCCAGGCGACCGGATGTTCGCCGAGTATTTCAAAATCGAAACCAGCCGACTGGCCGACAGTTGCCTCGACGAAATTGAGACACTCGACGATTGGAACGCCAAAAAAGATCTCTACCGTAAGCAACTTCACGAGATGCTCGGCCTAGACCCGCTGCCAGAACGAACCCCGCTGCAAGCCACCATCACCGGCACGGTGCAACACGAGGAGTTCGAGGTACGCAACCTTCACTTTCAGTCCAGCCCCGGACTGTACGTCACCGGCAACCTGTACGTGCCCAAGAATCTCACCGAGCCCGCGCCGACGATCCTCTATGTTTGCGGCCACGGTCGCGTGAAGATTGACGGCATCGATTATGGCAACAAAACCTACTACCAGCATCATGGAGCTTGGTTTGCCCGAAACGGCTACGTCTGCCTCGTCATCGACACGATCCAACTCGGTGAGCTTTCCGGCATACACCACGGCACCTATCGACATGGCATGTGGTGGTGGAACTCCCGTGGCTACACGCCGGCCGGTGTGGAGGCGTGGAACTGCATCCGCGCACTCGACTACCTTACGTCGCTTGACGTCGTGGACAAAAACCGCCTCGGCGTGACCGGCCGCAGCGGCGGCGGCGCGTACAGTTGGTGGATCGCTACGCTCGACGAGCGCATCAAGGTCGCCGCGCCGGTCGCCGGAATTACCGACCTGCAAAACCACATTGTCGACGGAGTCGTCGAGGGGCATTGCGACTGCATGTATCACGTGAACACTTACGGGTGGGACTTCGCCCAAGTCGCCGCGCTCGTCGCGCCTCGCCCGTTGCTGATCCTCAACACCGACGACGACGGCATCTTCCCGCTCGACGGCGTCAACCGGCTCTTCAAAAAAGTCCGTCGGATCTACGAGTTACACGGCAAAAAAAGCAGCCTCGGCCTTGTCATCACCCCCGGTGGCCACGGCGACTCGCAAGAATTACGCGTGCCGGCGTTCAACTGGTTCAACAAACATCTCAAGGGCAAAAGCGTTTTGATCGACAAACCGGCAACCAAGCTTTTCCAGCCACAGCAACTCAAGGTGTTCGGCAACGCTCCGAAAGACGAGCGAACCACAACCATTCACGACACGTTCTCACGGATCGCCACCGACGACCCCAAGGCCAGGGACCCCGAAATTATGGCGGATTTGCGCTCGAAAACCTTTGGTGGTTGGCCCAAGCGCGGAGGCAAGTTGCAGCTCGTAAAGGTCTCGGACATCGAACGCAACGGCGTGCGTCTCGCTGCCTATGACTTTGACAGCCAACCGGGGATTCGACTGCGAATGCACGTTGCCCACAAGGCCGACTTGGCCAAGGGCGCACCCGTGAACCTCCAGGTGCTTAACGACAACCAAGTGGAAGATATCGCCGGGCAACTCGAATTCGTTGCCGAGCATCCCGGAGTGTACGTCGCCCTTTCGCCCCGGGGGGTTGGCCCCACGCGATTGACGCAAAACCAAAAACACCTCACGCAGACCCGCCGCAGATTCATGCTGCTTGGTCAAACACTCGCCGGGCAACAGGTGTGGGATGTGCGCCGCTGCATTCGCGCCCTCCGCACACTCGAGCGCTGCGCCGGCGCCCCGCTGGAATTGTGGGGCACCGGCGATTCAGCAAGCCTCGTCACACTTGCATCCCTCTTCGAGAAAAAAATCAGTCGACTCAACCTCAGGGGCTATCCGGCGACGGATAGGGAGCAACCGGACTTTTTGAACATCTCCCGCTTCGCCACAACCGCGCAGTTGCTCGACATGGCCAAGCGCAAAACTGAAGTCAAGGCGCTTGGCCAAGCCGCAAACTTCCCCGGCGAAAAATCCGCTTGGCACAACTTCGACCGTTACGACTTCAAGCTGGGTGATGCCGGCTGCCGTGTTGTCACCCCCAACACGGCAGCACCCGGCAGGCCCTGGGTTTGGCGCGCCCGCTTTTGGGGGCACGAACCGCAAGTCGATCTCGCCCTTTTAGCCAAAGGTTGGCACGTCGTTTACTGCGAGGTGGGCGCGTTGTTCGGGAGTCCGGCGGCGGTTGAGCGGTGGAATCGTTTTTATGATTTCCTGATCACGCAACACGGATTCGCAACGAAAGCCGCGCTGGAAGGAATGAGTCGTGGCGGCCTGATTATTTACAACTGGGCGGCGAGCAACCCCGGCAAGGTCGCTGCCATTTACGGCGACGCGCCGGTGTGCGATTTTAAAAGCTGGCCCGCCGGCAGGGGCATCGGCAAGGGCAGTCTCGGCACATGGAAACAATGTCTCGCGGCATACGGTTTCACCGAGGCAGAAGCAGTGGCGTACAAGGGCAACCCCATCGACCGACTCGCCCCCTTGGCCAAAGCCGGCATCCCGATTCTCCACGTCGTTGGCGACGCCGACAAAGTCGTGCCGATCACGGAGAACAGCGACCTCATCGAAAAACGCTACAAGGTTCTTGGAGGAAAGATTCACGTGATTCACAAACCGGGGGTTGGCCATCACCCACACAGCCTGAAAGACCCGGAACCCATCGTGAAGTTTTTCCTCGCACACGCCCCCAGGTAAGAATCATGCCGGATCACCACGACGTAATCGTTGTCGGCGTGGGCTCGATGGGGGCAGCGGCCTGTTACCAATTGGCCAAGCGCGGCGCGAGAGTGCTCGGCATCGACAGCCAATCGGTCCCCAACACGAACTCATCGTACAACGGCGACACGCGTGTTATCCGGTTGAGCTACCAGGAGCATCCCGACTACGTGCCGCTGCTGCGCGATGCCTATCAGCTTTGGGAGGAGATCGAGCAGGATACCGGTGAAAAACTGCTCCACAAAACCGGCGTCCTGTACATGGGCTTCCCCGACGGCGAGGCGATAAGCGGCGTGAAGTTGGCCTCCAAGACACACAACCTCCCTTGCTCCACGCTGACGCACGACGAGTTGGCCAGGCAGTTCCCCCAGTTTACCCTGTCCGCAGGCATGGTCGGTGCACTCGAACCGGAAGGCGGCTATCTGCTCTCCGAACTCGCCGTTGAAACATACGCCAAGGCAGCGCAACAACTCGGCACCAAGTTGCTCACAAATGAACCACTCATCAACTGGGCAATCGACAGCAACGGCGTAACCGTCCGCACCACTAGCGGCACTCACACTGCGGCCAAGCTGATTCTCTGCGCCGGGGCTTGGTCCGGCGACTTGCTGCGACTGCCGGACGTCCCGCTAACGGTCACGCGGCAGGTGCTCGGCTGGGTACGGCCCGGGCAACCTGCGTTGTTTCAGCACGGCGACTTCCCTGTTTGGAACATCGACCCCAATGGCGATGGCGATCTCACTGGAATTTATTACGGCTTCCCGATGAGCGGCGACACCCTCAAGCTGGCGCGGCACCACCCCGGTACACCCATGCCGGCGGACGCGGTCACCGACGAAACATTCGCCGCTGACGAAGAGGAAATCCTGCTACCGCTTCGCCGCTATTTACCGGGCGCACTTGGCCAAGTGAGGTCGATCAAGGTTTGCAAATACACCAACTCAGCCGATGGGCACTTCATCGTCGATCGTCACCCGGAGAGCGAGCGGGTGCACTTCGCATGCGGATTCAGCGGGCACGGCTTCAAGTTCGCCAGCGTGATAGGGAAAGTACTCAGCGAGTTGGCGCTCGACGGCAAAACCGAACGACCCATCGGCTTCCTCGGCCTCTCGCGGTTCTGCCGCTAACCGGTAGCGGAGTGGTTAAGACACTCATTCCACGGATTCACTCGGTGATTTTCTTCTGGTTTTACGTTTACCGTCGATTTTAATTTAAAAATCACCCCAATCAGATCCGTGCGAATCCTTGTCTCAATTGAAAACTTGAAACTGAACACTAAAAACGTTTCCCTCCATTGCCAAGCGCTTGGCCAAGCTGCAGGATTCGGCGCCATGAAACGCCTTTTACTCACCTTCCTTTTCGTAGCCCTTGGCCAAGGTTCTGCCTTGGCCAAGCTGTATAACGTGCTGGTCATCCAAACCGACGAGCACCACTTCAAGACGCTCGGCTGTTACGGCGGCAAAATCGTCGGCACGCCGAACATTGACTGGATCGCCCGGCACGGTGCCCTTGCCACAAGCTTTTATGCCACTACACCGGTTTGCTCACCCTCGAGAGGCGCGTTGATCAGTGGGCGCTATCCGCAATACACACAGGTTACCAACAACAACATCCCGCTCGGTGACCACGTCGTGACTTTCGCCGAGGTGCTGCGAAGGAAAGGCTATAAGACCGGTTACGCAGGCAAGTGGCATCTCGACGGCCTGGGCAAACCGCAGTGGGCGCCCGAGCGGAAGTTCGGCTTTGACGACAACCGCTACATGTTCAACCGCGGCCACTGGAAGAAATTCGAGATAACCGGGGCCGGCCCGCGCGTCGCAGCCATCAAGCGGGGTAAACCGTCTTACGGAGTCGAAAACGCCGACAGCAAAACGTTCTCCACCGACTGGTTGGCCAACCGCACGATCGACTTCATCAACCTCAACAAGGCCGAGCCGTTTTGTTACATGGTCTGCTTCCCTGATCCGCACGGCCCGAACACCGTCCGCAAGCCGTACGACAAAATGTACAAAAACGTGAAAGTACCGATCCCTGCCTCGGTGGACAAATCGCGCGCACAGACACCGCGCTGGGGAGCGGCGAGCCCAAGAATCACCGCCGACACCGTGCGGATGCTGATGCCAAGTTATTACGGCATGGTGAAGTGTCTCGACGACAACATCGGCCGCATCATCGACGCACTTCGGAAAAACGGGCAGATCGACAACACGATCATCGTCTTCACCGCCGACCACGGCGACCTCTGCGGCGAACACGGCCGGCTCAACAAAGGCGTCCCCTACGAAGGCTCGGCGCGCGTGCCGTTTCTGTTTTATTGCCCCGACAAAATCCCGGCCGGCACCGTCGTCAACGAGGCGCTGAGCTGCGTCGATTTTGTCCCGACCCTCTTCGCGCTCACCGGCGACGAACCGCCCAAGGGCGTCGAGGGCCGCGACGCCTCCGCCCTCTTTCGCGGCGTAATAACCAAGTGGGACGACATCGCCTTCATCCGCTCGACCTCCGGCGTCAAACCTTGGCTCACCGCCGTCACCGACCGGTACAAGCTCGTTTACTCCGCGCTTGGCCAACCGTGGCTGTACGACCTGCAGAACGATCCCGACGAACTGCACAACAAGTTCACCAATCCCGATTCCAAAAAAATCGTCCGGCGACTCACCGCCAAGCTGACCGCCTACGCCAAGCGGCACAACGACCCCTACGCCACCGACCCTCAGATCAAAGCCGACATGTCCCAAGCGCTTGGACGGGATTAGGAGAAGGCGACCGGTACTCGTATGGGAGGGGTCGTTTGGCTGTCTAACAGCAGTTCTCAACTCGCTGGAAACGGTAAAAGAACTCAAAAAATTCCGCATTATGCCCGCTTCCTACTCAATTCGGATTTCAAATAAAAAAATGTTTTCTAATTTACAAAAATCAAAAATCTGAGACTCTTCCGTTGTACTGTTGTTAAAACCATCTTCACCCACATCAGCGCGATTTCGTTGGCGCAAGCGGAACATAGTTCTGGATACAGCGACAGAACTCCGGTCTTAATAACGGTCGGAACAGGAGCGTTGGCGCGATTTCCACAAGACCCGGCCAGCGCATTCAGCGACAAATCATGCAAAACGTTGTTATCGCCAAACCCTATCGTTTCGTGCCCCCGCGCCTGAGCCGTTTCTGGTCGCGAATCATCCAGTGGTATCTGCCTGCTTATCTTCGCAAAAACTACGGTGTCACTTCCTTTAAGTTTATCGGCGCCGAGCGACTCCGCGCATCGCTGCACGCAGGCGACGGAGTCCTGCTGGCGTCCAACCATTGCCGGCCCTGTGACCCCATGGTTCTGGCGTTGCTCTCGCGTGAGGTCGCCCGCCCTTTTCATACCATGGCCAGTTGGCATCTCTTCATGCAGAATTGGCTACAGTCCTTCGTCCTCCCTCGGATCGGAGTATTCAGCGTCCACCGTGAAGGTCTTGATCGGGACTCGCTTAAGTGCGCGACTCGCATTCTGAGCGAGGCGAAATATCCGCTGGCTCTCTTTCCCGAGGGTTTCGTCACCCGGAACAACGATCGCCTGATGAACCTGATGGATGGGGTCGCCTTTCTCGCGCGCTCCGCCGCGAAGCAGCGCGCCTCCTCCGCCCGGCCAGGCAAGGTCGTCGTGCATCCGATTTTCATCCGCTACTTTTTCGAAGGCGATCTGGAGAGCGCCATCCTGCCGGTTTTGCAGGACATTGAATCCCGCTTCTCCTGGCAGCCCCAGACTCAATTGCCCATGCGCGATCGGATCGTGAAGGCAGGCCGTGCGTTGCTGGCTCTCAAGGAAATTGAATACCTCGGCGCGCCGCAACCCGATCATCCCGTGGGCAGGCTCCCGCAACTGCTCCAACGCCTGCTGACGCCGCTTGAACAGGAATGGAAAGTCCCGGATCACGGCCAGGATACGATTGTCCGCATCAAACGTCTGCGTAGCGCGATCGTCCCGGACATGGCCCACGGCGACCTCGCAGAGGAGGAGATCGCCCGCCGATGGAGGCAACTGGCGGATATCTACCTGGCGCAGCAGCTCCATTGCTACTCGGGCGACTACCTGGCCGACGATCCCACGCCCGAACGTCTGTTGGAAACGATCGAAAGATACGAAGAGGACCTGACCGATACGGCTCGCGTGCATGCCCCCATCCGCGCGGTCATTTCAGTCGGCGAAGCCATCGAGGCAAGCCCGACCCGGGATCGCAACGCTGACAGCGATCCTCTGGTGGAAGAAATCCGACGGCAACTCGGAGAAATGCTGGAGGAAAGCAAATCCCAATGACGCGACTAAAACGATGACAGCTACTCTTGCCGTATTGGACTGGCCCGCCATTGGCCTTCGCGCGGGCGTTGTCGCCGGTTCCCTGATTCTCTGGTTCTGGACACAATCGCTAATCGCTCGCAGATCCGCTCCCAAGGAAGGCATCGGCGATGTCGTCCATGATCTGACGGCCAGCTGGCACAAACACCTCGTCACCCATCCGCGCGCGGCCAACGCAACCCTGATCGTCAGTTCGATTTTCATCGACCTTCTGGGGCTGACGTTGATTGGCGCGGCTATCTTCGGTTCAACCTTCTCTCCCTTTCTCGGCATCCTGATCCTGTTTGCACTGCGACAGGCCTGCCAGGGTCTGTGCACCCTGCCCCCGCCGCCGGGCATCATCTGGAGAAACCCCGGATTCCCGACCTTGCTGGTCACCTACGATGTCGGCAATGATTTCTTCTTCTCCGGCCACACGGCGCTGGTGATGCTTGCGGCAATTGAGACCGCCCACCTCGCCCCCCCATGGTTCGCGGTTCTGGTGGCGGTGATTGCGATCGGTGAAATGTTCACTGTCCTGGTCCTGCGGGCGCACTACACGATGGATGTGTTGGCGGGCGTATTTGCTGCGTTCCTGGCGGCGGATATGGCCGGAAGGCTTTCCCCGATGGTGGATTCCTGGCTGCACTGATCCGAAGGCGTTGCGACGAATCTCATCTCTGTAGCGCCGTTTGGCTCTCTTCACCCAGCATCCCGAAAGTCTTGTTTACCGCAGTTAATTCGCGGGCGTTGGAACCCACTCACGCGCCCACTTCTTCGCTTCCTGGATCTGACTCCCCATCATTTTTCGAGCCAATGACTCCTGACTTTTCCTAAGCTCATTTCGAAACGTTTCTTCCTCTGTCTTACAAGCCAATTCGAGCCACTTGAAAGCCTCGGTATTGTCGGGAGCAACACCCCTGCCCTTCTCCAGACTCTCCGCCAGCAACGATTGCGCGAGATGGTCGCCTTGAGCCGCGGCCCTGGCATACCAGCGCGCCGCTTCACGCTCATGAAAGGGTCAATCACGTAAAACAGGAATTGTTACTTGCAGGGCAGGCGCGTTTGGCGTCGAATCTGGAATGTGGCGCGAGCATTGAGAATCCAATATCCGGGCGCGGTCTACCACGTCATGAGCCGTGGCAACCAAGTAAAGGGGTCAGTCCCAGTAATTGACAATTTTCGATTGTCAGTGCTATTCGGGAATGTTTTTTGGCTCATCGGACATTTTGTGGGTGGAGTTGAGGAGGAGATTTAGTTTGCCGCAGAAGAAGAGGATTCTTGTCCGGTAGTTGGCAACGTTTCGGAACTCTCTTGAGGCTGTCTTGATCGATTGAATGCGACTGTTATATCCCTCGGCCATGCCGTTGCTTATATGATGGCAAAACCAACTCAGTATCCGATCCAAATGGCGTTTGAGCATCACCGCCACTTTCTTCACTGACTCCAACCGGATCGCCATCAAGGCCCAACAACCGCTCGTAATGCTCCGCAAGGCTTTCCATCCCCAGACCTCCCTCCTCTTTCACCCTAAAGGCTCCTCCTCTCCTCCCTCCCACCCACTAAATTCTCCGAAGAACCATTTTTCTAATCACACGGGATTTCACTTCGATGCTCAATATAAAAAATTGGACGGTATCTGTTTAACGATACGTGCAATAGCATAAATGTTTGGGCTTTAAACGGTTCTGGAAACGCGCCTCTGTCTATCGGCGATAAGATACGCCCTAATGGGCAATCGATTCACATTATCGGAGACGCGTTACGTTCTAGCGCTAAAGTGATACTCGGTACCGGGCTTCCGATAAGCTCACACGGATGGTCTATAGACGTCAGCGCCCAAGCGATATGGTCTACCGGGAACCCGATAAGGGTCAACGCTTCGTCGATAAGCGTTATCGTTGACGTGATAAGGCGGAGTGGGACGAGGTTGGAGCCCATCTATCCCATTGGATTTGTCGCAGTTTGGCGAACGACTGTGAAAGGTGTTCCTGTCTTGGTTGGCCAAGTTCAGTCACCCAGGAAAAACTCCGGGGGGAGGAACCATGGAGGTGGATCAGCAGGAGGATCGTTACGCTGGCGGGTTGTGCCCTTGGCCAAGTCGACGGCGGGGATGGTGTCGATCCGGCGGATGACGCGGTAAAACAACTCGGTGACCTTGGGCAAGTCTTCCTGTCGCACCATGTCGATGGTGTCGTGCGGGTCGAACAGATACAGAGGCCCACTGATGTGGCAGACTGACGGGATGCCGGCGGTGAAGAACGGGGCACTGTCGCACGGCGGCTCGGGGCCGAACAGGTAGGCGTCCACCGCCAGCGTGCGACTGAGGTTCACACGCTGCACTTCCTCCTCGAGGACGCGCAGCAACTCCGGCGTCTTGTCCACGAAGAGCGCGCGGGTTTCCGCTTGGCCGGTCTTGGCGTATCGGCCGTCGTCGCCGCCCTGCACTTCCTCGGCGATGTGCTCGACGCCGATGGCTGCGACGATTTTCTCCAGCAAACTGCCGCGATGCTTGGCGACGAATTCGCGGCAGCCGATGCCGCCGTGGAAATGGCCGCTCGATGCCAGAAAAATCAGCCCGCGCTCGAGCGGTTCGGCCGAATCCGCGAACGCCTTGGCCAAGGCGAGCAGCGCGGCCAAGCCGGAGGCGTCCTCGACGGCGGAGGCGTACGGTGCGTCGTGATGGCAGGTGATGAGAATGAATTCGTCGGTGCGGCCGGGCAGGATGCCGACGACGTTGTGAGAGTCCACCGTGCGACCCTCGCCGGTGCTGGTGAAGTGGAACGGCTCGCCGTTGGCGGCGGCTGAGCGGACGGCGGCGGCGTGTTCGCGGCCGACCCACGCGGCGGGTGTTTTTTTTAGGAACCCGTCGTACGGCACGTAGAGTTCGCAGCCGTCGATCGGCATTTCGCCGAGCAAGCCAATGAAGCCAGTGGCGCCGCGTTTCCACGTCTCGTAGTAGGCGCTGAAGTTGGGGATCAGCCAGTTGGCGCAGTGCAGCGGGCCGTCGGGGATGGTGTCGCCGGGGTCGTGGATGAAGTGCGAACCGGCCTTGAGATGCGAGGCGTTGAAGTCGCCGAAGTGCATGTCGGCGACGACCAGTTTGCCGGCGACGTCGGCCGCGTCGTATTCGGCCGCCGATCCGTCCCCGACGTAGACCGCCTTGGGTGCGCGCACCGCCGGCTCGGTCCAACCGGTGTACGGCACGGCGCGGCACGGGATGTCGAGCGTCGATTCACAGATGCCCAGGCGGGTGATTGACGGCCGCCAGTAGTTGACAGGAACCGGCTCTAGGCGAGTGTCGCGCAAGCCGATTTCGTTGAAGCGCTCAAGTAGGTACTGCTCGGTTTTGAGTCCCTCTTCGTAGCCGGGACGGCGGATGCCAAAAGAGACGATGCGCTCGATCTCAGCGAGCATGCTGGCAGCCGGGAAGGTCATTTGTTTTTTCCCTGTTGCAGTCTGCGCAGCGGCCGGTAGCCGATGCGAATGATGCCCTGTTCCTCCACAAGCCGCCGCACGTCGGCGTCGTTGGTGAAGGTCTCGTATTCCTCCGATCGCGTCTTCCAACTATTCGTGATATGGCGCAGCTCGTCGGTCGGCATGGCGGCGTGGATGAATAACTCGGTGACCCCCGGCTTGAGGTTGCGCAGGGTCTTCATCCAAAATTGTTTCACGCCTTTCTTTTCCTCATCAAGCTTGTCGAAAATCAGGTAGTCCGGAAAAACGATGCCCTTGGCGGCAAACTGTTTCCGCAGGTCGCTGAACCCAAACCGCGCCGCCGTGCTCTGCGACGGCATCCGCAGCGGGAGGTCGAACTCCAGTGCGAGTTGCAGATAAACCTGAACGTAGCGCGGGTCGTAGTTCAGCGCACCCATGTGCGTGTCGAGGTGCGTTATGTCGATACCAGCATCGAGCGCCTTGCGGACTTGAGCGCGAGCCTCAATCAGCGCCTCCTCCGGTTTGCCGTGAATGTACACCTCCTGGACGCTCCGCCACAGGTAACCCTGCGAATCCACCAACCCCGGCACCTTGTCGAGGGAAGCGACCGGCCCCCAGCGGTACACCTGCCACTCGGACGTGTGGCAGAGATGGATGCCGAAGTCCTTCTCAGGGTGGGACTTGGCGTAGCGGGCGATCTCGGTGAACCACGGGCACGGCACCATGATGGTCGCCGAGGTCATGAGGCCGCGCTCTAGCGAGTCGATGACAGCAACGTTGGCGGCGTGGCACATGCCGGTGTCGTCGCCGTTTATGATGAGCAATTTGTCCGTGGCCTTGTAGCCGAGGCGCTGGGCGAGAGTCGGGCCGTCGGCCTTGGCCAAGGGGACGGCGAAAAGAGAAACTGTCAGGGCAGCCAACGTTGCTCGTCCGAGTAAGTTCATCGCTGCGCATCGTTTATGATGACGCGTTGCGGAGCAAGGTCAAAGGGCCAAGCGATTGGCCAAGCGGCAAAAATCGTTTGACGCCGGGAGTCAGCTGAATGTAGAAATGCCGCGATGAGCAAGCCTACTGAATTGTCCTCAAGTAATCGTCGCCACTTTATAAAGACCACCGGCTCCGTAACGGCCGCCTCGGCGCTGGCCGGTGTTGCCATCCCTCGCGTGCACTCTGCCGTCGATGACATGACCCAAATAGCCATCGTCGGCGCGGGCGGCCGCGGGACCGGCGCAGCCGACAACGCCCTGTCAGTGCCGAGTGACATCGCCCGCAACAAACTCGTCGCAATGGCCGATGTCTCCTCCGCACAGATGGACAACAGCTACAAGGCACTGAAGAGAAGGCACAAGGACAACGTGGACGTGCCGGCCGATCGCCGCTACATCGGTTTTGATGGCTATTCCAAGGCGATGGACAACCTAAACAAGGGCGACGTTGTCATCTTCACCACCCCTTGCGCCTTTCGCTGGGTGCATTACAAAAAAGCCATCGACAAGGGGCTGAATGTTTTCATGGAGAAGCCACTCTGCCCGGACGGCCCCACCGCCCGGCGCATGCTAGCCCTCAACGACTTGGCAAAGAAGAAGGATCTCAAGGTCGGCGTTGGCCTCATGTGCCGCCACAGCCGCGCCCGCGGCGAACTCTTCAACCGCATCAAGGACGGTGAACTCGGGGACATCAACCTGTTGCGCGCCTACCGTCTCCACGGCCCTGTTGCCTCCTGTTACTCACTCCCTCCGAAGAAAAACGAGAGCGAATTACTCTACCAAATTCGCCGCTTCCACAGTTTTATCTGGGCGAGTGGCGGTTCGTTCAGCGACTATTTCATCCACAACATCGACGAATGCTGCTGGATGAAGGATGCCTGGCCCGTCAAGGCACAAGGCGCCGGTGCTCGCCATTACCGGGGGGATTACGTCGATCAAAACCTTGGCTGCTACACGGTCGAGTACACGTTCGCCGATGGCGCCAAGCTGTATCTGCACGGGCGCACCATGCCGGGCTGTTACGGGGACTTTGCTAGCTATGCGCACGGCTCCAAAGGACTGGGCATTATATCAAAAAACGGCCACGCGCCGGCGCCCTGCAAAATCTTCAAGGGCCAAAGCATGAAGGATCCGGTTGCATGGGCTTACCCGGGCCGCGAGACCAATCCGTACCAGGACGAGTGGAACGACCTGATGACCGCCATTCGGGAAAACAAGCCCTTCAACGAAGTGGAACGCGGTGTCATGGCCAGCGTAGTCACTGCCGCCGGTCGTTTTGCCACTCACACAGGACAGGAAGTCACCGTCGACGACGTGCTCAATCACGACCACGATCTCTGCCCGAACGCCGATCAGTTAACAATGGACTCCCCCGCTCCGCTGCAAACTAACCCGGACGGAAAGTATCCCGTCCCGCAACCGGGCATCATCAAAGATCGCGAGTATCTGCAAATCACCGCAGAAAAGGCGTAAGCCAGCTCGCAACCGAACTTCAACGGCCTGCTGCTAACGCAGCGGGCCGTTCTACTTTTCCGCCCTTGGCCAAGCGTGGAACACCGGCGACTCGACGACCTGCACCTGGCCAAGTGCGCCACGAAACGCCACACGAGCGCCGTAACGCTTGTCGTCGGTAACCAGGCGCAATCCCTTGCTTGGCCCCAGCACGCTCATTGCCGTGGCCAGGCTGTCCGCCGTGATCGCATCCGGGGCGAGCACATGCACCAACCGCTGTTCCGTGAGCGCCGTGCCAGTACGCGGATCGACGATATGCGAGTAGCGCGTGCGGTCCACCTCGAGGAATTGGTACAAATCACCCGACGTGGCCACAGCGGCGTTCGTCAACCAGAGAAACTCCGGCTTGACCTCCTCGCGCAGGCCGATCAGCGCCACGCGCCAACCCTCTTTTCCGGGCGGCGCAGTACCAGCCACGATGTCGCCGCCAGCGGAAACCAAGGCCTGCCGCAGGTCATGTTTTTTCAAAACCGCCAGCGCCTCGTCCAGCGCGTAGCCCTTGGCGATGCCACCCAGGTCGAGGCGCGTCCCCGATCCGGTTAGTTCGGCAATGCATTTTTTTGCGTCAAGTTTTAGGCTGCGGAATCCAACCGTCTTCAGCGCCTTGGCGAGCGCGTATTGCGGCGGCAACTGCTTCACGCGCCGGGCACGCCGCCAAAGCTGAACCGATGCACCGGCCGTAACGTCGAACGCGCCACCGGTCTGCGCCGCCAGAGCCTGAGCGCGATCGAGCACACTGCAAAGTTCCTCGCTGATCTTCGCCGCCTTCCCGCTCCCAGCCAAGTTGGACAATTTGCTCAACTCACTCTTGGGCTCGTAGTCGCTCATGATTTGGTTGAGCACGGCGACCCGGTCGAACGCCGCCTTTGCCGCCCGCTTGGCCTTGGCTTCATCCTCCGAATAGACGATGATCCTGAACGCCATCCCCATCAGCGGCCGTGAATACTCATGCCGTTCCGCATAGACAACTGATGCCACAAAAAGCATGGAGAACATCAGTTTCGCGGCGGCGGCTTGGAATGCGGTTCTCCGCACCGCTTTGTGCCTCTCCCGAATGCGGCAGGGGCTACCGCACTCCATGACTCTGTAGCGACTCAACATCCCGCCACCTTCAATCTACGCTTCGCCTCAGCCAAATCGGCGGGAGTGTTGATGTTGAACAATTCCGGCACGCGACTCGCCGGTGGCTGCCACGCTCTCGCTTTCAAACGCTTGGCCAGTCGTTGTAGCGACAGTGCTCCACTGTCAATTTGCTTTTCAACCAAGGCCAAATCGGAACGGTGAAGCACGAACGGAAAACCGACCCCCTTTTTGTGCCGAGTGAATATTGGCCCAACCCCATAAGTCGCCGCCGCGAGAAATTCTTTAATCAAGTTGCCGGATAAAAACGGCATGTCGCAACCGAGAAACAACACACGCGAGTGCCTCGTCGAGTGAAGCGCGGTGGCGATACCACCGAGCGGCCCTAAGTTGAGCTGCAAATCGGTGGCGATGACTCTCGGCTTGAATCCGGCATCCGCCACCGCCGCCCGCGCATGGCCCAGCAGCATCCGGCGTCCCAGCCGAATGCGGCTTTTGTCTCGCCCCATCCGCTTGGCTTTACCACCGGCCAAGATCACCGCGTCGGCTCCGCCGCTACCCGCGATGGCGTCGGCCTCGATCTCCACCAACAACGCGGGATCGATCAACCGACTGACCTCGACCAGTGTCGACGCAGGCCGAATTTGCCCGAACACCTCGCCGTGCGCTTGGCCAAGCGCCATGGCATCGGCAATGTCGGCGACGAACATCCGCGTGCGCACCACATCCTCGAGACAGGCACCGGCTTCGGCCAAGGCGGCGGCAATGATCTCAAAGATGCGGCGGGCCTGGGCGCGGACATCCTGACCGCCGACCGCTCTGCCCCTGACATCCACGGCGGTTGTCCCCGAAACAATAACATGCCGCCCCACCCGGACGGCTCGGCTATAACCAACCTTGGCCTCCCACTTGGCCCCGGAAGAAATGAGCTGCCGCCTCATGGCTTGAGTTCCGCATGCACGCGGTAAAACCGAACGTCAGCAGCTTCCGGCTTTGCCTCCCATGTGGTTTGGAATTGCCCCGGCTCAACCACGGCCTGCTCGGTCCACGGCCCAAACGCGTGATCGGCGGATTGCACGCGATACACGAAGCCGCGCCAGTTTGGCCAAGCGAGCCGCAGACTGCCGTTACCCAAGCGTAGATAACGCAGGTCGAAGTGACCATCGAATGTCGCGGGATCGGTGTGCAGCGCCTGCTCGCGGGCGTTCGGCACACCGTCGCGGTCGCGGTCCTCCAGCGCCGTTTGGCTAAGCGAACCGAACTGCGCCGTCTCCCAGTCGTCGTCGAGGCCGTCGTTGTCTGTGTCACTGATTGCTCTGCCGCGCACGGTCAACTCAACCCCACTCAACACGCCGGTGAAGTTCTTCGCCAAGTCGCTCACGGCAACAGACCAATCTCCTTTCGCCGGTTCGTAAAAAAACTGGTTGGACCAAAACGTCCAGTCGCCGCGCCACGCGCTGCCATCGGGGACATTGGCCTGCAGGACGCTGCGAGTGCCGGAAGGCGAGCGGACAGTCAACCGGATATCACCCCGGATTCGGTGGGTCATTTTCACGCGCACACCGATCTGTTCACAGAGCAACGAATCCGGCACGGCAACCGTGACGACTTTCGAGTCGAGCGAGAGCACCGCCTTGGCTCCTTTATCACCCTCAGCATTGAGCAACGCCTTCAAGGCTGTCCCGTCATTTTGGGAGAGAAACACAGCGGGGATCGGCGTGAAATCCAACCCTCCAGGAATGAACCGCTCGTTGCCGTTGCGATGATTGTAAATGACGGCGAACTCCGCCCCGGCCTCCGCTGCGTACAGGACTTTCTCCGAGAAGAACGCGCCCCCGCGCTCTATCAGCGCCGCCTTGCCGGTAAGATCGATATCGAGCGGTATTGTTGCCCGGCCCACATCCACCAACGGCAATGCCTCGGTTGGATCATCCGGCACTAGACCATTTCCAGGGCTGGCGGTAAAAACAGTCTCATCGCCACTGGCAACGATCCTCAACTGCAACCCGTCGTCCGGCAACTCGGTGAGGGAGTTTTGCTTATAAGACTTTTTCACCAGCGCACCGGTATTCTTCCAGCGCTTGGCCAAGCGCACGGCCACGCCCGCATCGGGGACGCCGTAACCGGTGTTGAGGCTGAATAGATAACCGGTGGCGTTTGGACTTAAAAACGGATCGCCAAAGTCGTAGTGCCGCGAAGCATGAATAAGCACCTGCTGCACGTCGCGATAGGTCAAGTCGGGGTTCGCCCCAAGGATCAGAGCCACTACCCCGGCAAGCTGCGGTGCGGTGAACGAGGTACCCCCGCGAGTGATGGCATGATAGCTACCAACCTCCGGGTCGTCCGCGCTAGATTTGCGGTTCCAACCAAGCGCACCCATGCGGTCGGTGGAATAAACCGGGTACTCACTCGCTGTGTTGGCGATCAAGCCCACGCAAAGCACGCAGGCACCGGCGCTACTGAAAGGGGCCACGCGACCGTCCGGCCCCACGGCCCCAACGGTCACCACGCGCGGGTCGTTCGCGTATCCGTCGTCTGAGGCGCTCCAGTCCTCCTCCCGACTGTTGCCAGCCACGCGGATTATCAAAACGCCCTTCCCGTCACGCCCGGTTTCAATCGCCCGCTCGATGGCCTTGGACTCAATCACCGGTGCATCAAGCTGCTCAATCGTGCTGCTGCCCCAACTGTGGTTCTGAACATGAACTGCATCGTTGCGGTATTGGAACATGTCGGCCACCTCCTCTTCGGTCCCGAAGTCATCCCCCGCTGTCCAGACAACGAGACTGGCCAACTTGGCCCCGGGCGATACCCCGGCAATGCCCCGGTTGTTGTCGGCCTTGGCTAACGCCAGTCCTGCAACGATCGTCCCGTGCCCCTGGTTGCTCGCCGCCGGGTTGCCGTCTGTCTTGCCATTCGTGAAATTGAAATGCAGGTCATCCGCGCCTTGCCCAAGAAAATCAGTGTGCGCCAGATCCACCCCGTCGTCGGCGATGCCGATCACCACGCCTTGGCCGGTTGACCCGGCCCACGCCTCACGAATGTTGAACTCCGGGCCAATCTGGTCGCCGGTTGCTGGATCACGATTCTCGAGCGGCCACTGCGTGTCGTACAGCGGATCATTCGGGCGCTTGGCCATAGGGGCTGTTTTTTGCATTGGCCGCCGCCTTACTGGGTGGCTCACCAAGACATTCCGGCTCTTGGCCAAGCGCTGGGATTCCTCAAGCGCCACTTTCACATTCGGAGCCTGTAATAGGAACAAGCCGGGAGCGAACTCCCGGTCCGTCTTGAGCAAAGTCCCACGCATCATCTGGCCAAAGTTTGTCCCCTTGGCCAACTGCAACACGACGCGTGAGCCAAACTTGACGCGCACCCCCGGACGATCCCTCTCATGGCTACGCGCCCAGCCTTTTGCCAAGTCAGACGAATCGACCGAATACACAACCAGCCGTGGAGTCTTGAGCGCGTAGGTCACCACGTCGACTGTTTCAACTGCTGACGCCTCTGTTCCCATCAGGGAAACAGCACCGGCGAGCAGCAAAGGGATAGATCGAAGAACGTCACGCACGGCGGTAGCCTACCAAAAGCCCCCAGCCAAGCCCATACTAAGCTTGGTCTTGTTGGGCTGGAGTGGCATGCTCGGCACATGACGACAGAGCAGAATCTGATCGGGGCGATAAAGGAACTGGAGTCAGCAGCAGCCGTGGTGAATGTGAAGCCGAAGCCGGACTTGTTGACGCACTTCAGCAGGATTGACGAATTAACTGCCCAATTGCCGGGCGACACCAATCGCGAACTCATGCACTACCTCCACAACAAAAGTTACGCGAAGGCCCTTCTCTACCTTGAGGGACAGCAGACAGAAATAGAAAAAGGCGCTTGTCTTCGTTAACGGCCGCAGACCATGTTCGACGAGACTATCGCCGCGATCGCAACGCCTCTTGGCCAGGGCGGGTTAGCGATCATTCGCATCTCCGGCGACAAGGCACTGGCGATTGCCGATTCCCTGTTCGCTCCCGGCGGAAAATCAAAGTCCCAGCTCGCCAAGGCCAAGTCGCACACGCTGCATTACGGGCACATCGTCCGGGATGAACGGCGGCTCGACGAGGTGATGGTTTCGGTGATGAAAGCACCGGCAACCTTTACCAGAGAGGATATCGTAGAGATCAGCTGCCACGGCGGCATACGATCCACCAAGGCCGTGCTCGACGCCGTACTCGACGGGGGGGCTCGGCTGGCTCTGCCAGGCGAATTCACCAAGCGCGCCTTTTTGCACGGACGCATTGATCTCACACAGGCCGAGGCGGTCGCCGATCTCATTCACGCGCGAACCGATCTCGCGTTGAGCGCCGCCAACGAGCAACTCGCCGGCAAACTCTCGCAGCGCATTAACCAACTTCGCGATGACTTGATGCACGTACTCGCGCACGTCGAGGCGCACATCGATTTTCCCGACGAAGACATCGAGCCGGACACAATGAACGGGCTGGTTGCGAAGCTTGAGAACGCCGGCCGATTCATCGACGAGTTGCTTGCCACGGCCAATGAGGGGCAGTTGATCCGGCGCGGAATCCGCGTGGCCATTATCGGGCGACCCAACGCCGGCAAGTCGAGCCTGCTCAATCAACTATTGGGCCGCGACCGCGCTATCGTCTCCGCCGTGGCCGGCACAACGCGCGACACGATCTCGGAGGAGGCGCAAATTCGCGGCATCGCCGTGGTGTTCGTCGACACCGCCGGTCTGCAGGAGTCCGACGACGCGATCGAGCGTGAGGGCATACGGCGCAGCCGCGAGTCGCTTGGCCAAGCGGACATTGTGCTGCATGTGCTCGATGCTTCTGAGCCGCTCACCCTGGACGACGAGACGTACTTGGCCGAGTTTGCCGACAATCCACGTATTCTCGTGCTGAACAAGAGCGATCTGCCGAATCAACTTGGCCAAGCGGAGGCCAGCGGAAGCCCTTCGGTGAGCGTGAGCTGCCTCGACGGCCAAGGGGTCGAGGCGTTGAAGGATGCCATCCGCAACCGTGTATGGGACGGGGAGATAACCTCGGAAATGCTGGAAGTGATGATCAACTCCCGGCATCAGGAAGCGCTACGCCGGGCGGGCGCTTCACTCCAAACAGCACGCGAGCAGTTACGGGCTGGCACGCCGCTTGACTTGGTTGCTGTCGATTTGCGAATCGGCACCGATGCCGTCGGCGAAATTGTCGGGCGAACAACCACGGAGGATCTGCTCGACTCCATCTTCAGCACATTCTGCATCGGTAAATAACCGCCGCTTGGGCAATCGGCTTGAAAATCCTGCCTCCGAAGCGTAGTCTGTCTGAAATAACACTGGTCAACTAGGAGTGCGCCGGAGAGGAACCCGACATCCGCCTGACTAAAGGGCGCTTCTGGAAAGGGGAGTTTTTTGTGAACTGGTTTGATTGGTAATATTTTTTACAATTAGGCACTGAAAGGGCCGGAAGTTCGTTCAATTCATCTACCATCAGCCTTCATCTGATCCGATTGAGTCTCGTTTCCTCTTTGATCAACCATCTCTGACGACTCTTACTTCTCTTTCCAGCTTCACTTCATCAAGAACGCATACCGATCCATGTTGTATACCAGGTTGCTCAACCCGTTGTGATGGTGCGCTCGCTCCTTTCCTATCGTTCGCAAGCGATCCATCGCCAACTAGCTTATTCTCCCAAATACGTGCTCCACTCTTATACGAATATGACTTCTTTGTTTGTTTCTCTTCTATTCCTCTTCGCTTAACGGATGGTTCCTGTAGCTCTTGAGTTGGATGAAATCCTCACAATTACACTCGAGTAAATGATCCCTTGCCTACTCTGATAGATACGCGCTGTCAGCCAATACTGCTTCATCACTTTCATCCACCAGTTTGTCGAACAACCGCGAGTCGTGCACGTTGGCTCCCGTTGTTTCATACTTCGTTACCAGCTTTTTTTTAGCATCCACTTTTACGAGATTCTTGTACCCATAGTGCATCTCGTTGTTCTTCTTCGCCCAGCGCGCATCACAATCTTTTTTGCCGCCCTTTTGCGCTTCCCTCTTTAAACCCTTCCGGTCTTTCTCCCTCCTTAATTTGTTCGTTTTCCTTACGGCTATTTCGCTGGCGCGGCGCATCCACAAAACTGGCATCCATGATACTCCCCTCCCTCCCTATCAACCCTCTATCGGTCAGCATCTGCTCAAATCGCTCGAACAACTTCCGGGCACCATCCCTGCCATCCTGTTCCAACGCCTGCTTGAAATTCCAGATCATTCGCGCATCCGGTACAGCTTCTCCGGGATTCAACCCCAGAAATATCATGAAACTCAATCGATCCCTTATCTGAAACTCGCACTCCTCATCGCTCAATCTCTGAAACTTCTGCAATACCTACCACGTGAACATCAGCACCGGATCAATGGACGAACGCCCTCCCTTGCTCCAATCCCGTTGGGCATAGCCCAAAACCGACTCGAGTTCCTCGCGAAACAACTCCCAGTCTATCACCTTGCTTAGTTTATTAATGGGCTGGCATAGTTAAATGCTAGGAAAAACTATGAAAGAGGCATGTATGCAAGGAAGAGTCGACTAAGCGGAAAGCAGAGAGGAAAGATGATCTAAATGTAGGTAGCAAGAGCCACAGCCAGAGCTGCAGCGGAGATAACAGGAGTAAACCGAAACACGGTTCGGATCTTCTATCAGCGCCTGCGCCAACTCCATATCTAGCCAACTGCCCAGCTATGAGCTTTCAGGAGAAGTGGAGGCGGATGAGAGCAACTTAGGTGGAGTCCGCAAAGGAAAACGAGGACGAGGTGCGGCAGGCAAGATAGCGGGGGTTCGGCTATTAAAACTGGATGTAAAGCTCTACACGGCCATCATCCCCAATGCTAAAACAGAAACGCTTTTGCCGATCTTCAAAGAGAATGTTCAACCCGACAGTGTGGTTTACGCAGACTGCTTTAAGGCTTACAATGCACTGAGCGTAAGCAACTTTCATCATAGGCGAATTAACCACTCCACCCCATTTGCAAAAGAGAGAAACCACATAAATGGAATTGAAAACTTCTGGAACCAGGCGAAACGTCATTTGAGACGATTTAACGGGATCAAATCAGAGAATTTTACTGGTTTTTGAAGATGTGTGAATTGCGCTTCACAATGTAGGCAACAATCAAATGCTCTTAAAGCAGTTAAAACGTTGGGAGAAACACTAATCACATTAGCATTTAACTATGACAGCCTTTACTTTAAATTCTTCACGCATCTCGTAGCCCCGCGCTCATTTTACTAAAATAATGCAGTGGTGACAGGCATTGAATCGTCCTATTATAGTATTTACTCTAATGCTTACACGGTGTAGCAAAATTGTAACAATTTTTATTTTGTAATATTATTCGATCTAAGTAAAATGGCCTTTTATGCTTAAGTTATTAGAAAATTATAAAGAATATAAATCCGACCTAAGTTCTTCTCAACTAGACAGAATTAGACAGTTAGCAAAAGGTCAAAAGCCTGAATATTTATTTATTTCATGTTCTGATAGCAGAGTAATGCCAAACTTATTCACAAAATCAGAGCCGGGCTCATTATTTGAATTGCAAAATGCAGGTAATATAGTTCCTGCTTATGGGGCTGAAGCTGGCCGAGGAATGGTGGCAACAATAGATTATGCTGTTTCAGTATTGGAAGTTAAGAATATAATAATTTGCGGACATACTTTCTGCGGAGCCATGCAAGCCTTGTTCGATCCTGAAGCTCTGAATAAATTACCGGATGTCGCAAAGTGGCTTGAACATTCAGAAGTCGCCAGAAGAATTGCTCACAATGAAGTTCAAGATGGAGATAAGATAAAGCTAACTAGAGCTGCGGTAGAGGCAAATGTTGTTGTACAAATGAATAATATTGCAACGCATCCATCTGTAGCAAGAGCAATTGCTTGTAATTCTATCGATTTAAATGGATGGGTCTACGATTTGGAAACAACAGATATTTTAGTTTACGATAAAACTCATAAAAAATTTGCAGAAGCCTAAGCTTAGTATATTGATGAAAAAAAACTTAAGAGGTGATTTATTTGGGGGATTAACAGCAGGTATCGTTGCTCTTCCCCTTGCCCTTGCTTTTGGTGAACAATCAGGACTTGGGGCAACAGCGGGGCTTTACGGTGCAGCTTTCATTGCTTTATTTGCTGCAATGTTTGGCGGCACATCTACTCAAATATCTGGGCCTACAGCTCCGATGACAGTTTTGAGTGCTTCGATTATTAGCGCTATTCTTATAGAAAGAGAGGGTGAATTGGAACAAGCCATCCCATTAATTCTACTTGTTTTTGTGTTAAGTGGTATAATTCAAATTCTTTTAGGATTAGCAAAAGTAGGCACTAATATAAAATATATTCCGAAACCCGTTGTGTCAGGATTCATGTCGGGGATCGGAGTCATTATTCTCATTACTCAATTTATGCCCGCTCTCGGTTACAATCCGAAAAATGACAATGAACTTATCAAGACTCATGAAGAAAAATCCAGGATTTCATTAATGAGTAACAGGTTGGATCAATTTAAAGAAAAACTATCGAAAGACGCAACTGGAAATAGCAAGACTGTCAATTTAACAGTAGATTTTACAGATGAACAAATTATAAATGAGTCTAAAAAGTTAATTAATGTTGATAGCGCAGGTGTAATAGGTTCACTGAAATATTATTCTAGAGCTATTTCAAATATAAATAATACAGAAGCTATAATTGCTATTTTGACGATAATAATTATATATGGATTCAAAAGAATAACAACACTTGTTCCCAGTGCGTTAGTCGCCTTAATAGTTATTACATTAGGAGTTACGCTTATCGAAATAGAATATACTTCAATATCTAAAATTAATGCAGGAATACCAAAATTAAATTTACAAATATTTTCTATATCTGAAATTCTTTCTTTGGCTCCCTATATTATAATGGCAGTTATGCTTTCACTTTTGGGTGCTATTGATTCTTTATTGACAAGTTTAGTTGCTGATAACATGACAAAAACAAGGCACAATCCAAATAAAGAACTAATAGGACAAGGAATAGGAAACAGCATAGCTGCGATATTTGGAGGTTTGCCAGGAGCTGGGGCTACTATTAGAACCGTAGTTAATATTAAAGCAGGAGGTCAGACAAGGCTTTCGGGGATGATATCAGGCATACTACTTTTTTGTGTTATCCTAGCCCTTGCCCCATTAGCTTCTAAAATACCTGCAGCTGTTTTAGCCGGTATTTTAATAACCGTAGGAATTGATGTTATGGATATACAAGGATTTAGAGAACTAAAATTAATGAAGAAGGAAGATGCAGTTGTATTGCTAATAGTATTAGCACTGACTGTTTTTTGGCAGCTTGTTTATGCTGTAGCTATAGGTCTTATTATCGCACTATTTCAGTTCATAAAAAAGACTTCAGATATGACGGAGAGTACTTTTAAAATAGACAATTCTGATGTCGATTCTGGCATAGTTCAGATAAGCTTGAAGGGGCCTGTGTTTTTCGGGAATTCATTATTTCTAAAAGAACTTTTTTCGAAAATTTCTACTAAAACCAAAAAATTAAAAATTGATATGACTAGTAACGAAGATTTAGATTATAGTTCAATATCATCAATAAGAGATGTATTATCAGAACTCAAAAATAAAAATATTAAAGTGGAATTTACTAATTTGAGTGAAGATACAATTAACGTTTTTAATAAATTTAAACTCTTATAAGCGCACTTCTGAAAAAAACAGGGAGAGTGCAAACTTGTTTGATGGGTTATATTTTTTAACAAATAGGCCGTTGAAGAGTCGGAAGTTCGTACAATTCCTCTATCATCGGCCTTCTTGTGATCTGATTGAAACTCGTTTCCTCTTCGATCAATCATATCTGACAACTCTTTACTGCTTTTCCGAACTCACCACTTTCATCCACCAGTTTGTCGAACATCCGCGAGTCGTGCACCATGGCTCCCGTTCCTACTTCGTTACCAGCTTTTTCTTGGTATCCACTTTTACGTAATTCTTGTCCCCATAGTGCGCCTCGTTGTTCTTCTTCGCGCAGTGCGCATCACAATCTTTTTGCCGCCCTTTTGCGCTTACCCCCCTTAAACCCCTCCGGTCTTTCTCCCTCCTTGATTTGTTCGTTTTCCTTACGGCTATTTCGCTGGCGCGGCGCTTCCACAAAACTGGCATCCACGATACTCCCCTCCCTCCCTGTCAACCCTCTCTCGGTCAACATCTGCTCAAATCGCTCGAACAACTTCCGGGCACCATCCCTGCCATCCTGTTCCAACGGTTGTTTGATATCCCAGATAGTTCGCGCATCCGGTACAACTTCTCCGGGATGCAACCCCAGAAATATCATGAAACTAAATCGATCCCTTATCTGCAACTCGCACTCCTCATCGCTCAAGCCGTGAAACTTCTGCAATACCAAAGCCTTGAACATCAGCACCCTATCAATGGACGAACGCCCTCCCTTGCTCCAATCCCGTTGGCCATAGCCCAAAATCGACTCGAGTTCCTCACGAAATAACTCCCAGTCTATCACCTTCCATAGTTTATTAATCCCTTTGACAACCCGTGTCATGGCCTGCTCATGGGACAACAACGAGAACACATCTAATTTTGGCGTTGCTTCACGATAACACACGGCCACAATGTACAAATTTTATTATTTTATTTTTAATGCTGTTCTTGGGGTTTTCAGAATTCCCCTTTGGATGTTTCCCAACGATAAGAAAGCATTTGACTTCACCTGACGAATAATATTTATTTGGTCTGTTAAACCTATTATCTAAATGAAAAATACACTTGTTTTCACATTGGTTTTGATGCCGATCCTCTCCTGTTTTTCAGAAATTACAGGGCATTGGGGATTCAACGGTACACTAAATGCAACCATTGGCCAAAACCTCGAATGGGCTTGGGAGAAGGGGGATGCATCCTTTGGCACTACTGACGCCTTCGGGATTTCTGACATTAACGGGAAATCCGCAAATGTCTTAAAATTCACTGACTCCGATGATATAAGTGACTTCGTTGGAATCGAAGTCCCCCATGGCGCCGAGCTTGATGAGGATAGCTGGTTGCTCCACGAATACTCTATAATCTTAGATCTGCTTTATCCTGAAGACTCGACTGCGTCCACAAGGGCACTCGTATCCAATGAATATTTAGGACAAGCGAAAATAAGGATAAATGAGTCTGATAAAGTTGGTGGATCCAGTTTCCATGGCAAAATTTTAGCGAACACATGGCACAGAATGGCCATTGTGGTGAGTCACTCAAACAAAACTATTACCTACTACATTGATGGCGCTAAAGTTGGCGAAGAACCCATTGGGGGACTTGTAGACGGCCAAGGTAATCATTCACTTGAGGATTTCTTTTACCTTTTTACAACCAATGGAATATCAAAGGGAGGCTACATTAACAGTCTGCAATTTAATAATATGGCGCTCCCGGATTCGGTTATCAGTGATTTAGGAGGTGCCACCGCTGCGGGAATTCCCTCGATTGAACCCCTAAAACCTTATGTCGTTTCAGTTTACCCCAAGCCTACCCCATACCTCCGCCCTGTCCCATCTGAAATTCAACCCGACACCGAAATCAGCGTCATCTGGCAGGATGGCCAAAACACCTTAACGGCATCATCCGTGAAGGTTTATTTGAATGAACAAATTGTAAACACAGAAACAGCCAAAGACGGCCGACAGACAACCGTCAAAGTGCTTAGCAACGATCTACTGCTTGCCTCCAAAAACTACAACATAAAGGTGACTGCAACTGATTCCAGCGGGGCAGAATTAAGCAAACAATGGCGGTTTAAGGTGACTAACTATCGTCTGGTAGAGGCCTCCGATATAGCGACTAAACCAGGAAGCCTGAACGAAGGTTTCATTGCAAGATCTGCACAGGCGCCGGCTGAAAGCGCTATCCGCCATGACTTCAAGCGAGCGACTTTTCAACTTGCTGAAATGCTTGTTGACGACCTTGGAAACACGGTTGCTAATGAGGCGATCAAAGGAGATCTAGAGGGGGGGTTCGACACCTACGACCTAATAGATTTTGAAAATTCTGGCTCTGCCTTTGGTAATTTCTCGAACGACGACTTTTTCCCGGGAATCCCTGGATCGGGAGATCATGATACTTTATTTGCAACAGAAATTCTCACATATTTGGAATTACAGAAAGGCGTTCACACCTTCGGGATCAATGTGCACGTAGGGAAACCCGATCAAAACGACGAGGATCAATTCAGGGTATTTATCGGCTCCAACCCTCGGGATTACTTTTCGAAATCCCTGGGCGAGTTTGAATTGACACTAACCGGCTTCAAGGATGGCCCCAATGACACAACATTTGATTTTTCCGTTGAGAAAGATGGTCTCTATCCTGTCAGAATTGTTTACTGGAACAAGACCCGCGGAGCTGGACTGGAATTCTACTCCGTAGACAGGGAAACCGGAGGAATTATTCTTGTTAACGATCTCGATGACGAACGCGCAATCAAGGCTTACTACAACGTTTCCCTTCTCGCCACACCTCATGTTGTCAACGTCAAACCAATCCCTGGCTCCTCTGGGAACAATCCGGGCGATCCAATTGAAATAATTTTGGGTGACCAGTCAGGAAAAGCAGACCTTTCCTCCATTGTGATGAAAATAAATGGCGAGAACATCCAACCAGAGATAAGTAAGGAAAACGGGCTGATCACCATAACACAGCCCCTTAATTTAAATTTCGCTAGCCAGGCAGAGTATGATGTTTTTCTTTCATTAAAAGCCAAGGGGGAAACAGTGCCCCAAGAGTATGCTTTTAGTTTTAATGTAGACGCCAAAAACCAGATCAAAGTAACTGGGTATTGGGACTTCTCAACTGAATTGAACGCTTCAGTAGGTAACAATCTCGAATACTTGGACGGGCCTGGTGGAGCCACGGCCGGGGCCACCGAGTTTGGGACCACCGATTTCTTCGAACTACCCGGGATCCAGGGTGAGTCTGCCGCAGTCATGAAGGTGGGGCATGTGGGTAAAAATGCCAATTTCGGTTATCTCATGAAACACGGAATTGCTCCCAACGGAGGAGGAAACCGTGTCAATCAATACACCCTAATCTACGACGTCTACTTTAGCGGGGGCGGCAATGGCTGGCCTTCCCTGGCTAATCTCGACACATCGGGTGATGCGGATGTGTTCTGGCGTCGCAGCGATGGAGGCCTTGGCCAGGGCGGAGGCGGATATGAACCGCTGGACCCGGAAGTGAAAGTTAACGTCAACACATGGCACCGCGTGATTCTGGCGTTTGATTTGGCCAGTGGTCTTTACGAGAAGTACGTGGACGGCGTTTACCACTCCAAACAAAACAATGGAGGCCTAGATGGACGCCAGGCTGCCAAGGACACCATCTGGCTCTTCAACGACAATGACGGCGAGAACGGCGAGGCCTACGTGTCGGCAATCCAGATTAGGAATGGAAAACTGAGTGAAGAAGAAATTATGGGTTTAGGACCGGCAGAGGCAAAAGGGATTTCTATTCCCCAAGGAGCTGAAGCAATTCGGGGGTTGTGGAGCTTTGACAATGGAGACCTTAGTGCCAGCATCGGCAGTCCACTCGAATACTTGGATGGGCCCGATGGAGCCACAGCTGGGGCCACCGAGTTTGGTACTACCGATTCCTTTGAACTGCCGTCAATACAGGGTGAGTCGACCGCAGTCATGAAAGTAGGGCATGTGGGTAAAAACGCCAATTTCGGCTATCTCATGAAGCACGGAATTGCGCCCAACGGGGGCGGCAACCGGCTCAATCAATATTCGTTAGTCTACGACGTCTACTTTAGCGGGGGCGGCAATGGCTGGCCCTCCCTCGCCAATCTCGACACATCGGGTGACGGGGATGTGTTCTGGCGTCGCAACGATGGAGGCCTTGGCCAGGGCGGAGGCGGATATGAACCGCTGGACCCGGGCGTAAAAGTTAATGTCAACACATGGCACCGCGTGATTCTAGCCTTTGATTTGGCCAGTGGTCTTTACGAGAAGTACGTGGACGGAGTTTATCACTCCAAACAAATCAATGGAGGCCTAGATGGACGCCAAGCTGCAAAGGACACCATCTGGCTCTTCAACGACAATGACGGCGAGAACGGCGAGGCTTACGTGAGCAGCATCGCCGTCTATGACCGCAAACTCACTGCTGATGAGGCAAGAGCACTTGGAAGTGTCGGTTCGGTTGGAGTGCCTGCCGCCCTGCCCGAGCCAAAACCAATTCGGGGGTTGTGGAGCTTTAACAATGGAGACCTTAGTGCCAGCATCGGCAGTCCACTCGAATACTTGGATGGGCCCGATGGAGCCACGGCTGGGGCCACCGAGTTTGGTACTACCGATTCCTTTGAACTGCCGTCAATACAGGGTGAGTCGACCGCAGTCATGAAAGTAGGGCATGTGGGTAAAAACGCCAATTTCGGCTATCTCATGAAGCACGGAATTGCGCCCAACGGGGGCGGCAACCGGCTCAATCAATATTCGTTGGTCTACGACGTCTACTTTAGCGGAGGCGGCAATGGCTGGCCCTCCCTCGCCAATCTCGACACATCGGGTGACGGGGATGTGTTCTGGCGTCGCAACGATGGAGGCCTTGGCCAGGGCGGAGGCGGATATGAACCGCTGGACCCGGGCGTAAAAGTTAATGTCAACACATGGCACCGCGTGATTCTAGCCTTTGATTTGGCCAGTGGTCTTTACGAGAAGTACGTGGACGGCGTTTATCACTCCAAACAAATCAATGGAGGCCTAGATGGACGCCAGGCTGCCAAGGACACCATCTGGCTCTTCAACGACAATGACGGCGAGAACGGCGAGGCTTACGTGAGCAGCATCGCCGTCTACGACCGCAAACTCACTGCTGATGAGGTAAGAGCACTTGGAAGTGCCGGTTCGGTTGGAGTGCCTGCCGCCCTGCCCGAGCCAAAACCAATTCGGGGGTTGTGGAGCTTTAACAATGGAGACCTCAGTGCCAGCATTGGCAGTTCACTCGAATACTTGGATGGGCCTGATGGAGCCACGGCTGGGGCCACCGAGTTTGGAACCACCGATTCCTTTGAACTGCCGTCAATACAGGGTGAGTCGACCGCAGTCATGAAAGTAGGGCATGTGGGTAAAAACGCCAATTTCGGCTATCTCATGAAGCACGGAATTGCTCCCAACGGGGGCGGCAACCGACTCAATCAATATTCATTGGTCTACGACGTCTACTTTAGCGGAGGCGGCAATGGCTGGCCTTCCCTGGCTAATCTCGACACATCGGGTGACGGCGATGTCTTCTGGCGTCGCAGCGATGGAGGCCTTGGCCAAGGCGGAGGCGGATATGAACCGTCTGGACCCGGGCGTGAAAGTTAATGTCAACACATGGCACCGCGTGATTCTAGCCTTTGATTTGGCCAGTGGTCTTTACGAGAAGTACGTGGACGGAGTTTATCACTCCAAACAAATCAATGGAGGCCTAGATGGACGCCAAGCTGCAAAGGACACCATCTGGCTCTTCAACGACAATGACGGCGAGAACGGCGAGGCTTACGTGAGCAGCATCGCCGTCTACGACCGCAAACTCACTGCTGATGAGGCAAGAGCACTTGGTTCAACAAAAGCATCAGGAATTGCTGAAAACTTTGAATTTGCTGAAGAAGTCCTCGATTTATTCTTTTATCAATATGCAGAGGGAAGCAGTTACAATAAACTACTCGAAATACGTAATCCCACTGATTTAGAGATAGATTTATCAGGTTATGCATTTCCCAACCAAAACAATGGAGCTGATTCTGCAGAAAGTTTTGATTACTGGAACACCTTCCCAGAGGGGGCAAAAATAGCTCCGGGTGGCGGGTACATAATTGCCCATCCAGAAGCTGATCTATCAATCGTGGCAGTCGCTGATCATTTCCATAAATATCTCAGTAATGGTGACGATGCTTTTGCCTTGGTAAAAGGAACAAAGGAAAGTTATGAAGTAATTGATGTTATCGGTGATATTGCCGGAGACGATCCGGGAAGCGGTTGGAGTGTTGCAGGAGTATCAAACGCAACCAAGGATCATACATTAATCAGAAAGAACCCTATTAATAAAGGAAATACCGATTGGGAAGCATCAGCAGGAACAAACCCTGAAGATTCAGAATGGGTAATCCTGGACAAAGATGTATGGGACGGAATCGAAAGCATGCCCACAATATCTGTTACCAGACAAGCAGATGGGGCAATAAGGATAGAGTTCGAGGGCAAACTTCAATCCTCGACCAATACCACCGGCCCCTGGAATGACATAGAAGCAAACAGCCCGACGTCGATCACTGCGGAGGAGGCAAGCCAGTTTTACCGCGCCCGTAATTAATCCGCCAAACGATCGAGCAGCCTCGCCGCATCGGTCTCCATAAAGAACAGATCGCGATGATCTAAACGCAGAAAATCGTCACGCTGCATCGTCGCGAAGAAGCTCTCAATGCCGTCGTAAAAGCCGCCGATGTTTAGCACCGCGATCTTTTTATTGTGGTAGCCAAGCTGCCGCCACGTCACCGCCTCAAAAAATTCTTCCATCGTGCCAATGCCGCCTGGGAGCGCGATGTAAGCGTCACACAACCCATGCATCTTCTCCTTCCGCTCGTGCATGGTGGCCACCACGTGCAGCTTGGCCAGCCCCTGATGGGCCAACTCCCGATCGACAAGTTTCTGGGGAATCACTCCAACAGCACGGCCTCCTTCGGCCAAAACCGCATCAGCCAGTATACCCATTAGACCGATGTTTCCCCCACCATAAACCAAGCCCAGCTCACGACTGGCCATCGCCTGGCCAAGCGCGCGGGTCGCTTTGGCGTAAGCAGGATCGCTCCCCGCAGATGCACCGCAAAAAACGCAGATATCCTTCACCTTCATAATCGCTTGACTAAGCACAGGTTACCGCCTCAATCCGGTGCGATTGGCCCATTCAGCCCAGTCGCCAGCCAATCGCTTGACCAACGCGGAGTTCGTTTGCGCCAGGTCGTTCGTCTCCGTTCGATCCGCTTCCAGGTCAAACAGCGACCAGTTTTTGTCGAGCTTGTCCCAGACAACCTTCCACCTGCCCTCCCGCAGCGCACGGTTTCCGGCCCACTCCCAAACGAGCTGATCGTGCCCCTTACGCGTGCCGCCGCGCAATACCTTCTCAAGACTTTTGCCCTCAACGGGTAAGATGTCGTGTCCGTTGTGTCGTTCGGGATAATCTGCACCGGCTAATTGCAAAAATGTCGGCAGAAAGTCGATGATATGCCCGACCTGTTTCGTGATCGCCCCCTTAGGCACGCGCCCCGGCCACCACGCAATGCACGGCGTTGCGATGCCCCCTTCGTGAGCCCAGCTTTTGTAGCGGCGAAACGGCGAGTTTTGCGCCCAACCCCACGACGGCCCCACCGCCGCATAAAACTCCTTCGGCCCGGGAATGATCTTCGGCGAACGCCCGCCCGGCTCCTCAGCACAGCCGCCATTGTCGGAGAGGAACAGCACCAGCGTGTTGTCGGCCTCGCCGCTCTTCTGCAGTGCGGCCATCAGTCGGCCGATGTTCTGATCCATGCTATCGATCATCGCGGCATAAACCGCCATCCGCAAATCCTCGTGTTCGTGATTGGCCGACGCCCAGTCGTACGCCCGTGAGTCGCTGCCGGAGAGTTTCCACTTGGGATCGATCAGCCCCATCTTGACCATGCGCTCATGTCGCTGCCGCCGCATCGTGTCCCAGCCCATCCTGAATTTTCCGGTGTATTTTTTTATATCCTCCGGCTTGGCATGTAGCGGGTAATGCGGTGCGGTGTAACAAATGTGCATAAAAAAAGGCTTGGGACTTCTAGAGAATTTACCTACACACTCTATGGCGTGATCCGTGAATGCATCTGTCGTGTAGTAGTCGTCCGGAAACTCAGAGATATCCCTGTCGTTGTGCCCGAACTTGCGAATACGCCCGCCCTTGTACTTAGGATCGCGCTGATTTGGGTCGAAAAAATTGCAGCAACCGTCGAGCAACCCGTAATACTCGTCAAAGCCGCGCCGGTAAGGATGAGTCGTCTCGCCCGAGCCAAGATGCCACTTGCCACTGAGCGCCGTCTGGTAACCGGCCAGTTTCATCGCCTCACCAATAGTTACCATGTTTTGCCTTAGCAATCCGCCCTTGCCGCGGCGCGGATATAGGCCGGTCAGGATCGATGCACGTGTAGTCGTACATTTAGCATTGTTGTAAAACTGGGTGAACCGCATCCCCTCCGCCGCCAGACGGTCGAGACTCGGCGTGCTGACCTCGCCCCCATAGCAACCGATATCACTCCAGCCCATATCATCGCACATGATCAGCACGATATTCGGCCGCTCCGCCGCCTTAACTCCGCCCATAGCCAGGCCAAGTGTAAGCCATGCAATCACTCGGGATAAACTGGAAAACCGCATCAACGAAAAACCTAATGCGATTGGCCAAGGCCAGCCAGTTTTTTTCTGAAACCCAAATCGATGTTCAGTTGTCAATCGCTTGGACACGGTCTATTGTCGCCGAACGCATGAATTATATGAACACCCTGCGCGTTTTCCTGGCGATAATGACGCTTTCCCTGGTTTGCACGACAGCCGCTCAGGCACAATCCCCGCCCGGCTCGCCCAAAGAGCCTGGCTCGCCCTGGCCGGAATGGGAACTCACAGATTTCCAGCCCAAGAGTCTAAGATTCAACGAAACGTACGGGCTGAACCACTTTCGTGGGCGAGTGACTCTCGTAGCCCTGCTGGCGACATGGTGCTCCTATTGCAAGGGGCAACTCGAGAAGATGGAGGAACTTAAAAAGGAGTTTGAGGCCAACCGCATCAAGGTTAACTTTGTTGTCATAAACATCCCCTCCGGGGCGTCCCTGAAAGACGAGTTTACCTCGCGGAGCAGTATCCCTCTCTTTCAGGACACCGATCTTGAGGACGCTTTCGGACTGCACCAAGGGGACAAGGATGACTACTACATCTACAATGAACGCGGCGAACTTTCGGATTTTTTTCCGTTTGGGGGACATCGCGAATCCGACCTCGCCTCCACCGAGGGCTACGCAAACATCAAGCAAGCGATTCTAGATGCTCCGTTCCAGAGTCGATTGTCGGTGGACACCGTTACCGCTGTGAAAATCGACGGTATCGAGGGCCGCACTTATCGAATCGATTACAGCGAGAATCTCGGCGACAAAAAAAAATGGGAGCCTCTAAAAACGCTCACCCTCGAGTCGGATCAGTTTTACTATTTCGACCTCGAGGGCAACCGGATGCACAAACGACGCTTCTATCGAATCGAAGAAGTGCCGTGACCAAAAAAACACACATACTCGCGCTGGATCAGGGGACGACCAGTTCCCGTGCAATTGTTTTTGATGCGCGTGGCCAAGCGGTGTCGGTAGCGCAGAAGGAGTTCCCTCAAATTTACCCAAGACCCGGCTGGGTCGAGCATGACCCCAGCGCAATTTGGAAAACACAGTTGAATACGGCCAAACGGGCGTTGCGCCTGGCCAAGCTCTCCGCCGGCGACATCGCTGCCATCGGCATCACCAACCAGCGCGAGACGACGCTCATTTGGGATCGCACCACCGGCAAGCCCATCGCAAACGCCATCGTTTGGCAGGATCGCCGCACAGCGGACATTTGCGATGCGCTGCGAAAAGACAAAGCTGACAGGCTCGTTCGCCGCAAAACCGGCTTAGAAGTGGACGCATATTTCAGCGCTACAAAAATCCAGTGGCTGCTCGACAAGACAAAGGGCGCACGGGCCAAGGCGCGAGCCGGCCGCCTTGCCTTCGGTACCGTTGACTCTTGGCTGGTCTGGAATCTCACCGGCGGACAAACCCACATCACCGACGTTTCCAACGCCTCACGGACTATGCTCTTCAACATCCGCACCGGCGACTGGGATGATGAGTTACTGAGATTGCTTGGCGTGCCTCGGTCGATTTTACCAAGGGTCGTTTCGTCAAGCGAGACGTACGCCGAGACCCGAATGCTTGGCCAGTCGATCCCCATCGCAGGCATTGCCGGTGACCAGCACGCCGCTCTCTTTGGCCAATGCTGCCACAAGCCCGGCATGGTGAAAAACACCTACGGCACCGGCTGCTTCATGCTCATGCACACCGGCGACAAGCCGATGCCGTCCCGCAACAAACTGCTCAGCACGGTCGCATGGAAAATTGGCGACAAAACCGAGTATGCGCTTGAAGGCAGCGTGTTCATCGCCGGTGCCGTCACACAATGGTTGCGCGACGAACTGGGCATCATCAAGTCGTCTGCCGAGATCGAGCAACTGGCCGGGCGCGTACCCGACAACGGTGGCGTCTATCTCGTGCCAGCCTTCGCCGGTCTGGGTGCACCCCACTGGAACCCTCACGCGCGCGGCACGATCACCGGGCTCACTCGCGGCTCCAATAAATCCCACATCGCCCGCGCCGCCCTCGAGGGGATAGCGTTTCAAGTCAACGACATCATCGCCGCGATGGAGCGCGACGCCGGAACCAAGCTCCGCGAATTGCGTGTCGACGGAGGCGCCAGCGCCAACAACCTGTTGATGCAATTCCAAAGCGACCTTCTGAACGTTCCCGTGATCCGCCCTTCCAACACCGAGACCACTGCGCTGGGCGCAGCGTACCTCGCTGGTTTAGCCGTGGGCGTTTGGAAAAACCGAGCCGAAATTTCCAAGCAATGGAAAGCCGCCAAGCGGTTCAAGCCCTCGATGAAACCCGCCACTCGCAAAACGCTGGTTTCAGGCTGGAACAACGCCATGTCACGGACTCAATGTTAAGTTAGACAATGAAGTTCAGGCGTCATTTTGTTTTCGCTCTTGACCGCAGCTGGTGAACTTACCGCTACGCCAACGATCAACGCTGGATCAGCACCAGCTTGGAGCCGCTTGATCGAGCCTGGGAAAACCCGCCTGTCTCCTGCCTCCACCCGGACCCCTCTTTCCCTGATTACCTTTCCGGAAAAACCGTCAAACCCAAAGGCACCATTGCGTTTCACGAAGACATTGGCATTCGCCAACAAATCGCAAACCTCAAAGCCCTACATCTAAACAGGCGATAAACCTGTACCTACTAACGCTGCGGTACTTCATTCACGGTATAATAAGCATTTCGGTGCAGAAGTTCACCCTTATCCCTGTCTCGCAGAGCACCAAGATCAAACTCGTGGACATAGCCTATTTTAAGTTCACCGAGCACGATTCTTGCACTGCGCCCGCCTGCCTCGAGTTCCACGGATTTAACTACGGAATCGTTTAGATCCACCTCCGGCCCGCCATAGCCGGAATGATAATTATGTGTAAATGCACCAATCTTGTAGTTTTTTATATTATTCCCTGTTGTCTGATCCAACGGCTTGGTGAATGTTATTCTGAACCCATCCCCTGTGATGTTGATAGACTTTATTTCAAACGGCATTTTACCCGTCCACTCGAGTCGCTCCAGAGCGAAGGGTTTAATACCACGCACAGGCCATCCACGATTAGTACCGCCACAGAGCAAACGGCCCATCGGCGTAAACTGAACATTTAAGATACCCGTCGAAAGACCCTCGCGGAACGGATAACATGCACCTTGCCATACGCCGTTCACCTGCTCTGTGGTCGCCCGCATGATAATAGACTGCGTGTAGTCACCGAGAAAAATCTGGTTCTCAAACGGCCCAAATTTTCCGCCCGTACGATCGACCACATAACCTGTAATAGACCGCCCCATGCGTATATAGGGGAAAATCACCGCATACGGCACCAACTCACTTATCTTCTCTTTTTCGGTTACAATACGAGTGCCGCTTAGCGGCTCGGTCGGCCTCTTAAGATCAGGCGCAAATGGGTACCAGTTAAAACTCACAGGATGTCCCATGAACCCTCCGGGCTTGAGAAACTTGAGGCTGCACGACGAATTCCACGGCCCTTGGCTCTCGATGTAGAACATAGCACCATGCTCGTTCGGGCCAATGCCGCCAGGACTGCGCAACCCGCTGGCGATGGGAATCGACTTTCCCTCGGGCGTAATCTTCATCGCCCATCCACGAAAGAGCGCGCGCGAGTGATAGGAATTAGAAAGCCCGAGCGCAACGTAGAGGTTGCCCTGCGGGTCAAACTTAGAGCCGAATGCATACTCATGGTAATTCCCATAGCCCCATACGTCGGAAATCGTTACAAACCTGTCAGCCTTGCCATCGCGGTTGGTGTCCAGCACGCGGGTCAACTCTGCGCTTTGTGTTACGTACAACCCGCCCTTGTCGCCTTTGTCATCCCTCAGATAAGCCAAGCCGAAAATCTCATCCAATCCCTCCGCGAATTTCTCGAACCGCGGCTGTGGCTTTTCGTCGTCCACTCCATTCATGAAAAAAATGTCACCACGCCGCGTACCCACTGCCACCCTGTTGTCCGGCATCAACTCAAACGCTCCGGCCTCAATCACCTCGCCCTTTGGCAGTGGCACGCTTACCAAGCGGTAGAACTCGCGTTCCCTCTTCTCAGTGCCCCATCGCTCGCCGACTTCCTCTGCGCCCGCGCTCATGGTCAACAATAGCGTCAGCGCGCCGGCCAGTCTGATATTAGCGCAACAATTCATAACGAATTTCGACATCCGATTTTCCCTTGGGCAGTTTCAGTTTCAGAACAAGCTCCCGTGTGTCGCCCTCGCCACGTAACAAAGCACTGTCTTCTGGCACCCACATCTTCACTACGCCTGTAGCAAACTGTGTCGGCGCCAGCGGCCTAACCTTTCCGGTGAGTGCTCGTAAATATACCGTCTCCGCCTTGGGGGCATCGAACTGCAACCGACGCTCCAGTCGGTTTAGCTGATTAGCCGCTACCACGTTCACCCTGTCCTCTACCGCCACGTCACCCGTGCGATACATGAAGGTTGGTACACCTTCCTCGTCGAGTTGGTAACCCTTGAACTGATAGCCGAGGTTACGTGGGTAAAGCGGATTGGGGTTCACCGGATTGTTCTTATCCATGACCGGCCGCAGCGGCCACGGCGCGTCATCCTTGTCCAGTCGATAAAACGTCACGTCCTGTGCCAACTCGATCGTACGCGCTCGTGGATTGAAGTTGCCTGACCCCTGGCCGCCCCATGACACGTTCACAAATTCGCCCAACCAAAGCGCGCTTAATGTTCCATTAAGTGCATTAAAGGCGTAATTGACACCATCCGGAAAACCCACTGCAATTCCGCGATACCCAGCGACACGACTCCGCCCGCGATACACACGTGTGCGATTAGTCACCTTCAGGCCTGTCCCCTCGGCGCGAATACCCGAGGGATCGCGCGCCGAGCGACCCAGTGAAAAGTAATGCCATAACGCCAGCAACTGCTCTTTCGGGTTACCCCTCAACACATCTTTTCGTACAGCCTCGCCGCCTGGCCAGTAGTTCGGCATCACGATTCCCGGCCGGAACTTCTGTGGGTTTCGCATGAAGTGCGCAAACCAACTCGGTTGCAGTCGCTCAAAGGAAGTCAACAAATCCAACCCTTTCAATCCAGGAGATGGATTTCCGTTGAAGTTGTGACACGCCACACAGTTCAGGCCTTTGTCACCAACCAAGAGGTGACCACCCTCACGATACTTGCGGCGGTCATCTCGATTGGGTTCAGGAAACTCCACCTTCTGTAGCCGATCCGCATTCTCGAGCAACACCGGTAAATATTGGAGGTTCTCCTCTCCAAACTGAGGCATGCGCGTGTGCATATACGGCCTTACAGTCTCGGCATCAAAGAGCACTTTGCTCAGCCATTCCGGCTTTAATTTTACTCCCACTCCATCCAGCGTTGGCGGGATGCGTGCCGGATTGCCTAGCCCTTCCTCGTCCGTGCCAAAATGTTTGAACATCACTTCACTCACTCCTCCTGTGCCATCGCGCGTGTGACAAGCAATGCAATTGAATGCCACCATCGTCTGCTGAATCCTAGCCTTGTCTCTGAACGGTTCCCCAATCCCCTTCAGCGCCTTGCCGATAGTATCACGTTGTGCGATTGATAAATGAAAACGAGGCATCCCCTTCGGTTGCACCGACAGACAGCCCTTACCAGCCCTAAGGTTGTCGAAGGCCAACGATGGCTTGGCCTTCATGCCTGGCATTTCATGGCACGACACGCAATTGAACTTCTCAAAATATTTTTTACCTGCTACCACCTTTGCTGCCACCGGCTTCAACCTCAAGCCACCACGCTGTTTCAGGCCAACGAGGTAACCAGCAATCGCTCGTGCCTCACCTCGGGTTAGATTCATGTCCGGCATCCGCCCCGATGGACGCGTGTGCAGCGGCTGAAACAGAAAAGCCGTCAACGAATCTATTCCATACTTCAATGGTACATGCACCAGATTTACGCCTTGCTCAGATCCATGGCAACTTAGGCAACCGATCTTGTGAAACAAGTTTTTCCCCACCGTATATTCCTCTGCCTTCGCTACACCTTGAACAAATTCATTCGCCGACAGACTCACTAGAAAATGTGTCAGCGCATCCGCCACTTCATCGCGTTTTGCCTTGGGCAAATCTTCTAATAAACTCGGCATTTGCGTCCCCGGATCCATGCCCATTGGATTTACAATGAACTCTTTTATAAACGACGGATCGACCCGCCTACCCACGTCCCGTAAATTTGGCCCCACTTTCTTTACCGTATCGACGCCAAGATGACATGCCCTGCACATCAACTCCCCCACCAGCAGTCGACCCTGCTGAACTTCGTCCAACCCATGCCGGTCATGCTTCAGCCCTGGCACCACCGGTGATGCGAATACCTCTTGGGGCTGACCCTTGACCGCAGCGACTGGAAGCACGGTTTCCTCTTGGGCAAGCACTAAGCCTGGAACCGACAAAAACAGGATGGCGAGCTTCACTTTCATTATCCGAATTGCAAGGCTGAAGGAGTAAGGATTCAAGGTCAATGAAGTTTCCCTTAATCCATCAATATCGAAGGAAGCCAGAGCACCAATGACGGAAAGAAAACAATCATAACCAGAGTTAATACATTCGCGGCAAGAAAAGGAAGCGCTCCACGAAAAATGGTGCCAATACCGAGACCGGAAATAACAGAACACACGTTAAGACAGTTTCCGACCGGTGGCGTACAGGCACCAACTGCAAGCCCCACCACAAGCACCACGCCGAATAATATGGGTGACCCCCCTGCCGCAATTACCATCGGCAGGAAAATCGGCGTCAGCAAAAGAATCGCAGGACTCACATCAATAAACGTTCCCGCCAAAAGGATGATCACGATCATTAGCATCATCAGCCAAAACAAAGACAGGTCAAACCCCTTGACCATCTCGGCCAATCCATCCGGTAGGCGTTCGTAAGCAAGAATCCAGATGAACAATTTAGAGAAGGCAATGATAATCATGATCTTGGCGCTAGTGAGAATAGATTGGCGCAATGCCTTGATAAATTCTGCACGGGTCAATTGACGCGTTAAAAAGCAGCCTATGACGATGGCATAGAACACACCGAGACCCGCGGACTCTGTTGCTGTGGCTACCCCAAAGACAACGGCTCCAACCACGAATACCGGCAGGAGGAGAATGTAAGCGGACCGGCCGGTTTCAACTAAAAGCTTTCGTAATTCGAATTCCGTATCCTCTTTTGGGTAATTTTTCCTGGCTGATATCCACAAGGTAAACACAACCTGAAACACACCAACCATGAGGCCGGGAATCACCCCGCCCATAAATAGTTTACCCACTGACTCCTGCGCTGTTACCGCAAACAGGACCATTGGGATACTGGGTGGTATGATCATGCCCATGGTGGAGGAGGCAACGGTCAGGCCCGCAGCAAAGTCCTCCGGATAACCGCGGCGCTTCATCTCAGGAATCAGGATGGAACCGATTGAGGCAGTGTCAGATGTCGACGATCCCGAAATTCCACCAAATAACATGCTTGAGGACACATTGACCAACCCGAGACCGCCTCGAAAACGCCCGACCAAAAGCATGCAGTAATCAATCAACCGCCGAGTGATGCCGCTGGCGTTCATCAATTGACCCATGAAAATGAACAGCGGCAGGGCTATCAGCGCATAGGAATCCATTCCTGCCATCAACCGCTGGGGCATAACCACCATTAGACCTGGTTCATGCACCACGAAGTAGCACAAGGCGGACAACCCGAGCGAATAGGCAATGGGGACGCCCAGGAAGAGAAAAACTAAAAGGCTTAGAAGCAAGATTGTCATGCCGAACGATCTTGATCCCGTGTATGAGAACTCGCCTGTGGCTGTGTGGAATCGCCGTTTTTTGTTTCCTCCAAACCGACGATTGCGGTTGTGATGCAATACAAGACGGCAAGCCCGCAACCAAGCGGTATGCTGATCTGAACCACCGCACGCATCGCACCAAGGGTTGGCATGAGATTGTCCCCGGTTTGGAAAATCCAAGGGACACTAAACCAAGCGATGGCGAAGTTGATAAGCCCTACAAGAGCCAGTTGTAGCTTTGCCAAGTGCTTGGCCAAGCGCAGCGGCAGTTTTTCTATCAGGATATTGATGGCAATGTGACCACGCTGTCCCACAGCTATTGCCGCTCCAATCGCAGTTGTATAAACAAAGAGGATAGTAATGATTTCATTCGCACCGATAATCGAGGAATTAAACAAATACCGCAATCCAACCAGCAAAATTACCATGCTAAAAAAAGAAAGGAAACTAAGACAAACCAGCACTTCGAGAAAAAAGGTCAACCTGCTGTGAAATGTCTTCATGGCTTAATGATCTTGCCTGCGGCCACTTCTCCGGCCTTCTGTATTTCACCTAAGGTTAAAATCCCTTTATTCACGAAATATTGATACACTGGTTTTACAGCATCACGGAAAGGCGCGAGATCATCACCTGTCACATGGTTGACTTCGAGCTTGTTTGAAATTTCCTCAATATACTCCGCCTCTTTTTCCCGGTTGATCCGGTCACTAAATCTCATCGTTTCTCGACTTACCCCATCAAAAATATCCTTCAAATCAAGCGGCAGAGATTCATACCACTCAAGGTTCACCATCAACGGGTCAGGACCCGTGGCATAGTTGGTGATGGTCAAGTATTTGGAAACTTCATGAATCTTGAAATCCCAGATGTTTGAAGGTGCATTATCCTGTCCATCCACAACTCCGGTCTGCAACGCCTGATAAACCTCCACATAGGGCAACTCCTGGGGGGATGCGCCGAAAGCCTTTGACGTTTGAACGTACACCTCCTGACTGGGAACGCGCATCTTTAGTCCCTTGAGGTCATCAGGGTGCCGGATCGGTCTCGTTTTATTTGTATGGGCTCTAAACCCCTGTGAAATTCCGGTGGCAGGCACATGGAACCCTCTTTCCCTCGCACCTTCATTTATTTTCCGCGTGAAATCGCTTTGAAGCAATCGTTGTGCCTGATCCCAGTCACCAACAAGGAACGGCAGGGTAAACAAAATGAATTTGGGGTTGGCATCGGCAAAAAAACCACCTCTGGTTCCTTGCAAAACTCCCGTTAGCACAAAGTCCATCAACTCGCGCTCGTTACCAAGCACTCCTCCAAAAAACAAATCGACCTTGACTCGACCATTGGTCCGATCCTCTAGTTGCTCCTTGAAAAACACCATGGATTGGCTCCGGAGAGCATCCTTCGGCTGTTCATTTGAATAACGAAAAACGAATTGCGCTGAGTCTTGCTTGCCGCAAGAAACAACCATCAACGCCAAAGAAAAAACCAGAATCCCTTTATACCGCAGAAGGGGTAAAGCGGCTCGACTGATCTTTAACAACCACCTCACCAGTCGAAGAGTTCCTTGAACTTGGGTAATGACGCCCTGTAGCCATCCTCAAATGAACCGTCCTCAGGCCGGTAAACACTCTCAAGTGATATAAAACCGCCATCGCCGCTTCTCTTCATGTCATCCGCCAAAGGCGAAAGATATGGAGCCATATCCCCACTGCCCAACTCACAGAACTCAACATGGGCCCGGGGCATATTGACCCGTGCATCCTTGATATGAAGGTGGCCAATATAGCCATCCTTAAGAGCCTCCCAGCCGTCTGGATATGTTGGCTCGTTTGCGTACAGGCTGTTAGCGGGGTCCCATAAAATACGGAGGTGCTTGCTACCCATATCATCTATTAATTTCCGCCCAAGCCAGGCAGAAGGCACCATGGCATTATTACCTGTCTCCAGCACCAGTTGAATGTTCTTTTCCTCAGCCAGTTGAATCGGCACCTCCAACAATTTTAACAGCTTATCCCATGCGCCTGTGCTGGTGACCCAATAATCCGCTCCACTTGAGCCGAAAAGAATCATCTCACGCCTGAAACTCATAATTCTCACCAGACTTGCATCCAATTCATGGGCCATATCAATACAGCGCCGCAAACCATCCATGTGGCGGTTGTAGTTAGCATCCCCAACCTCCGTGTCACCAACCAGCATGCCGGCAAAGTTGTGTCGAGAAATACAGGACACCCTTACATTGTACGCCTTGATGAGTGACTGGACCTTTGAAACTTCCGCATCATTTAAATCCCCCACTTCCTTCTCCCACAGGTATTGTAACTCTGCATATTCAAGGCCGGTTTCATTCATTACAGCCAAGGCGTGTTCAAATTCCCTGCTAATCCCATCAGTGATGACTCCTAATTTTGGCATTGTTCAATTAAATTTTTGATTACGAATCACCATTTGACCTCTGTATCAGCAATCTGCTCCAGCAACCGTACAATCGACCAGTTATCCTCATCCGGGAACAGTGATATGCCGGACTGAAACAGCTCATATGCGGCAGCCGTGGTGAACATGGCCACACCATTTTGCTTGGCTAGATCCATGCTAATTCCCAAATCCTTGTACATGGTTGCAATCTGGCTTCCCGTCCCCTTAAACGCTCTATCCATGATGAGTTTCGAGCAGTTCTTGAGAAGCGGACTTCCAACGCCGCTGGCACCGAAGACTTCATGCATTACTTCGCCACGAACCCCCGCTTTTGACCCCAGCACAAGCGACTCGAAAATCGCCGTAAAAGTCGCGCCAATCAGCGCCTGCAAGGCCGCCTTGACCGTCTGGCCCATGCCGATTTCCTCACCCACATGAATAATCTTTTCTCCCACTCCCTTTAGAACATCCTGATACTCATCAAACGTTTCTTTGGTCGATGCTGCCATCATCGTCAACGTCCCGTTTTCAGCACCGGACTTCCCGCCACTTACCGGTGTGTCGATCATTTGAATCGCCCCCTTGAGAACAGGCACAGCAACTTCACGCGCATCAGACGGAGCAATCGTTGAGGACAGGATGATTACCGAGCCTGGGCGCATTGATTTTAAAAGCCCATTATCCCCAAGGATTATTTCGGTAACCTGCTTACCGGTCATGACCATCACAAAAACAACATCCGAGTTTTGGCCCAACTCAGTAACCGATCCCGACCCATGGCCACCTTCACTTTTAAGAAGATCGAGTCGTTCCTGACGCAGGTCGAACCCTGTTACATCAAAGTCAGCCTTTAGTAAATTACACGCCATTGGCAACCCCATGTCGCCAAGCCCAATAAATCCGATTCTTTTCACCTGCGGGGGGTTCTGGCACTAAAGCGAGGGGAACACAATGTAAGATTCCAAAAACAGTCAATAAGTTCAGTCACGGGATTTAAAAACCTCCTTTAAAAAACAAACTAATTGGCGTTGTATTGCTGAACTCTTTCTTGCCAGAATTTACGAGCGATCTCGTGGAAGCGAATCACTTCCTCTTCTTATGATTGATCAGTGATGTTGCCATTCACCCGTCCGATTCTTTCGTTCACCCAATCGAGAAATAACCGGGATAAGGCTTTGCTGATTTGCCGCTTCTCTTGGCCAAGCTTAACATAAAATAGAGCCGTCGAGGTATAACGAAAGGTCTTTGGGTTTTCAGCGATTCCACGAACCAAAACCAACCGCTTTCACTGATGATTACCGTCAACTTGTGAGCTTATCGCGATAGCCGTTGCACCGGATAATCCCTGTCACCCTGCCATTTTTAATCACCACCAGCTTGGTCAAGCGACCAATCGTGGTCCGTTTCTACAAAGAAAATGGCTCCAGGCAGCCCGTTGCGGTTTACCATCGGCACCAAACACATGGATCCAACACGCCAACGGTTGGCCGTCTTCATTTTGAATATCAGAGCTTAGCCAAGATGCATGGGCATCGAGGGATACCACCAAGTATAGCAATCAAAGCATATAGAATCGTCTCACTCGTTTCCAAGCCATTTTCCTGATGAGTGAGAGTGATAACTGACAAGCGCGGTGCCGGCCGTTTTTTGTTTAAAGTATAGGCACCGCACCATCGCCAGTTGGCGTGCCCTCAATCAGCCAAGCCAGATTGAACTTGGCCACGGTGGAGCCGCCTTTCGGGCCGCCCTCGAAGTGGAGGTAAACCCATCCCTCAGTATCGGTGCCCGGACGACCGGAGGTCATCGAGGAGTACCCGCTTGGGCCGTCAAAAACCAGGCGCTTCACCGGCCATGTTTTGCCGGCATCGAAACTCGCCCACACAGTAATCTTTTCGCGCTTGGCATTCGATGTGTCGATATTGCTGAAGACCAAAATGTCGCGCCCCTTGACAGCCAAGCGAGTCAGACCACCCATGCAGCCGTACGATCGATGCTGATGCCCGTCTGGCAACGCCTCGATGATGTGCCAGTCGCCCCAAGTTTGGCCACCGTCTTTGCTGTATGCGCCGCGGCGGCGGGTGTTTTTCGGACGCTTGTCCCAGTGGATGCGGGAGTTATAGTAGATCGTTCCATCGGAAAGCTCGGCGACACAGGCCTCGCCGGTACCATTTTCAGGGAAAGGCTCACTTGTATTCCATGTCTTTCCGCCGTCGTCACTGTAGATGGCGTTGGTGAAATGGTTCGGCCACTCCTCGCGGCGATTGCCCGCACCGTAGTGCCGTGCCGGACGAACCAATCGGCCAGCGTACTTGCCGTGACGTAGCGTGATACCATGGTCGTTCATGTGCATCGACGGCATACGTCCATTGCTGTCGGGATGAATCACCGCTTCTTCTCCCTGCCAAGTCTTACCGCTGTCTTTGCTACGATAAACCGTCAAGGGTGCAGGTGGGTGGCCCTCCTCAATAAAAGCAAATATGTCTCCGCTGTTTTCATCAACGGTCATGCCGCCGCCCTGAAAACCGGGCTTGGCGATGGTGATCTCCGGGCCCCAGGTATTACCGCCGTCGCCGCTGCGACGGGCGATAACGCCGTCCGATCCCCAAGTGGCGACCAGCGCGCCATCCATCGCGACGACGATGTTAGGGAAACGTTGGTTTTTGAAAACCTGCTGAAGATCGATCGAAGGCTCACCGAGGAAAGGCTTGAGCTTGGCTTCGCCGGAACTCCTGACAAACGGCAAAGAACTACAGGCAGAAGTGCAAACGGCTGCCGCTACAAGAATGGTATGACAAAATAATTTTCTCATGCAGAAGACGAAATATTCAAGCGAAACAATTTTGAATGCGATAAAAAAGAGACAGAGATTCGGACATATTTTTTGAAAATACATGAAATCCGTTTTTATTTCCCCCCTTCGACTCTCGCATTGTAATTCGTTGTTCGATAATTTTGCCCCACTTGGCCAAGCCGCGGTCACTTTGCCTGCTCTGCAGCGATCCAGTTGTTGATGCGTTGGTCGAGGATGCTCAACGGCAAGGCACCGTTCCAAACGATCTCGTCGTGGAAGGATCGGATGTCGAACTTGTCGCCGAGCTTGGCTGTGGCTCGGGCGCGGAGTTCCTTCAGTTTAAGTTCGCCGAGCTTGTAGGCAAGTGCTTGGCCAGGCCAGACGATGTAACGATCGACTTCGACGGTAATGTCGTGATCTGCTTTGCTGGCGTTTGCCTTGAAAAAATCGATCGCCCGCTGCCGCGACCATCCCTTGGCATGAATACCGGTATCTACGACCAAGCGGATGGCCCGCCACATTTCGTAGGTCAACTGGCCAAACTTGGAATACGGGTCGGTGTAAAAGCCCATCTCTTCGCCGAGGCTTTCGGAATACAAGCCCCAGCCCTCGACGTAGCCGGTGTAGCGGCCGTACTTGCGGAACTCCGGCAAGCCCACGATCTCGTCGGCGATGGCCAGTTGCAAATGATGCCCCGGCACAGCCTCGTGCAGCGCGAGCGCCTCCATCTCCCACTTGGGTCGCGACCTCAGGTCATAAGTGTTGGCAAAGAAAAAACCGGCGCGGCCGGCGTCGTTAGATCCGGGTTGATAATAGGCAGTTGTGACAGACTTTTCGATATACGATGGAACAGGAATTACGCCGTAAGGCTGGCGCGGCAGTTTGCGAAACAGCTTGATCAACTCGGGGTCGGCTCGCTTGCAGATGTCTCGATAACCGGCGAGCAGCTCATCGGCTGTCTCGTAGTAAAACCGCGGATCAGTACGGAGGAACTCGAAGAAAGCGTGCAAGTCACCCTCGAAGCCAACCTGTTTGCGAACCGCCTCCATCTCGCTTCGGATACGCTTCACTTCGCGCAGACCGATGTTGTGAATCTCATCCGGGCTGAGCGTCGTGGTGGTGTAATGTTTGATTTGGTAATCGTACCACGCCCGGCCGTCGGGCAACGCGCTGCGGCCAATGGTCGTGCGGCAATTCGGCACGTACTCGTTACTCAGAAACGCGTGAAGTCGTTTGAACGCCGGGCGGACCTCGTCAGAATAAATTGCCTTCGCCGCCTCAGTCAGGCGCGTCTGCTCCGCTGCTGGAATGGTGTCTGGAAACTTTTTGAACTTGGAAAGCATCGGCGTGGTCATGGGGCCGATGTGCACCTGCCCGGATACTTGATCTGACACGGTTCGCAGCGGCACTTTCGGCGGCACGATGCCGCGCATTAGTCCTTCCTGAAGTAGCGCAATGGTTTGATCAACCAGCGCCGGAATGCCGCTCAAGCGCGCCAGGATATCCTCGTAATCCTTTGTCCTGACACCCGGCATCATGGCTATCATCGACGGTACATCACGTGGCAGACCGTCCATCTGGTTGAGCACGAGGAACTCGGACGGAAACTGCTGACGCTCGACCGCCATCTCGGCATTGCGGCGAAACAGGTCGTAATTCAACTGGTCGGCTTCACTGAGCTTGAGCCGATCAAACGTAATTATGGCATTGAGAGTCAACCGGGCATCTTCCTTGCCCACAGCAAGGGCCTCCATGGACAAGTCGCTCCAGCGATCATTCTGCCCGGGGTATCCGCGCCATGTCGCCGATTCCGGCGAGGCGATCATCCGGTACTCCCAGTTCGCGCCAAAAAGCTTCCAGAGTCGTTCAGCGCTGTTCGATTGGCCCTTGGCCGCGATAATGTCGGTACATTGTTTGCGGTAGCGCTCGCTGTTATTTTCCGTATGGCCAAGCGGTATGGCGGTTGTCAACAGAACGATGAGTGTGATGGCTCGAATCATTGCGTAACGATTCTACCATTTGCCCAAGCGCAGGGGAACCCATTTGACAGTGGCAAAGCTTTGCTAAGCGAATTAAATGGCTTCATATCCGCCGACGACATTCCCGTTAATGCCGAGCCACGTGACTCTCCGCTCAAACGGTCACGGCATGTTCCGCTTCAACCACTTCGTACACCACGCGGTAAGGGAATCGCTCCAGGTAACTTCATCAGATATTCCGAGCCTTGTGACGACATTATGGAATTATTTATTATCAGCCAAAGCATTCCAAATGCAAATAATTCTCTCAAAATAATCCACCTGCATACCGATTGTTGTGCCTTATACTAAGCGGCTGCCCTGCCCACGCACTGCTCCACTTGAGGGCGGAGCTCGACCACCACTTCATTTGGAGAACCGAGAACGAAGTCATGTTTTTATCGCCTTCAGCGAAACCGGAGTTTTACTTATTCTCCGCAAGTCGCTGCTCCACCAGGGATGCCAGTTCAAATATTAGACCCGTTACGCAACATTCAAGTCGATACCTACGCCGTTAAAGAATAGCGAAAAAACTGGTAATCCGCAGACTTGCGGCGCATTTTCCCGCAGGCAGTGAGTTTGATTGAGCGACAGATTGGTGTGACTTACCGGCATCAGGTGCTGTTCACACAACAGGTATTTGCCCCGGACAACTGCACGCTGCGCGACATACTTGCGCCGACGGTCAAACTGACCGACCTCAAAAAGTGCTAATGGTCATGGACGAGGCGTTGTGCCGCGCACAGCCCAACTTGGTCAATCTTGTTTTGGCGTACTTCAAGCGACACAACGACTGCTTGAAACTCGTCTGCGACCCCATGCAATTCGAGGGCGGTGAGCGCACGAAGAACTCCTATTTTCACGTCTCGGAAATCCATTCAAAAGTCGAGATGCACCACATCGACCGGCACAGTTATGTCATCGCAGTCGGTGGCGGCGCGCTGCTCGATATGGTCGGCTTGGCTTCGTCCACCGCTCATCGCGGCGTGCGGCATGTCCGGATTCCATCGACCACCCTCAGCCAGGCTGACTCCGGTGTCGGCGTGAAAAACGGGATCAACGCCTTTGGGAAAAAGAATTTCATCGGAGCCTTCACCCCGCCATTCGCGGTGATTAACGACTTCGACCTCCTCTCGTCGCTCAGCGACCGGGACAAGCGTAATGGATACATCGAGGCGGTGAAGGTAGCGCTCATTCGTGACCACGAATTTTACGACTGGATCGAGGCGGAAGCCGAGGCGCTGGCGGCCTTCTCGCCGGAGCCAATGCGGCGTCTGATCCACCGCTGCGCTGAGTTGCACATCAACCACATCGCCACCTCGGGCGACCCTTTCGAGTTCGGCTCGGCGCGCCCGCTCGACTTCGGACACTGGGCAGCGCACAAACTGGAGCAGCTCTCCGAGTACCGGATTCGGCACGGCGAAGCAGTTGCGATCGGCATTGCCCTGGACGTGGTTTACGCCCGCCGCACGGGCCATCTCACCGCCGGGACAGTCGACCGGATACTGACACTCATCGAGTCGCTTGGGTTCGAGTTGTTCGCCAACGAGCTGCTGCACGAGGATGAGTCCGGCGCGCTGCAAGTGATCACCGGGCTGGAGGAGTTCCGCGAGCATCTTGGTGGTGACCTGACCATCACGCTGCTCCGCGAGCTTGGCCAAGGGTTCGAGGTACACGAGATGAATCTCCCGCTGGTCATCGAGTCGATCTACGAACTGCGCGGCCGCCAGGCTGGCCGCGAACAATCGGTCATCCCCGCCCGGGCCTGACCCTCTTCGCCGTGAAACGCACCGCCGTTCTCAACGTCGTCGGGCTAACTCAACGGCACATCGGCCCGGATACCCCGGCGATCTCACAATTCCTCTCGCTTGGCCAAGCGGCATTCATCGACCCTGCATTCCCGGCGGTGACCTGCACCGCCCAGTCCAATTACCTCACCGGTCAACGCCCAAGGGACCACGGTATCGTCGGCAACGGCTGGTACAACGACGAACTAGCCGAGGTCACATTCTGGAAGCAACCGAACCAAACCGTGCAGTCGCCCAAGCTGTGGCATGACCTCCGCCTGGCCAACAGCGGCTTCACCTGTGCGACGATGTTTTGGTGGTTCAATATGTACGCAGACGTCGAATGGTCGGCGACGCCGCGCCCGATGTACCCGGCGGATGGCAGCAAACACTTTGACATTTACACTTGGCCGCACGAACTGCGGCCGGCGCTCAAGGAGGAACTTGGCGAATTTCCCTTTCCCGCTTTCTGGGGGCCAATGGCCGGGCAACAGTCGCCCGTCGGCAAACCGGAGGCAGTCAGCGAATGGATCGCAAATGCTGCCAAGTGGATCGAGCAGCAGCAGCAACCAACGCTGAATCTCGTTTACCTGCCACACCTCGACTACAACCTCCAGCGGCTTGGCCCTGGGCACCCGGAGATTGCCAACGACCTGCAACGCATCGATCGGATTGTCGGCGAGTTGATTGATTTTTTTGAGGCGCGCGGCGTCCAGGTTGTTTTGCTTTCCGAGTACGGCATCACACCTGTCGAGCGACCGGTTCATCTCAACCGAATTTTCCGTGAGCGCGGCTGGCTCACCATCAAGGAGGAGCTTGGCCTCGATCGGCTCGACTGCGGAAACAGCCGGGCGTTCGCCGTGGCCGACCACCAAGTGGCTCACGTTTACCTCAACGATAAATCGATAGAAAGTGATGTCCGCACCTTGCTCGAGGGCACCGAAGGCGTAGCGGCGGTCTGGGGGCAATTGGAAAAACAGGCCAACGGCATCGACCATTCGCGGGCGGGAGATCTCGTCGTCACCGCTGCCGGGAACGCATGGTTCACTTACTACTACTGGATGGATGATGCGATGGCGCCGGACTTCGCGCGCTGCGTGGACATCCACCGCAAACCGGGCTACGACCCGGTTGAGTTATTCAAGGATCCGGCCCGCGGCTCGACGCCACGGGTGATGCTCAAGTTGTTGAAAAAGAAACTAGGCTTCAGGATGCTGATGGACGTCGTCCCGCTGGACGCCTCGCTAGTCAAGGGCTCACACGGCTGTCGACCAAGCGACCAAGCGGATTGGCCTATCCTGATTTCGAAGTCCGCCCAACTTGCAGCCGATAAAACACTCGACTCCACGGACGTGTACGGCGTGCTTCGCTCCCACGTAGTCGGTAATTAAAGCTGCGCTTGGCCAAGCGCGCGGGCGCATCAAGTCTCGAACGAGTTGCCACAACCGCACGATTGCGTGGCATTCGGATTTTTTATCTTGAAGCCGGCGTCGTTGAGGCCATCGTGATAGTCCACGACCGCCCCGCGCAAATAGTTGGCGCTGAAATTATCGACGAGTACGGTCTCGCCGAAAAACTCTAGGGCAAGATCGTCGTCACGTTTTTCGTCGAATACCATGCCGTATTGCATGCCGCTGCAGCCGCCCTCCTCGACGAAGAGTCTCAGCGTTTTAGTGCAGTTTTCGGGTTCCTTCGACCGGACGACACCCACCTGTTTGGCGGCGTCCTCGGTGACGGTCAGCAGTGATTCAGATTCATCGCTCATCTCAACTCGGCTCAGAAGCTACAACCTGTTTGCTCCAGCGTCAACTTGCGCAAGCCGGTTTTACTCAATTCTTGAATTCTTCGCTTGCCCAAGCCACTCTGCCGAAGTTGACAACGATATGAGCGAAACCAGACAACCCATAAAAATATTCACAGCCGACTCGCTGCCCGTCCGGGTTTATGCGTCCGAGGCGGAAATGGCAGCCGATGTGGCTCAGACCGTCCACGATTACCTCGTGGAAACCATTGCCAGCCAGGGTGACGCCGCCGCTATTCTCGCCACCGGTAACTCGCAGATTCAGTTTTTGAAAACCCTCGTGGAGTTGGGTGGCATCGACTGGAGCAAAATGACGCTGTTTCACATGGATGAGTACCTCGGCGTCGATGAGAATCATTCAGCCTGTTTCCGGCGCTACATGCGCGAGCGAGTGGAGAGCCAAGTGAACCCGAAGGTATTCCACTATCTTGGTGGCGACGCGCCGGAACCGATCGCCGAATGCGAGCGCTACGAAGCCCTGCTCAAGGCTCAACCAATCGATCTCTGCTGCTTGGGCGTCGGAGAGAATGGGCACATCGCGTTCAACGATCCGCCGGTGGCTGATTTCGGAGACGAGCGCCTGGTCAAAATCGTGGAACTCGATGTCGCCTGCCGAATGCAACAGGTCAACGAAGGGCATTTCCCTGATCTTGAAGCCGTGCCGAAATACGCTCTGACACTAACGGTGCCGGCACTGTGCTCGGCGAAAAAGGTGGTGTGCGTGGCACCCGAGTCACGCAAGGCTAAGGCCGTTCAAGCGATGCTGGAAAGCCCGGTGAGCACAAATTGCCCAGCGTCATTTCTGCGGACGCAAAGCCAAGCCATGTTGTTCGTGGATGCCGACTCGACCAGTTTGCTGGAAAAATTTTAGGGGGTATAACTTATCCGCCCGGAGGGATATTGAGTGGCGGAGGAATAGGACCACCCGGCACAGGGGGCATCGGGGGGCGGTCATCCCGAATAGCATCCGCCGGAGCAGCGTCCTCGAGTTGCTGCTTAAATGGCAAAGGGGGCATGGGAACACCCTTACTTTCCGCCAGATCTTTTTGCTGCATCATTTCCAAGGCTTGAACTGCCGGATCACCACCTTCCATGGACGGCGGTGTCGGATAAGTGCGACGCGCCCGAGTGGGAACAGCGCGAGTTGTTCTTGAACCACCCAAGGGAGAGCCGGAACCCGATCGACTGGATGAAGTTCTTGAAGAGCTGCTGCCGGATCGGGAACTGGTGGTGCCCGAACTCCTGCCGGCGGTCGGCCGCGAACCGCTGGATGAGCGAGATGATGTCTTCGATGAGGAGGATCGGGATTTCGACGATTTCGACGGTGCCCTGGCCACGGCGGTGTTGTAGGTGTGCTCGTTGTTTTTCAGGCTCAGCTCCAGTGGGCTCCCATCCTTGATTAAGCTGACCGTGCCCGCCTCTGCATCAATGGAGGTAATCTCAATGGCTCCCTGCTTGTCACCCACAGGTATCTGCAAATATTTGGTTTCAGGCGGCTTGGCACTGGAATCGATTAGCGCGAGGCACGCCTTTTCCACCCCCTTCAACCGATAAATGCCGGTGAACTTGATATCGAGATTTTTGGGAGGCTCGGGCGGTGGGGAGTCCTTCGCGGGGGGCGGCGCATCCGTTAGATCGAAGGCATTACGCTTGATGATAGCAAGGTAGGACTCGGGCGGGTTAGTTGACTGCGTCTTCACATCCTGCACAGCAAACACCCCTTCATGAAACAGGGCAAACACCCCAAGCAAAGTGAGTGCTCTTAAAATAAATCCTGCCTTTTTCGGCGTCACAGTAGGGTCAAACACCATGAAGCTCAGTTGGTTGCGCCTTGCCGGTTCTTTTAATACGCGGCTTGGGCTCCTTTGACAGTGCGCTTCCGCATCCAAGGCATCATGGAGCGCAGGCGGGTTCCCACCTTCTCGATGTTGTGCTTTTCGCCAGCCTTGAGCAGCTTGTTGTACTGCTTGTAGCCTCCCTTGTATTCGCGCACCCACGCCTTGGCAAACTTGCCGCTCTGGATGTCCTTGAGCGCCTCTTTCATGCGCTTCTTCACACTGGCGTCGATGATTTTCGGGCCAATCTTGACATCGCCCCACTTGGCCGTCTCGGAGATCGAGAAACGCATTCCGCTGATGCCGGCCTCGTTGATCAGATCGACAATCAGTTTCAGCTCGTGAAGGCACTCGAAGTAAGCCATCTCCGGTTGGTAACCGGCCTCGACCAACACCTCGTAACCGGCCTGGATAAGTGAGCATGCGCCGCCGCAAAGTACGGTTTGCTCGCCGAACAAGTCGGTCTCGGTCTCCTCCTTGAAGGTGGTCTGGATCACGCCGGCGCGGGTGCCACCGATGCCCTTGGCCCAGGCGAGGGCAATCTTCTTGGCATTTCGGTCAGCGTTCTGATAAACAGCGATGAGACTTGGTACTCCCTTGCCCTCCACGTACTG
>CALJHX010000013.1 GCA_937770485.1 uncultured Verrucomicrobiae bacterium | reverse complement strand
CTGGCGGCAATTGGGAGATTCCATAACAGTTCCGTCCGATGAGCTACATAGAAAAATTTTGTTGCAAGCTGGTTGGGATGGGGCTTTTCCGTCTTGGGTTGATGTTTGCCTGTGTCTGCGTTTGGGAGATTCGGGGGATGGCAGTGGAGGCAGCAGTCAAGCCGAAGTCGTTGGAGATTGCCTACGGGCCGTTTGTGGATTGGGTGGATCGAACGACTGTGACGATCAGTTGGGATGTGGACGAGGCGATGAGCGGTCGTGTGCGCTGGTCGATGCCGGGCGGAAAATCGGTCGATTTATTAGGTGAGCAGCGGGGCAAGCGTCACCTCGTAACGGTTCACGACCTCTCGCTCGACGGCGAATACACTTATCGGATAGTTGGCATTGACGGGGGAAAGGATGCCCAAAGTAAACAATACAAATTTGACTCATCGTTTTATTATCGCCTGCCTGGTGTGACGCTCGGCCAGGTGGCATTGCGGAAAGAAAGCAAACTGTCGGTCGCGACCGATCAAATCCTTGAGTTGGCCAATGCCCGTGCTGGCTACTGTTTGGTGCTGGGCGGAGTGGACGGCAGTCTCGCACTGGAACTGATTCGCAAATCCGACCTGCAAGTGGTGGTGGTGGATGAGGACGCTGCGAGGGTTCAACAAATCCGTGCCAATCTGGATGAGGCTGGTGTTTATGGCGTTCGGGCCTCGGTGCTCGAGGGCGCGCTGGACGAGCGCTTTCTCGGCTCGATGATGTTCAACTTGATTGTCTCGGAGCGGCATTTGCTTGAGGGCCAACTGCCACCCGCCAAGGGTGCTGAGGCTCTCCGGTATCTTGTGCCGGGTGGCGGCACGGTGGTGCTTGGCCAAGCGGGCGACCTTGCCCCAGTTCAACGCTGGCTTGGCCAAGCGGGAAGCCGCTTGGTTCGATCCGATAATGGTGAGGCCCGCTGGCTCGTTTATGCGCGTCCCCAGTTAGCCGGGGCAGGGGAATGGACTCACCAATACGGCAACGCGCAAAACACTTCGTGCAGCGGCGACGACCTTGTGAAGGGAGAGATGGGAGTTAAATGGTGGGGTGAACCGGGCCCGCGCCCGATGCCGGACCGTGGCCCTCGCAACCCCGCACCGCTCTCAACCAACGGCCACCTTTACGTACAGGGAGATCGGGTTTTATTCGGCATGGACGCCTACAACGGCACTGTCCGTTGGAGTTTCTCCAGCCCGGAAATGCGCCGTGCCAACATTCCTCGGGACAGCAGCAACATGGTGGCGGCCGGGGATCAGCTTTACCTCGTGCAGGGCCGGTATTGTATTGGGATCGACGGGGCGACGGGGCAACGGACCAGGCGATTTTCCGTGCCGGAGGGCGAGTCGGCCAAATATCAATGGGCTTATTTATCGGCGACCGGGAGCAAGTTGATTGGCAGCCGCGTAAAAAAAGGAGAGCTTTACCTTGGGGACGGCGGTGAGTGGTACGAAAAACACGAAACAAGTTCCATTAGCCGGGTGACCAGCGACAGGCTGTTCGGTGTTGACCTGAAGTCAGGCGAACGGGCCTGGACTTACGAGGGGGGAGCGATTGTCAACTCAACCATCACCATCGGCGACCGGGTGATTTATTTCATCGAGAGCCGCGCGCCGAAAGCGCTTGAAATGGCAGGCGACATACAGCCCATTCAGCAACTGGGCGAGCAACACCTCGTCGCACTTGACCTGGAGAGTGGTGAGTCCAGATGGGATCGTCCACACGACTTCTCAAAATTGCAGTACATGACATATTTGCTTTATGCCAAAGGCACGCTTGTTGCCACAGGAACCGACAAGGATAAGCATTATCACACCTTCGGTATTGCCGCGGAAGAGCAGACGCGCGAGGCCAAGGATGGCAGCTCGGTTCACATCCCGGCAGGAAGCCTCCTCTGGGAGGACCACCACAAGGAGGGCAAGGGACACCACAGCGGGCACCTGCAACACCCGGTGGTGATTGGCGACACATATTACTCCGACCAATGGGCGTTCGACCTGGCCACCGGTAAAGAGCTGCGTGACGACCTGCCGGAACGGCGCGGCTGTGGCACGATGTCCGCCAGCAACCACACCATGTTCTTTCGGCACTACTCCCACGGCATGTGGGATTTGAGCACCAACAAGCGAAGCCAGTTTGAGGGTATTCGAAGCGGGTGCTGGCTGAGCCTGATTTCGGCCGGCGGGATGCTGCTTGCACCGGAGACAAGCGCCGGCTGTTCCTGTACCCATTCGATCCAAACCTCCCTTGGTTTTCTGCCTCGGAGCCTTGAATGAGCCGTTCCCCTAAATAACAGCTCAAAAAAACTTCATTTTTCACAAAAAAATTGTTGACATAAGTCGGGTGATCTCTAGTTTCCCCGGCAATCCGCACGGCGTGGGCCTGCAAGCGCTGTCGTGGGTGTCTACTAAACCTTACATTGCTAGCTCTGAATTATCCCCGGGGGGGTTGCAGGTTTCTTCAACCTGATCCCCCCGGAATCTTTTTTTCTGATAGTCTGATTTTAATCATCTCTCGTTTCCGTCTGATTCCATTTGCAAAACAGAATGGGAACGATAGTTTTTTGCCATCAAGGTGGCATCCTCTTATTTCGTTAATCTTGTCGGTTCGGTTCGGTTTATCGGATCCGCCACGCTTCTGTTGGTAGGTGGATTCCTGTGCCATTGGGACGTTGTCGTTGGGAACGACCACTGGGCCTATCAGCGCCCCGGTCGACCGGAATTGCCGCGCTTGGCTGAGCCGGAACAGGCAGCCAACGCCGTGGATCACTTCATTCTCGATCGATTGGCCAAGTTTAGGATGACACTGTCGCCCTTGGCTAAGCCCGGGCAACAGGCTCGCCGAGTGTTCCTCGACCTGGTTGGCCGTCCGCCGCAACCAGGCGAGGTCGATGATTTTCTCGCCAACCCTACCCGCCTTGAGTACGGGCGAATGGTCGATCGCCTGTTGGCCAACCCGCAGTACGGTGAAAAATGGGCGCGGCGCTGGCTCGACCTCGCGCGATACGCCGACTCGAACGGCTTCCAGGCTGACCAATTGCGCGATAGTTGGGCTTACCGCGACTGGGTTATTGATGCGTTCAATTCCGGGATGCCTTTCAACCAGTTTGCCATTGAGCAGTTGGCTGGCGACCTGTTGCCTGACGCGACGATTTCCCAAAAGATTGCCACCGGATTTCATCGAACCCCGACATGCAATGTTGAGGCCGGCGTGCACCCTGAATCTAACCGTGTTAACCAGGTGATCGATCGAGTGAACACAACCGGCACGGTGTTTCTTGGCATGACGCTCGAGTGTGCGCAGTGTCATGATCACAAGTATGATCCGTTCTCGATGATGGATTACTACCGGATGTTTGCGTTTTTCAACAACACGCCGCTCGAGGTGAAACAGCAGGGCAACGGGGTGACTTGGAATTTTTACGGCCCAACGATAAACCTGCCAATGCCACCGGGGCAGGAGGCAAGGCGTGCTGAGTTGCAGGAGAAGATTAACGAATTCCAAGCATCGAAAAGGTCGGGAGAAGCGTTGAAGAGGGAGATCTCTAAACTCAGAAAAGAGAAAGAGGCGATCAAGCCGGCCTCTACCCTGGTGATGAAGGAAATAAGTGACCCGCGTGATACGAAAATAATGTTGCGAGGTAACTACCTCACGCTTGGTGATTCAGTTTCTGTTGGCACGCCGACAGTGCTGCACGCCTATGACAAAAGACTCCCGCCGAATCGGCTGGGCTTTGCGAAGTGGCTGGTTGCTCCCGCCAATCCGCTGATGTCCCGCGTTACGGTGAACCGCTGGTGGGCCGCGTTCATGGGGAGTGGGATCGTGGCGACGCAGGAGGATTTTGGCGCCCAGGGTGAGCCTCCGACCCATCAAGGGTTGCTCGACTGGCTGGCGGTTGAATTTGTGGAGAGTGGTTGGTCGATGAAGCATATTCATAGATTGATCGTCACGAGTCGCACCTATCGGCAGTTGTCCAGGGTGATCGGTGAACATCTGGAACAAGATCCGGCCAACCGTTACTTCGCGCGCGCCCCTCGGGTGCGAATGAGTGCGGAGATGATTCGTGATTCGGCCCTGGCGGTGAGTGGTCTACTGGCGCACCGGATGCACGGGCCGCCGATTTATCCGCCGCAGCCAAATGGCATTTGGAGGCATGTCGGCCGCAACGCGCCGAAGTTCGTCGCCGCCAAGGACGAAAACCGTTTTCGGCGCGGGGTGTACGTGGTTTGGCGGCGCGGCGCTCCGTACGCCAGCTTCGTCAATTTCGACGCGCCGGATCGAGGTGCCTGCGTCGTGGCCCGGCCGCGCACCAACACGCCGCTACAGGCGCTGACGTTGTTGAACGACGAGGCCTACGTAGAGATGGCGATGGCGTTTGCGGGTCGCATCCTCGCCGAACCGGGCTTGACCAACGACGAGCAGCGAATCGACTTTGCGTTCCGCGTGGCGCTTACACGGCCGCCCAGGCCGGTGGAAGTTGCTTATTTGAATCAACTCTTGGCCAAGCGCGAAGCGGCGCTTGCCGCCAATCCGAAAGCGGCCCATCAACTCGTCTCGAGTGTGAGGAACTGGAGGATGCCGGCCGGCGTCGAGGCAGGGAACTTGGCAAAGTGGTTCGCTTTGGCCAACGTCCTCCTGAACCTGGACGAGGCGATTACCAAGGGCTAACCGATGACCTCTCTGCATCAGCACTACCTGACCGAGTCCCGCCGGGAGTTTCTTAAGCACACCGGCGCCGGGATCGGTGCGCTTGGCTTGGCCTCGGTGCTCAATGACCAGTTGTTCGCTGCCTCGACTGTCGGAGGGCATGGCGATCCGCTGATTCCGGGGCAACCTCACTTTGTACCCCGAGCGAAGAACGTTATTTACATTCACCTGGTCGGCGGACCGTCGCACCTGGAGTTGTTCGATTACAAGCCGGAATTGGTGAAGCGCAGCGGCCAGAAGTGTCCGGATGACATGTTCAAAGGTAAACAGTTGGCGTTCATCCGTGAGCACCCAATGTTGCTGGGCACGCGATTTAATTTTCATCGCCACGGACAGGGTGGCCTGGAGTTGTCGGAGCACCTGCCTCACTTGGGCTCCGTCGCCGATGAGTTAGCGATTGTGAAAACGGTGCGAACGGAGCAGTTCAACCACGCGCCGGCACAGTTGTTTTTGCATACAGGCTTCGAGCGGTTCGGCCGGCCGGGAATTGGCTCCTGGGTGAGCTATGGCTTGGGCTCGGGGAACCGCGATCTGCCAGGCTACGTCGTGATGATCACCGGCAGCGTGGCCGGCGCAGGCAATAGCCTGTGGGGGAGCGGTTTCCTGCCGACACTGCACCAGGGCGTCGAGTTCCGGAGCCAAGGCGAACCGGTCTTGTTTTTGTCCAACCCAAAAGGGATCACGCCGCAGGGCAGGCGAGACATCGTCGATGGGATTAATTTCCTCAACAAGACTGCTCTGGCAGACGTAGGCGACCCGGAGATTGCCACCCGTATCGCACAGTATGAATTGGCGTACCGCATGCAAAGCAGTGTGCCAGGGCTGATGGAAATTAAGAGGGAAAGCTCTGCGACATTAGAGGCTTACGGTGCTAAACTGGGCGCAACGAGTCTGGCGAACAACTGCCTGCTGGCGAGGAGACTGGTCGAGAAGGGCGTGCGTTTTGTGCAATTGTTTGACCAAGGATGGGATCACCATAGCGGTATTTTTGCTAGTATCCCAAAAAAAGCGCGACAGTTGGATCGGCCGGTGGCAGCGCTGATCGGTGACTTGAGAGAGCGCGGATTGTTGGATGAAACACTGATCGTGATTGGTGCTGAGTTTGGCCGTACGCCGATGTTGCAGGGCAAAAGCAACGGGGGCGCTGCGAACAACGTGGGGCGGGACCATCACAAGGAAGCGTACTCGATGATTTTTGCAGGCGGCGGAGTGAAGGGCGGCATCAGTCATGGCCGGACGGATGAACTCGGATATCTACCGGTCGAGAACCCGGTTCACATTCACGACCTGAACGCAACCATCCTGCATCTGCTTGGCTTGAACCACGAACAGTTGACCTATAAAGTTCAGGGCCGTCACTTCCGCCTGACCGATGTTCATGGTGAAGTCGTGAAGGGTATTTTGGCTTAAATATCTTATTTGATGAAATTCTTTCTAACAAAAGCGGCGATGGCTTGCGCCCTGATGACTTGCCAATATGTAGTGGCGGTGGACGTCGAGATTATTGCCCATCGGGGCGCGTCGTACGATGCCCCGGAGAACACGCTCGAGGCGGTTAAACTCGGCTGGGAGCAGGGCGCCGACGCCGTCGAGATTGATGTATACCTGTCCAAGGACGGTTACATCGTGGTGCATCACGACGGCACCACCAAGAAGCTCGCGGGAGTGGATCGCAAGGTTGTCGACCAGACGCTGGCCGAGTTGCAGCAACTCGACGTTGGCGCATGGAAGGGCGACAAGTGGAAGGGCGTGCGCATCCCAAAACTCGCCGATGTGCTGGCGACCATCCCGGAGGGGCGTCGGCTGTTCGTTGAGGTGAAGTGTGGGCCGGAGATTGTCCCCGACTTGGCCAAGGCGTTTAAGCGTTCCGGCAAGAAGCCGAAACAGTTGGTGGTGATTTCTTTCGACTACGAAGTGGTGAAGCAGGCCAAGGCCAGGCTGCCAAAGATCGAGTGCTTTTACCTTTCCAGTTTTAAGGTGGACGAAGAAACCGGCGAGCAAACGCCCAGCGCGGAGAAGTTGATCGACCTGGCCAAGGCAGCCAAGCTTGAGGGCATTAATGTCAGCTACAAGGGGCTTGAAGACAGGGCGTTTCTCGACAAGGTGAAGTCCGCCGGGCTGGAGTTGTTCACGTGGACAGTGAACTCGCCGGCCGTGGCCAGTCGCCTGGCCAAGCTCGGCATTAACGGCATCACCACCGACCGGCCAGCCTGGCTGCGTCGTGAACTCAGCAAGTAACCTGGTTTTTAGTTGGTAACCTTGGCCAAGCGTTGTGCGTACTTAGCCAATTGAGGATGGGTAGTTTTCTACTGCGGTTTTTATTTTTGGGGATGTTGTGTGTTTGGCCTAGTGCCGTTGCGCAGGATGCCGATCTGGAGTTTTCGGATTACGACAAGGAGATTGCCGCCATCGAGAAGGAGTTGATGGAGGAGCTTTCTGTGTGGGATTACAGCGCCGACCTGCGGCTTGGCGGCGGCTACAAGGAGAACGTCATCCTGTCGGCCTTCGCCGAGGAATCGAGCCCCTTTACCTCAATCGGTTTCGACTTTATGGCCATCCGAATTCCGCTCGCCGAAGACGGGATGGAGGTCACTGTGTTCGGCGCGTTGGATGAGCGCAGCTATCTCGACGCCGAGAGCGTGGATTCGGAACAGACCGGCCTACTTAATGTCAGTCTCGAAAAAAGACTGTCGGAGCATTGGCAATTCAAGACCGACATCCGTGTCATTTACATCGACGAAATATTTGACGCGTCGTTGACCGAGGACGACATTGGGACGGTGCAGGTGGTCGGGAAACAAATCAGCTTTGAACCGGGGCTACGCCGTAGTCTGCCGGCGAACCTGTGGGTTGAGGCCAAGGCGGAAGTCACCCGCCAATATTTCGCCGAGCCGCTGGATGACCATTTGGAAATTGGCGGCCGAATATCGCTCGGGGTGGACTACGGGTTTCAGTCCGAGCTGCTTCTTTACGTGGAGACGTTGCGTCGCGGTTACGACACGCGCAGCCAGCGGGATGAGATTGGTTTTTACATGCCGGATACCGATCTCAGCTACGACCGCCCGGAGCGAGGCGTCGAGTGGGCACACTACTGGAACAGCAGCCGGCGACTCCGCATGCGCACGCGCTTCTCAATTCTCGAGAACGAGGACAGCGGTTCCGGGTATTTTGATTATCGTCGCGAACGCATTTCACACAATTGGCGCTATCGCGGCGAGTCGTGGAGTGTCTCGGCAACTGTGGGCAAGGCTACTTACGAGTACGACCTCCAGCGTTCAGACGATTTTTTCAACCTCCGCCAGCGCGCGGATCTGTCGTGGGACGTCTCGGTCGGTTACGAGTACAACGATCACTTGACGTTCCAGCTTGGTTTCGAGCAGGAGAGCATCAACTCCAATGTCCCGCAGGACGAATACCGTTATCGCATCTACACCGCCGGGATCGACTGGGAGTTTTGAGGCTGGTCGGTCGTCCGTGCCGGAGCGATTGGCCAAGCGAGGCTGTTGCAAACTTCTGAATAGAGCGGTAACTTTCGGCGTAGCGATAAGGCGATGCAGCATCACGGGCCAAGCTTGAGTGATCATTTTTTTACGCGGCGCGAGTTCCTTTCTCGCTGCGGCATTGGCATGGGCGGCTTGGCTCTTGGCTCGATGCTGCCCAACGCCGCCAGCGCGGCGGCCTCGTCGTCGCTCTCGGTCAAGGTTGCGCATTTCACGCCCAAGGCAAAGCGGGTCATCCACATTTTTCTCAACGGAGGGCCGTCGCATGTCGATACGTTCGACCCAAAGCCGTCGCTGCAAAAACACGCTGGCAAACTGCTCCCGATGAGTAATCTGCGGACGGAGCGCAAAACGGGCGCGGCGTTTCCGAGCCCGTACAAATTCAAGCGGCACGGCCAGAGCGGCACAGAGATCAGCGAGATTTTCCCGCATACGGCGAAATGTGCGGACGACATTGCGGTGATCCGCTCGATGCACGCTGACGTGCCCAACCACGAGCCCTCGCTGATGCTAATGAACTGTGGCGAGGCGCGACTCATCCGGCCAAGCGTGGGCTCGTGGGTGACGTACGGGCTCGGCAGCGAGAACCAGAATCTGCCCGGCTTCATAGTGATGTGTCCCGGCGGCTACCCGATTCAGGAGTCGCAAAACTGGCAATCTGGTTTTCTCCCCGGCATTTACCAGGGCACGCACATTGACACGCGACACACGGCGGTCGACAAACTGATAGAGCACATCAAGAATCGTGAACTGTCGCTCACCGAGCAGCGGCGGCAACTCGATTTCATCCAGACGCTCAACCGCCGGCACGCGGATAGGCGGCAAAAGGACGCGCAGCTCGAGGCTCGCATCCAGTCGTTCGAGTTGGCGTATCGAATGCAGATGGAGGCGACCGATGCGTTCGACGTCGGCCGCGAGCCGAAGCACATCCGTGAGTTGTACGGCAAGGGGACGCAGGCGAGGCAGTTGCTTATCGCTCGGCGCTTGGTTGAGCGCGGCGTGCGTTTTGTGCAGGTATGGCACGGCTCCGGCCAGCCGTGGGACAACCACGACGACATCGAGGTGAACCATCGCCGCTTGGCCAAGCAGTGCGATCAAGGGATCGGTGCACTGCTAAAAGATCTCAAGCAGCGCGGATTGCTCGACGAGACGCTAGTGCTTTGGGGCGGGGAGTTTGGCCGGACGCCGACCGTCGAGTTGCCGACTCCCGGTGCGAATGCCGGCAAGATCAACGGCCGCGATCACAACCACCACGGCTTCACCATGTGGATGGCCGGCGGCGGCGCGAAGGGCGGGAGCGTTTACGGCGCGACGGATGAGTTTGGTTTCCGCGCGGAGGTAAACCGCATGCACGTGCACGACCTGCATGCCACGATGCTGGCGATGCTGGGGTTCGACCATGAAAAATTCACCTTCCGCCAGGCCGGCCGCGACTTCCGCCTGACCGACGTCCACGGCAAAGTCATCCACGACCTCATCGCCTAAGATCAGTTTTGGTGCTCAGTTCTCGGTGCTCAGTTTTTTAACCATGAAGGGCACGAAGAGATGGGATTTGATTCTTCGTGAACTTCGAGTTCTTCGTGGTTAATCTACTTTCCTTGCTAGCCCCAGAGTTGGCGGTCGAGGGTTCGGTATTGGAGGGTCTCGGAGATGTGTTCCGAGTTGATGCTGTCCGCGGCAGCGAGGTCGGCGATGGTGCGGCTGACTTTCAAGATTCGGTCGTACGCCCGGGCGCTCAAGTCCAACTCGGTCATCGCCATTCGTAGCAGGTTCTTCGGCTCGTCGCCGAGTTGACAGTATTGCTTGATGTCCCGGGCCTCCATGCGGGCGTTGCAGGTGACGCGGGCGTTTCCGTCGAAGCGCTGCTCCTGAAGCTGTCGTGAGGCGATGACGCGGTCGCGAATGCTCGCCGACGGTTCTCCGTCGCGCTTGGCTGTGATTTCCTGAAATTTCACCTGCGGCACCTCGACGTGCAAGTCGATCCGGTCGAGCAACGGGCCGCTGATCCGGCCGAGGTAGTTTTGGATCTCGCGCGGCGAACTGCTCGACTCGCCCGGCATCTTGCCGTCCGGCGTCGGGTTCATCGCTGCGAGGAGCATGAACGCCGAAGGAAAAGTCATCGATCCGGCGGCGCGCGAGATGGTCACGTTACCCTCCTCGAGCGGTTGGCGGAGGGTCTCGAGCACGTTGCGCTTGAACTCCGGCAGCTCGTCGAGGAACAGCACGCCATTGTGAGCCAGCGAAATTTCGCCCGGTGTCGGGTTGATGTTGCCGCCGAGCAAACCGGCGTCGCTGACGGTGTGGTGCGGCTTGCGGAAGGGCCGCTGTGTGACCAGCGCTTGGCCGGGTTGCAATTGGCCGACGATGCTGTGGACGCGGGTGACTTCGAGCGCCTCCTCGAGAGTGAGCGGCGGGAGGATGCCGGGGAGTCGCTTGGCCAGCATTGACTTGCCGGTGCCGGGCGGGCCGATCATCAGCACGTTGTGGCCGCCGGCGGCGGCGATCTCGAGCGCCCGCTTGACCGACTCCTGTCCCTTGACATCGGCGAAGTCTGGGCCGTCGATGTCCTGCACGGCGAACAACTCGGCGAGATCGACCTGCTTGGGTTCGATCGTCTCGCGGCCCTCGAGAAATGCGGCGACCTCGCGAAGATTCGCGACGGGGTAAACTTTGAGTCCGTCGACGACGGCGGCCTCAGCGGCGTTGTCGCTTGGCACCATGATGCCATCCATGCCGATCTCTCTCGCCTTGAGGGCGATGGGCAGTACTCCTTTCACACGGCGCACGGCACCGGTCAGCGCGAGTTCGCCGACCATCATGATGCGCTCGAGTTGGGTGGACTCGATTTGCTCGCTGGCGGCGAGCATGCCGACTCCGATGGCCAAGTCGAAGCTGGGGCCTTCCTTGCGGATGTCGGCCGGGGCGAGGTTGATGGTGATGCGGCCCAGTGGCATCTTGAAGCCGGAGTTTGTGAGGGCGGTGGTAACGCGGTCGCGCGACTCGCGTACAGCGGCGTCAGGAAGGCCGACGATAACAACGAGTGTCTCGCCGTGGCCGTCGTTGACCTCGACCTCGACCGCGTGGGCAGCAATTCCCTGGACGGCAGCACAATGGATGTTGGCTAACATGGCTTGGGTTTACTTCGGTTTGGTTTTGCCGGCGACGCGCCTGGCGAACCTAGCCTTGTCGATGACGTTCAACTTGTGAAGCCCGTTTGCGATCTTTTCCAGTTCATCAAATGCCTCGAGCTTGAACAGGAACTGGCTACCGTCAGAACTCAGCACTTGGGCACGGCATTTAACTGCATGGCCAAGCGGGGTAGGGGCGAGGTGCTCTATATCAACTAGGATACCAACGGTGCTCTCGGTCGGTTCGAGATGGGGGAGCATAGCTTCGCGGGCGGTGTGCTCCATGAACCAGATTAGCCAGGGGGTCGAAAGGACCGATGGCATGCCGTTCACGGCGAAGTCGATGATGTGTATGGTGTCAACGACGAACCGAAATTCGGCGGCTAGGCCAGGCCTGGGGCGGGATTTCATGGCGGCGGGTGCGTGGGCTCTTGTCAGGCGCGGCCCCATTTAAACCAAAACCTTCTGTTTGGCCAAGCGCTTGGCATGTGAAATTCTTCTTTTCAAACGACTATCGAATGGGTTGGATTGCCCATGTCGAGCGACTTGGGCTCGGTACTTGGCCAAGGGCCATGAAAAAAGTTGAGTCAATTTGAAACATTGCAGCAGGGTTCAGGATGGGCAGCCCTGGGTTGTTCGTCCGTCTGCCGTGTCTCCAGTGAGCCCGGCGTCCCAATGAAAATCCACGCATCATCCCCATCTTTCGGCTCGATCCCTTATGCCTGTTTCGGGCGGCCGCTTAAACTTCGTATGCGGCACGGAGTAAAATTCACCCGATGAAAACCCTCCCAACAAACTTGTTTACGCTAACCAACGGCAAGTCATCGGGCTGGCGTAATGTCCGCCAGTTGATCAGTTTGGTTCTAATAGTTTTGGCCTTCATCCTAATCTCAAGTGTTGCGTTTCATTGGATCGCAGGACATGAGAATATGGTAACGGACAACAATAATAACGCGATCGAATGGTACGATGGTTTTTATTGGACCATGGTCACTATGTCCACACTCGGTTACGGGGATATCACTTTCAGTTCACCGTTGGGCAAGTTTTATTCATTAGGAGTGATGCTTTTCGGTATGTTTTCGATGTTCGTCATTCTTCCTTTTGCTTTCATCCGCTTTGCTTATGAGCCGTGGATGGAGGCGCAGAACGCTGCTCGCACTCCCCGCACATTACCGAAGGATACCCACGGCCATGTCATCCTCACGAATCTCGACCCAGTCTGCCAGACACTCATTCACAAGCTTGATCAGTACTCGATCCCGTACGTGCTGTTGGTTAGTGACAAGGATGAGGCACTGCGACTGCATGACCAGGGGTTCGTGGTTGCTGTGGGCGAAACGGACGATCCCGAGGCCTTCCGAAATGTCCGTGTCGAGCAATCGGTGATGGTCGTTGCTACTGGCAAGGACGAGGCCAACGCCAATATCGCCTTCACCGTGCGTGAGTTGGTGGATAACCGGGTGAAGGTGGTCACACTCGCCAAGGCGGAGGCATCAGTGGATATTCTGGAGTTGGCTGGGAGTCAGAATGTGATCCGGCTTGGTGACATGATGGGTCAGTTCCTTGCGCGCCGGACAATTGGCAACGACGCCATGGCACACGTGATCGGGCATTTCGACGAACTACTCATTGCCGAGGCCATGGTCACCGGCACACCGATCGTTGGCAAAACTCTGGCCGAGTGTAACTTCAGCGAGATGACCCACACCAATGTGGTCGGCGTGTGGGATCGCGGTGAATATAAGGGTGCCGGCCCGGACACCCGGATCAGCGAAAGCACCGTCCTCGTGTTGGCCGGTTCCAAGGAGATGATTCAGCACTACAACCAGGTGTTTTGCATTTATCACGCTGAGGAATCCCACGTGGTCATCATCGGTGGCGGTCGCGTGGGCCGGGCCACCGCGCGGGCCTTGGCCAAGCGCGGGCTCCGATACACGATAGTCGAGGAGATGCCAGAGCGCATTCGCAACGAGAAATACTACGTGCACGGCAGTGCAGCCCGGATCGAAGTGCTCGAAGAGGCCAAAATCAGAGAAGCCTCCACGGTCATTATCACCACTGGCCAGAACGACACCAACATTTACCTTACCATTTACTGCCGCAAACTTTGCCCCGACATCCAAATCATCAGCCGAGCCAACTCCGAGCGTAATATTAGCACGCTGCACCGTGCCGGGGCCGACTTCGTCGTGTCCTATGCCTCAATGGGTGGGAATATCATTTTCAATCTCCTCAAGCATAGCGACATCCTGATGGTGGCGGAGGGGTTGAACATCTTCCGGATCGAGTTGCCCGAGCACCTCGAGGGTAGATCACTCGTCGAGTCCGAGATTCGCCAGCGCACCGGTTGCAGCGTGATCGCCATTCAGCGCGAAATCAATGGCCGCGACACGCACTTGATCCACCTTGACCCGACGGAGCTGTTGCAGGCCGGTGACGAGTTGGTGCTCATTGGCAATATTGAGTCCGAGGAAATTTTCCTCAAGACCTACGTCAGTTCCTAGGACTCTCCATTTAAATAAACCAACTTCTTCGCTGAATTAGTTTTGTTATCCTGTTGTGTTTCTTATTGCGTGTGATCGAGGTATCCAAACTGGGCCACTATCGAAGTCCCTAAGTTGAGAATATTGACAGGGCGATTGAGTTGGGTTCGGGGAATGCAGAGTATTCGGGATTCAAAAAATATCTACTACAAAACAACTGATTGTTGGGGGGAGCATCGGAGGGCAGGGTGTTGGTGAGCGTTAGGTTTTTTTTAGCTTCAATAGGTGGATTTTCAGTCGGTCGATCAGGACGGCGACGAGAATGACGGTGCCGTAGATGACTTTCTGCATGTGTGATTCAACACCGGTGAGGTTCATGCCGTTGTTGATGACGGCGATGATAAATGCGCCGATGAGTGTTCCCGTAATCCTCCCCTGGCCGCCGGCCAAACTGGTTCCTCCAACGACAACCGCTGCGATGACTTTTAACTCAACAAGGTCGCCGGACTTGGGGTCGCCAGTGGTGTGGAGGGACGCCTCCATCACGCCGCCTAAGCCGGCCAGTAATCCGGTGAGCGTGTACACGAAGAGCAGCACCCATTTCACCGGTACGCCGGAGAGGCGAGCGGCTTCTGGGTTGCCCCCGACGGCGTAGATGTAGCGACCGATTGAGGTTCGGGTCATCATCACATGTGCTATGGTAAAAAGGATCAGCATGAGGATCACGCTGTTGGGCAGTCCCAAAAAGTCGCGTCCTCGCCCAAGCCAACCGAAAGCCTCGTTGCCAACGGGGACAGGGGCTGAGTCGGAAAAAATGAAAGCCAAGCCCTTAGCGATGAACATAATGCCGAGCGTGGCAATGAAAGCGGGGATGCGAAACAGGGTGACTAGACCACCAGTGAAAAGGCCGGCTAAGCCACAGACCAGAATCCCAACCATTGCGCCAAGCCAAAGATCACCAGATGTGGGGGCGCTGCCGCCGAGCGATTGGATTGTGAGAGCCGTGATGACGCCGGAAAAGGCGATCAGGCTGCCGACTGAAAGATCGATACCCGCTGTAATTATAACCATGGTCATTCCGATGGCGATGATGGCGACCACGGAAATTTGCTTCATCACATTCAACAGGTTTTCCTTCTTCAGGAAGTTTGGCCACCGGTAGCTTTCAGGTTGGAAGATCTTGGCCTTGACCAATCCGGGGTGCGCTTGGCCAAGCTTGGCTAGGTTGGCATTTGCAAAGTTGGCCATGTGTTTGTCGGCAATGATACCGGCAAGTTCCTTGCCGGTGTTCCCAAAGTCGGTGAGTGCCTTGCGGGCATCAGTAGGCTTTCCAATGGTGGTTGATCCAACCGAAATGCCTGCTTGAGTCAATTGCTCGCTCAATGTCTTGGCAAACGATTCGCCTTCGCCGCCTTGGCGGGCGAGTACGATGACCTTGGCTTCTGTCGATAGTTCGCCGCTAGCGCGCTTGGCCAAGCGCTCAGCAGCAGAAATGCTCGTTGGCGATTGTTCTTCAATCGTGACGTAACTAAACCAACCACACAGCAGGGCAAGTACGAGCAGCGTTCCGTAATCAAATAAAAATCCGATGTAGTTGAAATTTCTCATGCTGCAACAGCTTCTCGCTTAGTTGCAAGGTTCATAACATCTTCTTGTGTTGCGTTGGCAATATCGGTGATTTCGCCGGTGATATGGCCTTCGTTCATGACGAGAATACGGTCGCTCACGCCGAGGATTTCGGGTAACTCGGAACTGATCATGAGAATGGCTTTACCTTGTTCGGCGAGCTGGTTGATAAGTTGGTAAATTTCGTACTTGGCGCCAACGTCGATGCCCCGGGTGGGTTCGTCAAAGATGATCACCTCGGCATTTCGCTGTAGCCATTTGGCGAGGACGACTTTTTGTTGGTTGCCTCCGGAGAGGGTGCCTGTGATTTGTTCGGGGTCGGCGATCTTGATTTGGATTTGATCGACGTAACGAAGGAACTCCCTGGATTCCTCCCGTTGGCGGATAAAGCCTAGCGAGGCAAACTGGCTCAAGTTGGGCAGTCCAAAGTTTTCACGGGCGGTCAGGCCAAGCACCAGGCCGTGAGTCTTGCGATCCTCGGTAAGCAGACAGATGCCCTGCCGGATGGCGTCGCGCGGTGACTTGATTTTAAGAGGTTTGCCGTCGAGGCGGATGATGCCATGTTCAGGGCGGTCGGCACCGAATAGTAGTCGGGCGGTCTCGGTGCGACCGGCACCCACAAGACCGGTGAGACCGAGCACCTCGCCAGCTCGGATGTTGAACGAAACGCCGCGCACTCGGGAGCCGCGTCGAAGGTTGGTGACTTCGAACCTCGCTTGGCCAAGCGTAGCCTCGCGCTTGGGGAATTCCTTCTCGAGACTGCGGCCGACCATTAATTCGATCATTTTCTCGCGAGTGAGGTTGGTAATTGGCCGGGTATCAATGTGCTCGCCGTCGCGCAGGATGGTCACGCGATCGGCAATCTCGAAAATTTCATCCAGCCGATGGCTGATGTAGATGACGCCGATGCCGTGTGACTTGAGTTCATCAATAACCCTGAACAGACCCTTGGTTTCGCGTGGCGAGAGGGCGGCACTGGGTTCGTCCATGACGATGATGCGGGCATTCTGGGCGAGTGTCTTGGCGATCTCGACGATCTGTTGCTGGGCGACGCTAAGTTGGTGGCACTCAGCTTCGATCGGGATATCGACGCCAATACGCTCAAACAGATCCCTTGCCTTGGCTGACTCATCGCGTTTGGGGATGAAACTGATTCGGCCGGGCTCCTGCCCGAGGAAAATATTTTCCCGTGCGGTCAGGTAAGGAACAAGGTTGAACTCCTGATAAATGATGCCGATACCGGAGGCCTGTGATAACTGCGGCGTGGCAACGCAGGCCGGTTGGCCGCTGATCTCAATGGTGCCTTCGTCCGTTTGATGTGCACCACCGAGTATTTTTATCAGTGTGCTTTTGCCTGCTCCATTTTCACCAAGCAACGCCAGCACCTCACCGGCCTGAAGTGTGAGGTCGACCCCCTTGAGCGCCTTTACTCCGGGGAACGATTTTCGAATGTCGCGCATACGAAGCAGCGGTGTTCCGCTAGGCAAGTCAGGCTTTGGGGGCATGTAGTTGGGTTAGTTCAAATCAGGATCCTGATCAGCTGCGGCTTTGTCGTAGAGCGTAGCTGGAATAAGGGCATCCTTTTCGTACTCCTCACCTGCAAGATACTTGATGATATTCTGGACGATCTGTTGTCCCATCTTGTCCGGATGCTGGATCGGATCGGCGAAAATTTTACCGTCTTTGATGCCCTGCTTACCGTCCAGCTGACCATCAAAACCAATGATCTTGATTTGGTCCTGTTTCTTGGCTTCCTCGATGGCGGTGTAGGCGCCCAGTGCGGACGGGTCGTTGATCGCGAAGACTGCATCCAGGTCGCTGTGAGCTTGGAGGGCGTCTGCGGTCGATTGGTATCCCTCGGTGCGGGCTCCATTGCCGTTCAGTTCGGCGACGATTTGAATTTTGCCTGTGGTGCGACTGGAATTGTGTGCATTGACAACTTTCTTAAAACCGGCCACGCGTAGAACGCAGGAGTTGGCTTTCTTGAAATCCAGAATGAGCACTTTGCCACCATTTTCCCCGAGGGCTTGAATCATGGCATGACCGGCGAGTTCACCGCCCTGGAAATTGTCAGTGCCAACGTGTCCGGCAATTTCAGCGCCCTCTGCCGCGCACTTGGCATCGACGGTGAATACCGGGATACCCTTGGCATTGGCTAATTTCACGGCGGGCCCAATCGAGAGTCGGTCGCATGGTACGAGTATGATGGCGGTAACACCGCTCGAAATGAAATCGTCGAATTGATCGGACTGTTTTTTTACGTTCATGTCTGGATCGACCATGAGTGTGTCGTAGCCGTTTTTGGCGGCCTCCGCAGTGATATGGTCACCGATGACCTTAAAGAAAGGGTTGGAAAGCGTTAGCGGCGTGTAGGCGATGGTCCCTTTGGTTTTTGCTGGAGCACTGGTGTCACCAGCGGCTTTGGACGAGTCGTCGGTAGTCGGTTTGTCGCTGGAAGGTGAGCAGCCTGTTAATAAGGCGATCGTTAGAGCCGTTAAGCCAAGGTATTGAGCAATGTGTTTCATGATGCCGTATGAATCTAAAAGTGTCGCCTGTGAATAGGGGAAATATGCCGGGGCTTCAAGCTTTGATCCACGCCTGGGTAAGCGCTGTGGAATCGTTGCTTGGCAGTCGCTGGGGCGGTCGGTAGAATTCCGACATGTTATTACATTCTGAACTGATCCATCCGGAGATCAATGGTATACTTGGCCAAGCGGGCCATCATTCCAAAGTTTTGATTAGCGACGGCAACTATCCGGCCTCGTCCAAAATCGGGCCGGAAGCCGAGTTGGTGTCGTTGAATCTATCGCCGGGAGTGGTGACCTGTAGTCAGGTGTTGCGGGCATTGGTTACGGCAATTCCGCTGGAGGCCATCAACACGATGGGTATTCCAGAGGATGACCCTTACGCCAAACACGGTCCACCGCCAGTCTGGTCCGAGTACGAGCAAATCATTGGCGAGGCAAAGTTGGGCCTGAAACTGGAGCCGATCCAGAAGTGGGATTTCTACGATGAGGTCATGTCAGACGACCATGTGCTGACGATTCAAACCGCCGACCAGGCGCTTTGGGCAAACGTCCTCCTTACCATCGGGTGTCGCGTGTCGTAAGGAGTTGATTTATTTCTAGGGTTTAACTTCCTTGTTTTTGACTTTTTGCTGGAGCCACTCGTGGTGGACTCGAGCCACCTGACCCATGTAGCCGTGAGCCTCGTACCCCTTGGCGGCCTTGGCGATATACTCGGCCGTCTTTATGGCATTTCCCTGCGCCTCAAAGTACAGGCCAAGGTAGAGATGGCCGTAGAATTGATTGCGGGCGAGTGCGGCTGGGCCGGGGCCGCCGGCCTTGATGGCATCCAATACTTGCCGTTCGCTGCCTTTGCCGGCGAAGAGCGCGTGGATTTCCTTTAGCGGCACGCGCCGGTCGGAGGTTATTTTTATGAACAGTTTCTCCGCTGCCTTCACGCCGTCGATTTTTGAAACGCAGAGGTAATGCCACACTGCGTTCTCGACGTCCTGCGTGTTGACGGTCTGGTGTGACTCGAATTGTTTGCGGCCGTCTTTGTATTTACCCGCGTAATAATGAACGAGCCCACGTTGCCAATGGTACGGTTCGCGGCTGGGTGTCATCTCGATGAACTTGTCGAAGTCGGCCAGCGACTTGGTGAATTTGAGCTGAAAGAACCGCACCACGCCACGTTGTTGGTACAGGTTGGCGTTATTGGGTTCGCTTTTCAGCGTGGCAGTGTAGTTCGCTTCCTCCTTGGCGTGGGCATGGTGAACCTTGGTCAAGGCTTCGGCAGGGTTTTCGGCTTGGCCAAGTGCGGTCATGGTTGTCCCGGCGATGAATAATATCGCGGCTGTGGGGATACGAGCGAGTTGGTTCACGGCGCTGATAATGGCCAAGTGGTCCGGGCAAGGCAAGTTCGAGTGAGCTTGGCCAAGCGTGGTTTGGGCGGTAGCTTTGCGGCGATGTTTAAGGTTGTCATCACTGACTACGTCTCTCCACCGGTTGAGCCTGAGGAGACGATTTTCTCCGGCTTGGCCAAGGTCGAGTGTCTACAGGCTCGTTCAGTAGGCGAACTCGAGGGGCGTGTAGAGGATGCTGATGCGATCATTATTTTTCACGAGGTATCCCTCACCGCCGGGATCATCGACCGGTTGGAGAAATGCCAGGTGATTGTCCGCGGTGGAGTGGGGTACGATGCGGTGGATTACCGGCGAGCCGCCGAGCGCGCCATTCCGGTCTGTAACGTGCCGGACTACGGCGTGGACGAGGTTGCCGACCACGCTATTGGAATGTTGATCGCCTGCAACCGGCGGTTTCTGCTGGTTGAGCGAGGCCTGAAGCAGTCGCTCGAGCCGTGGGATTGCCGGGTTGTGGAGCCGGTTCCGCGCTTGGCTGGGGCGACGCTGGGCATCGTCGGCCTGGGGCGCATTGGCCAGGCGACAGCGCAACGGGCCAAGGCGATGCGGATGCGGGTGATTGCGCACGACCCGTATCTGCGACCCGGCATCGAGAAGGTGTTTGGGGTGGAGATGGTCAGCCTCGCGGAGTTGCTGGAGACGAGCGACGCGGTGTCGCTGCACGTGCCGTTGACTGACGAGACGAGGCAAATGATCGACGCTGATGCCCTTGGCCGGATGAAGCCAGGCGCGATTCTCGTGAACACCGCGCGTGGTGCAGTGGTGGACACGGCGGCGTTGGCGGCGGCACTGCGCGAGGGCAAAATCGCCGGTGCAGGCGTTGACGTGCTCCCGACGGAACCGGCCCGGGCAGACGAGCCGCTGATTCAACTTTGGCGCGAAGCCGATGAAACGAAGATCAACCTGATCCTCACTCCGCACACTGCGTTTTATTCCGTTGAGGGGCTGCTGGAGATGCGCACCAAGGCGGCGGAGGAGATTGTCAGGGCGTTGCGCGGCGAGAAATTGATCAACTGTGTGAACGCCCAGTGGCTGCCCGAAGAAATGCGCGAGCGGGTTTTGGTTGGGACGCCCCCGACAGTCTGATACGCTGCGCCTACGTGGATATTAACCCGTCTCAACTGGCGAACGGAGTGGCGATGTGGCTTTGCCTCGTCGCACTTCTCTCGTTTCATGAGTTTGGCCATGCTTGGATGGCGCACAAGTGTGGTGACGATACCGCACGTGTAATGGGTCGTATGACCATCAACCCGATCGTGCACATCGACCCGATCGGCACGGTGCTGATTCCACTGGCGATCTTTTTTTTCGTTCCCAACTTCTTTATTTTTGGTTGGGCCAAGCCGGTGCCAGTCAACCCAAGCAACTACGGCAACCGCAAACGTGATGATATTTTCGTCTCGATGGCCGGCCCAGCGATGAACGTGATTTTGGCAATTCTGCTCATGGTTGCTATATCGTCTGGCTGTTGAACTGCCGATTGATGTTGGCGCGGGAGCTGTCGTTCACAACTTGGGGTCGATTGCTTTCATCAGCATGATTTTGTGCGTTTTCAACCTGATTCCGATCCCGCCGCTGGACGGGTCACACGTGTTGCGGCATGTCATTGGTATGAGCGAGGAGACCTATACCTGCAAGATTGCACAATACGGTTTCATTATTACTCCTCGTCGCGATAAATGTTTCCCCCGGTGTTCGATTTTGTCAGATGGTTTCGTTGGAACGATTGAGTTGTCTCAAGACGGTTCTCGTGTTTTAGTGGATGAAAAAAAAGCCGGAGAAAACGTTTGCGCAGCTTGGCTATCCAGGGCGGTTGATTGCCGTCGAAGGGATCGATGGCTCGGGCAAGTCAACGCAACTCTACCTTCTTAAGCGCTGGTTGGAGTTGCAGGGGCTCAAGGTGTTTTTCAGTGAGTGGAATTCGTCCGAGTTGGTCAAGAGTGCCACACGCCGAGGAAAGGCTGAGCGACTGCTCACGCCGACGACCTTCAGCCTGATCCACGCCACCGACTTTGCCGATCGCTACGAGCGCCAGCTCGTGCCTCTGCTCAAGGCCGGTTACATAGTGCTTTGTGACCGGTACAAGTTTACGGCGTTCGCGCGCGACACGGTTCGGGGGTGTTCACCAGATTGGGTGCGGCGGCTTTACAGCTTTGCTGCTCTGCCCGATTTGACATTTTTTTTCAAAGCGCCACTGGACGTGTCGCTGGGCAGGATTCTCCAGGGTCGGCCGCAGCTAAAGTACCATGAGGCCGGGATGGATCTTGGCCTGTCGAGCGATATCGAGGAAAGTTTCAAGCTCTTTCAGGGGCAGTTGCTTAAGGTCTATTCCGCTATGAAGAGCGAGTTTCGACTGGTTCAAATCAACGCCAATCAGCCAATCGAAAAACAGCAGGAGCAGGTGCGTCAACGGTTGGCCGCATCAATCGATCTCGGCCAATACGAACTCGATAAATTATCATGACGGCCAAGCGCAAACCCTCAGGCAATCGAAAAGCCACCTCGCGAGTGAAATCGCCGAAGCCACTGGCCAAATGCTTCATTGGGCACTCGTTGCCCGGGGTCAAGCCCGGCGAGTTGACTGGTCGGTTGATCGTTATCGAGGGAGCCGACGGTTCGGGGCGTTCGACGCAGATCCGGCGTCTGGTCGATTGGCTTGAGGCGAGCGGGCACGCCACAACGCAGGTCGGACTCAAGCGATCGAACCTTGCCAGTGAGGAGCTTGAGAGTGCGAAGAACGGGAACATTCTCAACCGCACTACGCTGAGCCTGTTTTACGCGACCGACTTTGCGGATCAACTGGAAAACATCATCATCCCGTCGCTGCGTGCCGGGTTCATCGTGCTTGCAGACCGGTACATTTACACACTCATGGCGAGGGATATGGTGCGCGGGTTGGACAAGGACTGGGTGAAGAGCCTTTACAGCATCGCAATCAAGCCGGATGCGGTGTTTTACCTCAAACTGCCGCCGGAGAAACTGATCCTGCGTAACCTCATGAAAAACCATACGCTCGACTACTGGGAAAGCGGCATGGACCTCGGGCTGTCCCTCGACATGTTTAACAGTTTTGTGCAGTACCAGCAGTTGATGGCTGACAAGTTCGACGAATTCCGCAAGTCGTGGGGGTACACCACCATCGACGCCGACCAGTCGATGAATGGGCTCAACCGTGAGTTGCGTCGCAATGTCGAGGGTGTCCTTGGATAGCAGCTCAGACATCTCATGGAGGAATATTACATCGGAGTGGACCTTGGAGGCACGAAGATACTCGCCGGAGTTTTCGGCAACGATTACCACTGTCTTGCCACGGAAAAAACCAAGACCAAGCCGGAGGGAGGCTACGACGTCGTCTGCGGCCGGATTGTCAAAACTGTCCGCGCCGCCGCCGAGTTAGCCGGCATCGACCCGGCAAAGGCCAGCGGTATGGGCATCGGCGCGCCGGGCTCGATCAGCAGCGACGAGTCGCACGTGTTGTTCGCTCCGAACCTCGATTGGCGTGATGTCGCGCTCAAGGCTGACCTCGAGGCGCAACTTGGCTGCCCCGTCTGGCTTGGCAACGACTGCAATGTGGCCGCGACCGGCATTCACCGGCTCGAGCTCGAGGCCAAGCCCAACGACATGGTCAGCATTTTTCTCGGCACCGGCATCGGTGCGGGCATCATCACCAACGGCGTGTTTCTGACCGGCGCCACCCGGGCGGCCGGCGAGGTGGGGCACATGGTGCTCGACCCGGACGGGCCGGTTTGCGGTTGTGGTACGAGCGGCTGTTTTGAGGCGCTCGCGAGCCGCACGGCGATTTTTAACAGGGTCAAGTCGGCCGTGAACGACGGCGGCGAACTCACTCAATTGATGGAGGCCGACGATCCTTCCGTGACCAGGATTCGCAGCGGCAAACTCCGGCGCGCCGTCGAGGCCGGCGACAAACTGGCCACGGCCGTGCTCGACGAGACCTGTTTTTACACAGGCATCGCCATAGCCAACCTCTGCAACCTGCTCAACCCGGAAGTTGTCGCGCTTGGCGGCGGACTCATCGAGCAGTTGCACACCGTCATGTTGCCGAGAATCCGAGAGGCCGCCCTGGGCCGCATCATGCCCGGCGCGCGGCAGGTGCGAATCATGGCCACCACCCTCGGCGATGCCGCCGGCATTACCGGTGCCGCCATCCTCGCCCACGACCACACATGAGCATTCCATGCGGCGCGGCGTCATCGACATAGGCACCAACTCGGTGAAACTGCTTATCGCCGACCTGCGCGGTGACGAGATTTCGCCGCATCTCGAAACCAGCCGCCAAACCCGACTTGGCCGCGGCCTCTACTCCGGCGGCAAACTCCAGGCCGAACCGATCCAGGCCACCGTCGCCGCGGTGAACGAGCTGCTTGCCTTGGCCAAGGCGAACGACTGCAGCGACACGCGAATCATCGCCACCAGTGCCGTACGCGATTCGAGCAACCCAGCTGAGTTGCTCGAATCGCTTGGTCAGGCTGTGGACGTGCTCAGCGGCGACAACGAGGCGCGTCTCGTATTCGCCGGGGTCATGGGCTGTCCACGCTTGGCCAAGTCGCCGATGCTCATGATCGACGTCGGCGGCGGCAGCACCGAGTTCATCGTCGGCGACGTGGGCGGGATGCGTTTTCACACGAGCATCCCGCTCGGCTCGGTGCGTTTGATGGAGCGTCACCCCGTTTCCGATCCCCCGGCCGGAGGTGAACTTGAAACCGTCTGCAAATCGGTCGACCAAACCTTAAGCGAAACATCGCTGCCGGGCTTGCGAGGGCAACTCAACGCGCCTGGCCAAGCGCAGCCGTTTATAATGGTTGGCTCCGGAGGCATGGCTAGCATCCTCGCCAAGATGGAACTGGTTGACGATGATTACGATCGTGAGCGGATGGAGGCTGTCGAGTTGCCGCTTGATCGGGTAACGGCTTGGCGCGAGCGGCTGTGGGGGTTGACCGTGGCAAGGCGTCGGGAAATCACCGGCTTGCCCCCCAAGCGCGCCGACGTCGCCCTGTTCGGCAGCCTGATTTACGAGCAGGCCATGCGGCAGCTTGGCTTCGCCGCCCTGCGGGTCAGCACGCGCGGCATCCGATTCGGCGTTCTGCAAACTAAATGAGGCCAGTCCTAAAAGGGCGCAATGCGAAAGATAGCCCAATTTTAACAAGCAAGAGCTCGATTGTTTTGCTTATTGGTTCTCGGTGCGTTGCCTTGGGCTATCGTATTTTGTCTCTTCAAGAGAACGAATAGAAGAAATTCATGTCCTTCGTGGTGAAAAAAGAAAAGACCCCGCCTCGAAACAAAAAAGACTCGCAAAACGGCCGGTTCGCCTTTACAAAAACGCCCGCCACTGTCCCGTGGTGTAATGGTAGCACAGCGCTCTTTGACAGCGTTAGTTTAGGTTCAAATCCTAGCGGGACAACCACTCGATAGCTACAATGTAGTTATTCATTAGTGAATTTCAAATTAGTTCCGAGTAGTAGTGCATGCCAAATGCGTACTACAATGTACTATGTCAGTCAACTCGCTGATTTCAAAAGAGTTAGGTTGTCGCTCCCATTTTGCAATACGCGAACGCATAACGAACGTTCAATCTCAGCAGAATGTTCCCATGCGGTGTTACGATTATACAACTCATGCACTTTAGCGTCGCTATGGCCGACGATGTTCATAGTCACGCGCTGATCAAGCTTCTTGGTCAATCTGGTTACGTACGTGTTCCGCATGTAGTGAGTTGAAAATGTCATCCCCAGTTTCTTGATCTCACGAAACCATTTTGGTGACCAGTAGCGTGGGCTGGGGTTAGTGACCCATGTCTCGCCAGCGGGCTTGTAGCTTTGCAGAAACTCCATCAACTGGGTGGGGATGTACGCGTTGTGATCGGCGCTGTTTTTATTCGACAGCCATATTTTGCGCTCGTCAAAATGCACGCTGTCCACTCGCAGCTTGACTGCCGAGCCAATTCTACAGCCAGTAAAAACCCTACAGGTGAGGTGGGTTCTTCATTAATTTGTATCTAGGCGACGCTGAAAAAACTTTTTAATATTTTGAAAGGAATGGTGCGGATGTGAACGCGAAGAATATACTTGGAACACCTCTAGATCAGGCCAAAAATAAACCCAAAATCACCGACCTCCTCCGCAAACAGGGAGCCAAGACGGGTGAAGAATTGAAAACTAAAGGGAAATGAGCCAGCCAACTTTGAGGCCACAGAGTGAATGATTTGAACTGATTGCTTAAATCGCCACATTTCTGGCATGCCCGAAGCACCACAACGCAGTCCGAACGTCCCCGATCCAAATAAACCGTGGTGTCAGAAGTGTGAAGTGCACACCTAAATCTTCTACGAGAGGCCTAGCTTTATTTAGGCGAGAAGTTCGGGAAGATTGCCGGTGCTGTCGGCGAAGCGGTTGGTGACACCGGTTTGCTCGAGCATGGTAGCAAACACGTTTGCAAACGGTGTGTCTTCTCCGTATTTGAGGTACTGGCCATGCTTGAAGCCAAGGCCACGTCCCCCAGCAAGTACGAGTGGATAATTTTTGTTCGTGTGCGTGGTGCTGTTACTGCAACCATAAATAATGGTGGTTTGATCGAGCAAAGTTGCATCACTCTCCGGTCCGGCCGGCGTCTTGCACATGCGATCAAGGAAGGTGGCGAACTGCTCCGCTAGAAAACGATCCCACTTACCCAGCGGCTCGACACCCTCGGCCTTGTTCCAGTCGTGAGCCAGACCGTGGAGGTGTTTCCCAATACCGAGCAGTTGCGGGAACTTGCCTCCCAAAGTGGTGGCGTCTCCCATGCTGCCGATCTGGTAGGTGGCCACGCGGGTGGAGTCGGTCATGAACGCGAGGTGCATCAACTCGTACATGGTAGCCACAAACTCAGTCGGCACTTTTGAGTCGGCATCGAGTTGAAGTCGTTCGCGATCGGCGTCGGTTAGGCCTGGCTTGGGGATGTCGATCCACTGCTGGGCGCGGGCAACGCGTTTCTCTACCTGCCGGACGGAGTCGAGGTATTCATCAAATTTTTGTTGGTCGAACTTGCCCAGGCGACGCCGAAGTTTGCCGGCGTCATCCATGACGAGGTCGAGCAGGCTGCCGCTGCTCTTCAAGCGACGGCGGTGACGACGGTTATCAGGGTCGCCCGCACCGAACAAGCGATCGAAGATCTGCTGTGGCTGGTTAAGCGCGGGGATCGGCCGGCCGTGCAGGTTGTAGGAAAGTGTACTGGATCGGGTGGGCTCGCCCACACCACCGTCAGTCGACATCACGAGCGAGTCGAACCGGGTTTGACCGGCGAAGTGCTCCGCGGCGACCTGATCCATTGACTGGGTGTTGTGCAGGTCGCGGCTCAGCAGATCGCAACCGGTAAGGAATGTGTCTGCGCTGTCGTGCCCACCGATCTTGCGCACTTCCGGATGAGACAGTCCGCCGAGAACGGTCACTTGATCCCGATATGCCTCGAGCGGCTGAAGGCTCTTGTTGAAAGTGAACTCGCGGCCCTCGCCCTTGGGGAACCATCCCCACTCGGCCTTCGCGCTTTTCTCCTCCTGAATGGAAACACCGAAGGGAAAGTAGACCGCGGCCAAGCGACGGGGCTCGGCCACCGTTTTGGCCTTGGCCATGGCGTCGAGCGCCGGCAATGCCAGTGCCACTCCGGTGCCACGTAAAAAGGAACGGCGATTAAGCTGCCAGGATTTGGATGCAATACGGCTCATGAGCTTTTATTTAGTGCTGAAAACCTCGCTTTTCACAATAGATTGAACCAAAGACTGTACTAGCATTTTATCGTCGGCGAAGCGACGGGTCAATGCATCGATGTGTTTTTCGTCGGAAAACTCGAGTGATCGGCCAAGCGCATAGGTCAAGAGTTTCACCACGAAAGCGCGAGCAAACTGCTCACGTCGCTCGGTAAGCAGATAATCTTTCAGTGACTCCATGCCGTCGATCTCGCGGCCGTCCGGCAGCTTGGCCAAGGTCTCGAGAGGCAGCTTGATCAACTTGCCGTCCGGCAGTTTTCGGGTGATCTCGGTGCGCCATTGGCCAAGCGCATCGTACTCCTCCATCGCCAACCCCCAGCCATCGATTCCGCGATGACAATCGGAACAAGCTGCGTCGTTGTTGTGTAACTTCAACTGCTCACGGATGGACAGCTTGGCCAAGCCGGGTTCGGCCGTCTCCAACTCGGGCACGTTTGGCGGGGGGGGATCTGGCGGGTCGTCGAGCAGACGCTCCCGCACGAACACTGCGCGCTTGATGATATGTGAGTCACCACCGGTCGAGGCCCCGAGTAGAATAGCCGACTGCGTCAGCAACCCGCCTCTATTAGCCTTGGCCTTAACCGACTGACGTTTGGTCGACACCGGCCGGAATGCTCCGCCGTGCACTCCATCAAAACGATAGTGCCTAGCCAGTGTATCATTGAGCATCACAAAGTCGGAACGAATGAAATGCTCCGCGCTGAGGTTTTTCCGTAGAATTTCACCAAAGAACTCGACAGGCTCGCGGCGGATCACTTCGCGCAGATGATCGATTCGCTTGTTGCGGGGGAAGTTGGGGTGCACCTTGGTGTCCACCTCCACACGATTCATGGCGTCGATGTCCAGCCACTGTTCCACATACGAGTCGATGAATCGGTTTGCACGCTCATCGGTTATCATTCGGGTCACCTGTTTCGAGAGGGTTGCCTCGTCGAAAAGCGCACCGGTATCAGCCAGTGTCCGTAGTTCGTCGTCTGGCATAGAATTCCAGAGAAAATAAGAGAGACGGGACGCAAACTCATGGGAGGTGAGTGGCCGGGGTTTACTTGCAGCCGGCTCGAGTAAGTACAGAAAATCCGGCGCGATCAGTGCCATCACCAACGACTCCCGCAGGGTGCTTTCCAGATCAGGAAATTCGGGTCTCAGTTTCCGGTAAAATCCGACATACTGACGTACTTCTTTGCGGCTCACCGGCCGACGCCACGCGCGGGAGAGAAACGACTTCAGCACCTTGCGAATGTAGGCCTTCTCTCGTTTTTCGCGCAGGTGCGACGGAAACAGAATTCGTCGATGTTCCTCTGGCGGCCACTGTTCGAAAAACGGCCCCTCAAACTCCAGCCACTCCACGTGCAATCGAGGATAGCCAATGTCGTGTTCCCAGATTTTTTTCTTTTTACCATCCTCGGCGGTGATCTCCCTCTCTTGCGTTTTGCCACTCTGTGAAAACTCATCGTGTGCGTTAGACAAAATCACGACGAGCCCAGGAAACTTGCCCTGTCCCCGGACCGGCAGCGGGAAGTTTTCAATACGCCCAACAAACTCCAACTCCTGTTCGCCAGACTCGTGCAGGTCTAGTTCGGCCAGTGTCTCCATGTCCACCAATGTGTCGGGCCGGTACCCCACGCGCACGCGCAACCTCGGTACAGGCCCTTTTTCCTCGGGTAACTCAACGCGCACGGCAGTCCGAATCCGAAACGTACCTTGCTCAGGGTAATCGTTTTTCATGCGAACGATGAACTGCCGGTGCCGGCCAAGGTCGTTCGCCCCCAGCACACCGTCCGGAAATTTGCCATCCGTGCTTTTTGTGAATCGATGCCGGAACACTTTAGGCTCATCTTCCGTGACGATTATCCGATCCAGCGCAGCTCGGGCTGCTGCCATGTAAAACTCCAGTTGAATGCCGCTCATCTGCAGTGAACTACCGTTATTCAACATGCCGTCTGGCGACACCCCATCAGGCGGGAAGTCCCGTGTGTAATCCAAACTCACCCCGAGCAGATCACTCAATGTGTTGTGGTATTCGTTGTGGTTTAACCGACGCAGTACAACACGGCCGCCCTTGCTTTGGCGCAGCTTGCCTGCGAGCTCGATCGTGGGGTTGAGCCAGTCGAGAATCACCCGGCGCTCATCCGCAGTCAGCTTGGTCTCGTTCTCTGGCGGCATCTCGCCAAGGTTAATCACTGCACGAACCTCGTGCCACCGCTCCGCCGACCTTGCGTCTTCAAGTAGGTTGGTAGAAAGAGTGTCGAGTCGCAGCTTTCCCTTCTGCTTTTCAGCCCCGTGACAACGGTAACAGAGCTTGGCTAGGACTGGTTTTACCTCACGCTCAAAGTCCGGCAACTCCGCCGCTTGGCCAAGCACGAGGAGACACCACGGAATACACAGAACACACTGAAGGAAAATTCTATGAGTAAGCGTGGTAAAAAAATCAAACTTCATCTTCGACTTGTCTTTTCGTTGCTAACAATTTCCAACTGCCTCCCAGTTTCATTGGCTTCTTTACGAAGCTGCCGCAGTTGGTAGTGAAAAGCGTGTCCGCCGTTGGGACGGGGCAGGGGGTTGATAGTATCTCTTAACGCGAATACAGCCGATCTGGATTGGTGATTTGATCATGTATCTGCCCGGAAGCTAGCTTACCACGGTTACCAGCGAAACCAAAAACCGGCGGCTGCCGGCCGGTCACCCGGGCGTTTCGCATTTTCTTCTTTCGGGCCGTGGTGCGGATGATGTTACGCCCCCCAGGTTACCATCCCAGAAAACAGCCCGCGTTGTATGGGGGAGATATTTTCTGACAGTACCCCCGTCTTGGGGCGTGGCACCCCGGGTGTGGTGTCGGCGTGGCACAGAATGGAACAGTAGGATGCGAAAAGTGCACTCCAGGCGGGTTGCCAATGATCTGGGCGAAAGCTGAGTCTAGCTAAGCGTAGCAACAAAAACGCCCGCCACTGTCCCGTGGTGTAATGGTAGCACAGAGCAGTTTTTGATACCTTCCTGCAAGTCGCGGAATCTTAAAACAAAAAGAAAAACGTCAATTTAATATAGTGATATTTTTTGAGTTTGTTATTTCCTGTTATTCAGCCGCAAAAAAACGTCGAGAAAAGAGTGATGATTTCCGGGCGCTATAAATCCCCTGACTCTGCAACATAATTCTTAAATTATATATTTAATTAATTTAGCCTAATTAAGCAAGGAGCTTTCGGCGCGCTGCGATTGTTGTGAGTAGGAGGTGTTTTATATCACTGACAACTGCCTCATTACGTTTTTCCCGCCTACGCTCAATATTGCCCTTGTTCATTCCCCCTCATTTTTCTGAACTCTACCAGAGTATGACAAAGACTTCGCGACAAAGTTTGCGGCTTAAGTTGAAGCGGCGATTGTTGCACCGCACGATCCAAAAAAGAGATGAAGAGGTCGTCCAATGGGGCGATTCGATGTTTCGGTGTCACGGAAATATTCCATGACCATCAAACTTGGTTGCTTAAATTAATGGCTATGTCCCGCAGAATGTTTGATAAACTCTATCCCCTGGCTCAGGCGGGGATTGGTAGGGTTTGAGATCAGAGCGGTTTTTATAGGGCTCTTGGAGCGCAGTTAGTAGATTTTTCAGTGGTTTAAGGTCGCCATTCGTGGCAGCGGCCAGAACCTGCTCCACTTTATGATTGCGTGGGATCACAGCCGGGTTGTTAGCACGCATCAAAGACAAGGAAGATTTCAATGGTTTCGTGTTTTTAGCGAGCTGCGCCTGCCAGTGAGTATACCATTCTTTGAAGGCCCTATCGTTATAGGGCTCGCCCTGCGGTGGTTTTTCTTCCGTTAAATGCTGGAAGGTGTTGGTATAGTCCGCGCCTACTCGCTGCATCCAGCCAAGCAGATCAGTAATTAGACTTTCGTCCTCCGCTCGCGCGCCGAACAGGCCAAGTTTGGCACGCATCATGGAGAGCCATTTATCTTTATACAGTGCGCCAAAACCGTTTACGACTTCTTCGATTGTGTCTGCCGCATTTTCGATCTCGTCATCCAAGAGGGGCAGCATGGTCTCGGCAAGGCGTGCCAGATTCCATTGTGCTATGTTTGGCTGGTTGGCATAGGCATAGCGCCCCATATGGTCGATGGAGCTAAACACAGTCCTTGGGTTGTAGGCATCCATAAAAGCGCAGGGACCGTAATCAATTGTCTCGCCAGATAGTGTCATGTTATCCGTGTTCATTACGCCATGAATAAAGCCCACGCGCATCCAGTGGGTTATTAAATCTGCCTGTTTCTCGATGACAGCTTTAAGTAGCGAAAGAGTCTTATTGTGTTCCTCCTTAATCCACGGATAGTGCCTGTCGATGGTGTAATTGACGAGTTTTTGGATTATTCCCTTGTCCTGCTGCAGTGCGGCGTATTCAAACGTGCCAACACGAATGTGTGAGCTGGCGATTCGTGTCAGGATTGCTCCCGGCAGGCCAGTTTCACGATACACCTTCTCTCCGTTTGTCACCACCGCAAGACTACGGGTTGTGGGGATGTTCAGTGCATGCATTGCTTCGCTGGTGATATATTCACGCAGCATCGGTCCCAGTACGGCGCGCCCATCTGCACCCCGTGAATAAGGCGTGGGACCAGAACCTTTGAATTGAATGTCAAGGCGCTGACCTGAAGGGGTGATATGCTCGCCCCAAACAATCGCGCGCCCATCACCCAGCATGGTGAAGTGGCCAAATTGATGCCCCGCATAAGCCTGAGCAAGCGGCTCTGCCCCCTTTGGCATATTATTGCCGCCAAACATTGCAGCTTTTGCGTCCGTGCTTATTCCCGAAAAATCCAAACCCATATCGGAGGCGAGCGGTGCATTGAATGTTACCATTTCTGGCTTACGCACCGGCACCGGTGAAAGCTCTGTATAAAACGCCTTCGGCAGGTGGATGTAAGTGTTGTTAAAATTAAAACCTGAGTCATCCATTTAATGCTACCTCATTTACACCAGTTTCATCGCGTAGTCTTTTTCCTGATACCGCACCAAAAGCACGGCTGCTTTTTTTGTTGTTAGTAAGTGCCTCATAACTCGCTCAAACCTTAGCTTTTTTGATTGCTTATGCAATGTATTTATCAAGCGGCAAAAGCTCTCGAAGCTGGAGCTTTCGGCGCTAAAAACTAACCAACTAGCCGCAAAGGTTTGAGATTAATGAGTAAAAGAAAAGTTTAGGGACAGGTACAAAAGGCGCATAGGAAATAATCACCACATATGTTGTTATTTGTACTTGTCCTGCAAATCCGACGCACAAGATTGATCAAAACTTAAGCCGATATTATTTATTTTAGCCTTAATTAAACCTTGCATGTAACAGTGCCAGTTTGCGCCCTCAAGGGTATCGATACGTAGAGCGATCTGTTCCAAGGCGAGCCTTTCGGGCGATGTGAAGTATTCCATTAAAATGGATTTCACCCGAGAAGAGTAAATACAAGAACAGTGAGTATGACTTGATAGAGTCCGATCAGATTCAGAGAATCCCGCCTTTTACGGAATCCAATGATTCTTAAACAATTAGCGACCTAACTGTTGGTGGCTAATTGACAAAGGTTTCGGTGCTTTTTTGGATTATTGTAGACGATGACTTTGACACCGATAGTTTAGGTTCAAATCCTAGCGAGAAAACCACTTCTTTTACTCCAGAAAACCCATATTTAGGATTCTTGGCGTTTTCTGATTACAGATATTGCTACAGTTTTTCGTAGGGAGCTCCGGAACACATTCATAGCGTCATGCCGCTGGTTGACAGGGGTTGGAGTCGGGGTCAAACTCACTTCAAGAATTAGCTGTTAGCTGATTGCTATCATGACTGCGAAAATCACACCTTGCCGCGTAAGTTTGCTGATGACCATCACTGTCATCGCTTTTGGGGCGTCCGTTGCCCCGACGGCAAAGGCGCAACCCAAGCTTGGGCTGTTCGCCCCGCCGAATGTCGGCGCACCCAAGACGCGGGTTGGCGGCGGCGTGCGCGGTGGCCTGATGTTGCCCAACACCGGTGCGCCTAAGACACGGATTGGTGGAGGCGTTCGCGGCGGCTTGATGCTGCCCAACACCGGTGCGCCCAAGACGCGGGTCGGCGGAGGCGTGCGCGGTGGCTTGATGCTGCCCAACACCGGTGCGCCCAAGACGCGGGTCGGCGGAGGCGTGCGCGGTGGCCTGACATTGCCGCAAGTCGGTGCGCCCGGGGTACGGGTCGGCGGAGGCGTGCGTGGCGGACTGACATTGCCGCAAGTCGGTGCGCCCGGGGTACGGGTAGGCGGTGGCGTACGTGGCGGCAGTGAAGAGGATACGAATCATCTCATGTCCATGCCGGTGGTGTTCGTGCTTACGCCCGAGTCGACCGGTTACACAGTGTCGGAGTCCCCGACACTCTACTACTATGTGACAGCTGACACAGCGTTCGAATTCGAGATCACCGTGAACCGCGATGAGCGGACGTTGGTGCAGATGCGCCGGGGGCAAAAGATCAAGGCAGGCTTACACGGGATTTCCCTGGGTGACCTTGGCATCAAGCTGGACGAGGAGTCCGACTATGAGTGGAATGTCGCACTGATCCCGAATCCGCTGCAAGGCTCGTTGGACATCACTTCGACCGGGGGAATTCGGAGGGTCAAGGCCAAGCAGCCGATGAAGGATTTTAATGATTACGGCAAGCACGGTATTTGGTACGATATGTTACAGGATCTGACCGAGAAAATCACCGCCGATCCGTCAAACAAAGTACTCCTCAAGGAGCGCGGGGATTTGTTCAAGCAGGTTGGCCTGCTGGAAGTGGCTGATCTCGACTACACAGCCGCCAAGACCAAGGGCTGAGCCAAGCCGGCGTGTGAAGCGTTTGAACGCAGGCAATTGCTCGCTGCTTCTTATTGACCCAGACCTCGAGCGGTACCAACCTGAAGCGCACTTGAATGATCAGCTTTCTCCCGATGAAACGCAGCGGTTTATTTTTTCTTAGCCTGATTTTCTGCTCGATTGGCCAAGCGATTGGCCAAGTCGTTGTGGACAGCTCATTCAGTTCTGGCCAAGCGCTGGTAGGGCCAAATTTCCAGATTTCCGGCTCGCTGGGCAAGACAGTCGGCGGCAACCTGTTCCACAGCTTCACGGAGTTCAACGTGCAAACCGGTGGGTCGGCGACGTTCACCGGGCCGAACTCCATCAATAACATCCTCGGCCGCGTCACTGGCGGGAACGTCTCCGAAATCGACGGCCTGATAAAATCCGACATCCCCGGGGCAAATATGTACCTGATGAATCCCAACGGATTTCTTTTCGGTGAAAACGCTAGGGTCGACGTCGATGGAGCTTTCACGGTGTCATCCCGCGACCGCATTAATCTTGGTAAGGACGGTGTGTTCCTTGCGGCCGACCCGGATAAAAGTGTTTTCACCTCATCGTCACCACAGGCGTTCGGTTTTCTCGGCGGCAACCCGGCGGGTAAGATTACTTTCAACGGAACACGTCTGGTTACCGGTGATGACATAAACTTTGCCGGAGGCGAGGTGTTGCTGGAGAAGGCGAGGTTGATCTCGGAGGCGGCGGGTGCTAACTCCGGGAACATCATCGTGGAGGCGGACGCCGTGACGATTCGCGAGGGCCAGCTTCGCTCGGAGTCGGTCGGCGGCAACTCCGGCTCGGTGATCATAAGCTCGAAGGGCCCGGTGTTGATCGAGAATCCAAGGTCCGCGCCGGACACCGGGGAGGGTCTTGACCGCGGAGAGTTCATCGACAACATCCGCAACCGAGACGTGGCGTTTGGCGACGAGACTGGCCTGATGAGCCTGGCCACCGGTGCGGGCCAAACTGGCGGCGTTACCGTTGCCGCGCCGTCGATTAACATGAAGAGTGCCGGCCTGTTCTCGTTGGCAAGCGAAGACGCTGAAGGGAACCTTGGCCAATCGGGCAGCATTAAGCTGCAGTCGGGCGTGACGTTTCTGGAAAACTCGCGGATTCAGTTTGGCTCGGGTCTGTCTGGCGAAGAGACGGGCGGCGTGGATATTTTTGCCCAAAACGGGATGAACATTGCCGGGCAGAGCTACCTTTATTCGCGCGCCGGACTTAATATCTCGGGTGGCATAGCCATCATCGGTGCGAGTCTGGTTGAGGCCAGTTCCTCGACGGTTCAACTTAGCGGCGGCATGAAGTTGGAAGCCGACAGCGCCTGGAACTCAAAGACGATTGGAATACAGGCTGCGGCCCTCGAGGTTTTCAGCAGCAATATTCAGTACGAAACAGAGACGTCCATCAAGCTTAGCGGTGATCTGAAACTGGCACAGGGCAGCGTGCTCGCCGGCAACGTACTGCTGCCCAGCACGCTGGAAATTTCGGGACGCAACATGACGGTAGACGGGGGCTCACGGGTCGACAGTGGGCTTGGGGTGGGTATTTCCCTCGGAGGTCAATTTTCCCTGCTCAACACCAGCCGTGTGCAGGTAGGGATCGATCAAGAAAAAACCCCCGGCACGACCGTGAGTTTTCCGGAGGGGCAGCAATTAGGCCATTTGAGCCTCAAGGCAGGGGGTATTGCGATTGCCTCCGGTGAACAGGGCAGCAACTTCAAATTATTCACGCAATATGGCGGCGCGATGTCGCTTGAGACCGGCGGTGTCATCACGCTCGAGAGCAACGGCGAGGTTTACCTGACCGATTACGCCAAGAATTCGGAGAGTAAAATGACGGTCAAGGCGGGCGGGATGTTAATCGATGCCGCGGGCCTGCGGGCAGACGAGATCGGTGTCGCTGTCGTCGGCAGGTTGCAGATCGGTAAGCCGAATGCCCCGTACTCGAGTGGCATCTATGCCGGGCCGAAGGATCCGCGCCTCATCGATGTCAACGCCGGCGAGTTATTCATGTACGGCACAGGTGGGATCGTCCTGCAAAAAGAGGGCTTCGGCAGTGTTTACGGCGGCGAGATCAAGATCAAGGTCGCCCAGACTTTCCTGATCGATAATAATTTGATCAGCACGCGCGGGTCTGATTCAAGGATTATCAACAACAACATTGCTGTTGGCTCAATCGATATCGACGCCGGAAGTCTTATTCTCCAAAATAATGCAAGTATCGAGATGAACGCGGGCGAAGTGCCGGAGGGCGTTGCCGCCGGTGCGCTTGATATTGACGCGATCAACCTGTTGCGAATCGAAAACTCGACGATTACCGTGTCCGCAACCGGGGGTAGCTCGGCTCGCGCGGATGTCTCGCTGAGTGCGAAGGATGTTGAGTTGACCTCAGCCAAGATAGAGCACGTGAACTACTTTTCGAAGGTGTACAATCAGGGCGACATTTATCTACGCGACAAGGCGTTGCCGGTGTTTCTTTCCGGTTACGGCACACTCGACATCACTGCCCAAGCCTCCATTGTGTCCAAAGAAGGCACGATCATCTCGATGCAAAACGGTGCGGTGACGATGGCCGCTGGCGAGATGACACTTGATGGAACCACCGTGGAAACCGAGACGCACTGGCTACAGGAGTCACAGGGACAAAACAGCCTACTTGAGCTCAGTGCAGCGGGGCAATTGCTGCTGCTCAACAGCCGTTTTAGGATGGAGACTATATCAGGCGGCGGACGGCAAAACTTCTCGGCGGCGGCCCCGGTGGTTCAGTTTAAAAATAGTCAGCTCACCTTGTCAGATGAGGTCGCCGGCCAGCCGGGTGTGGTTACGATCCTCGGCAGCCAGTCGCTGCTCGTTGAGGGCTCCGAGATCAGTTCCATCGGAATGAATACTATTGATGCAGGCGTTAACGGCAATGACATCACGGTGGGCGGCGGCGTGGTGGCAATCAAGTCGAGCGTCATCAATACCTCCGTCCGCGGCACCGGCGATGCAGGTCGTACAAAGCTTGCGGTTACCAAGTCGTTTTCACTCGCCGATAGCTGGATTGGTGGAGCCGGCATCACGCTTGGTCAAGCGAGGGAAATGAACGTCGCGACGGACGCCTCATGGGGCGCGTCGGCGAGTGTCGGCGGCGCCGTGGCGCTCGACGGAGCGCTTGGTTTGGCCAAGGGCGAAAACCGATTCTTCAGCCTGGCTTCGCTTTCGCTGTTCAACGGCCAGCAGCTTACATTCTCGAACCTCGGCGAGACACACGAGCGGGTGTTCGCCCGCGTGACCGGCGGCGAGTCATCGGTGCTGGATGGTGCTATCGACCTCGGGGTGAAACCTGCCGACTTGATTTTGATGAACCCAAGTGGGTTTGTGGTCGGCCCCAATGCGCAGTTCAGCCAAGTGGGTAAATTGACGTTGTTTGCCGGCAACGCTGTCGAGTTCGATGGCGGAGCCAAGGTGGACTTGGAGACTGCCGCCGATGCGCTCTCCGAAAACAAGCCGGTTGGATTCATCACCGACACACGGGGCGACGTGCAAATCATCGGCGCCACGCTTGGCCAAGCTAGTTCGGCCAATGCTGGTGATGGTTTGTCTATCATTGGTGGCAATGTAAGCTTTCGCAGTGGAGGCGCAGCCATCACTGGCAATGGTGGCGATGTTCGAATCGATGCTGCTACGCTGAGTCTTTCCAGCGGAGGCGTCATTAGTACCGTAAGCCCGGAGGGTGAGACCGGCGGGGCGATCCGGATTAATGCTGGCACGGTCAGTTTGGAGGACGGAAATATCCGGACCGTGGCCGCCGGGGGCGATGGTGGCGAGTTGGTAATTGGCGGCGGGTCATTCCAAGGAAACGGTGGCTCGGTGCAATCTCTCTCGTTCCAAAATAAAGCTGGCAACGGTCGGGCTGGAGCGGTCACGATTACGATGGCCGATTCGATCAGCGGCGCGATGAATCAGTTTGTTGATGCCGCCTCGTACGGCGCCGGTGGGTTGTCACCGGTCAGGCTCAAGGCCGAGAACGTAGTACTGGACGGCCCAGATTTTGACCGAGCCAGTGGCGTGAAAATGATCGCGTACCAAGGGCCGACCTCGACTGTTTCCATCGAGGGCGGCGTGATCGCCGCGCCGATGGGGCGCCTGATCAACGAGGCTCGTGCTGATGCTGGATTGACGGTCGATGACGGCTACGGCTCGATCTCAGTCAGCGGCGATACGCTCAGCCTTGGCCTGTCCCAAGAAGGCGAAGTGCAGAAAACTGTGGCCAACAGCCTGAGTTTTTACACCCACTCGAAGAATAGCAAACAGACTGGCAACATCAGTGTTATTGCCGCTAACGACATCACGCTCGGCGGTATCTCGATTGTACAGGAAGGATTGCTCCTGGCAGGGAAAGGCTTCGTGGAATCCGGGCCGGTCGGCCGTGGTGGCGATATTTTGTTTCAAGGAAGGAACGTGACCGGGCAGGCGGTGCCGAATCCAGTACTGTGGTTCGACGGCCACTACACCGGCAACCTCACGTTCGAGGCGGAGGATCAACTGACGCTTGGCTTGGGTCGCTACATTTATGTCAACTCCGATCCCTCCGAAACCCACTCGGTGACGTTCAAGGGTAAAAACATACGGATCGGCTATGATGAACAGTTCAACGACAAGCGCTGGGGCACGAGCTTCTTCCTGGTGCACGATGACATCGTCGACTACACCGCACCGAACCTCGTTATGCAGGCGGACGAAACGATCACCTTCCTGCCAGGTTTCCAGACCAACGACGATTTCGACACCGTCGGCCCGAACAAGGGTCTGCCGGGCGGGCATGGCGTCTCGGCGGTGGATATTCAGGCTAGAGACATCGTCTTCAACGCATCCAAGCTGTCGCTCCACAGCAACTTCGAGCACCGCATCGTCGCCACCGGTACGCTCACGCTCGCCAATCATTCACAGATCGAAATCAAGGACTCGGATACAGTCGATCAGCCCGTAGTGCGCGACATCACCATTCAGGCCGGCACGCTGGAGATGGACAACACAACCTACCTGAGCAGTACGAGTGGTACACGGTTCGCAGCGACTGATTGGCTGATCGAAGCCAACAAGTTACATCTCAATGGCGCGCGGATTTACTCCGAAAGTCTTGGCAGTGGCCAAGCCGGCGACATCAATCTGGCGGTCGGCGAATTAACCTTGGACAACGGGGCCAAGGTGCAAAGTATCATGCGAGATGCAGGTTCTGCTGGTTCTGTCACCGCTGAGGCGGACTCCATCCGTTTGGCCAACGGCTCAAATATCGGGAGCGGCGTGCCGCTGCCAAGCACCGGCTACAACCCGGACAAGCACCAGCCTGGCGCTTACGGTGATGCGGGTGAGGTCTCGCTTAAGGCACCGTCCATTCTGCTTGAGAGCGGAAGTTCGGTCAGCAGCACGGCACTTGATATCGGCCGATCAGGCAATATCACCCTGACCGGTGACGACATCCGACTTAACGGCCGTGCCTATATTTCCAGCACCACCGATGCGACGGAGTTGGCCGGCGAGTACGGCATTTTTAATCCCGACTTTGAGCAGGAAGTTTTTCGCAACGGCAGCATCACACTCGCTGGTGGAAATGTGAATCTCACTGGCGGCAGTTTCCTTAAGAGCACCACGCGCATGCCGTACCGTTTGGCCGGCAATATTTCGCTCACCGGCGGCCAAGTAATGTTGGTAGAAGGCAGCTCGGTCGTGAGCAATACCGAGCCGTCCAATATGATCGCCGCCTGGCGGCAGTACCTTGGCATCACTAGCGCCCCGAATTTCGGCGATGCCGGCGGGGTGGCCATCGAGGCGGGCACGGTGACCATCTCTGCAAAAAGCCGCGTAGCCAGTGACAGCTTTACAGATGGCGATGCCGGGAGCATTTCCATTAAGACCGACACGCTGGAAGTCTCCGACAACGCCCGAGTTTATGCCGGTGCGCTGAATGCCGGCAACGGCGGGGCGATCGAGATCGATGCCGGCCAACTCCGGTTGGCCACGCAGGGGGCGATCGTGGCCGACGTGCGCGACACCGGCGACGGTGGCACGGTGCACATAAAGGCAGATGTAATGGTGGTCGACCACGGCTCGGTTTATGGCAGCACCAGCGGCTCGGGTGTCGGCAGCCGCGTGCGAGTGCAGGCTGGTGAATTGCACTTGGCCAACGGCGGCCGGATCGAGAGCGCGGCGTTCGGGCCTGGGCAAGCGGGCGAAATCGATATCGCCGCGGACATCGTGACCATCAGCGGACAGGGCGAGTGGTTTGACCCGAAGGACGTCGATGCTGACTCAAGAAGTGAAGTGGCTCGTAGCGGTTTCGTCACCAGCACCGTGGCCGGGGGGGGCGCTGGCACGATCCATTTGGACACGGAGAACCTAGATCTTGATGGGGCCCTTATCGGCAGTGCCAGTTCCGGCGATGGGGCTGCTGGCAGCATCAACCTCGGCATTGGCCAAACCATGTTACTGCGGAACGACGGCCAAGTCTCGGTACAATCCGCCTTGGCCAATGGAGGCGATATTACCATCCAAACCAGCGGCCACGTGCTGGTGGACAACAGCGAACTCAGCGCCTCGGCGAAACTCGACGGCGGCAGCGTGCGGCTTTATGGCGAGGGTGATTTTTTCCTCCGAGACGGCCGGATCACCGCTGAGGCAGGGCAGGACGGCGGCAACATTTTAGTCGAGGCACCGGAGACGCTGGTGTTGCAGCGAAGCCTTCTTTCCGCCAATGCCATCCAAGGTCACGGCGGGTACATCCTGATCACGGCGGACGGCTTTCTGCCGTCGATCGAGACGAGCATCACGGCGTCGTCTGAATTTGGTCTACAGGGCACGGTGGAGATTCGCACGCCGGACACTGACGTGGGCAGCGGCCTCGTGGTGTTGCCGCAAACGTTGGTCAGCAAAAACATCAACCTTGCCGAGCGCTGCGCGCTGCGGTTGGCCGGGGATGTCAGCAGCTTCTTCCTGAACGGACAGGGCGGCATCCCGGTCTGGGCTTCGCACAGTTATCTGCCGACATTAATCATTCCCGAGCTAGATGATGCAAATAAGCCAAGTGAAAGGAGTGATGAGTAATGAGATTTCGTTTTAAATTCATGAAGTCAGTCTATGCCAATGGTGTTTGTTTACTGTTGATGGTGCTCGCGGCGTTTGTGCCGTTGGGAGTTTCGCAGGAAGGCGTGCTGCCGCCCTTGAAGGATTTGGGGATCGTTGATGATGAACCGGCGGAGATCGTCCTCAATGGGGTCGAGTTTGATGGGAATACGGTTTTCTCCGACGCCGAGTTGTTGGCACTTGTGAAAGATCGGCTCGGCAAAAAAGTAAACATTGAGGAACTGGAGGGAGTGCGAAAAGCGGTTTCAAAACATTATTTTGATCACCGATACGTCAACTCTGGCGCAGTGATTGACGAGCAGGATATGGCGGGAGGCGTCCTGAAAATCCGGGTTGTTGAGGGCTACCTCGATGCCGTGAATGTGATGAACCAGGGCTGGCTGCGTTCCGGCTATCTTCGCAAGCGGGTGCACCGCGAAGTTGGAACGCCGCTCAACCTGGACGATCTCAAGCTCGCACTGGAGTTGATACAGCGTGACGACAAGATTCGAAAAATCAATACAGCACTCGTTCCGGGTGAGGAACTGGGGCAGAGCCATCTCGACATGATCGTCACCGAAAAGAAGCTGTTTGACGTGGGGGTCGGTATCAGTAACCGGCGTCCCCCCAGTGTCGGGGCGGAGGAGGCGGAAGTGTTCTTGGGCACAAAGAACCTCACGAGCCTCGGTGATACGTTGCGAGCGAACTACACGTTCACCCAGGAGGGGATGAGGGATGTGGACTTTGGGGATGCCGGCAATTACTCCCTGTTTTACAGCCTGCCACTGACGCGCTGGGACACAACGCTGGAGCTGGGTTTGACGCAGAGCGACTACGCAATTCTCGAGGAGCCGTTCGAGGCACTCGACATCCAGAGCGACACGCGCTTGTACACCGTGGCATTGCGGCAGCCGTTGTACCGTGACTTTCAGCACGAGTTCAGCGTGACATTAAAGGGCGAGCACCGGCGAAGCGAGGTGCTCGTGTCCGGCGAGCTCTTCTCAATTTCGCCCGGGTCGGTGGGAGGGCAGACCCGCATTACCGCGCTGCGCTTCAGCCCGGAGTATGTTTACCGGTCGCAGGAGCGCGTGATCGCCGCCCGCACGACTTTCAGTTTTGGTTTGGACAAGCTCGACCCAATTATGACGGAGGACTTCGATCGGAAATATTTCACATGGATGACACAGGCCTCGTGGGTGGAATCGGTGTCTAGTAACGACACGCTGTTGAGTCGTGAAGTTATTGCACCAGTACACCGACCAAAGAGTGGTCTCGATGGAGCAATTTAGCTTAGGCGGCATGAACACCATTCGCGGCTACCGTGAAAACCAGTTGATCCGCGACAACGCGGTGGTTCTTTCTCCGGAGCTACGCATTCCGGTTTACAAGGATCGTTATGGTAAAGCCCTGGTGTACCTGGTTCCGTTTTTCGACTACGGCACTGGTTGGAATACTGATGGGCCGAGGAACCGCGAGACGATTTACAGCGCTGGGCTGGGTATCACATACAACCCAAGTGACTACATCAACATGGCCGTCTACTGGGGACATGCGTTCAAGGATTTCGACATCCCGAACGACGGCGACCTGCAGGATTACGGCATCCACTTTCAAATTCGGATCGGCGCCGACTTTTGGGATCCGACCCAATACATCGGACCGCAACAATGACCATAAACATTCAAATCACCAACCACGCTCTCCCGTTGCTCATTCGCTTGGCATTGGTCGGATTGATGTTCCCTGACCTTGGTCAGGCGGCGGGGTCGAAAAGCGCGGATGTATCTGGACTGCTCAATCAAGCAGCAGCATACCAGGCCAAGGGGCAGGTGAATTTGGCTCAGAATGCCCTCAAGCAAGCACTTGTCCAGGCGCAGTCCGCCGGAGACCGGCGGACGGAGGCCCTAGTGAAGAACAACCTAGCGAGCCTCTGGATCCTGGCCAGTCGCAAATACCGCGCCCCTAGGGAGGAGCCGGATATTTATCTGCTAGAGAGTCTGAAGATCGCCGAGGAATTGGGCGATAAATCGCTCGAGTCGGGCATTCGCGTCAACCTCGGCAACTTGCTCGTCGGTATGGGCAACTACGAGGACGCGGTTTGGAATTTCAAGCAGGCGGTTGATCAGGCCGACAAGGACGGCAACCATGAGTTGGCCGCCCGTTGCCGCATCGGCATGGGCACGGCGGCGGCCTTTCACGGTTCGATGAGCTTGGCAGAAGAGTACGCAGGCGACGCCGAGATGAACATTGCCAAGGCAAAAAATGGGCGCGACAAGGCGTTGCTTTACATCAAGCTGGGCGATGTTTACAGCCGGATGATGGACACCGCCGCTGATCGAGAGCAGCGCGGGGCCTACATGGCCAAGGGCGGAGAGCAATACCACAAATCCGTTGTCGAGGCCCGGAAGGTCGGCGACGAGGCAAGCCAGGCTTACTCAATTGGTTTTCTCGCTGGCTTGTACGAGACGGAGGGGCGTTACGCCGAGGCGCTGCAGTTGAGCCGGGCGGCACTACGGCTGGCGCAGAAACACAAACTTTATGACGCAATGTATCAGTGGCAGTGGCTCGTCGGGCGTCTGCACAATCAACTCGGCGATCGCGACCGGGCGATCGGCGCATACAAGACGGCGCTGGACAACCTGACTTCGATTCGAGGCGACTTGGCCATTGTTTATGGTAACGACAACAGCCCGACGACTTTTCGCGACTCGGTGGGCCCGTTGTACTACGAGTTGTCCGACTTGCTCTTGAAAAAGGCCGACGGGGTGAATGATGAGATGGCGCGGACCGCGCTGCTTGTCGAGGCCCGCGATACCGTCGAGGCCCTCAAGGGTGCTGAGTTGTCTGACTACTTTCAGGATGACTGCGCGAACATGGTCAATGCGGGGGCAAAGAGCATCGGTCAAATGTCCCCGACGGCGGCGATCGTTTACATCATCCCGCTTGAGAGCCGGTTGGAGTTGCTCATCGAGACTAAATCCGGATTGAAGAAGGTGACTGTGGATGTGTCGAGTCGCCGCCTGATGGATCAGGCACGCCTGTTCCGCCATCATGTCGAGCGGCGCACAACCTACTTTTTCAAGGGTCACGCCGAAGCGCTGTACGAGTGGATCATTGAGCCGATCAAAACAATCCTGGAAGCCGACGGCGTGGATACGCTGGTATTCGTCCCTGACGGCGCGCTGCGCAACGTCCCGATGGCGGCGCTCTTCGACGGCAATGAATATTTGCTTGAGCAATATGCTGTCGCCGTCGCGCCGGGGCTGAGCTTAATCGAGTCGCAGGAGGCCACCTCCCCCAACTCGCGATTTTTGTTCAGCGGGCTTGCGGTGGAACGCCACGGTTTCCCTGGACTGCCGGCGGTTGTCCAGGAGGCGGAACTGATCTCAAAGAGTTTTGCCCCGACGACATTGATGGACGGAACGTTCCTCAAGGGCGATCTCGAGGACACATTCCTGCGTAATGACTTTCGCTATGTTCACATTGCTTCTCACGGACAGTTTAGTGGACGGGCGGATAGTACTTTTGTGCTGACTTACGATGGGTTTCTCACGTTGGACGACTTGGAAAACCTCATCCGACCAAGCAGCTATCGCGGCTCGCCGGTGGAGTTGCTTACGCTGAGCGCGTGCCAGACGGCGGCCGGCGACGACAAGGCTGCGCTTGGCCTGGCGGGCGTGGCGATCAAGGCCGGGTGCCGGGCGGCGCTGGCCAGCCTTTGGTTTGTGAGCGACCAGGCCTCGGCGCTGATGGTGGACGAGTTTTATCGCGCCTTGGCCAAGCCTGGTACATCCAAGGCTAAGGCCTTGCAGCACGCGCAGACGGTTCTCCGCAACGACCCCCGCTTCCGGCATCCCCGCTACTGGGCACCGTACATCATGATTGGCAACTGGCTGTGACGGCTAATGTTTTAGCTGGATGAAAAAGCGGTGATGCTTTACTTGGTTTTCCTGACCGAATGAAAATAATTCAAGATTGGCAGGCTGCTATCTGGAAACGTATGTCCAAGGGGGCATTCTGGGTCGATGTGCTCGTGGCACTGGTGGTGGGCGGCGGCATCTTTTGGGCTGTCAACAAGCTCCGGACCAACGGCTACATCGTGACGCAGGAGTTGCAGCACCACGACTTTCTTCACTTGCGTCAGAAGCCGGACTTCGGCACCAAAATGATCACCCACACCAACGTCGTCATCATCGGTGCCGATGAATGGGATATTCAACGATTTGGATGGCCGTTACAGGACGACACCGTCGCACAAATTCTCGGCAAGATAGCCTCGTTGAAGCCGGCGGCCATTGCGCTGGATCTTTACCGCGACATGCCGGTGCCCAAGCGGGGCGATCTCATACATTATCTGAATGAGGTGCTTACCAACAACGCGAACATCATCACGATTTCTCAGATCGATCTCAAGGAACCGGAGCTTACGATTAAGCCGCCAGCAGTCCTCCAAGGCAATGCTCTCCGGGTGGCTGAAAACTCCTTCGCGAGTGATCCCGATCTGAAAATCCGCCGGGGTATGTTGTATTTTTACTCGGATGCCGGCATCCACCCGTCGCTGGCGATCCAGATGGCAAGCAGGTATATCGGAAAAAACTGGTGGGAGTTGCTGGTGGCTGCGCCGGGTCCTATTTTGAAAATCCCATCGTTGCCATTCCAATCCCTTGGGCTGACCAATGGGCAGCAGATTGCCATGGCGGTGGTGCAGAAAACCACCCGGGATCAAGCGGTCGAGATTGACAACACCGAAGTGATCAAGTTCGTCGCATCCGACAATCCGTTGCAATACAGCGAGGAAGGGGAAGTGATTCCGTCCACCAACATTATTGAATTGCTGGATGGCGGAGATGTCGGTGATTCAAATGGAGATATTACGTCCGTCACGGTGACCACGGCCGACGGCGTGTTAGCCGTTGACACTCGAGTGAGTGGAGTGGCTTTGCCCCCCTTCGATTGGTATCCGGAAGCCATTGGGGTCGAGTACGAATTCAGTATTCTGCTGGATACGGACAACGACCCTTCAACCGGCCTTAAGCCGGACGGTATCGATGGCTTGGGGGCGGACTTGGTGGCTCGAGTGATTTGCAAGGTTGGCGAAACTGAGAATGTGGAGAGCGGGACAGTGTTCCGTCCTGCTGGCGAAAACAGTGCTACGAACGAGATTGTGATGCCGGATTTTGCCTTTGGTTCAGTGCGGGATGATCTGTCCGAACTGAAAATAGGCAAGGCTCTTTTTACGAAATTTGACGGTGACCGCGGCCCTTATTCCGGAACCGATGCCGGTGGTTACACTTACGCATGGATTACCGCGGCGCGAGTTCCGATCAATTTCCGAGGTTCACCGTTCGGGCCTTGATGGGGGATGAAAAGGCGAAGGAAGGTGAGGGTGCATCGGCGTCCTGCTGTAAGAGCGGCGAATGCCGGTGCTCCGTTAAACTGGCTGACATCGAGGGCAAGTTGGTGTTCTTCGGAGCGGTGGCATCTAGTTTGAAGGACTATTACGCCATGCCACATGACGACCGGGAGCGGTTGCTTGCGACACACGCCCTGGCGACCGACCAGTTGCTTCGATCCTTCTACAACGGAGACGAGATGACTCAATATTGGACAAGAAGCGGCGAGTCCTGGTGGATCGCATTCTGGAGTTTCATGGGTGTTCTACTAGGGTTTGTCGTCCGTGAAAACCCCGGCCCGCGCCTGTTGGTTTTGGCGCCCGTTATGTTAGTCGGCCTGGTGGCCTACACGTGGTGGCAGTTTTTCAGCAACCAGCTTTGGCTGCCGCTCATCCCGCCGGCGCTGGCCATGTTCGGCTCGGCGGTGCTGATGGTGTTTTACCTGTTCCTGACCGAGGGGCGGCAGAAGAAAGCCATCAGCGGCATGTTTTCCACCATGGTCAGTCCCGAGGTGCTCAAGTATCTCCAGGAGGAATCCGGCTCGCTCAAGCTGGCCGGCGAGCGTCGTGAGGCGACGATGTTTTTTTCCGACGTCGCCGGCTTCACGACCATCTCCGAGAAACTCAGCGCCGAGCAGTTGGCCGCCGTGCTCAACGAGTACCTTACGCCGATGAGCGACATCATAATCAACTACGGCGGTTACATCGACAAATACGAGGGCGACGCTATCATGGCCGACTACGGTGTGCCGATCTGGGGTGACGACGATCCCCACTCGCACGCCTGGAAATGCTGCTGGGCGGCCATTGAGCAGCAGGAAAAACTCAAGTCATTGAGCGTCGAGTTGAAGGAGAAATACGATGTTGAAATCGGGGCGCGTATGGGCATCAACACCGGCTTCGTCTCCGCCGGCAACATGGGTTCCACCCAGAAGATGCAGTACACCGTGATGGGCGACGCCGTGAATCAGGCCGCCCGATTCGAGCCGGCCTGCAAAATTTTCACCATCCTGATCATGATTGGCCAAAGCACCTACGACATGGCCAAGGACAAGATCGAGGTGCGCAAACTTGGTCTGCTCGTGGCCAAGGGCAAGAAACAGGCGGTCGGCGTCTACGAGCTTTTGGCCAAGAAGGGCGATCTCGACGAGACCATGGCCAATCTCGTCGCCAAGTTCGAGTCGACGTGGGATATCTATGCCAAGCGCGACTTCGTCGAGGCCAAGCGCGGCTTCGAGGACTGCCTCAAGATCGTCCCCGATGACGGCCCCAGCTTGGCCTACATAGAGCAGTGCGACCACTTCACCGAGAACCCTCCGCCGGAAGATTGGACTGGCGAGTGGATTCAGTTAACCAAGTGACCGGCGCATTCCCGCATTGAACCAATCGCAAACGGGCGGCAACATGCGGGCCGTTTTTCAATGCGAATTAGCGACCTCAGGATTCACTCCATCGCCATGGCCGACCCGCCGTTGCGCAGCAGCTATGGGCTGCACCAGCCGTACGCCCTCCGAAACGTCATCGAGTTGGTCAGCGACGACGGCGTCACCGGCATCGCCGAGACGTACGGCGGCGACCAGCCCGCCAAGGCGCTCGAGGCGATTCGCGGACAAGTCATCGGCGCGTGCCCGTATCGCCTGACCGGCGACCTCTCGCCGATGGCCGAGGGCGGCGCCAGCGGCTTGGAGCGTTCTCAAACTTACAACGTCCCCGGCGAAAACCCGCTCGACACCGACGCTCGAACCTATTCCGCAATCGAGACGGCCTGCCTCGACTTGATCGGCAAAACCGTTGGCAAGCCGGTTTGCGATCTTATCGGCGGACGCGTGCGCGACAAGGTGCCGTTCTCCGCGTATCCGTTCTACAAGCACGCCGGCGGTGGCGGCGAGGGCGACGATCTGCGCGACGACGAATACGGCGAGGCCCTCTCGCCGGAGTCGCTCGTCAAACAGGTGGAGCAGATGCGGGCCAAGTACGGTTTTGGTTCCATCAAATTCAAGGGTGGCGTGCTCGACCCTGAAGTTGAGATCGAGACGCTGCGCCAACTCCGCCAGACACTTGGGCAATTGGTGCCGCTGCGGATCGATCCCAACTGCGCTTGGTCGGTCGAGACCTCCGTGAAGGTCGGTCGAGACTTGGCAGGGGAACTCTCTGGTGGCGGTTACCTTGAGGATCCGTGCGTTGGACTCGACGGCATGGCCGAGGTGCGCCGCCGCCTCTTGGCCGACGGCATTGAGACGCCGCTCGCCAGCAACGTTGCCGTGACATCGTTCGGCGACATCCCAGAAGCCGTGCGCCGCGACGCCGTTCAAGTGGTACTGTGCGATCACCATTACTGGGGTGGCATGCGGCGCGTGCAGCAACTTGCGCGCGTCTGCAAGACATTCGGCATCGGCTTGTCGATGCACTCGAACAGCCACCTCGGCGTTTCGCTCATGGCGATGGCGCACGTCGCATCGGCGACGACGCACCTCACCTACGCCTGCGATACGCATTACCCGTGGCAGTCGGAAATTGATGAGATCGTCGAGGGGGGCCGGGTGCCGATCGTCGATGGGTGCGTCGAGATTCCCGACAAACCGGGCTTGGGCGTGACGCTCGACACCGATCAACTCGAGCGAGGCAAGGAACGCTTTCGCAACTGCCCGTACCGCAAACGTGACGACGAGGCCGAGATGCAGAAACACGTCGACTCAAACTGGACCCGAAAACTCCCGCGCTGGTAACCAATTTTTAAAATGAACCCACAGGAACTTTGTACGAAACTTGAGGGGGTTATCGGCTTCCCGGTGACGCCGTTTAAAGATGACCACTCGCTCGACCTCGACGGATATCGGAAGAACATCCGCTACATGCTTGCACAGCCAATGTGCGCGTTGGTTGCCGCCGGTGGCACCGGTGAGTTGTATTCGCTCACGCCGGAGGAAGTGAGGCAAGTCGTAGAGGCCACTATCGAGGAGGCGGCCGGCCGTATGCCGGTGATAGCCGGGGTGGGTTTTGCCGGCGGTTTGGCCAAGCGCTTGGCCGCCCAGGCAGCCGACTGCGGAGCCGACGGCGTGTTGGCATTTCCACCGTATTATCCGAACGCCGAGATGGACGGCCTGGTGAACTACTACTCCAGTATCGCCGAGGCGAGCGGCTTGGGAGTTCTGATTTACAGCCGTGACTGGGCGAACTATACCCCGGCACAGGCTGAGCGCTTGGCTGAAATCCCAAATGTCGTCGCGTGGAAGGATGGCACGGCGGACATTCGCCGATACCAAATGATTCGCGAACGACTCGGCGACAGGCTGCACTGGATTGGCGGTGCGGGCGACGACATGGTGCCGGGCTACTACACGATCGGCATCCGAGCTTACACGTCGAGCATCTCGGCGGTGGCGCCCAAGTTGTCGCTCAAACTCCACGAACTTGGTGCAGCCGGCGAGTCAGCGGCGCTCAATCAACTGGTCAACGACCACGTAGTGCCGCTCTACGCGCTTCGAACCAAACGCAAGGGCTACGAGGTATCGGCCATGAAGGTGATGCTCGACATTCTGGGCCTGAGAGGTGGGATCGTGCGTCCGCCGTTGGTCGAGGTAGCCGAGGCGGAGCGAGCCGAGTTGCAAACGATACTGGATGGCTGGCGCAGCGCCGGGTTTTTGGATGATTGATTCTACCGACAAATGACCGCAGCGGTTCTGGCCACTATTTTGTTTTCGTTATCGGCCGTATCCGGTAAGCGGTTGTCGCATCACCTCTCCGGTGTCGAGGCGAACTTTTGGCGGTTTCTACTCGCTGGGGCGCTGCTTGGAATCTATGCGCACTCGAAAGGAGTTGGGCTGGGCGGCGGCGCGCTGGGGGTGTTCTTCATTAGCGGCATCGTTGGTTTTGGAATGGGGGACTACGGCTTGTTCCGGGCTTTCCCGATCCTTGGGTCGCGGCTGACGATGGTGATGACGCAATGCCTAGCCGCGCCGTTTGCGGCGACCATTGAGTGGCTTTGGCTGGGCGAGAGTTTGTCACTTGGCCAAGTGCTGGCTGGCACGGCGATCCTGGTGGGTGTCGGTTTGGCCTTGGCTCCCAGTGAAACGTCTCAAGTCGACAAGAAACATTGGAAGGCTGGAATCATCTGGGGGCTGATGTCCGCCTTTGGGCAGGGCTTCGGCGCGGTGCTGAGTCGCAAGGCGGTATCGGTGGTCGAGGCCGGTGTCACCGTGGACGGGCTGTCTCAGGCGTATCAACGCATTCTTGGTGGCTTGACGGTGATGGCTGTGTTGCTCGTGTTTCGAAAAATAAGAATCCGCAATAGTGGTCCGGTCCAAACCGAGGTGGCGCTGACTCCGGCAACCGTGAAACTGGTCGCAGCGCTGGTCGTGGCCAATGCGCTTTGCGGGCCGACATTGGGCGTGGGCGCGTACCAATGGGCGCTGAACGGTCAGCCAGCGGGGATCGTGCTGTCGGTCATCGCGTTGTCGCCGATAATGATTATTCCGCTCGCGATGAAATTCGAGGGTGAACGGCCGACGCTACGTTCAATCATCGGCTCAGTGGTGGCCGTGGCGGGTGTCATTGTCATGGCAAATCAGATCGCGCCATGATCGAGACCACATCCGTCAAGGCTCCGCGCATTCTTGTCATCCGTGGCGGGGCGATCGGCGACTTCATCCTGACGCTGCCGGTGCTGGCGGCGCTGCGGGAGCGGTTTCCGGGCGTGGAAATCGAGGTGCTGGGTTATCCACGCATCGCCTCGCTGGCGCTTTCGGGCGGCTTGGCCAAGGCGGTGCACGCTATCGAGTCACCCGGCTTGGCGATGTTTTTTGCTAGAGGCGGTTCGCTCGACTTGGAGTGGCGCGACTTCTTCGGGCAGTTCGACATCGTCATTTCATACCTATTTGATCCCGACAAATTTTTTGAAACCAACGTCAAGTCGTGCGGCCCCCGGCAGTTCATCGCCGCACAGCATCGCCCCGACGAGGCCAAGGCGATCCACGCCAGCGACGTGTTCCTCAAGCCGCTGGAGCAGTTGACAATATTCGAAGGCGATCCTGTGGCGCGCCTTGAGTTGCTAGGCTTGGGCAAGCGTAAAAACTGCCTGGCACTGCATCCCGGCAGTGGCAGCGAAAGTAAAAACTGGCCGGAAGAAAACTGGCGTGAGTTGGTGGGACACCTGCTCGATCACTCGCCGCTAAACCTGTTATTCATCGGTGGCGAGGCGGAGGGCGACCGTCTCCAGCGCTTGGCTAACGGCATGCCGTCGGATCGCCTTGAAATTGCTCAACACATCCCGCTGCCGGAATTGGCGCCGCGCCTGGCCAAGTGCGTCGGGTACGTCGGCCACGACACCGGAGTCACGCACCTGGCTTCGGCGCTTGGCCTGCCCACACTGGTTTTGTGGGGGCCAAGCAATGAGACGGTTTGGCGGCCGCTCGGCGAAAAAGTCCTTGTGCTGAACCAACACAGCGAACTCGCCAAACTCACCCTCGAAACGGTGGTGGAAGGCATAAACGCCCTCGAGCTGGAACAGTTTTAGTGCGCCAGTTGCAGGCTGTGAGACATGATCTGGTTGGCTGTGTCGGTTTGGATCAGCGCGAAGTTTGCGGGCGCACCGACGCTGAATCCTTCCTCCAGCCCCATGAACCGCGCCGGGGCTTGGCTGAACTTGGGCCAAACGTCCTGCCAGTCGCAATTGAGCATCTCAGCGGCACGGCGGACACCCTCGATCGGCGTGAGTGCGGAGCCGGCGAGGTTCGGTGTGCCTGGAAGCCGGACGATTTGCTCCGGGCCGACCTCGAGTTCCAGTTGACCAAGCCGGTATTTTCCGGGGGGCGCACCGGCCGCGGCCATCGCGTCGGTGGTGTAGTAAATTGAATCGGAATCGACGAGTCGGTGAATCAACCGGAACAGCGTGGGCGACACGTGCCACCGGTCGGGGATGAGGCCGCAGGTCAGGCCGGGGGTGTCGAGCGCGCGCCAAAGGATGTTGTCGGCGCGGTCGAGTATGGCGGGGCAGCCGTTGCCGAGATGCGTGAAGCCTGCCGGGCCGGCGGCGGTCACTCGTCGAAGAATGTGCCCTGAAGCGTTGGTGTGGCCGATGGAGACGCGAATGCCAAGTTCGCGCGCCGTGCCAAAGCCCTTCAGTCCGCCGTTGACCTCGGGAGCCATCGTGAGGAGCAGGGGATCGTCCCCGGCGAGTTCGCGCAACTTGGCGACGCGCTCCGGCGTGGGTGTGAGCATTTTGTCGGAGGGATGCGCGCCGCAGTAACCGGTCTCGGCGGAGAGAAACGGTCCCTCGATGTGCCAGCCGGCGATCGCCCGGCCAAGCGCCGGATGGGCGTCGCGGAGTTGTTTGGCCCTGGCCAAGCGGCGGGTCATCGCCTCCCAGCCGTCGGTGACGAGGGTGAAAAGAATTCGGTCGCAGCACGCTTGGGCAAGTTGCTCGACGGCATGGAGCAGATCGGCTTCCGAGAGGTCGTCCTGCTGAAAATCGATCCCGGCGAAGCCGTTGACCTGTATGTCAAGCAACGGCGGGCCGATCCACTTGACCTCGGCAGGAGGCTCGTCGGTGGTGGTGATTTCGGTGAAGAGGCCTTCCTCCCACTTGGCTATAACCGGCTGGCGGTCGAGGATGTTCCAAGCATGAATCTCGCCGTGGCTCATTGCAACGCCTTGATGAGCGACAGAAACACCCCGGCTGAAACAGCGGAGCCGATCACGCCGGCGACGTTTGGCCCCATGGCGGCCATGAGCGGATTGACGCGTCCGTCGGTGTGCTTCGAGACGAAGTTTTGTACGACCCGCGAGGCCATCGGCACCGCGGAGACACCAGCCGCGCCGATGCACGGGTTGATTTTTTTACCTTCGCCGAGGAAGAGGTTCAGCACCTTGGCGAAGACGATGCCGCCGGCTGTGCTGAAACAAAACGCAACCATTCCCAGCGCGAGGATGGCGAGTGTTTCGCCCTTCAAAAATTTCTCACCTTCCATTGTCGCGCCGACGATCAAGCCGAGGAAGATCGTGACGATGTTGATCAGCGGGCCGCTCGCTGTGCTGCTTAAGCGCTGGGTGACGCCGGACTCGCGAATCAAGTTGCCGAACATCAGCATGCCGATGAGCGGGCCGCTGGCCGGGATGAAAAGCACGGTGAGAACGCAAGTGGCAATCGGGAAGACAACAACGGCGGTCTTCGACACTGGACGCGCCTGTGGCATGTCGATCTCGCGTTCCTTTTGAGTGGTGAGAAGCTTGATAATCGGCGGCTGAATCACCGGCACGAGCGCCATGTAACTATACGCGGCGACGGCCACTGCACCGAGCAGGTGAGGTGCGAGTTTGGCGGTGAGATAAATAGTGGTCGGGCCGTCCGCGCCGCCGATGATACCGATGGAGGCCGCCTCTTTCAGAGTGAAATCAAAAATGTAAAACGCGCCCAGCGCAGCGAGGAAAATGCCGATCTGAGCGGCAGCCCCAAGCAGGAAAGTGATCGGGCGGCCGAGCAGCGGGCGAAAGTCGGTCAAGGCTCCAACCCCCATGAAAATAATCGGTGGAAGTAGTTCAGCTTTATTTATCGTGTAATGGTAAATGAAGGCAAAAAGAGGCCATTTGTCCCCAATTTCTTCAGGTTTGGCGCTCATTTCCGCGCCGGGGAGGTTCGCTAGGATAGCGCCGAAACCGATCGGGATCAGGAGCAACGGCTCGAAGTTTTTTTTGACGGCGAGGGTGATCAGCACGCCGCCGATGATGAACATGACGAAGTTCTGCCAGACGAGGCTGACGTCACCGCCGAAGCCGGAACTCTCGAACAGTTTTTGGATAATATCCATTTCAGGCCTCGATGCTCAGGATTGGTTTGCCGGCGGAGACTTCGTTGCCGATGGCTGCGTGAACCGCCGAGACGCGACCGGCGCACGGGGCCTTCACGTCGTGCTTGGCTTTCATCGCCTCGACCGCAGCGACAACTTGGCCAAGAGTGACTGTGTCGCCGACCTTGACGTTGACCTCGACCAACTCGACGGTGCCATCGAACGGGGAGAACACATCAGTCGCTTGGCCGCCGCTTGGCTGCGCTTGGCCAAGCGCGGGAGCGTTGGCCGATGCCGGCGGCTCGATGATGACTTCGTAGGTGCGCGAGTTGCCGCCTTCGTTCACGGTGACTTTTGTCTTGGTGGGCGCGGTCAGCGTTGCGGCTCCGACGATCGGCTCTTTCTTCAGCGGCAGCGTTATTTTGGAACGACCTTCGAGCAGTCGGATGCCCTCATTCAGTTCCATGTTTTTACCGGGGACAATCGCGGCTGCGACGAGGAATTTGTTTTCGTCCGTGACCTCGATGCCGCGTTCCTTCAGCGCGGCCTCGGCTTCGGCGAGCGTGTCGGGGGCGGCCTCGAGTGGGTCGCCGTCGAACACCGGCAACTCGAGTTGTTTGGCGGCAATTTTCACCACCTTCGGATCGGGGGACAGCGGCGGTTTGCCGAAATAACCGAGAACCGACTTGCCGAATCCGGCGTCGATTTTTTCCCAGCGGCCGTGCAGCACGTTGTTGAACGCTTGCAGCCAATACTGCTGGCTGCCGGGCGTGACGCTCGTCCAGCCGCCACCTGCGCGAACGACCTCGGGGAATTCCGCGAGCACGGCGCTGTATTTGTCGAGGATGCCGGCCGACTGCATCATGTGGACGTTCGGGCCGATCGCGCCGCCCGGCATCGGGAAGCCGACCACGCGGGCGTCGGGCGAGGTGGTGACCGGGTTGAACTCGTAATCGCTCAAGCCTTCGTTGAGCAGCGACTCGATTTCGTCCATCTTTGTGTGGTCAATATCGAGGCTGTAACCGGTGCCCTTGAGCGCGTGGGCCATCGAGCGGACGTCCGGCTGCGACGTGCCGGAAGCCAGTGGTCGCACGGCGAGATCGATTCCATCGACGCCCCCGTCGATGCCGGCCATGTAACAGGCGACAGCGGTCGAGGCGGTGTCGTGCGTGTGCTGGATAAGCGGAATCTCTGGTGGCAAAATCGCCTTGATGCCCTTGGCCGTCTCGTAACAGGTGCGCGGATCTGTCGTGCCGGAGGCATCCTTGAGGCAGACCGAGTCAAAGTGGATGTCGCGCTTGAGCAGCTCGCGGACGATGTTGATGTAGAATTCCGGCGTGTGCGCCTGGTCGGACGGGAATGGCAACCCCATCAGCGCGACGCAAACCTGATGGTGCATTCCGGAATCGACGATCGGCTGGCCGGTCTTTACCAGGTTGTCGACGTCGTTCATGAAGTCGAAATTGCGGTCGGTCGTCGTGCCGTGCTTCTTCATCAACTTGGCCTGCAGCGCGAGGGCGGAGGTGCGCTGTGTGGTCAGCGTGACGCCGGAGACTGAGCGGGTGAGAATCTGCAGATCGGCATCCGGCCCGACCGTTTTGCGGATGGTAGCCATGCACTGGAACGGATCTTCGCCGACATAAAAAAACGGCGCTTGAAACCGCGCCCCGCCGCCAAACTCAAAGTGACGGATGCCGGCGGCTGCGGAGGCCTCGATCGCGGGCAGGATGTCGCCGAGGCGTGTTTTGCCGCCGAACACGCTTTGGAGCCCGTCGCGGAACGGGGTGAACATCACCCGGATTTCTTTTTTTGACTCGGAGAATATCATCGGAAATTAAGTGCGCTTGGCCAAGGGGTCAGGGTTTGATTTCGCGAATTTCGGCGACACGGCAATTAGGAAACGCCTTGGCCGCCGCTCGGCGGATTGCCTCCTCGGCGCCGGGATCCGGCAGGTCGGCGGCATTCACTGGGAACGCGCGGCAGATGCCAGCAATAGTGCCGGCAAGCAGCGATAAAATCGCCAGCACAGCGGCGAAGGCGACGGCGCAGATTCGCACCAAGTCCATGTTTGAAGAGTCCATCGTTGAATGGTTACCGGTGGTTTGTTCCCGGAGGGGCGGGCAATGTAGCGCAACTGCGATGGGGGTTTAAGCCAAAAGTAGGCTGGGCCGACTTTTCCCGCTTGGCCAAGCGCTATTCGCAGCGCAGGAGGGTGTCCTGTCGGGCGAGGGAGTCCACCGGTTCGGGGTAATCGAGCGTGTAATGGAGACCTCGGCTTTCCCGTCGCTCGAGTGCCGAGCGCACGATCAATTCGGCCACGGTGGCGAGGTTTCGCAACTCGAGCAGGTCACTCGTCACGGTGAAGTCCCAGTAATACGCTTGGATTTCCTCCTGCAGATTCCGGACGCGGGCCAGCGCGCGTTTCAGCCGCTTGTCGGTGCGGACGACGCCGACGTAGTCCCACATGAGTCGCCGAAGCTCGTCCCAGTTATGCGAGACGACGACCATCTCGTCCGGGTCGGTGGCGCTGCCGGAGTGCCACTTGGGCAGTTCAACGGCGACCGGCTCCGGCGGATGCTCGAGCTCGTGACCAGCTGCGCGGCGCGCGTAAACGAGCGCCTCGAGCAGCGAGTTGCTGGCGAGTCGGTTCGCACCGTGCAGCCCGGTGCAGGCGACCTCGCCTATGGCGTACAGGCCGGCTAGATCCGTTTCGCCGTGTCGGCCAACCCGCACGCCGCCGCACTGGTAATGCGCCGCCGGCACGACCGGGATCGGCTCCTTGGTGATGTCCACCCCGTAGCTCAGGCAGGTTTTGTAAATGTTTGGGAAACGGTCCATCAGGAATCGAGCTGGCTTGTGCGTGATGTCGAGCAGCGCGTGGTCATCGCCGCTGCGTTTCATCTCGCGGTCAATCGCCCGGGCCACGACATCTCGCGGCGCGAGCGACTCGAGCGGATGCACGCCCTCCATGAATCGTTCCCCGCGCAGGTTCGCCAGCACCCCGCCCTCACCCCTCACCGCCTCGCTGATCAGGAACGACTTGGCTTCGGGATGGTAGAGGCAGGTCGGGTGAAACTGGATGAACTCCATGTTGGCGATAGTTGCCCCGGCTCGGTACGCCATTGCGACGCCGTCGCCGGTGGCGATGTCTGGGTTCGATGTATAGAGATAAACCTTCCCGCAACCGCCGGTGGCCAGCGTGATCCTAGGCGCGGAGAATGTCTCGACCTCGCCCGTTTGGTTGTTCAGCACGTACACGCCGACGCAGCGGTTTTCCTGCGCCTGGCCCAGTTTGGCCGTCGTGATGAGGTCGATGGCGAGGTGGTTCTCGAAGACGGTGATGTTTTCGTGCGCGGCGATGGCGGCCAGCAGCGCCCGTTCAATCTCGCGGCCGGTGACGTCCTTGGCATGCAGGATGCGGCGGTTTGAGTGGCCACCCTCACGGCCAAGGTCGAGCTCGAGGTGGCCGCGATTCTCCCGCTCGGAGAACTTCATGCCGAGCTGGATCAGCTCCTTGATGCGGGCAGGCCCCTCCTCCACAATGCCGCGCACGACAGCCTCGTTGCAAAGCTCGCCACCGGCGTCGAGCGTGTCGCTCACGTGGCTCTCGAACGAGTCCTCCTCGCTCGTGACGGCGGCGATGCCACCCTGGGCGTAGTTGGTGTTGGACTCGGCGCGATTCTTTTTCGTGATTATCGCGACGGAGCCGGCGTGGGCGACCTTGAGCGCAAACGTTAGTCCGGCGATGCCGCTGCCAAGCACCAAAAAATCAAACTGCCTTGAGGAATCTGCCATCTGTTGCGGAAAAGTGTTCGGTCACAACCGGCCGTTGTCAATGAGCCGTGTTGTACTGAAGGACACTGCCAAAGCCATATGCGTGCCTCGAGTTACGCGCTTGGCCGGCTCGAGCGACTTGGAGTCAAAGAACTCGATATAGTCCAGCTTGGCCAAGCTCTGTTCGCCGACGAGCCGCGCCAGCTTGCGGCGCAGCGCGGCAGAGGGCAGGGGGGCGGTTGCCTTTTTCACGGAGGCCCGGGCGACACGGATGACCTCGCGGAGCACCGTTGCCTGTTTGCGCTCGGCAGGGGAGAGGTGGGCGTTTCGCGAACTCAAGGCCAAGCCGTCCCGCTCCCGCACTGTCGGCGCGACCACGATTCTAACGGGGAAGATCAAGTCGTCGGTCATTTGTTGGATTACAGCGGCTTGCTGCCAGTCCTTCGCGCCGAATACAGCCACGTTCGGTTGCACCAAGTTGAACAGCTTGGCCACGACCGTCGTCACGCCGCGGAAGTGTGTTGGTCGCGATGCTCCCTCCATCCGATTGGCCAAGCGCGACTCGACGACGAACGTGCTGTGCCCGGCAGGGTAGATCGTCTTGTCTCTTGGCGCGAACAGGATGTCCGCGCCTGCTTCGCGGCAAAGCACCATGTCACACTCGAGGGTGCGGGGGTAGCTGTCAAAATCCTCGTCCGGCCCGAACTGGGTTTTGTTGACGAAAATACTGACGACCACTGTGCCTTTGGCACCGGCGATCTTGCGGGCGCGGCGAATCAGACTCAGATGACCCTCGTGCAGGTTGCCCATCGTCGGCACCAGCACAACCAATTTGCACGGATCGCGGTAAATGCCGATTTCGCAGATGACGCCGCCAGATGTGCGATGTAGTTTCAAACTCGATTTAATCTAAAGCAGCAAATGTCATCATGACATTTGTCATGCAAAGGCCGTTCTTTTTATAGTCGCTGTCTGTTCGGTGCAACGAAATGGCGTTCCGGAGATATAGTTTGATCCTGCTTTTTCTGCTGGGAATCGACTGCAGCACGGGGTGAGCGCAGACTGTTTTCGGCAAGCCAGTGCCGAGAGTGCCGGGCGCCAACGCGCAAAAAACCGGCAGGCTGTATTGTTTTTCAAAAAATGACGGAAACAACGGTTGCGGACGATCAATTGTCGAGGCAAACGATCGCCGTCATCGGCAACCGTATTCTGATCCAAGTGAATGGCAACTTGCTCGTCGGTTATCCCGACAAGGAAAGCATCTATACTGAGGGTGCTTTTAGTGGAGATAAGATCACTTGTCACGTGATGTACGATAAGGACAATTGAATTGCTTAAATTTTGGCTTTTAAAACAAAAAACAAGAGTTTTTTGCAGTCCTTTACTCGTCCGTTTTTACTTTTCTCCTGTGGAAGCCGGACTAGGCCAGTTGTTCGTTGGGGGGTGCTTTGGCAACCGCCCGGGCCATGAGCCACAGCAGGTCGGAGAGGCGGTTTAGGTACACGACTGCCTGCGAGTCGGCCAACGCTCCTGTTCTCAACACCGTCACAACTCTACGCTCGGCGCGGCGGCAGACGGTTCGGGCGAAGTCCAGGTGAGCCGACGGCACCGACTCGCCGGGCAGCGCCCAGCCCTTGAAACTCAGTCCATCTCCCTCCAGTTCGCCGATCAGTTTGTCCAGCTTGGCTGTGTCGGCGGCGGTTAATTTGTCAAACTGGGCTTTGGCATATTGCCCGGCATCTTCCGGCAATGTGGCCAATTCGCCCATGAGGGCGATCAGTGTCTGCTGGATGGCGGTTAAATTTTCAGCAAATTCTGTGTTTTGCAGATTCGCCTTGGTCAAGCCGATGGCGGCGTTGAGTTCATCGACATCGCCGCAGGCAGCAATCCGGGGGTCGTCCTTCCCGGTTCGCCGAGAAAACAGCAGGCCGGTCTCGCCGTCATCGCCTGTTTTGGTCGTGATGCTCATCTCTTGGAAAAAATTATTGCCGCTGGGCTATAAAGAGTAAATGCGAAAGTTCATTTCCAGCCTTGCCAGCGGTGGGGTGGTTTCAACAGCATGGGCGCCGTGCGGTCGAACGACGAACAACCTGCCCCGACACATTCAGTCGCCGAATTGCATCTGACCGGCGAGGAGAACGAGTTACGTCTTTACGACAATCTGGGCGCGCAGCTTCGCGAGGTCGAAGGAGTCCACGGCACGGTGTTTGCCGTCTGGGCGCCGAACGCCAAGCGAGTGAGCGTGGTCGGCGACTTTAACGACTGGGACGGTCGGCGGCACGTGATGCGGTGCTTGGGTGACTCGGGGTGTGTGGGAGGTGTTCGTGCCGGGGGTCGGGCAGGGGGCGCATTACAAGTTCGAACTGATCAACGCGCAGGATCGGCTGCTGCTGAAAACCGACCCGATGGGGCGCTTCTTTGAGAAGGCGCCGAAGAGCGCGGCGATCGTCTGGGACACGAGCCGTTTTTCTTGGAGTGACCAAGCTTGGCTTGAGCAGCGCGCAACACAAAACGCGCTTGAATTGCCGATGAGTATTTATGAAGTGCATCTTGGCTCGTGGCGCAAGCACAACGACGCTGAGTCGTACTCGTACCGCGAACTTGCCGACGAACTGGTGGGCTACGTGCGGGAGATAGGTTTTACGCATGTCGAGTTTATGCCGGTGGCTGAGCACGCCTACTATCCGTCGTGGGGTTATCAGGTTACGGGTTTTTATGCGCCGACAAGCCGGTACGGAACGCCGGACGATTTTGCGGCATTGGTTGATGCGTTGCACGCGGCAGGCATCGGCGTGATTCTTGACTGGGTGCCGGCGCACTTCCCGAGGGACGACTTTGCGCTGGCGCAGTTCGACGGCACGGCGCTCTACGAGCACGCCGACCCGCGCCGAGGGGAGCATCCCGACTGGGGGACGCTCGTTTTTAATTTCGGCCGAGCTGAGGTTCGCAATTTCCTCACCGCCAACGCTTTGTATTGGTGCGAGCGCTTTCACGTCGATGGTCTGAGGGTGGATGCCGTTGCCTCGATGCTCTACCTGGACTACTCGCGGGAAGCGGGCGAATGGCTGCCCAACGAGCACGGTGGCAGGGAAAACCTGGAGGCAATTGCATTTCTGCGACACGTCAATCACCACGTGTTGACGCGTCATCCCGGCGTGGTCACCATAGCCGAGGAATCGACCGCCTGGCCCAAGGTGTCTCGTCCGTCGGTTGACGGCGGACTGGGGTTTTCGTTCAAGTGGAACATGGGCTGGATGCACGACAACTTAGAGTTTCTGTGTGAGGAACCGATTCATCGCAAATGCCATTTTGACAAGGTCACATTTGCGATGACTTACCATTACGGCGAGAATTTTGTACTGCCGCTCTCGCACGATGAGGTGGTGCATTTGAAAGGGTCGCTACTCGCCAAAATGCCCGGCGACGACTGGCAGCGGATGGCCAATCTCCGCTTGCTGCTGGGCTACCAGTGGACATTTCCGGGCAAACAGTTGCTTTTTATGGGCGGCGAGTTTGGCCAAGCGGATGAGTGGAACGAAGACCGGCAAATCAACTGGCAGTTGGCCAAGGGCGACTCGCCGGGCCGGGGCGTCCAGTCATGGGTGCGCGACCTCAACCGGATGTATCGGAGCGAGCCTGCGTTGTGGAATGCTGATTTCGTCGAGGCCGGGTTTGAGTGGGTGAACTGCAACGACCGTGATGCCACCGTGCTGTCGTTTTTGCGCCGGGACAAGTCCGGCACCGTGGTGCTGCTGATCGTCATCAACTTCACGCCGGTTCCGCGAAACGGCTATCGAGTTGGCGTGCCTGCGACGGGCCGGTGGGAGGAGTTGCTCAACAGCGATGCCGCAGCGTATGGCGGGAGTAACCTTGGTAACGACGGAAGTTGCGAAACGGAGGGGCAACCGGCGGACGGTCTTGAGCAGTCGCTGGTCATCGAGTTGCCACCACTGGGTATGGTCATTTTTCGCCTTGCCAATTTGCCGTTGCAGTGACGGGGTGGTTGCGACAGGCTCGAGCCGGTGACCCGATGGAATGCAACGCTGGCCGGCTTGGCCAAGGGCGGATGGGGTTTGGTTTTCCCCGAGGTTTGCCAGTTGTGCCGCGACGAGTCGGCCAAGCCGGAGGACGGTTATATCGGCGACGGTTGTTTGGCCAGGCTCAAGCCGGTTGAGCCGCCTTTTTGCCGACGGTGCGGCCAGCTGTTTCCGGGGGAGATCAGCGGCGAGTTTGAATGCACGAACTGCGGCGAGATGGAGTTGCATTTCGAGTTCGCGCGCGCCGTGATGCAGGCCAACGCGGAGATGCTCGAGGCGATTCACCGTTTCAAATATCAGCAGGCGCTCTGGCTGGAGCCGCTGTTTGACCGGCTGTTCAGTGGTGGGGCGGTGAAACAAATCCGCGATTGGCGTGGCGATTGCCTTGTGCCGGTGCCACTTCATCCGGTACGTTTGCGCGAGCGGGGTTTCAATCAGGCCGAGCAGTTGTGCCGAAACCTGAGCCGGGTGACTGGCTTGAAGCTGGAGACCCGCGCGGTAAAACGCACCAGAGTGACCCAAACCCAAACACTGCTTTCACGAGGCGAGCGCCTGGCCAACATGCGCGGGGCCTTCGAGCCGGACAAAGTGAATTTGAAGGGCAGGCGTGTTGTGCTTGTCGATGACGTTTTGACGACCGGAGCCACCACGAGCGACTGCGCGCGTGCTTGCAAAAAAGCGGGTGCCGCGGAGGTGGGCGTGTGGACGCTTGCTCGTGGCCTTGGTTCGCCAGGACACTGACCCTATATGTCTGATTTATCTGATTTTTCAAAGACCACACCGCAACTTGAGACGGTGGACGCCCAGTCCATCTCGGCCGGCATCGAGCCCGGAAGTGGGTCCGGCAGAATGAAGTTCGGCGAAGCGGCGCCCCGCAAAAAAAACATCCCCAAGGGGTTGTGGACAAAGTGCGGCAAGTGCGCGGAGCTGATTTACGACAAGGACCTTGAGGAGAATCTCAAGACCTGTCCGTCGTGTGGTTATCATTTCCCGATCGCGGCGCGGGCGCGGCTGGCGTCGCTCGTGGACGAAAAGTCGTTCAAGGAGATGGACGCTGGAATGAGCAGCGTGGATGTTCTCAAGTTCACCGGTGTGGCGTCGTACCCGTCCAAGCTGGAGCGTTATAAAAAAAGCACCGGTGAAAACGACGCGGTGATCACCGGCCTCTGCAAGATGGGGCCGCACAAGGTTGCGCTGGGCATCATGAACTTTTCATTCCTCGGCGGCTCGATGGGGTCGGTTGTCGGCGAAAAACTCACTCGACTGATCGAGGTCGGCACCAGGGAAAAAATGTCCGTGATTATTGTTTCCGCTAGCGGCGGAGCCCGAATGTACGAGGGAATGTTCAGCTTGATGCAAATGGCCAAGACTTGCGGCGCGTTGGCCTACCATTCCGAGGCCGGTCTGCCATACATCAGCGTGCTCACGCACCCGACCACCGCTGGCGTGATGGCGAGCTACGCCAGCGTCGGGGATCTAATTGTCGCCGAGCCGGGGGCGATGATCGGCTTTGCCGGGCCGCGAGTGATCAAGGACACAACACAGGCGGAGTTGCCGCCGGGCTTCCAAACCACGGAGTTTCTGCTCGATCGCGGTATGATCGACGCCATTGTGACGCGCAACCAAATGCGAGAGTCGCTTATTAATTACCTCGACTACCTCAGCGCGGGCTTGACCAAACCGAAGTCCAAGCGCGGTCCACGCAAAAAAGCTTCCTGAGCGGCGCTCAGTCACCGACTGCAGCGTGCTGTGCCAACTCAGCATCGTAGGCGTCCTGCAATTGGTAAACGAGAGGGTGCGTCCCAATCGCCCCTCCGTTCACTTGGCCAACCGCGATAACCCCAGTCGCCGCTGAAGTGACGAAGACGGCATCGGCTTGTTGCAGGCGGTCGGGGGCAACCGACTCTTCGCGCACCGTTTGGCCAAGAGCGGATGCCAAGCCGATCACCAGTCGCCGAGTGACTCCCGGCAAAACAGAATCTAACACCGGTGGTGTGCGAAGCGTTCCGCCCTCCACCCAAAACAAGTTCGCTGAGGATGTCTCGGTGACGTTGCCGTCGGAGTTGAGGATCAACCCATCGTCCGCGCCTTGGGCGGCGGCATCGCGCTTGGCCAGAATGGAGCCAAGCTTGTTCGCCGATTTCACCTTGGCCAAGGGGTCGCCAATGGCAACTCGTGCCGAAGTGCTCACCAACGAAAGAGGCTTGGCTGGAGTGGTCGGTGGAGAATGCTGTGTGATGAGCAGCGTCGGTTGCTCATCGCCGGTTACGCCGTAGCCGCGTTCGCCAACGCCGCGCGAAAGCGCGATACGCATAACACCCTCACTCAAGCTGTTTCGACGGATCAACTCATGAACGTTGCCGAGCAGCGATTCCGTGGTTTGTGGCGGGGTAATGCCAAGTGACACCGCGCCATCTGTGAACCGCATCATATGCCACTCCCAAAGAAACGGCCGAGCGTCATGAACACGAATCGTCTCATACAACCCGTCGCCATAAAGAAACCCACGGTCGCCCGCCGGTATCCGAGCCATCGACGTCAGTAAAAAATCACCATTCAGGAATGCGACTGGATCGGTGCTGGACATGGTCGGCGACTAAGAGGCTAGCGGATCGGAAAAGAAGGGATGGGGTGACCGACGGGACTCGAACCCGCAACTCCAGCCCCCAATGCGTTATGATTTAAATTCTTAATAAAACAACTCATAAAGGTCTAATAAGAAACACCATTGACTTCATTGAATGGTGTAGCTGTAGGTGTAACTCGTAATGGCTTGGTTGCGTAAAGTTCAACATTCTCCCTATTGGCAGGCGATCATTAATTTGCCCGATGGTCGCAAGACCACTCGTAGCACCGGCACAACCAAAAAGCGAGACGCCTGCAGATCGCAATGAAGTTCGAGGAAGCTGCGAACATGGGGCAACAGGGCACGCTTGTTGAGAGGCGTGCACGCAAAACCATCGCGGACATCTATCTCATAGCTAACCGGGCTACCTTGGAGACCTCCTCAATTAAACAATACCTGCAGAATTGGCTTAAGCGGAAGCAAATTGAGAATTGTGAGGCTACTGCAGAAAGATACTCGGCGACGCTGAAGCGTTTCATCGATTACCTGGGTTCAAAGGCCGAGCAGGACATTTCTCATTTGAACTCGAGGGAAATCTCTGCGGCCAGGGATCATTTTGCCCGGAAACTCACGCCAAGCTCGGCCAACCTCATGGTGAAGACCCTCCGTACGGCCCTAAATCAAGCCCTCAGGGACGGTTTCGTTGACACCAATGAAGCCAGTCAGGTCACCCTGATAAAACGGCTTAAAAAGGCAAAGAGACGGCCTTTCACCAAGCCCGAAATCAGGAAGCTCCTCAAGGTAGCAGACTTTGAGTGGCGAGGGATAATCCTATGCGGCCTTTACACCGGCCTACGGATCAGCGACATCGCCTTGCTTACTTGGGAGAACCTCGACCTAGTCAATGCGGTGTTGACCCTGGAATCCCAGAAAACCGAAAGGAGGATGGACATCCCCATTGCTCCACGCTTGAAACAGTACTTCGATGAACTCCCAGCTGGCGACGACCCTGCTGCACCCTTATTCCCGACGTCTATGCCCGGCGTGTCGCAACAAAACCTCTGGCCCCACAAGCGCCCAGTTCAGAAAGATCATGGTCAAAGCCGGACTTGTTGAAGACAAAAACCACCAAAGTACAGGCAAGGGCAGGGGAGCAAAAAGGGAAGTAAGTAAACTCAGCTTCCACTGCTTACGACACACCGCCACCAGTATGCTCAAGAACGCCGGGGTCAGCGACGCCGTAGCCCGAGACATCATCGGACACGACAGCGAAGCCATCTCTCGCCAGTACACCCACATCGACATGACCGCCAAACGCAAGGCCATCGAGTCACTACCCGACATCCTCTGAGAATCAAAACCACTGAGTGCCCCCCCTCGTCAAACACGCTTCCTATACAAATATAACCCCAACTCTGCGCTGAAAAATACCAAGTCTATGTGCTTTTTTCATAGGCTAAATATATATCCAATAAGAATGGGAGCGGATGCTCGCCAAGCGGGAGAGGCGGTTTCGGTGGTATCAGAAACACGGCAAAGTTCCCGACGGTTGGACACCGCCCGATCCTAAAGACCCGCACTCCCGAAAGTATCCCAAGCGGGCACTGGCAGCCACATTACCAAAGAAGTACCGAATGTTTTGGCCGGTGCTGCTCGACCGGCCGGATTACGAGTTGATGGCAGAGAGCGACTGAATTACGCCACTTGGGCCGGCTTGTTCTGCATCCGCACTCGTATGCGTCTTCGACGCCCAGACGAAAACGATATTGCTCGGCCCGAACACCACGACAAACACCAAATGCACCAGTAATTCAACATTTACGGCTATACGAATTCCCAAATCTACAGAATCTTGTCGGCTGCTGGTGATAAAAGAAAATTCGCGATGATGCGAAACGATTGAGTTTCTGCTTGCGAAGGCCTCGTTTGCATGAATGCTCTTTTGCCCTCGAACATGGAGGACAAAGAACAGCAAGCCGAATCAGACCGCGGCAACCGCGCCGGCGTCGTGGCCGTTATGGCAATCGTCTTGGTCGTCCTGACCGTCATCGTCATCCTGATGGTGCAGCAAGCTCCAATGGTCGGTTCCCGCGGACCGGCGGTACCCGGCGGGCCGTCGCAAATGCCCCCGGCCGCCGTCATCGTGGCGTCGGTTCAGGCAGAGAACACCCAGAAAAAGGCGATCGTCACCGGTTCCCTGCGGGCCTCCTCAAAGATGGCAGTCGCCGCGCAGGAAGCGGGCGCGGTCGTCAAGATGTTGATCGATGAAGGCGACGAGATTCAACCAGGAGCCACGTTGGCAATCCTCGACGCGCGAAGAATTAAGGCCCAACTCGACGAGGCCAATGCACGACTGACCGTGGCTTCCAATCTTTTAGAGCAACGCCAGGCCGAACACGTCCGCGCGGAAGTCGATCTCCGCATGAAAGTCGGTCTCACCGCCTCGAAAGCGGTCTCCCAAAGCGACTTACTCGATGCTAAAAAAAACCTCAAGGTGGCCGCCTTACAAGTGAAGTCCGCGGCGGACGGCATCAGCGAAGCCCAGAGTCGTGTCGAATTGCTCGATGTCCAATTGAGTGATCTCACGGTGAAGGCTCCCATGCCCGGGGTAGTCGTGAGTCGCAACGTGGAACCTGGAGAATGGGTCGCCGCTGGAAGTTCGGTAGCCACCATCGTCACAATGGATCCAATGGAAGCATGGCTGCGAGTTCCCGCCCGTCACCTGGATACCGCTGGCAAAGAACTCGAGGGATTCAAGGTGAGGCAATCCGCCACCGGTCAGACTTTCACGCCCGCCAAAGTCATCCTCGTTCCTGAAGTTAATGATCGTAGCCAGTTGTTCACCCTCGTGGCCACCGTTCCAAATCCAGATAGAAAGCTCAGCCCCGGCGAATCCGTGACCGGCATCGTGCCGATCGGGAAGCCCGCTGAACACCTGCGCGTCCCACTGAATGCCGTCGTTTATTCGGCGCACGGCACAGTGATCTATGTGGTGCAAAAGCCGCTCATCGATGATGCCCTGCCGACGGCTCGCCCCGTCTCCGCGCGGATCGCGTTCGCGCGAAACGGCAGTGCTTTCATCGTAGCCGACAACGCCGGATTTAGTGCCGACGATCGGGTGGTCGTGGAAGGCAACCAACGCCTACTCCCCGGGCAGTCGTTGATGATCAAAACCTCGGACCATCAAGGCGGACTGCCGGCCCCATGAAGATTGTCGACTATTGCATCCGGCAGCCGATCACGGTCGCCGTCTGCATCGGCCTGTCACTGATGGCCGGTGCAATGGCGTTAACGAGCGTCCCGGTGCAGATGAAACCGGAGGTCGATTCGGTTGTCATCTCGATTTCAACGTTTTGGGAAAGCGCGTCAGCCGAGGAAATCGAGAGCGACATCGTCGAGGAACAGGAAAAAGTTCTCAGCGACGTGGGCGGCCTAGTCTCCCTGACCAGCAACAGCAAGGCTGGCCAAGGTGTCGTGCGCCTCGAGTTTGAAACTGGTACGGACCTGGAAGCCGCCAAAGCTGATGTGTTGCAGAAACTCGACGAAGTCCCCGGCTACCCAGAAGCGGTGCTGAAACCGATCGTGAAAGACGTTGATCCGGAGTCAGTCGACTACATAGCCTGGGTCGGACTGGCCTGTACTGACACCAAATTTGATGGAACCACCCTGTTGGATTTCATGGAGCGCCGAATCAAGCCACGACTGAATCGGCTTGAAGGCGTGGCGGAGGTAGGCATCCGCGGAGGTCGCTTTTCCGAACTGCAGATACGCGTCGATCCGGCCGCGTTGGCCGAGCGCGGCATCACCTGGGCGCAGCTCAAGGCCGCCATCGAAAACGCCAACAAAAACTTTTCCGCCGGCAAACTGGTCGAGGGCAAATCGGATATCCGAATCCGCGCCACGGGTCGGTTTGAATCGGCCGAATCGGTGATGAATATGATCGTGCGCCGGGATGAAGCCGGCCCGGTCTACCTGCGTAACGTGGCGGAGGTCATCGAGACCTACAAGGAAAAGACAGACTGGGCGCGGGCCCGTGGCCATCAGATGCCATTCTTTAACTTCCTTCTCCAGCGGGGCGGCAACCTCATCGCGACCATGGACCGCATCAAGGCCGAGATCGCCGAGATGAACGCCCCCGGCGGCGTGCTCGCACAGCACGCGCGTCAGCTCGGCATCAAGGGCGAACTCGAACTGGTTCAGGTCTACGACGCCACGACCTATGTTCGTGACGCCATCAAACTCGTCCAAAGCAACATCGTTTACGGCGGTATCCTTGCCACGTTCACCCTGATGTTCTTTCTCAGGTCATTGCGCACGATCGGCATCATCGCGTTGGCAATCCCCGTATCCGTTGTAGCCGCCATCGTCGTGCTCGTGGCTCTCGGTCGCTCGGTGAACATCATCTCTCTGGCCGGCATGGCCTTCGCCGTCGGTATGGTCGTCGACAACGCTATCGTTGTGATCGAAAATATCTTTCGCCACTTGGAGATGGGCAAGAACCCCCGCACCGCCGCCCATGACGGCGCCACCGAGGTAGGTGGTGCCGTAGTCGCCTCCACGATCACCACCATCGCGGTGTTCTTCCCGATTCTGATGATTCAGGAAACTGCCGCTCAGTTGTTCAAAGACATCGCCTACGCCATCATGGCTGCGGTCGCCCTAAGCCTGCTCGTTTCCCTCACGGTCATCCCCACCACGGCTGCCCGTTTTCTGCGTAGCCGGGATGCAAAGGCCGCCAATTGGAACGAGTCTGAGGTTCGTCCGCGCAAGGGATGGGGACCGCTCGTCTGGATGCAGCATCTGGTGCATGTGTTGCCCCACTTCGTGGCGAACGTAGTCGCCGGTATCAACCGCAGTTGGCTACTCCGCGTGGTGGTGATCACCGCGTTTGCCGTCGGCACCATTCTTGGTATCCGCATGCTGATGCCGCCTCTAGACTACCTACCGATAGGGAACCGGAACCTCGTATTCGGCCTGCTGACCCCACCACCCGGTTACAATCTCGACCAGCTCACCAAGATGGGGCAGCGCGTGGAAACCGTTATCCGCCCCGCTTGGGACGCCGCTCCTGATCAATATCAAGTCGAGAGCGTGACCCGTGGTGATCAGCCCAAGGAGGATCGCCGCGTCAAGGTGCCCCCGTTTCCCGGCATGGAACCATCGGTCATGCCGCCCCCCATCGAGAACTATTTCCTCGTCAGTTTCGAGGGCCGCATGTTTCACGGCGCGATCTCTACGGACAAGCGACGTGTTAAAGATCTGATTCCCCTGCTCAATCACGCCGCCGGCGGCCACAACGCGCCAGACACCATCGCTTTCGCGTTTCAAATGCCGCTCTTCCGGGTCGGCGGCAACACTGGCTCAGCCATCAAGATCGACATCAAGGGACGCGAACTCGATCCCGTGAGCGGCTCAGCCCAGGCCATTATGTTGGCTCTGATAGGAAAATTCGGCCCATACAGCGTCAACCCCGATCCCACCAATTTTCTAATACCCTCCAGTGAACTGCGCCTGAAACCAAATGATCGTGCGCTTTTCAAGGTGGGATTGACCCGCACCGACATCGGTCTTGCGGCCCAGGCCAACGGTGATGGCATCCTGTTTTTCCGCGATTACGAACGAAACGGCGAACTGCGGGATATGAAGCTAATTAGTAAACACTCCATTGCCGAAAACCCCATCGATGCTATTCTCAACGCCCCGCTCGCAACCCCCACCGGCCACGTCATAGATCTGCGTACCGTGGCTTCGGTGGAACGGGTTCTAGGTCCCGACGAGATTCGCCACGTTGATCGTTCGCGCGCGGTGACCTTGCAGTACACGCCACCGCCCGGACTACCCCTCGAGACGGCGATCGATCAGGTCAACGAAATCGTCGCCAGTCTGCGCCAACAAGGTGCAATCGAACCTGGCATTGACGTCGGTCTTTCCGGATCGGCCGGCAAGTTGAACGAGATCAAGACCGCACTGCTCGGGGATGGCAGCATTGCTGGAACATTCCTGAGTTCAATGTTCCTCGCATTCCTCGTAGTTTATCTGGTCCTAGTGGTCTTGTTCCAGAGTTGGAGCTCGCCGATTGTCATCATGCTTACCGTCCCGCTGGCCACGCTCGGAGGCTTTGCCGGTCTGGCCATCGTCCATCAATGGAGCGTCATGGATCACTACATGCCGGTCCAGAACCTCGACATGCTCAGTATCCTCGGATTCGTGTTGCTGGCGGGCGTCGTGGTCAACAACGCTATCCTCATCATCCATCAGACCTTCAACTTCATGGCCGATCCGAAAAGGCATCTGGAAAACCCGGACCAGGCGATCGTTGCCTCCGTCCGCACACGGGTCCGTCCGATTCTAATGAGCACGCTCACCTCCGTGGGAGGCATGCTCCCGTTGGTTCTTCTCCCCGGTGCCGGATCAGAACTCTACCGAGGATTGGGTGCAGTGGTGGTGGGGGGACTGCTGATCTCCACCATCTTCACCCTCATTCTCGTTCCCGCGGTACTGAGCATCTTCTTCGCAGCATTCAAACCGCAGAAGCCCTCGCCGGAGGTGGCCTCATGAGAATCAGATCACGCTTGCTCTCCCTCTTGTTTTTGCCATTTGTTATCTCCATCGGCTGCCGCTCCGTCACCGAGCAAATGAGCCCTGATGCCAATGAACAAATCCCCGCGGCGGCCGGATCATTCAAACATGCGGACAGCACCCCGGGCCGACGGGACAATTCGGAATGGTGGACCCTGTTCAATGACCCCACCTTGAATCAACTGATCGCAAACCTGAACGCTGCCAACCCGGACGTCGAAGCGGCTTTGGCCCGAATTGATCAGAGCTTTGCCGCCATGGGCATAACCCGGAGCCCCACCTACCCGACCGTTCGAGGCAACCTCAGCGGAGGACGCCGGCGCGACTCGGTCAACAACCTGCTCTTTCCCATAGCGACGCCGGAGTACAACCGGTTCATGCTCGGCGCGAGTGCCAGTTGGGAACTCGACCTATGGGGCCGCGTCCGGGCATCAGTGAAACGCGACCGGCTCCGCGCCGAGGTCGAAGCCGTCAACTATCACAATGTGTTGCTCTCCCTGCAGGCGAGCCTCGCCCAACAATACTTCGCCCATTGCGCCGCCCGCACGGAATTGAACCTGCTGCAACGGTCCTACGATCTTGCCACCGAGAATCTGGAAATGCAGAAGGCACGGCTCCGGATGGGACAGGGAGTGCAGGCCGATGTCGCCAATGCACAACTGGAGCTGCAGAATGCTGCTACAGCCCTCGAAGCCTCCCGGCGCAACACCGGCAAGCTATTGCACGCGATCGCCGTTCTGACTGATACCATACCGTCCGAGCTTTCGGATCTGGAACCCACGCTCCTGCCAGGAATTCCCGACATCCCCGTGGGGTTACCCTCCGATTTGCTAGTATTGCGGCCAGATCTCCTCGCAGCCGATCGGCGGCTGCGATCCGCCGCTCTTCAGGTGGGCATTCGCAAGGCGGACTTCCTCCCCCAAATCAGCCTCGGTGGCGGCGGCGGCATCGCCAGCCTGAAGGCGAACAACCTCTTCGCAGCGGACAGCACCCTGTTCGATCTCGGACCGGAAGTGGATATCGGAATATTTCAGTATCGCTTCCGAAAGGCGGCGGTTGCCCAGGCCAAGGCCCAGTTCCGGGAAGCCGCAGCCAACTTCAAAGCCGCCTTCCTGACCGCCGTGAAAGAGGTCGATGACGCGCTGCTTGAGGCCAGAAGCTATTCGCGTGAAATCATCCTCCAACGCCTGGCTCTACAGGCCGCCACAGAGGCTACTGAAGCCGCAAGGAAACGATTTGATACCGGCCTCACCAACTACTTCGACTACATCGCTGCGGAACGCGTTCGTCTGCAGATCGCCGCCCGCGAAAGCACACTTACCAGTGAACGCCTCCTCGCCACAGTCCGGCTGATACAAGCCCTCGGCGGCTCCTGGCCATCCGGCGAATAAGCATCACCTTCATCTCGAGGCAAAAGCGCTTCAACCCTTGCTGATAGAGCCCACAAGGGTGAGCTTGCCGAAACTTATCTAGTTATCCAAAATGGTTTAGTCCCAAACCGCCGACCTCCTCCGCAAACACGGCGGCAAGATGGGTGAAGAATTGAAAGCTGAAGGGAAGTAAACCACTTGCATGGCGGCAGTCGGACTGCTACAAATCTCCTCATGTCATACCATGACAGAATCACTAACAAACTTCAGGAACTTAGTCTACGGGGACTGGACTTTGTAGGATAAGATTAAAAGCGGTGCAGACCTTGTGTCGCTCGGCAAAGAAAACGGCATTAAGTTCACGCAGAGAAGAATTGAACTCTGCTCGGAATGAACTACAAGAATCTGACGAAGAACTAACCGAGTTCGAATTAGAGGTGGTGACTGGCGGTCAGGGGAGAGCCGGCGAGTGCTAATCAACAAACGCAGTCAGCTTAAGCACTAATTTCGTTTGAGAATCTTATGTGATTGAAAATTATAACTAAATTAAGTATAAATAAAGTGAAAAACATACCTGAAGATTTAATTGATATTTTAAAAGAAAAATCACCATTAGCCGGGCAACTAGCAGATTATGAAATACTTGAATTAATCCAGTTAATGCCGCTACATTCTTATCGTGAAAATGAAACGATCTTGGCGAAAGGTGAGCCAGCTAGTTCTCTTATGTTTCTAATCAGTGGATCAGTAAATATTCATCTAAATGATCATCTGATTGCAAAACTAACTCAGGGAGCGGTTTTTGGCGAAGGTATGTTTTCCAATCAAGGAAAACGGATTGCTGACGCTGTTACTGTAGAGCCGACAGATGTTTTATTGTTTGATCTTACAACGTATGAATCACTCCTTCGGCAAAATTCTAAAGTAGCTCTTAAATGCAAATTAATATTTGAGAAGTTATACAAGCAGAATTCATTGGCTAATGAATATTTTTTCACTAAAGATCCTGCTAAGTACCTTGCCTTAGTTGCACATAATGAAATGAAAAAATCCCTGGTTAGTTTTGTTCAATCTCATGTGAAGAAAATCAATATGTTTCCCCTTGTCGCGACGGGTACCACAGGAGAATTGTTGTACAAAGAAGCAAAAATCGTACTGACGAAAAAAGTAAAATCTGGCCCTTTAGGTGGAGATCAAGCAATTGGCCAAATGATATCGACTGACAATGTTTGTGGCGTCATCTTCTTTCGTGACCCTCTTTCATCGCATCCTCACCATGCCGACATAGAAGCACTTGGAAGACTCTGTGATGTTTACCAAATCCCACTTGCCACGAATCCAGCAACAGCGTTAGCAGTTTTAAACTATTTAACTGATACTGAACGATATGAGCCAACAATTGATAATAGTTTGTTAGACGATTACAGTCAACAGCAGGCGCAAGTAGTTCAAGGTGAAAGCACTTAATCCCAAGATTCTTAATAAACTTAGAACCGTGCATGTTAACAGGGGTTTCAACTCTAAAGTGTGGTTTAAATAGTTGCAGGTTTTCGTTATATAGAAAGTCTTTGGAAGTTTAGAACTACAGCTTTTACTGAATCACCTCTCCTCGTGTTACAGTATCAAAAAAACCGACTAAATCTTTAACCATATCTTCCTCTAAACCTAAGTCTTTACGTTCAATTGGGCTGACAATCGCTTGGGTTGTATTTCCGCTACATTACATCTATGGGATCATCATCTCATTTAGCAGGTGGAAGAAAGAATTCCCAGCACCGCTAAGCAACTGACTCGCTCGGATTCTCTATCCCGACATCCTCGTCCCGATATGGCGACGGCCGTTAATTATCCAGTTGCCTGAGAAGTCATTTTTTCAGAGAGGGTCATAGTTTCTGAGGCAAGCTGTTTCCGGGGGGATCCCCTTGTCCTATATTGAATGATAACAGAGGGAACTATAACGACTTCCCGATCGTTAAGAGACACCACTAACATCAATGAAAACCGGTGAAAATGGTGTAACTTTTGGGTGTGACTTCAACCTGCTAAAGTCGTAAGTCATTGAGGAGAAAAAATGGCGACCCCTACGGGACTCGAACCCGCAAGTCAAACCCAGATCGGTACTCCGACAACTGCACCGATTGCTCCTCCGAAAACCGCATCCCACAGGTCACCGTATTTGGAACCAATCACCGCTCCACAGACCGTTGTAACGACCATCACGGCCATCCCGCCAAATACTACTATTAGCGTTTTAATGATTGCACTCATTACGCCTCAAACCAAACCCTCCACAAAATCCAGCGTCGCCTTGAATGGCATTGAATCGTAGGCCCCAAACAGATTTGTCTTTTGGCGCAGTTTGGCCCGAGTCGTCGCCGGACTGGTGATGCCGCAAAGGAGGCGCGTGAGTTGCCGCGGCGTTCGGATGGATTCGTGGCCGTCGGAGATCAGGCCTCGGACGCGTTCCTCGTCCTGCGCGGAAAAGGTCCGTCGATCCGCGTCGCCAAGCGGTGTTGGCTTCACGCCCTGGCAGCGGCAGCAATGCCCGCAGTCGTCTCGCTCCTCGCCAAAGTAACCAAGCAGATGCCGGGTGATGCAGCCGTCGTGTTGGGCCAGGTCCAACACTCGCTGAATGCGCTCAACATCGTTGGTTTCGCGCTTTTGAAAACGCGCATTGAGCGACTCAACGAAGGCGTTCATATCCTCCGGAACACGCAGCCGGCGATATCCCTGGCGCACTCCGGCGACCTGCAGGATCAGATCGCCCTTTTCCTCGAGATAGCTCAGCGCGGCCACGATGCGATCGCGGGGCTGGCCGATGGTCTGGCTGACCTCCGTGGTGTCGAGCGTCAACCATTTGGTTCCCTTGCGCGCATGCCGAAACACGCTTCGCAGAAATTCGGCTTTCTCCCCGCTGACGCGCGCGAACATCTCGGACGAGGGACACTGCGGCTGAAATTTGTATTCGCTGTAGAAGGGGCCGGTCGAGGCGAGGCAGCGCTCCAGCTCGAGATAGGTCAGCAACGTTTTCAACACCAGCGGCCGCACATCGAAACGTCCGGAAAGTTCATATTCCGAAATGTCGAACGTCTCGCCCATTTCGAAAATGTGGCGTGTAAATTCTCCGACCGTCTCCGGTTCGGGCGTGTCCCCATAGCTGAAATTTTCCAACGTGATGACGTCGTCCGCCGACGCCAGCATCTCGCAGAAGGAAGGCTCACCGTCTCGACCCGCGCGCCCAATCTCCTGCGAGTAACTCTCCAGCCCCTTGGGCAGATTGTAGTGATAAACGTAACGGATGTTCGACTTGTCAATGCCCATGCCGAAAGCGATCGTCGCGACGATCACCGAATCGGGCGAAATCATAAACGCATTCTGAATGGCAGTGCGATCCTCGCTCTTGAGGCCCGCATGATAGGCGGCGGCGTTGAGTCCGTTGGCGGCCAGGAACCCGGCCACTTCCTCCGCCGTGCGTTGCAGCGTGACGTAGACAATCGTCGAGCCGGGCGGACGTTCGCGAATCCGGGCGAGCAAGGTCTTGTTTCTTCCGCGGCTGGGTCCGGCGATGACGCTCAATTCCAAATTGGGCCGGTAGAATCCCGTGTGGACTTCGTCGTCGGCGGCAATATCGAACGCGGCGCGCACATCTTTGGCCACGGCCGGCGTCGCGGTCGCAGTCAGCGACAGCGTCCGCTCCACCTTCAGATCCTTGGCAAGCTGCGCGATCTTCAGGTAATCCGGCCGAAAATTGTGCCCCCATTCACTGATGCAGTGCGCCTCATCGATCGCGAGCAACGAGATCTTCTGACGTCCGATCGCCCGCAGGAAGCGCTCATTGCCGAGTCGCTCCGGTGAGATATACAGGAGCTTCAAGTTCCCCGCGTATAGGTCGTCAAACAGCTTGCGATTCTCCTCCTTGGTGAGGGTCGAATCGAGCCGGGCGGCGAGCGCTCCCTTGGCGATGAGAAAATCCAGCTGATCCTTCATAAGCGCGATCAGCGGCGAGATCACCACGGTCAGACCGTCCAGCATCAACCCCGGCAACTGGTAGCAAAGACTCTTGCCTCCGCCGGTCGGAAAAACCGCCAACACCGACTTGCCTGCGAGCAAGCGGGAAATCGCGGCCTCCTGTCCCTCGCGAAAGTCGTCGAAACCGAATCGTTCTTTGAGTTGGCGCTGTAGCTCAGTCATGATTGGGAGTCGGCTTAAAAGATGGAAATTGACTTTATGAAACGCAGATTTGCCTCCTGGCCGCTCCATAAGCAAGCGCTTCCTGCCGCCCTGTGAAACTTTTCCATCGGAATGTCGCGAACAGGATGAAAACAGAGACTAGGGTCGGGGTGCTTTAGTTGGGCGAGTTTGGTCATCTACCGTCTAGTCTCAATCCAAGCGTTGGCGCAAACGTGTCGACGGTTCGGCATCCGAATAACCCAACACTCCCGGAAACCCCGCCACCGAAAGTAGCCAATAAGTAGTTTGGCCAGCTACTTTATCCACAAGCCCGCGCCACCGGCGTATGGCGGGACTGTTCTGTCACGAAAGTCGAAGATGAAGTTCTCATAGCCCGATTGCGAAGAACGGGTGTGCGGGAGTTATACGGTTGATTGGGCGGGTTGGCACTACTTTGACTTTTCGGACTGCGTCGTGCGGGATGAGTTCATTTTTTCAATAAAAAAACAATAATACTGATTATTATTAAAGCCAAACCTGCCGCCCACAACAAAATTGACTCCCAGAAGCTGTCAAATAATACAGGCACAACCCCCCGAAGACAAAGCCGCCAAAACCGAAACAGCCAACCTCCTCCGCAAACACGGCGGCAAGACGGGTGAAGAATTGGAAACTGAATTGAAATGAAACAGCTACTAATCACAACAATCGTAGCCATGATGCTGGTGGCGTAATTCAACCGCAATCTGCCATCAGTTCGTAATCCGGTCGGTCGAGCAGCACCGGCCAAAACATTCGGTACTTCTTTGGTAACGTGGCTGCCAGTGCCCGCTTGGGATACTTTCGGGAGTGCGGGTCTTTAGGATCGGGCGGTGTCCAACCGTCGGGAACTTTGCCGTGCTTCTGATACCACCGAAACCGCCTCTCCCGCTTGGCCAGCATCCGCTCCCACTGAGATTGAAAGTCTGCCCGGTCCCGCGCCCACGCTTCCTCGCTGTACTTGCAGTGCTTGCGACCCAACTCCTCCGTCTCTCGGTTGATACCGTCGAGTACCGGCAGGCGGTAGACGAGCCACCATAGCGCTAGTCGGAATCGTTTGGTGCACGGTCGCCTGCATTTATCTGCTTCCCCCATAAGCAGATAATAGGTGGATTAGCGATGAAGCGCAAATTGGGTTTCTAAACTATTCCAATGCCTTCACCCGGTAGTATTGCTTCTCAAAAAGCGACTTCCGGGTGTCGGTAAATTTAATGTCTGATCCCACACCGCTTAGCGTCTTGAGCAGCTTCCACTCCTTCAAATCACCGGTTGCCTCCACCACATAATTGCGGCCCTGCTCACCTTTAAACTCAATAACAAACGGTGATTGCGTGTAGCTTAATATCCGTACTCCAACCCTGGGAACCGCGCCATCCAGATTGACCAACTTCTCTGCTGTTCCATACGTCTCTCCCATCTCCAGTGTCATCGTCTTCACAACTGGGTAATCCGTGTTATTCCCTGCATCCCAAATCCGGAAAGACACCTTCTCAGCTTTCGTCAGGTTCACGTTGATCGCGACATAACTCACCCCATCAGCCAGCACCACCCCATGCTGTCCCCTCAACTCATCGCCCACAAACGCTCCCACCACACTTCCACTGCTGACTGCTTTGCCTTCAACTGTCACTTGCGCCAGCACCGTTGCACTCACATTCGGATACACCACAACTTGGCCCCATCTTGATTCATCCTGTCCCATCTTGGATATGACCCTATTGCTGTCCTCTCCAGACACATCCCCCACGTTCCACACTCCATTCGCACTCACCTTCAGCCAGTAACCCAAACCGGGCGCGACAACCTTCAGTGTATTCAGGAATGGGGGCAAAGCGGGGTCATAGGAACTCTTCAGGTTCTTAAATTGCTCCACTATACCACCAAGGCTCGTCAACTCGGTCCCTGGTGCAGCACCGCTCTCCCTCGGGTAACCCACAAGATTCCAGCCCGGCTTCACCGTTATCGACGCTCCAGCAGGTGCCTCTCCCTCCAAATCAAAGCTGACATCGGCATCCACACTCACCCAGTACCCGTCCTTCACGTTCAAACCCTTCAGCGTGTTCAGGAATGGGGGCAAAGCGGGGTCGTAGGAACTCTTCAGGTTCTTGATCTGAGACAGGTTGCCCTTGATCGACGCCAGAACCGTTGCCGGTGTCATGTCTGCCGACTCCACGTAGAACGATATCAGGTTCCAGCCTGCCTTCAGGTTCACCGTTTGGATTACCGTCGTCTGCTCCACCACCACCGTCCGACTTACACTCTCGGCTGCATTACCCGCTGCATCACTCACGTCATACTTCAGCGTGTAGGTTCCTGCCGAGGATGCATTCACGGCCCCGGTCACAACAATTTTACTCGTCAAATCTCCGTCCACATTGTCCGTCGCACTCGCTCCGGCATCTGCATAGGTCGTTCCCTGATCGATCGTTACTTGTGCCTCTCCCAACAACGTCAACTCCGGCGCCACGTTGTCCATCTGTATCAATAACGGCTCGGCGAAGGTCCCCGCCGCCCCTTCCGGCTTGATCTCCACACTCAGACCAACCTTATCATACGTGATTCCCGTGCTGGCCTCGTACACCTTGATTGACGCCGTCTCCACTCCTCCAGATACATGGACCTGCGCATTTACCCAGGCAGTCCCCGCTGCCGAATAACCACCATTAACGTCAATGTCTACCGCCTGCTTACCCCTCAACTCGTCTCCCACATAAAACGCCACCACATCCCCATCTCTTGCTAACGCCCCATTAATCGTCACCTGCCCTATCGCTGTTGTGGCTACGTTTGTGTAGGTCACCGGTTCACCAAAACTCTCATCTGCAACTGTCCCGCTGCCCGCGGCAGCGCTCACGCTCACCTGGAATGTACCGGTGTCGCTGTCTGTCCCGTCACTCACCACCACCGTCACCGTCACGGTCCCCTCGTACCCGGCGGCCGCGCTCAAGGTGTACTCAATCCCACTCCCGCTCACGCTCACCTTGCTGTTGTCCGAACTCACCGTGACCGTGTGGTTGTCCCCTTGATCGCTGTCACTGAAACTGACGCTCACACTCTTGCTCCCGCCCGACTCCAGTCCCACATCACTCATCCCCGCAAGCACCGGCTTCGCATTGCCCTGCTCTCCCTCGCCGGGATCGGTCGGCTCTTCTGCGCTTCCTTCTCGCGGCAGACTCACTCCCTCGTCCACCTCGCCTGCATCCGCCTTCACCACTCGGATCACTCCCACCATCTGCGAATGAAGACTGCAATAATAACTCAACGTCCTGGGAGTGTCCGCGCCCGGCATCAACACCACTCGCTTACCAGTTCCATCCAGGCCGTTCCCCTCCACCTCCAGCCCGCTGAAGACATTGCCAAACCCGGCCTCTGTCCCCACGTAAAACGGATGACCCCCCTGCTGAAGCTCAAACACGTACGTCAACCCCTCCACCAACTCCAACTCCGGATCCTTCGACCCATCCAAACCCGCCCCATTAAATACATAGTCGCTGTTCCCATTAGACCCCAACTTGTACAATATCTGCGACTCCGCATTCCCGTAGTCCACTCCCAGCGCCTTCTCCTCTCCATTCCCCAACGAC
>CALJHX010000012.1 GCA_937770485.1 uncultured Verrucomicrobiae bacterium | reverse complement strand
CGCGCTCCCCCAGCTTAGGAAAACGCTTGCGATATTTGGGCACCGTATGGAAGGGCGTATGGGGTTCGTGCAGCCATAGATTGATGAAGAAGGGTTTGCCCTCCCGTTTGCTTTTCTCGATGAAGGAGATCGCGTTCTGCGCGTCTTCGTGTACCGGCATTTGTTTACCTGAACAATTGAAAGCGCCGTAAACATCAAAAGCGTAGCGGCTGGGCGGCGGTGAATCCGGGATCATGTCATTGGCAAGATGCCACTTACCGAAGTGCGCAGTGGCATAGCCGCCCTTCTTCAGGAAACGGGATAGGAGCGGCGCCTTGGGGTCGAGCCAATCGGGCATGTTGCGCTTGGCATTGCTGGGCACCCAGGCGAAGTGACCGTCAATGTTGTAACGCGCCGGGAAATGCCCGGTCATGACCGCCGTCCGGCTGGGGGAACAAACGCCACTGGCCACGGTGAACCGGTGAAAGTCGGTTCCCTCCCTGGCCAACCGGTCAATATTCGGCGTCTTAACATAGGGATGACCATGGCAACTCAGATCTCCCCAACCCCAGTCATCGGCAAAGATGAAGAGAATATTGGTTGGCGACTCATACGCAGAAGCCTGCGGGGAAAGCCCAAAAATAAGCAGCACCAAGAATGTTAATATTCTATCCATAAAACTCTGGTTCCAAGCGGCTACTAGGGTACCGCCTGAAATATTTGGTCAATGGTCATCTGTTTGCCATCCAGTTTTATCTGAAGGTCAAAGAACCCCGAACCCACATTTTTATGGGGGAAACCGACAGAGATCGTATCGCCCTGCTTTCGGAATCCGTTGGGGTTACTCCAGTCGATCTGATTCAAGCTCTTGTCATTAACCCCCGGCCCATGATTGTACTCCCCTGCCAAAAAAAGGCCTAGAATAGATTCACACTCTTCAATGCTGATTCCCTGCACGGAACCAGCCCTATATTCCTTTTTACCCACCTTGAGAATGGTTTGTTTTTGCGTTCCGGGTTTGCCGGCCCAAAAGTCACCCATCTGCAGGTCACCTTTCCTTGGGGCTGAACCCGGATGAAACCATTTCTTGTAAGTCACATTCAGTACCTTGAATGACACTTCACGTCCCTTGACCTGCTCGACTCCCTTGACACGTATCCCACGCGCGGCCGTTGGGTAAAGATTATGGGTGGAAATTGTTGCGATTTTCTTGATCCCCCGTTTCTCTGACAAGGATATAACAACCTTTTCTTCCTCCTTCGAAAGTACAGCACGTTTCACGTACTCTCTCTCAAATCCAAAAGAAGAAATTGTGAAAGTTAATATAGAGAGGGCTAATAATATTTTTATTTTGTTCCTTTCTTGATCTCAATTCCGTTGGGCAGGAGCGGCTCGTAGACTTTTTCTTCGTTATTTTTCAACAAGTACATCTTCACCGTGTCCCCCTTCTTGGGGATCCGCCCGTGCCCTTGAAGACTGGGTACGGGTGGAATACGGGTTGAGGGCTGCCAAGCTTCAATAAGGATTTCCTGGCCCGCTTTCACCCCGGCTCCCTTCGTAAGCGATGCCACCTTTAGCTTAATGGTGTACACCCGATCACGATGAATACCAAAGGCCCGCTCAACCTTGGATTTTTGGACCTTTGAAATTAATGCCATTACCTTGCCGGAGATTATGAAGTGCGCCTCCTTTTCCAGCGCTTCCTTGCTCATCGGCTCCTTGGCTGCATGCAGATTAACCGTCGCCAGCGCGAGAACACCGCAGATGAGGCCGCTTAAATGGGTTATAAAGCTGGATGATTTTGAGTTCATTCTCATTTTTTATTATCATCCAAAATCTTCTACTTCATCGCGGCCGGGTGGATCGCAATGCGGCAACGAAGTGAGTGGTGAACTCGTCGAGATCGGCTTCGGTGTGGGCGAGGGATAGGTAAAGCTTAGTGCCCATTGGATTGAGGAACACGCCGCTGCGGAGTAGCTCAAACATCACAGCTCGGCCGCGTTCGCGATCGGCGGCGAGCCAGTCGCGATGGCTTTGCACAGGGCGATCGAGGAACACCGACTGCGCCAACGGCCCGTCGCCGAGTACCTGCGCCGTCTCGCCCACCTGAGCAAGCGCCTGACCAAGCTGCTCCCGTAACTGACGCCCCATCGCGTGCAAGCGATCATAAACGCCAGGCTCGCTGAATATGTCAATGGTGGCCAACGCCGCCGCCGAGGAGACCGGGTTGCCGCCGGTCGTCGAGGCGGACCACGCGTAATTCGGCCCGGGCAACCGCTGTTCGTTCACTGCCTCCATGACGTCGGCACGCCCGCCAAACACGCCGATTGGGAAGCCGCCGCCCAGCCCCTTGCCGTAGGCAACAAGGTCAGGCGACACGCCGTAATATTCCTGTGCGCCGCCCAGGGCCAGGCGGAAGCCGGTGACTACTTCATCGAACACCAGAACGATGCCCAGACTAGTCGTGACCTCACGCAGTCCCTGCAAAAAACCTTCCACCGGTGGGATGCAGCGGTGTAACGGCTCGACGATCACGGCGGCCAGTTCGTCGGCGTAGTCGGTAAGAATTTGACGTGTTGCGGCGAGGTCGTTGTACGGCGCGACCAACACATCGCGCTCGACCCATGGAGCACCGGTGCCGGAGGAATCAGGCTGCGGTAATTCGGGCGGATCGCTGCCGACCAAGCTCGTCACACCTTCCGGGTGCTGCCCGTGATACGCGCCCTCGAATTTCAAAATCTTTGGCCGACCGGTTGCCGCTCGTGCCGTTCGTAAACACAGCATTGTCGCCTCGGTGCCACTGGCTACAAACCGGATGCGCTCCACGCACGGGCTGAGGTCGGCTATACGCTCAGCCAACTCGACCATCGGTCGGTTAATAGCGGCGAAGTTAGCGCCCTTGGACGCTGCGGCTGCGGCTGCCTCAAGCACTTTAGGATGCGCGTGGCCCACTAGCGCCGCGCCCCATGCCATTGTCATGTCGAGATACTCGCGACCGCCAGTGTCCCAAACACGACTGCCATGCCCTCTCTCCAGCACCGGCGCATCGCCTTCCGGGATACCGTATTCGCCATTCGAACCACCGGGGAAAAATTGAAGCGCGCGGTCACGAAAGTTCTCGGATGATTCCATCGGCGAAGAGTATCAGAGGCCGAGCCGCTTGGCCAAGTTTTCGGCGACGTCCTCAACCACAGCACCAGAGCCGCACGACTTGACCCCGTCGGTCATCATTGTCAGGCAGAACGGGCAACCCACGGCAACGGTTTCCGCCCCGGTCTCGATCGCCTCCTTCGCACGCAGCACAGACACCCGCTGATCAGGTTCCTCCTCCATCCACATGCGCCCGCCACCCGCGCCGCAGCAGAAGGTTTTTTCGCGTCGCCGCTCCATCTCGCTCACGCCATCGCCCAGCAAGTCGCGCGGCGACTGATGCACGCCGTTGACACGCGCGAGGTAACACGGGTCATGGTAGGTTACCGAGCCATTGCGTTCGGGCGCGGTGAGTTTGCCGTTGTCGATCAACTGCTGCAAAAACTCTGTGTGATGCACGACCTCAAATTGGTCGCCAAACTGCGGGTAGTCATGCGTTAGCGAGTTCATGCAGTGCGGACATTGGGTCAGGATTTTGCGCACGCCGTGCTGCTTCAGAGTCGAATGGTTTTTCTCGGCCAATTCCTGAAACAAAAACTCGTCGCCGAGCCGGCGGGCCGAGTCGCCGGTGCAACATTCGTTCGGGCCAAGCACGGCAAAGTTCACACCGGCCTTGATCAGCAGCTTGGCGATGGCCCGGGTGACCTTCTGTGCGCGGCGATCGAACGACCCGGCGCAACCGACCCACCACAGGATTTCAAAGTTGGGATGGTCACTGGCCAACGGCACGTCTAGCCCGTCCGCCCACGCCAGGCGCTCGGCCTGTGGGAACCCCCACGGGTTGCCCTTGGTTTGCATCTGACGCATCGAGTTGGCGGCGGAACCGGCCAGTGCCCCCTCAGCGGCTCGATCTCGGCGCAGGTCAAACAACAAGCCCAGCGGATCGACCCGCACCGGGCAGGCGGTCACGCAGGCGTTGCACGAGGTGCACGCCCAGACGGTCTCGGCCTGAATCGTGTCACCGTGCAGCCCGACTGATTCGCCGTTGGCGGTCGCCTGCATCAGCCCCTTCAAATCCTGCACGACCGCCTTGGGCGAGAGCGGCTTTCCGGAGGCGAACGCCGGGCAGGCATCATCGCAGCGGCCGCACTCCATGCAGGCGTCGAGGCTCAACAGTTGCTGCTGGTCGAGGTGCGCGATCTCCGAGACGCCCACCACGCCGGTTTCCTCGACCTCCTCGATCGAGATGGGCTTCAGTTGACCAAGCGATGGCGTGGAGAAAAACAAGTTCGCTGGGCCAGTGATAAAATGGAGCAGCCGAGTGAACGGAATCATCGCGAAGAAACCGAACACCATCAACGAGTGCACCCACCAAACGACCAAGTGCGCCGAGCGGCTGGCCGGCTCGCTCATCTCGCCGAAAAGCTTGGCCAAGCTGGCGCCAACCGGCGAACACCACAGCGCCAACCCTTCCGGCTGATCCCAGACAATACGCAGCCCCTCGACGAAGTAGCCCGTGACGCCGATGCCGAGAAACAGGTAGAGCGCCGTCCAGTCGCTCGCACGATGCCCGACGCTGCTTGGCCGCCGCATCCGACGCCACAGGAACAAACTAATGCCGAGGATGAACAGCAGACCAAACACATCGAGCGCCCCCTCGTAAATCACGTAATACCATCCATGATGAAAATGAAGTTTTTCGGATACCTTACCCGCAAGGTGGTCGACCTCCAGCAGCGTCGTCCCGAGAAACAGCATCATAAACCCGGCGAACATCATGATGTGCGCCCAACTGGCCAGGCCACGGCCACGAACCCGTTTTTGTCCGAGACCCTCCTTCAGCAGCCGACCGAGGCGCGGCTTCAATCGCGCAAAATTGCCGAGCAGGATTTCCCTGATGGCGACCGGCCTGCCCTGCCGCCAAAGTTTCCAGCGCCGCCAAACGCCCCAACAAAACACCAGCATCGACGCCGCGGCTATCACGTAAAAAGCAATGACCGACGACGGCGGAATATTGCCGAACGTCTCTCGCGTCAATTGAACCGCCGGTACGTCCATCACATTTTCACTCGTTCGGATTTCGGATCGTAGGCCGGTTGCAGTGACAGCTTGGCCGGCACTCGTTCGCAGGCCACCTCCAGTTCGTAGTCACCGCTAAGCAAAAAGTCACGATCTACTCCGTCGGCGTTTCGCACGTAGCCCATGCCAAGCCCTTGGCCGACGCTGTGTCCGAAGCCGCCGCTGGTCAGCCAGCCAACGCGCTCGCCGCTGCGATAAATCGTCTCGCGACCCAGCAGCACCACCTCGGGATCATCCACCGTGAAAAACGCCAGGCGCTTGGCCAAGCGGCCGGCATTTTGCTGCTCAAGCGCCTCGCGGCCGAGGAACGGCGTGTCTATTTTTAGCTTGGCCGCCCAGCCGAGTCCGGCCTCAAGCGGCGTGTGGTCGGGCGTCACGTCGGCGCCCCAGATCCGGTAGCCCTTCTCCAATCGCAAACTGTCGATGGCGCGATAGCCGGCGTTTGCGATGCCATGCACCTTGCCAAGCTCCATCAATCGATCGTAAACCGCTCCCGCCGACTCGCTCGGCATATGCAGTTCCCAACCCAACTCGCCGACGAACGTCACGCGCATGGTCCGCACCGTCGTCCCGGCGATTTCCAGTTCGCGCGAGGTCGCGAATGGGAATACGTCGCTCGACAAATCGGCTTCGGTGGCCTGCGTGAGCACCTCGCGTGCGAGCGGCCCCATCAACCCCAGCACCGCAGTCGCCATCGAGACGTCCGTCAACACCACATCGCTCCCGTCGGGAATGTTGCGTTCGATCCAGTTGAAATCACGCGTAGCCGAGCCGGTGCCAGTAACGATGTAAAATTGATCCGCGGCCAGACGACAAACAGTAAGGTCAGCCTCGATGCCTCCGCGTTGGTTGCAAAGCTGCGTGTAAACCAAACGGCCCGGTGGAACGGCGATGTCGTTGGCGCAGATCCACGACAGCGCCTTTTCGGCGCCCGGGCCAGCGAGTAGATATTTGGCGAACGACGACTCGTCGAAGAGCGACACCGCCTCCCGCGTATGCCGGTGTTCGCGCGCCACGTGCTCGAACCAGTTCGCGCGGCCGTAGCTTGGCTTGTCCCTCGGCTCGACACCGTGCGGCGCAAACCAGTTCGGCCTCTCCCAGCCGAGCTTGCTGCCGAAACAACCGCCACCCAACTTGAGCCGCTCGTAAAGCGGCGACGTCTTCAGCAGCCGACCCGACTCGTGTTCCTCGCTTGGCCAAGCCATGGTGTAATGCTTGCCGGTGGCCTCGGTCGTGCGCTCGATAAGGAACTTCGTCTCGCGGTGATGCTCGCCAAAACGCCGGATGTCCACCGGCCACAAATCCATCGACGGCTCGCCGCCGACAATCCACTCCGCCAACGCCCGCCCGGCGCCGCCGTTGGCCGCGATACCGTAGGCGTTGAAGCCGGCACCGACAAAAAACCCGCGCACTTCCGGCGACTCGCCGAGGATGAAACTGCCATCCGGCGTGAAGGCTTCCGGCCCGTTGATGAGTTGGCGGATACCGGCGTTTTCCAGCGCGGGCACGCGACCGACAGCCTGCAGGAACAACCCCTCGAACTGATCCCAGTCGCTTTCGAGCAATTGAAAATGGAAGTCGCGCGGGATGCCGTCCGGCGGCGTCCACGTCATGGGCTCCAACTCGTAGCCGCCCATCGCGAACCCGCCGACTTCCTCCTTGAAATAGCAGAGCCGATCCGGGTCCCGCAGCGTCGGCAAATCGGCGGTGACTCCATCAATTGGCTCGGTGATAAGATACTGGTGCTGCATGGCTTGCACCGGCACAGAGACGTTGGCCAAGCGGCCGCATTCGCGTGCCCAAATGCCACAGCAGTTGACGGCGATTTCGCACTCGATGTCACCCAATTCTGTCTGCACGCCGGCGACTCGGCCATCGCGAATGTCGAAGCCGCTCACGCGGCAGCCCTCAATAATTCGCGCGCCCTCCATCTTCGCACCCTTGGCCAAGGCTTGGCACAAATCGGACGGACTCGCCTGCCCGTCGGTAGGCAAAAACGCCGCGCCAACTAAATCCGAAACATCCATCATCGGCCAAAGTTCCTTCGCTTCGCTTGGGGAGAGTAAATGCATTTCCAGCCCGAAGCTGTGCGCCGACGTCGCCTGCCGCTTGATCTCGGCCAGACGCTCGTTGTTGCAGGCCAAGCGCAAGCCACCATTGGCTTTCCAGCCGGTCGCCTGGCCGGTTTCCTCCTCGAGTTTGCCGTAAAGATCAACGCTGTATTTTAGCAGTTGCGTGATGCTGGCCGAGCTGCGCAACTGGCCCACCAAGCCGGCGGCGTGAAACGTCGAGCCACCGGTCAGCGTCTTGCGCTCGAGCACGACAACATCCTTCCATCCAAGGCGCGTGAGGTGATAGGCCACACTGCAGCCAACGACGCCGCCGCCGATGATGACGACCCGGGCGCGCGCGGGGAGTGGTGTGTTTGACTCAGTGTCCGAGGCCATAGTAGGTTTCGTAGATCCGCTTGGCCTTGGCCTGCGCCTCGGCTACGTTCCACTCGTTGTCGAGGAACCGATCTGGGCTGAGGCTTCGCACGTAGTCCGACGGCAACGGCTCGAGCATCGACTCAACCACGTGCCGGCCGATGCCGGCCGAGCCACTCACGCCGTGCGCGTTGCAGCCGCCGGCCATCACAAAGCCCTTGAGGCGACTGCTCTCGCCAATGATGAATTTACCGTCCGGCACGAACGTCGGCCAGCCCTTGAAAATGCTGCGCACACCAAGGTCGGCGGCTTTGCCGTAGAGCGGCGCGATCTGCTCGATGAACCATCCCATTACATCCCAATCCTCCTCGACGCGCGGCGGCGTCTGGCCATTCTCAAAATCATCCGGCGCTAGCGACAGCGACTCCGGCTCCCAGCCGCCAAGCAGCAGACCATTGATCTCGGCACGCAGATAAAGCGAGGCATCCGGCACGCGCATCACTGGTAGTTCCGGCTTCATTCCTTCAGCATCGACGCTCACAAAATATTCGTGCCGTACCGGGAAAATAGGCAGTTCGAGGCCTGCCATTTTCGCAACATGCCACGCGTGCGCGCCGGCAGCATTGATGACTGTGTCGCAGGCAATTGCGCCCTGGCTCGTGTCAACCCCGGTGACACGGCCATTTTCCATGCGGATGCCTTCTACCGTAACACCGGTAGCCAGGTGTCCGCCCTTTTGCCGAGCGCGATGGGCGTAAGCCATCGCTAGATCGTTAGGCTGCAGATAGCCGTCGCTAGGACACCACAGCACTTTCTTGGCAGTGGAAAAATCGAACATTGGCCACTTGGCCTTGGCCTCATCATTGCTGATGAAGGCCGTCTCGAGGCCGGCCTCGTCGGCGGTGGTTTTCATCTGCTCAAACTCCACCACGCGCTCCTCAGTCAACGCCACGCGCAACGATCCGACCTGTCGCCAACCCGGCTTGGCCTCCGGCTCCGCCTCCATCTCAGAGAAGGTCTTGACCGACCACATCGCCAACTTGACACGATCGACACTGGTGCGAACCTGGCCGACCAGGCCGGCCGCCTGCGAGGTCGTCTCCGAGGCGAGCGTTTCGTTTTTTTCAAGCAACAGGACGTCGGTTTTGCCGGCCTGGCAGAGGCTGTGCACCACGCCGCAGCCGACGCCCCCGCCGCCGATCACCACAATCTCTGCGTCTCCAAGCGTGTCCATATCGTCAACTTCCGTTCCGGTTTTTCGCCGCTTCGGTGAGTTGAGGCACAACCTCGAACAGATCACCGACGATGCCGTAATCGGCCAACTGGAAAATCGGCGCATCGGGGTCTGTGTTAATGGCGACGATGTGCTTCGAAGTGCGCATACCTGCCAAGTGCTGGATTGCGCCGCTGACACCACACGCAATGTAAACCTGCGGCGACACAACCTTGCCGGTCTGGCCGACCTGGTCACGATACGGCCGGTAACCGGCATCGACCGCCGCGCGCGATGAACCGACCGCCGCGCCGATGCTATCGGCGAAATCCTCGATGATACTAAAGTTTTCCGCGCTGCCCAACGAGCGGCCGCCGGTCACGATGATCGACGCCTCGGTGACGTCCGGGCGTTCGTTGCCACCGGCGATGATTTCCTTGAGCCCGGTTTTTTGTGCGAGCAACTCGACAACGACCGAGGCGACCGAGGCGCTACGAGCGGCGTCCGGCTCGGGCGGCTTGACCGTGCGCGGACGGACGGTGATTACCTTCAGGCCGTCATCGGTGAACTCGACTTCGGCCGTGGCTTTGCCGGCGTAAACCGGGCGGCGCGCGGTCACCTTATCGCCATCGCAACTCACTTGGATACAGTCGGTTGCTAGAGCAGCATCGAGCGCAGCGGCTAAGCGTGGAGCCAAGTCCTTGCCCTGTGCCGAATGCGCGGCGAGCACCACGTCGAGGGCGAGCTGCGGGATGAATTGGCCAAGCGCTTGGCCAAGAGATTCGCCGGTGCCACTGGCCAAGGCGGGCGATTCAATGAGATGTACCTTGTCGGCGCCCAGTTGGCCAAGCGGCCCGGCGAGCGACTCGACGCTCTCCCCGGCAACGACGGCGTGGACTTCCGCTTGGCCAAGCGGCAGACCGAATAATTCCTGCGTGGCTTCGCTGAGTTGCCCGTTTTTGTGTTCGGCAATGATTAAAATTTTCATGTCAGTTTTTTGGTTAAATGGCTTGGATGCCTTCGGCGAGCACGCGGATCAATTCCTTCGCTTGATCGGCGGGAGTGCCTTCGATGATTTGGCACGGCTGTTTGGGCGGAGGCAGCTCGAAGTTTTTTAGCCGCGTTTTGCGGTTGGCTTCGGTGACGCCAAGTTCGTCGGCAGACAATGTGTCGATCGGTTTTTTCTTTGCCCGGATGATGTTGAGGGCGGTGGCATAGCGCGGCTCGTTGAGGCCGACCTGCGCGGCGACGACCGCCGGGAGCGACGTCTCGATGATCTCGACGTTGCCGCCGCCGACATCGCGGCGACAGGTGATCGCACCGTCGCCGTAGTCGATGCCGTTGACCACGGTGACGCACGGCATGCCGAGGGACACAGCGAGCGCTTGGCCCACCGCGGCCGCGCCGTCGTCGATCGCCTCCTTGCCGGTGAACACGATGTCCGCTTCGCCAAGTTTGCCTATGGCGGCGGCGAGAGCACGGGCGCTCATGCCCGAGTCGGCGTCGCCGGGAAGGTCGAGTCGCACGGCCGAGTCGGCGCCCATGGCGAGCGCCATTCGCAGCGAGTCGGTCACGCGCTCGGGCCCGGCGGAGAGCACGGTGACGGTCGAGTCCGGCCGCTGCTCGCGCAGCCGCAGCGCCTCCTCGATGGCCAACTCGTCGTGCGGCGAGATGATCCACTGGATGTCCGCCTCGTCGATTCCATTGCCGTCACCGCGCAGCTTGATCCGCGTCGTGGTGTCCGGCACCTGCTTGATACATGCAAAGATGTTCATCAAAAATTATTCCGCTCCCTTTTTCAGTTGATTCAAATACCAGCGGACGAAGCGCTCGACGTTGTATTCCTTGTGGGTGGAATACGGCCCGGGCTGGTAGCCGCTGGATTGCACGCCCAACTGCGCGGCCTCGCACAGCGCCCAATCCTGCTCGGAGGTGAGTTGCCAAAAGGGCATAACTTTTTCGAGATCGTAATTCTTGCCCTCCTCCGCTTTTTCATCGACGAGCCAAATGACCCGCACCTCGGTTGTGGACTTGTCGATCGGCAGCAGTCGCGTGCTCACGACGTGGTCACAACTGGCGTGGCACCACATGTTGGGCACGGTGCGAAGTCGGAGCGTGCCAACGGAGTTGTCGGTGTAGTCGCCCATCAACGGCGCTACTTGCTGGCCATCCATCGTCTCGCTGACGTAGCCGTCGGCCAACGGCGTGCGGTTGATGGTGAACCAGCCGCCATTCTTGGCGTCCGGGAACGGCGCCATGCCGCTGCTGCGGTGGGTGATGGCCAAGCCCTGCCGGCCCCACGCCTTCTCGCTGCGTTCGGACTTGTCGGCGATTTTGGCCATCAACTCCGGCGAAGTGTCGTCGGTGTTGTAATGGTCGTAGTTGGCCTTGATATATTGCGGGTGGCTGATGTTGCAGTGGTAGCACTCGCGGTTGTTTTCCCAGACAAGTTTCCAGTTGGCGTTAACGGTGTAGTTGACCGCCTTGGCCACCTTGGCGCGGTCGCAACCTTGCGGCCGAAGCATCGGTTCGATCAATTTCCGCGCCGGGCTGAAGTCATCCGGCCGCTTGGCCAGGTTCACAAAAATAAAGCCGCACAGATTCTCGGTGGCCACGGGCGACAAGCCAAGCGCCCCGGTGTCCAGCCCGTCCTGCATGCCGCGGCACGATAACAGCCTACCGTCCTTGCCGTAGACCCACCGGTGGTACGGGCAGACCAGTTGCCGCGCCGTGCCGCTTGGCTTGTGGCAGAGCAGCGTGCCGCGATGGCGGCAGACGTTGTGAAAGGCCCGCACCTCGCCGTCGTCGCCGCGGATCACGAGCAGCGGGTCGGTGCCGATGCTAAAGGTAACGTAGTCTCCCGGTTTCGGGATCTCACAATCGTGACCCACGAACAGCCAGCCCCGGCGCCACACCCGATCAAGGTCTCCGTGAAAAATATCGTCAGATGAGAAAAACTTGCCCGGCAAGCTCCGCCAATCCGGGCACGCTCTGGCAGCAGCAGTGATCGGGTCAGGCGACTGGGATTCGAACGTCATGGGGCTCATCGACCAAAAATGCCCGCGCAAGCGAACAAAGCAAGGGTGTCCGTTTTGCCTGCGCGACAGTATAACCAATTTTGGCCAGCAAGAGTCATGGCGTTATTTTTGCAGATACTCCATGACGGCTTCGGTGCGGTTTTGGACGCTCAGTTTTTCGTAAATGTTCTTGAGATGATTGTGTACCGTCCAGGCGCTGATATGAAGCCATTCGGCGATTTCCTTGTCCAGCGCGCCCCGGCAGAGGTGGTTCATGACCTGATGCTCGCGGGGAGTCAGATGCGGGAGTGTATCCTCCCCCGGACCGCCCGCCAAAAAATCGACCTGCTTCTTGAAATAATGCCGCACCCAACGCGACAGCGATACGGTATCCAGTCGCAGCACACGGTTGGCGGAGGGGATTTTCTCCTCGAGCAAATGTAGCACCTGGCCCGGCGGTGTGCGGTGCAGATAATACCCGTAATGACTTCCAGCAGTGGAGTTGAACAACTGCTCACTGTCCTCGAACGTCGAGAACGCCACCACCGGACAGCCCGGGAACCGCTGCTTGAAACAGGCGTCCAGTTCCTCGCCGGAAAACCCCGGCAACCCCCGGTTGACCAGCAGCAGCCCCGGCTCGTCCGCTTGGCCAAGCTCGCGCAGCGAAGCGATGTCCGGAACCGACCGCCGACAAACAAAACCTGGCGCTTGGTTTGTCAGCTCACGCAGGCTCACCGCCACCGTCCCGTCCGGTTCCACCACGAAAACGTTCACCGAAACAGCCGCCGCCGCGCCGCGCTTGGCTAGGCGTCTGGCCCTGCCGGGGTGGGTGTGAATTGTCGTGTACGTGCAGCAAAACGGGCTGCCGGACCAAAACAAAGCCAGCGTTAGTTCACGCCGATGCCGCGCAGCAGCAGCCTCCCAACCTTCGCCAGTGACGCAATTGAAGATGGCAAGCGACTCCTCCGCGGCATGCGCCTCGTTGAGGGTGCCCAGCGGGAAGTAGCAGCCCGCGCCGTCGTGCTCGATGCGGCAGGAAAACTCCGGCTTGGCGTCGGGCGTTGCCCGGTACTTGCGCTCCACTAGGCGCAGCCGCCAGTAATCGATCGACTCGCTCGGGTCGCTGCTCCCCGGCCGGAACGTGACGCTTGGCTGAATGCTCCCTTCATGTGCGCCAAGCGCCGGCCAGCCGGTTTGCTGAAGCTGGGCAAACAGGTCGGCCGCCTTCGCCGCCGCGACATCCTGATCCACAGCACCGAGCGAGATCGTCCGGCGCACGCCCTGATGCTGGATCTTGGCCGACCAGCCGCGCACCCGGTGCAGTTTGCCGGCGCGGACGTAGCTGTTGCGGAAAACGCGGGTGCGCCAATAGGCCGGCTCCAGCCGCTGATCCGCTGCTGCCTCGCCCGTTCCGATCCAATCTGCTGCCGCTTGCTTGGACATGCTTGGACATACCTATATCAGCCTCCTCCGCTTCGCAAGTCTCAACTTCAATTACCCAAGCGGCGGCGGCTTGGACACGCTTGGACATTCTTTATCCGCGATACCCATCGGCGGGCGTTTTTTTGCAGCCAAAAAAGGCCATTTCTGCTTTGATGCCGGTTCCTGAGAATACTCTACCAGCGCGACAAAAATCGAGTTCACTCAAAACCGAACCCCCTACCAATGAACAAACTATTAAAAATCAAATGGCTCCTCGTGGCCGGCATCTTGGCGATACAGGCCCCGGCTGCGCCTGGGCAGGAAGTCAGCCCCGATTACGGCAACTACGACTCTGGCGAAGAGATCATCGTCACGTTCAGCGAAGGCCCGGGCAACCCCAAGGACTGGGTGGGCCTGTACAAGCAGGACATGGTCGCGGGCGAGGTCGACTCTCTCGCGTGGTTCTACGTCAACGGCACCAAGTCCAGCGGCGACGGTCTCACCGAGGGTGAATTGACCTTCCCCGATGGGATGACCGACGAGGGGTATTACGAGGCGCGGTTCTTTGAGGACGACGGCTACACGCTGTTGGCCAAATCGACCTTCGCCGTCGGCGATGTCGGCCCCGGCGTTAAAACAGACAAGTCCTCCTATACGCCGGGAGAGGCGATCACGCTGGATTTCTTTGTCGGCCCCGGCAATCCGAAGGACTGGGTGGGGCTTTACAGGGAGGACATGGTACCCGGTGATGTCGGCAGTCTGGTGTGGTTTTATGTCGACGGAACCACGACTAGTAGTGAAGGAATTGAATCCGGAACACTTACATTTGCCAATGGTATGACTGATGAGGGAGCCTACAAGGCCCTCTTCTTTGAGAACGACGGCTACACCATCCTCGCTGAGAAAAAATTTAAGGTGATGCAGGCTGCCCCGGACACGCCAAAGGTGATTTCCACCCTCCCAGAGGCTGACGCCAAGTACGCCGATCCCGAGGTCGCCTTCACAGCGGTCATCCGCAATGGTGGCACAGCACTGAACCCTGAAAGTTTAAAGCTGACTCTGGACGGCAAAGCCGTTAAGTCAGAAATCACCGCCGGCAATGACGGGTTAAATACGGTTACCTTTGTTGGGGAAGGGCTGTTTGAGTCCGGTTCCAGCCATAAGTTCAACCTGGAATTTTCTGACGATGGGGACCCGGTCACCGCCGGGACGGTTGAGGTTGAGTTTGACGTTACCAACTATTTGCAACTCGAGATGCCCGAGCCGATTTACTTCGAGAACTTTGACGGGGTCGAGGAGTTCGAGCTTCCGGAAGGCTGGGAAGTCGTCAACCTGTCGCAGGAACTGAACACGGAACTCGAGCCGGATGACTTCACCTCGGCCTATTACGAGGGCTGGGTGAATGTCGCAATGAACCGCTGGAGCAAGAGCGGCAGCTCAGCGCAGAAAGCGGTTCAGCCTGCCCCGCCTGTTTTCGTGAACGGATCACGGCAGGCGCTCGAGGACAAGGCGCTCGTCGCGGACTCCGCCTCGCGCGACGGACAATTTCTCACGTTCCTTTACACGAACGATTACGACCTGAGCCAACACAAGGACGTGCACCTCGGATACTACAGCCATTACGCGCAGAATCAGGACAGCTCCGGATCCGTCGAGTACTCCATCGACGAGGGAGAAACCTGGCTGCCGGTGGTTTACATGATCGACCGCGACGACATCGTCAAGGATGACGACGGAAACGTGGATACGATTGCCACGCTGGAGAACGAGCACGGCGACATTGCCATTGGCTATCACCCGGACACGTTCGAAGAGGTCGGCGGCTATTATGGCGCGTACATCGGCGCGGAGATTTCCGAGGAACTGGCCCCCTACATCAGCGGCCGGATCAACGACAACCATACCGAATCGAAGCGGTACGAGCTGTTCCGGCTGCCCGAGGCGGACGGCAAAAAAACGGTTCGCTTCCGCTTGGCCAAGAGCGGCACCTATAGCTGGTACTGGGGCATCGATAATTTCGGCCTCTACAGCATCGCGCCCAGCTCAATGCCGGAGGTGGTCGAGGCCAGCCCGGCCGCCGGAAGCCAGGGAGCCAACCTAATGCCGCTGATGACGTTCGCCATCAAAAACGGGGAGGCCAAGCTGGATCCGGGTTCGGTCAAGCTGGAGTTCAACGGAGCCGCAGCCGAGGGCATCACAGTCTCCGAAATCAAGATCGGCGCGGAGGATGGCCATCAGGTCACCTACCAGGTGACCGAGCTTTTGGAGCCGCTCTCGCAAAACAGCTTCAAGCTCACTTTCACGGAGGACTCCGCTGACAAACGGGAGGGGACCTACGAGGGAAGTTTCACCGTGGGCAACTTCGCCAGCCACAGTCTGCCGGAGCCGATTGCTTTCGAGTCATTTGATGGCCTTGATGAATTCGCCCTGCCGGAGGGCTGGGCCGTGAAGAGCTACGTCAACGAGGCAGACGTTATCATCTTGGATGAGGATCCGGATGACTGGACATCCATCACCTATGCCGGCTGGGCCAACGTATCACTGGACCGCTGGAAGAGTAGCCCCTACTGGACTGAAAAATCAGAGACGCCCAGTTCCCCGGTATTCGTCAATGGCAAAGCCCAGTTCCCCGAAGGCAATTTCCTGATCGCCGACTCCGCCCTGCGCAATGCCCATTTCATGACCGTGCTCGAGACGAAAGATTTCGACCTTGGCCAACACGTCAATGTGCATCTCGGCTTTTACAGCCACTACGCCCAAAATCAGGACAACTCCGCCAACGTCGAGTACTCGATCGACGGCGGCGAGACCTGGCTGCCGGTCATCTACATGCTCGACCAGGACGACGTCGTCGCCGGTGAAGACGGCACAGTGGATGCGGTCGCAACCTTTGAAAATGCGCAGGATGATGTCGCCCTGGTCGACAACCTCCTTTACCAGGATGAGGACGACTGGTGGGACATGGAACCACTCGACGAGCCAATCGGCGGCAGCTACGGGGCATTCATCGGAGCGGCCATCGACGAGTCGCTTGCGCCACACATCAGTGGGCGAGTCGACGACAGCCAGACAGAGTCCAAGCGCTACGAACTGCACCGCCTGCCCGAAGCCGACAATCAGGCCAAGGTGCGCATCCGATTTGCCATGAACGGCACTTGGAGCTGGTACTGGGCTGTTGACAACTTTGGCCTGTATAGCATTGAGGAAGCGCCCACCACCGTCCCGGCGATCGACGGCATTGCTGTGGACGGCGGTGTCGTCACAATCAGTTGGCAGGGAGCGGCAGGTGTCCGCCTGCAAAAAGCCTCCAATTTGGCCAACCCGAACTGGACGGACCTGCCAGATACCGGGGGAGAATCGTCCGCCAAGGAGGTTGCTGACCAGTCGGAATCGTACTATCGTCTGATCCGCGACTAGCACAAGCCGCTTGGCCTAACGTACCATGAGAACAACTCAACCATCCGGGCATTGGCAACGCCGGGGATTCACCCTCATCGAACTGCTGGTGGTTATCGCCATTATTGCGATTCTCGCCTCGTTGCTCCTCCCCGCCCTGGCCAAGGCCAAGGGCATGGCCCACAAGATTAGCTGCCTCAACAACCACAAGCAGCTCGGCCTAGCCGTGCAGCTTTACTCGGGCGACAACGAGGACTGGCTCAACCCGATCCAGGCACGACTCGCCTCCGGCGTCGAGTCGAGTTGGCGTCCCTACCTTTTCACCTACCTCGGCGCGCGATGGGACTCGGACAAAAAGATGTACCTCGGAGGCAGTAAATCGAGTTACGACTGTCCAACCGAGAATGCAAAAGGCAAAAAGGGCGACCTGTATCACCAGGGCAACCCGGCCGTCGTCGGTCAGTTTCGAATCGGCGAGATTGGTATTGCCAGCGGCATCGGCGCGGTGAACGTCCACTGGGTCAGGGGAGGCGCCCAGCCGCCCTTTGGCCGGCCCATTGGCTACGAGAATAACCTCTGCAAATGGGGTATGGTCGAGTCGGCCTCCGAGTTGATCCTGCTCGGCGACGGCAACAGCAACTCGGTGGCTGGCCCAACGACGCGTGGTGGATCTGGAAGGAACTGGGCAATGCCAACTCCGCCGGCTACAACCGCTTCATCCAAAACGATCCCGGTGCGATGCGGCACGCCGGCAGATCCAACTACGTGTTCGGCGACGGCCGGGCCGAGACGCTCGATCCCAATCTCATCCCGTGCGACGAGTCGGCCTGCTGGTGGTCCGCCCCCCAAAGCCCCCACTGACGTCATGCCGCTGCAGCCTTCCGAAAAAAAACAGCTCACTTTCGCCGGCGTGTTGTTCGGGCTGGCCATCCTTTTTTTCGTCCTGTTTGGCCCGTCCGAGCGCGTGGCGCTGGAGTACTTTTACGACGAGAGTGAACAGAAACTCTTCACCGCACCGGCCGGTTCCATCCCTCCCATCAAGGGCATCAACGACAACCAACTCGACGGCGTCCGAGCCATCGTCATCGCGCCCAAGGGCAAAGCGCGGCGATGAGTCCGCACATCGAATCGCCTATCTCGAAAAATGGTCGCCACAGTTAAAACAGCACATGGAAGCCGCCAGCAAGGCCAAGGCAGCCGGCCTAGCCGTGCCCAATATCGTCGATCGTTCCCAAAGAAAATTTCACCAGTTCATCCGCCGAGCGGATTCTCCGCAGTGGTACACCATGAACACCGACGAGGCGGCGAAAATCATGGCGACGCTTCGCACCAAGGACGCCCAAGGGAAAATCCCCGAAATCTGCATGCCGAACCGTTGAAGGATTCATTTGAACCGACATCTACCAATCCTGCTGTCGTCACTGCTGACCATCGCCACCTCCGCCTCCGCTGAGGAGCCCGTGGCCAAGCTCACGGCTCCAGCACCCAACTCGCCCACCGAACCCTTGGCCAAGCAGATGTCCGTCGCAAAGGCGGTGGACTTCATCGACCGCGCCTCGCTCCACTGGCAGCGCTCCCGAAAGTGCGTCACCTGCCACACCAACGGCGCCTACCTCATGGCGCGCGGGCTATTGAAAGCCGATCCCAAGCCGCACATTTCCGTCCGCAAATTTTTCGAGCAATACGTCGACGGCTGGGCGAAGAAGAAACCGGATTCGGAAGGCATCGTCGCCACCGCGGCCTCACTCGCCATGGACGACGCGGCCAGAGGTAAACTCACCGACACAACCAGGACCGCCTTCGACGAGGCATGGAAACTTCAACGCTCTGACGGCTCATGGGACTGGCTCAAGTGTGGCTGGGGACCGTTTGAATCGGACGACCACTACGGCGTCACCATCGCCGCCATCGCCGCCGCCAAGGCTCCGGGCGACTACGCGCAAACCAGCCAAGCCGCCGCCGGCTTGGCCAAGCTCCGGGGCTATCTCAAAAACCATCCACCACGGCTACCGCACCACAAGGCCATGATGCTTTGGCTCTGCCGCGAATTGCCGAAATGGGTGGGGGAAAACGACCGGCAACGTTGGCAAAAAGAGCTGCTTGACCTACAGTTGACAGATGGTGGCTGGGCTACCGCCGCGCTGGGTGACTGGAAGCGCAAGGATGGTTCCGCTCAGACTCTCGACCGGGGCGACGGCTACGGAACCGGCTTTGTGATTTTTGCCCTGCGGCAATCTGGCCTGCCGGCGAGTCACCCAGCAATTCGCCGTGGGATCGGCTGGCTCAAGACGAACCAACGCGAAAGCGGCCGATGGTTCACTCGCTCGCCCTACAAGGATGGTAGGCACTACATCAGCCATGCCGGAACGGTATTTGCGCTGCTGGCTCTGGCCGAGTGCAGCGAGCTGAAATAACTTGAATGGACACAACCTCATTTAACTTCCCGACAGACACTCGGGTCGGACCAGGCGTCATCTCGCAACTCAACGAAACGCTGGTCGCACTCGGCATCCAACGACCGCTGGTCGTGACCGATTCCGGCCTACTGGCCACCGATGCCTTCAAAAAACTCGCCGGTGCCCTGCTCCCCGGCGAACCGGATCGAGACTGGTTTTTGCACTCCGACGTGCAACCCAATCCCACAGAGGCGAACACCCGGGGCGCGGCCGAGTTGGCCTTGGCCAAGGGCTGCGACGGCGTCGTCGGCCTCGGCGGCGGCAGCGCTCTCGACGCCGCCAAGGTCTGCCGCATCCTCATCAAGCAGCCGCAGCTCAAGCTCGCTGACTACGACTGGGAAGCCGACTGGAGCGGCCTGCTGCCGTTCATCGCCATCCCCACCACCGCCGGTACCGGCAGCGAGGTCGGCCGCAGCGGCGTGGTGACGCCCGATGGCGCCGGCAGCAAGGGCATGTTTTTTCATCCGGAGCTCTTGGCCAAGTGCGTTTTCCTCGATCCCGATTTGACCACTGGCCTGCCGCCGGGCCTGACCGCCGCCACCGGCCTCGACGCGCTCACCCACTGCATCGAGTCGTACACCTCGCCGGTGTTTCATCCGCTGTGCGACGGTATCGCGCTCGAGGGCATCGCGCTCATCATCCACGCGCTGCCTGCCGCCGTCGCCGACGGATCGGATATCGACGCCCGCGGCCACATGCTCGTCGCCGCCGCGATGGGCGGCGTGGCATTTCAAAAAGACCTCGGCGCAACGCACTCGCTGGCGCATCCACTCTCGGCGATTTGCGGCGTGCACCACGGCACAGCCAACGCCATCTGCCTGCCGCATGTCATGCGTTTCAACACCCAACACAAACCGGGCGTTTATCGGCGCATCGGCCTGGCCTGCGGACTGGACGTCGTCTCGTGCAGCGACGCCGAGGCCGACGGGCAAACCATCCAATTCATCGACGATTTCATCCAGCGCTGCGGCATGCCACCGTCGCTCGAAGACGTCGGCGTGGAGGAGCAAAATATCGAGGCGCTGGCCGACCAGGCGTGGGTCGATCCCTGCCACCAAACGAACCCCGTGCCGGTCACACGCGAGGATTTGAAGGAACTTTTTCTAAAAGCACTGTGAGCGATTTCCCCACTCAACTTTTGATCAACGGCCAGTGGCACGACGGCTCGGGAGCCAAGCGTCTAGCCATCGTCAACCCGGCGACGGAGGAGACGTTCGCCGATGTCAGCTCCGCCACCGCCAGTGAAATTGGTCAAGCCGTCGAGGCGGGCCAAGCGGCGTTCGAATCCGGCTGGCGCGACATGCCTCCGGGCCAGCGCGCCGAGTTACTTCACGGCTTGGCCAAGCGCATCCGCGACAACGTCGAGGCCATCGCCCAGCTCGAGACGCGCAACGTCGGCAAACCGATCGGCGACGCCCGCTGGGAGGTCGACGCTGGGGCAAAGGTCTTCGAGTATTACGCCGGGGCCATCGGGCATTTATGCGGCCAGACGATCCCCGTGGCGCGCGGCGGGTTCAACTTCACGCTGCGCCAACCGATGGGCGTCATCGCTGCAATCACGCCGTGGAATTTCCCGTTCCTCATCGCCTGCTGGAAAGTCGCCCCCGCGCTCGCCGCCGGCAACTCGGTCGTCCTCAAGCCGGCGTCGCTCACGCCGCTGACCGCGCTGCTGCTAGGCCAACTGGCGCAGGAAGCGGGTCTGCCGGACGGCGTGCTGCAGGTGTTGCCCGGTGCCGGATCGGAAGCCGGCAACGCGCTGGCCACCCACCCGCTCGTCCGCAAAATCGGCTTCACCGGCTCGACCGAGGTCGGCTCAAAAATCATGAAACTCGCCGCGGACGATATCAAGCGCGTGTCGCTCGAGCTGGGCGGCAAGTCGCCGAACATCGTCTTCGCCGAGGCCGACTGGCAACGCGCCGCCGCCGAGTCGCCGATGAGCGTCTTCGCCAACACCGGCCAGGACTGCTGCGCCCGCAGCCGCATGTTCATCGAGCAACCGATCTTCGACGATTTCGTGAACCAATTTGTCGCCGCAACCGAGTCGCTAAAAGTCGGCGACCCGACGCTCGACGAGACACAACTTGGCCCGATGGTCTGTGCCTCCCAGCGCGAAATCTCCGAGTCATTCGTCGCCGGGGCAAAAGGCGCCGGACGCGACATTCGCACCGGCGGCGACCGGCCAAGCGAGCGCGGTTTTTACCTGAACCCCGCCGTGATCACCGGCGTCGAAACCGGCGACCGAGCGTGGTGCGAGGAAATTTTCGGGCCGGTCGTTTGCTTACGCCCGTTCACCGATGAATCCAAAATGTTGCGTGAAGTGAACGACACCAACTACGGACTGAGCGGTTCCATTTGGTCGAGCGACCTGAGCCGGGCGCTGCGCGTGGCACGGCAAGTCGAGAGCGGCGTCATCAGCATCAACACCCATTCGAGTGTGCACACCGAGGCACCCTTCGGCGGTTTCAAGCGCAGCGGCCTCGGCCGCGACCTCGGCATGTCCGCGATGGAAGCCTGCACCGAGGTGAAAAATATCTACGTCGGCGAATAGCCAATGAATCGTCCACTGCGACAAACCATCCGCTTGGCCAAGCGATGCTTGTTGCTCGGTGCGTTGGCGATTGGCCAATCGGCCTGGGCCGGCTGGATGGCTTACAACGACTTTGGAACACCGAGCCGCTACGACAACTCTGTCACCCGCATTGGCGCGACTTCGGCCGAGTTGAAAGCCGGCTCCGGCTCCGGCGAAAAAACCGGCAAACTCATCGACTTCGGCCAGTCCTCCGGCCAGCCAAGCGCATGGATTTTTTATTAGTATGGGAGCCATAAAAGCAATCACATTTGACCTTTGGGACACGCTTGTCATTGACGACTCGGATGAAGCCAAGCGGGCAGAGCAAGGCCTGCGTTCGAAATTCGACGAGCGACGGCATCTGCTTTGGGAGGCGCTGAATGCTGACGGGCCAATTGACTTGGAGACGGTTTGCCTCGCCTACAGCGTCGGCGATGCGGCGTTCAACAAGGTGTGGAAGGAGCACCACATCACGTGGCACATCGCCGAGCGGTTGCGCGTCATTCTCAAGGGGCTTGGCCGAGAACTACCGGATGCTACGTTCGACGCTGTCGTCCGGGCACACGCCGAAATGGAGGTGGAGATTCCGCCGGACGCCATGCCCGGCGCGGCACCGGTGCTCGAGCGCCTGGCTAGACACTTCAAGCTGTGCATCGTCTCCGACGCCATCGTTTCTCCAGGGAAGTACCTTCGCCAGCTGCTGGAAGACCACGGCTTGGCCAAGCCATTCACAGGATTTGCTTTCTCCGACGAAGTCGGCCACAGCAAGCCGCACCGCTCAATGTTCGACTCGGCGGCGAGGCAGCTTGGGGTAGAGATAAGCGAGATGCTGCACGTCGGTGACCGCGATCACAACGACGTTAAAGGCCCACAGCAACTTGGTATGAAGGCGATCCTGTTCACCGCCTCACGTGATGTCGACAAGGCAAACACCACCGCCGACGCCATCTGCGAATCATTCGACGAACTGGAAGCCGCAATCGACCAACTGAGCGGCTGAACTCTGGCTAGCGACGCTTGCTTGGCAGAAGCTGATGGTTGATCCAGTTTTGCACCTCTATGGTCCGCAGTGAATCGTCCATCACGTCAGCCTTGAGGCCAAGTGCTGTGGCTATATCCTCTCGCGTTGGATCAGCGTGGAGTGCCTCTAATTGATCGATGTGCGCCAAGCCCGCAGCTTCATCAGCGAAGAACCCGAGTCTCACCAGCTTCTCGATCCGGCAAAACATCAGCCGAGCCATTTCGTGCAGGTCGTACTCGGGATGATATTGTAATCCCCAAAACTCGGTGCCCTCGTGCTTCACGACGACCGACTGCACACTAGTAAAGTCATTGCCGGAGAGCCGCGCAGCCCCTTCTGGCAGCAAGGTGACCTCATCGTCGTGGCTGGTGAAGGCGTCGAACACCGTCGGCTTGCCTTCGTAGAGTGGATGCGCTCGGCCTTCATCGGTAAGCGTGATCCCTCGAGCAATGCCCATCTCGCGTCCGTTCGGGTTGAGCGCCACTTCGCCTCCTGCCGCGACAACGGCAATCTGCGCTGCCCAGCAACTCCCGAACGCCGGCACGCCGCGCCGGTAGCATTCGCGGGCGAACTCGATCTGTTCCGCGACATCCGGCTCGCCTGAGAACACGCAGGAACTGCAACCGGTCCAAGTCACTCCATCGTAATCCTGAATCGTCTCGCCAACCGGCAAGCTCGCGCCGGGATCGGCGGGGAAAATGACATCGCACTCGATGCCGGTGGGAGCACAGCGCTGGAGCATCTTTAAATACAGATCAGCGGCGAGGCTTGCACCGCCGGACTGCAACTGATCACGAGCGACCTTGGTGTAGCCGTCAATTATTAAAATTCTCAGAGCAGTCGTGTCCGTCATGTGCCCCGACTCAGAAACTGATACCCATTTCGTTGATTACTTCCGAGACATGGCCGATCAACTTGATCATGTCCGATGGATGAACATCGCCGATACTGCCAATGCGGAAGCATTGTGCGTGTGACACCTTGCCGGGATAAATGACAAAACCGCGCGACTTGAGCGCGTCGTATAGTTTTTGAAAATCAAACCCCGCCGAATCGGGATAATAAAACGATGTTATAATCGGCGACTGCACCTCGTCCTCGATCAGCGTGCGGAACCCTATATCCCGCATGCCTTTTACCATTGTTTTTTGGTTGGCAATATAGCGCGTATGCCGGGCATCGATGCCACCCTCAGTCTCGAGTTCGTCAAGAGCCTGGGAGAACGCGCTCACGACATGGGTTGGCGAGGTGAACCGCCACTTGCCGCCATTGGCCTCCATCTCGCGCCATTGGTCTAACAGGTCAAGACTGTGCGAACGGGCCCAGCCCTCGGTCCCCCCAAGCGTGGCGCGATCAGCCACGACAAAGCCGAAGCCCGGCACGCCCTGGATGCATTTGTTTGCTGAGGAAATGAGGTAGTGTGCACCAGTGGATTCCATGCTCATCGGGATGCCGCCAAAGGAAGACATCGCGTCTAGGATGAATACCCGGCCATGACGCCGAACGATTTCGCCGACAGCCTCCACCGGGTTGAGCATCCCGGTGGTCGTCTCGCAGTGGACCATTGCAACGTGGGTGATTCCCGGGTCATTGGCCAGCATTTGTTCCACTTGGCCAAGGTCGGTGGACTCGATCTCCGCTTGGTGAAGCTCGACCGTGTCGAGCCCAAGCATGCGAGAAATTGTGGTGATGCGCGCACCGTACACGCCGTTGTTGAGCACAAGCAGCCTTCCATTGGGCGGGATGACCGAGCCGATCACCGATTCAACGACGAACGTTCCGCTGCCCGGCATGAGTGTGGCGGTGTAGGTACCGAGGTTCGCCGAATCACAGGTCGCGAGGCCGACCAAGCGCTCGCGTATGGACTGCACAATCCTGTTGTAGTCCACGTCCCAAGTGGAAAACTCGTGCATCATGGCCTCGCGAACCGTCCGAGTCGTGGTCAGAGGCCCTGGGGTCAGCAGCAGATACTGCGTGTCGCGTTTGTTTACCATGGCAGGGAAAACGTCTTGGTGGTGGTCATGAATTTCATCGCCTCGATGACGCCCTCCTTGATGCCGAGGCCGGAATCCTTCACACCGCCGAACGGCGAACATTCCATCCGGAAGCCCGGCACCTGGTTGACGTTGACCGCACCGGTTTTCAACTCCTTGACCACTCGGATGGCAGCCGCCATGTCGTTGGTGACCACGCCGGAGGAGAGGCCAAAGTCGGAGGCGTTGGCCAGCGTGATCGCATCGTCGAGATCCCGCACCGGCATGATGGGCGCGAGCGGTCCGAATGATTCCTCACAGACCATCTCGGCATCACGCGGCACTTTAGCAATGATGGTCGGCTCAAGTTGTGCGCCGTTACGCCTGCCGCCGAGCAGCACCTCAGCCCCAGCGGCGACCGCCTTGGCCACTCGCTCCTCAAGGACGATGGCGGCCTGTTCGTCGATGACAGTGCCGATACAGGTCGCCTCGTCGGCGGGATCGCCCACAGTGAATTCACCGGCCCTGGCCACAAACCTATCCGTAAATTCCGCTAGCACCGGCTCCTCAACGAGGATGCGCTTGACAGCAGTACAGCGCTGGCCGGAGTTGCGGAACGACCCCTCGGTGGCCAGCGTCGCTGCCAGGTCGAGGTCAGCATCCTTAAGCACAATAAGCGGCGCGTTGCCGCCCAACTCGAGACAAAGTTTCTTATAGCCGGCGATGGTGGTGAGGTGTTTTCCCGGCCCGGTGCCGCCAGTGAAAGTGACCAAATCGACGCGCGGATCGCGCACAAGCGCCTCGGTGATTATTTTGCGATCGCCAACGAAGGTGCTGAGCATCGCCGACGGTAGGCCGGCCTCGTACAGCAGCTCGGTGAGGCGGATCGCGACCAGCGGCGTCTTGCTGGACGGCTTGAGCAGCACCGGCACGCCGGCGGCGATCGCCGGGGCCAGCTTGTGCGCCACCTGGTTGAGCGGATGGTTAAACGGCGTGATCGCGGCGACGAGACTCAGCGGCTCGCGCATTGTGAAAATCTTTCGAGCCGGGCCGTTCTTCGCGGCATCGCAGGAGAAGATGCTCTCGTCATCGCGCAGCGCCTCGGCGGCGGCGAACTTGAAAACCTCCTGCGCGCGGCCGACCTCGTATCGTGTCTCGCGCATGCACAGCCCGGCCTCGAGCCGGATCAAGTTGGCGAACTCGTCGGCGCGCCCGGCGAGCAGTTCGCGGGCGCGCATGAGGATTTCGTAACGCTCACTCCGGGTCGGCGGCTGCGCCTGGCCAAGCGCTGCCTGAATGGCCTGCTCGAGTTGCTCAGGCGTAATGCGCGGCAGCGTGCCGGTCAGCGTGCCATCCCACGGATAGCGCACCTCAAGCGTGTCGTCGGTCTGCACCGGCTCGCCGGCAATGTAGCATGACCAGGCGAGTGGCAATTGTTGGGTGATGTCGGCTGGCTGTGTCATGGCTGGGTTCCGTTGCAGGCGAAGTCAAAAATGTCAAAGTTGCGTGGGTCGCACTTGGCCAAGGCAGTGTACTTGGCATTGAGCGGCTCGGAAATCAGGAACGGCACCATCTCCTCGTAGCGGCCACCGTGCGAGCGGAGAGTGCCCTCGAGTTTTGCGAGGTCGTGATGCTCCGGCGTACGGCCGATCACCCAGTCGCGGGCGGAGAGGACGAATAAGTCTCCGATCCGGTCGCCCGGCAGCTCCAGCTTGGCTACAGCCCCCTCACGCGTCTGCACCTCAGTCACGCCGATGAGTGCAGCAATCCAGTTAGCGACAGTTTCGCGGTCGAGGTTGTCCGGCAGATAAACGGTCACCGCCGAGCCAAGCGCACCGTGGTGCACGACGTACGGATCGGTGATCGGGCAGATAACGCGGCAACCGCCGCCGAACTCGCGGGCCAGCTCAGTCTCGAGAAAAATGACGTTCGGGCTTCCGTCCCCGTTGCACTTGGCATTCATGCCGTGGTCAGCGGTGATACCGATGATGGCACCCAACTCGAGCAACCGCCCGACCTCGACGTCGATGCCCCGATAAAACTCGCGCGACTCGGCAGCCTCCGGCGAGTACTTGTGCTGCATGTAGTCAGTGAGCGAGAGATAAAGAAAATCGGCGCGGCCGGCGGCGAGCAGTTCCACGCCGACGCGCAATGCGTATAGGCTGGCTTCGCCTGAGTAGATGGAGGGCTTTGGGCCAACGAGCGACTCGACGTCGCCGATGCCGTTCACCTCGAGGCTGACATCGTCAGCCTTCTCGGCGGAGACAGCAATACCATCCATGCCCTTGGAGAGGAGTTCGCGTAGCTTGTCCTTCGCAGTGACCATGGCAACCTTACGGCCGGCGGCCGAGGCTGCGGCGAGAATGGTCTCATTACGCAGGAAGCGAGAGGAGTTGGTCATGACCTCCTCACCGGTGTCGGGATCGAGGATGTAGTTGCCACCGATGCCGGTCTCCGACGGCGGCGTGCCTGAGACCATGGCGCAGTTGTTCACATTGGTGAACGATGGTAGCGCACCCCGGGCCAAGCCGTAGTGTCCATTGGCGGCTAGCTTGGCCAAGTGGGGTAGCTCGCCATGGACGAAGCCTAGTGAGAGGTATTCCTCAGCACAGCCATCGGCACAGATGACCACCACCGGCCGGTCCGGCAGGCGGTAGTCGCGTCGGTTGACAGTTATCGTTTCCAAAATAATTTTCTCAATACAGGATGATCGACGCCAATAAGCGGCTTATCGAGGGTCAACTCATGTTGTAGATTCAAACCATGACACTCGGGTAAGATGCCCTCGGCATGAGCCGCTCATATATTACGCCGACGGGGATGATTGCCGGATGCGGTTTCCCTCCGGCCCTCGGTGAAAAATCGGCCGTTGATTCCGTAGGCACCAGCCAGCCAAAAATCCGGCGGAAAAGTGTAGTCGCCACGCCACTCGTCAACAACCCTGGCTGCAGGATCCCGCCAAAGTCGGACCTGTTTTCCTGCATGGGCATAATAAGCAACGCCCCAGTAGGCATCCGAACTGTTGGGATCGCCGATCACCTGCCGGGCCAACTTCATGCGGGGGTTCATGTACCATTTGCCGTGGTTGGGCTGGTATCCCGTCGGGCTGTGGTGCAGCCAGCCCTCATTCTCCTCCTCGTAGAGGGCCATCGCGATATCGATTTGGCGCAGGCTGTTGATGCAGTAGGCAGATTTACCCTGAACCTTCGCCTTGGCCAAGGCGGGCAACAACAGGGCAGCCAATATCACGATGACAACCAGCAGTTCAATCAATGTAAATGCACTGAACCGCCTCAGCAGCAGCTTAACCCTCAAATCCTGGGAACAGGAAAACACCCCTCCTTCAAGTTTTGGTGAATAAACCGATTAAAGAGGCAGGCCGGTATACCAGTGAGTGGATTTCATGAAATCTGGGCCGCCTCCCTGTTGAGGCGACTTACCACAGTCCTTGGTGTAACGGATGGGGCTTGCATGGCCATCCCCCCACAAAGTTTCGCAGGCTGCGCCGTACGGCTTGCTGCTCCCGTGACGGAACCATTCCGAGACCCAGTCGATATCAGGGTATAGGGGTGCCAAACTGTATTTCCACTGCGTCAGGTTTTCGGCAGCGCCGTTGGCGGCCAGGGTGTCACTCGGGCCACCGTCCATCTTCTGTTCGCCAGCATCCTGGATAATAATTGTCTGGTTGGCATCAACCAACTGGGATCGTTTTCGGGGATGGGACCCTCTGGTGCCACGAAACTGTTTTGCCGAGAAGAATCGTCCATTGATGCCGTAGGAGGCATCCAGCCAAAAGTCAGCGCCGTACTTCAGTCCGTCCTCCCTCCATTCGTCGGATGTCTTGGCAGCGGGACAACGCCACAGTCTGATATTTCTTCCAGCATAGTTATAGTAGGCTAATCCCCAGTAAGCATCACCACTATTGGGATCAGGGATCAGCTTCCGTGCCGCCTTCATGCGAGGATTCATATACCACTTTCCATGATTGGGAGGGCTTCCGCCAACGGTGTGATGCAGCCAATCCTCATTGTCATCCTCGTACATGTGAAAGACAATATCCAACTGATGCAAGCTGTTGATGCAATAGGCCTGCTTACCTTTCTCCTTGGCGCTGGCTAGTGCCGGCAGAAGCATCGCCGCAAGGATTGCAATGATAGCGATGACCACCAGCAGTTCAATGAGAGTAAAACCATTGAGTCCTCTTATTCCTTTTTTTGTCTTCATCTGTCTTGTGCTGACTTTGTTAATGCCAAAATTATTTTGTTTATCTGCTTTTTTGAGATTATCTGTCCCATCGGCCCACTTAAGCCCTCCTGTTCATTCATGGCTTGAGCCACTTCCGTCGGCGTGCTGCCTTTCTCGTCCTTCATCACACTATTCGCGCCTTTTTCAATCAATAGATTCACCATACTTAAATTAGCCGATCTCACCGCGTAATGCAATGCGGTGGCACCAACCTTGTTTGTGGCATTAATGTCCAAACCCTCCTCAATCAATTGCACTGCGAACTCCGTGCGACCAAAAGTAACCGCCTTGTGAAGTGTCGTGTTGCCCTGGTTATCCCGAAGCCGAACATTGGCATCATTCTCCAAAAGCAACTGGAACGCCTTCTTGGAGCCGACCCCGATGATATGAAAGATCGGCGTTTCACCAGCTGGATCGGCGTGATCCACCGGGAAGCCGGACTCGATACAATCGCGCAATTTTTCCAAGTCACCAAAACGTGCGGCCTGGGTAATAGCATCCGTTTTTTGGCAGGCGGCTAGCAGGACCACCCATGCCAGGCCAAAAGCGAATGGATTAACCAGATGTAAAGTGTTACTTGCCAAAGCTCTGCTGTTTCAGGTACCGACCCGCCTCCGAGTTACCCTGCTCGGCGGCCTTATTGAGATTCTCAGCCACAGCCATCATTCCCCCGGCGATCAGATCACGCTGCTCCGGAGTCAAGTCCGGCAAAGTCATCAATTGCTTCAAGATGCCGTGAGCGCCAGTGTAGTTACTGGCCTTAAGTAACTGTGTCGCCCGGGTGGCCATCGCCTTGATGTTGGCGTTCTTCTCGTCCTTGAAAGCCTCGGCAATGGTGTCAGGCACATCCTCAAGAGACATCTCGGTCGGGTACTTGTCACTACCGCACCCTGTCGAGATGAGCACCCCGGCAAGGAGCAGGCCAATCGTTACTTTTTCGATCAATTTCATACATCTAAAAAAGGAACAACAGCCCCGGCGATGCATTTGCGCCACCGGGACTGTCATACACTTTTAATGGTGTGTCTCTAAACAGGTCATAAACCTTACTTCACCGCGCGGCCAAACTGCATGACCTGGTCCACAGGAATGATCTGCGGGCTGACCGCACCCTCGACATCGGCCCAAGGGCCGTTGACTGCCGCCGCCGCTTGAAGCTTGCCTTCAAACGTCAACGTCGCCGTGCCATCACCGTTGTTCACGATGCTGATCGTTGGCGCTGTCACATCTCCCCCGCCATCCGCAGTCACCATGATGTTATCAATGGCCCACCACCAGTTGTTGTGCCCCTGATGATCCCATGTGACGACTGCCGTGTTCGCTCCAGCCGGATTGTTCAGACTCAGCGATACCGTGTCGTTGTAGCCTGTCGGGGTATCCGGGGTCAGTTCCAGCAGCGTGACGGCATCGCCGCCATCGAATGCCACCGTTACCTTACCCTGCTGCGGTTCCTGCCTCCAACTCGAGTCGTAAGTCAGAACCAGCGAACCTGCCGCCGCACCGCTGATATCAATCTCCGGCGTGGAAAGCGAGGCATTGAACTTCGCATCAGCCTTGTCGTCATATTCATCAGAATCACCAACTGCGACCACCCCGGTACCTTTCGTGAATTGTCCGCGATCTTGACCGGCTGTAGCATTCCAAGATGCCGGATCAAGGAATGTCCAACCGTCAAACTCGACTACGTCATCTCCACCAGCTGTCGGGCCATGATCATCCCCAAGCGCAATGACCCAACCCTCTGGTGCTGTCGCAGTCCAGTCGGTGCCATCCCCACCCGACTCACTGTCGGAAACGAATGGACCCAGTTCCAGGCTATCGAAATTTTCTGCATAAAAGATTCCGTCCTCAGAAACAACGCTGAATGAGGTCTTGGCCAATTGGGTGTATCCGTCATTTTCAAAGAAAATGGCAAAATAATCACCCGCATCAAGTCCCTCCAAGGTGACCGATCCATCAGTCAAGCCAGCACCGGCCGTTACTTCAACAAACTGGTTACCGTTTACATAAGCCCACTTCAGGCTGCCAACTACACCCGGTGTCATGTCCGGACGGAACAAGCCGATCCAATCCGCCTGATTGCCCGGGCCAGCATTGAAGTTGACCGTGATCGGCGATCCAGCCGCAAACTTGGCCCTACTTGTTGTGACACTGGGAGGTGCCACCACATTAAACTCCGTAGAGGCCATTTGCGTGTAGCCGTCGTTGACGAAGAAACGAGCCACATAGCTGCCAGCAGGCAATCCGCCGGCAAACGTAATGGCACCTTCGGTTAAGCCTTCTCCAGCCGTCGATGTGCCGCTCACATAAGCCCACTTCAAACTACCCTCATCTCCCGGTGTCATGTCCGTCCGGTAAAGCCCTACCCAATCCTTCGGGTTGCCTTCGCCGTTCTTGAAGGTGACGGCAATCGTCTCACCACTCAGGTAGTTTGCCTTGTCGGTGGCAACCGCCGGATCGTCCGGACCTGGACCCACCGGCTTTGTTTTGACGGCGATGTTGTCGATCGCCCACCACCAGTTGTTGTGCCCCTGGTGATCCCACGTGATGACCGCGCTCGAGGCACCCTCGGGATTGTTCAGCTCCAGTTCCACGCTCTCATCGTAGGCGGTTGGAGTGTCCGGCGTCAGTTCAAGCAGCGTAACCGCTTCTCCACCGTCGTAGCTCACCAGCACCTTACCGCTCTGGGGCTCCTGCCTCCAACTAGAGTCGTAGGTTAGGAGTAACGAGCCAGCTGAGGCACCCGATATGTCAATTGCGGGTGTGGACAGGGAAGCGTTGAACTTCGCATCGGCCTTGTCGTCATACTCGTCCGAGTCACCTACGGCCACCACGCCGGTGCCTTTGGTGAACATCACACGATCCTGGCCAGCCGTGGCGTTCCACGATACCGGATCCAAAAAGGTCCAACCGTCAAACTCGACAGCAACATCGCCGCCGGCTGTCGGACCATGTCCCTCGCCGGTACCCTGCACCCAGTCTGTCGGAGCAGTGGCGGTCCAGTCAGTGCCGTCGCCACCCGACTCGCTGTCGGAGACAAACGGGCCAAGCTCCAGATCGTCGAAGTTTTCCACAAAGTAGTAACCCTCCGGCAGCACTTTCTTGGCCCAGACGCGGACGTTGTCAATGGCCCACCACCAGTTGTTGTGCCCCTGATGATCCCACGTGACCACTGCGGTCTTGGCTCCGTCGGGATTGCCAAGCGGAAGAGTGACTGTCTCGTCGTAAGCGGTCGGGGTATCCGGCGTCAGCTCCAGCAACACGACCGGTTCCCCACCATCGAAGGAGACGAGTACCTTGCCGCTCTGCGGCTCCTGCCTCCAACTCGAGTCGTAGGTCACGTACAGCGAGCCCGCCTCTGCGCCGGCAATGTTCAGTGCCGGTGTGGAGAGTGCGGCGTCAAACTTGGCATCAGCCGCATCATCATATTCATCCGAGTCACCCACAGCCACAACACCCTTGCCCTTAGTAAATTGTGCGCGGTCCTGGCCAGCCGTGGCATTCCAAGAAACAGGATCTACAAAGGTCCAGCCACTGAATTCCTTAACAGCATCACCACCTGCCGTTGGGCCGTGGTTCGGGCCAAGAACCATCACCCATCCACTCGGAACAGTGGCAGTCCAGTCGGTTCCATCGCCGCCCGACTCGGTGCCGCTCTCAAACGGGCCAAGCTCCAGGCTGTCAAAGTCCTCGACGAGATAGTGGTTCGCTGGGAGAGCCGGTTCCACCGGGGCGGTCGAGTACACCACCAGATTGTCAATGGCCCACCACCAGTTGTTGTGCCCCTGATGATCCCACGTGATCACCGCCGAATTGGCACCCGCCGGGTTGTCCACGTTAAGAACGACCGTCTCGTTGTAAGCGGTCGGCGTGTCTGGCGTCAGAGTGACCAGCGTCACCGGATCGCCCCCATCGAAGGAGATGCTGACCGTACCGCTTTGTGGTTCCTGCCGCCAACTTGAGTCATATCGCACAACCAACGAGCTCGCCTGCACGCCGTTGAGGCTGATTGCTGGCGTGGAGAGCGAAGCGTTGAATTTGGCGTCGGCTTTATCGTCGTACTCGTCCGAGTCGCCTACAGCAACCACCCCTGTACCCTTGGTGAACTCAGCGCGCGCCTGACCAGCCGTGGCATTCCACGACACTGGATCAAGGAAGGTCCACCCGTCAAACTCGACAGCAACATCGCCGCCAGCAGTCGGGCCATGGTCGTCGCCCTTGGTCTGGACCCAGCCCTCGGGCGCGGTGGCGGTCCAGTCGGTGCCGTCGCCACCCGACTCGCTGTCGGAGACAAATGGACCAAGCTCAAGGCTGTCAAAGTTCTCCGCAAAGATCGGCTGTAACTCGCCAGTGATCTCAATATTGTCAATGGCCCACCACCAGTTGTTGTGGCCCTGGTGATCCCAAGTCACGACTAGGCTCGAGGCTCCCTCGGGATTGTCCAGCCGAACGGTCACAGTGTCATTATAGCCAGTCGGCGTATCCGGGGTGAGTGTCACCAACGTGACAGCATCGCCTCCATCATACGCCACACTCACCGTTCCGCTCTGCGGTTCCTTCCTCCAACTCGAGTCGTACTTGAGAATGAGTGAACCGGGATCAATCCCCGCGATGCTGATCGCCGGGGTGGAGATCGAGGCGTTGAACTTGGCGTCGGCCTTGTCATCGTATTCGTCCGAGTCGCCCACGGCCACTACACCGGTGCCCTTGGTGAACTCCCCGCGCGCCTGGCCAGCCGTGGCATTCCACGACACAGGATCAAGGAATGTCCATCCATCAAATTCGACTACATCATCCCCATCGGCTGTAGGCCCGTGGTCGTCGGCCTGGGCGGTCACCCAGTCGGCCGGGGCGGTTGCAGTCCAGTCAGTGCCGTCACCACCCGACTCGCTGTCGGAGACAAACGGGCCAAGCTCTAGGCTGTTGAAATCTTCAGCAAACACCTGGGTAGAACCCGGCTTGAGTAGGACCGCCAACCGTGCAGTGTTGCTGGTGGCCGAGCCAGCAGAGTTGCTTACGACCACGGAATACGAACCGGAGTTCTCCTCAGAGACGTTGGACAATTCCAGCACCGGACCCTCGGCCCCGGCAATCTCCACGTCGCCCTTGAACCATTTGTAAAAAATTGGCTCATCGCCATTGGCCTTGACCGAGAAGCTGACACCATCGCCCTCGGTCGCCTCGACACCGGTCAACTGTGTCACGATACCTGCTGGCGCCTTGCCAACGGTGACCTTGATATTGTCGATGGCCCACCACCAGTTGTTGTGGCCCTGGTGATCCCATGTGATTACCGCTTTCTTGGCTCCATCGGGGTTTCCAAGAGGAATGGTCACGGTCTCATTGTAGGCTGTCGGAGTGTCGGGTGTGAGTGTCAGTAGCGTGATCGAATCTCCGCCGTCGAAGGAAACCGATACCGTTCCACTCTGGGGCTCCTGCCGCCAGCTAGAGTCGTACACGAGTATGGCCGTACCTGCTGCCACGCCATCGAGGCTGAAAGCCGGGGTGGATAAAGAGGCATTGAACTTGGCATCGGCCAAGTCGTCGTACTCATCCGAGTCGCCGACTGCGATCACGCCAGTACCCTTGGTGAACTCAGCACGATCCTGGCCAGCCGTTGCGTTCCAGGATACCGGATCAAAAAAAGTCCAGCCGTCAAACTCCTTCACCGCGTCACCGTCGCCCGTGGGACCATGATCATCAGCCCTGGTCATCACCCAGCCCGTGGGAGTATCTGCAGTCCAGTCGGTACCGTCACCGCCCGTCTCACTTGAGGACTCGAACGCATCCAACTCGAGGCTGTCAAAATTCTCCGCAAAAATCGGCTCTGGTTCACCAGCGAGAATAAGATTATCGACGGCCCACCACCAGTTGTTGCCGGCATCCAAGTAACCAAAGGTAAACTTGATGCTCTTGGCACCGGCCGGATTATTGATCGAAATGTTTACGGTCTCGTTCGGATTATGGTCATGATAATAAGCAGCATCTCCGCCCTCAGATTCCCAACGCATAATCTCGATAGGGTCACCATCATCAATGGTCGCCTCAACGGTTGCTGTCTGAACCACCTCGGGACGCCAGCTGGAATGGAAACGCAGCACAAGCGAGTTTTCCATAATACCATCAATGGAGATGGACTCAGTGGTCATGAAGGCGTTCATGTTGCCGCCCTCACGGGGTAAATCATCCCACTCGTCACCGTCGGCAACTGCAGCAGCACCAATGGCTTTCTTGAATTCCGAGCGGCGCTGATCTCCAGCGGTCTGAATCCACCACTTGCGTATCAGCAAAACTCCAGCCGGCCCATTCTGTAACGCCGTCGTTCTCCGGGTGGCCTTCCTCGTCGTCGATGCCCTGCCAGGCCCACGTACCGGGAACCTCTTCGTCATTGACGACCCAGCCCTCGGGCGCTGTCTTGGTCCAAACCTGCTCACCAGCCAATCCCTCGTCAACATTGGGACCAAGCTCAAGCCCATCAAAGTCCTCGCTCCAGATCGTCACACCCAGACTAGCCTGCACACCCACAAGTGCATCACCGCTGGTGATGTCGCCGCCCTCGTTGGTGATCTTGACGCTATACTTGCCTGCGTCAGCCACGCTCGCTTGGCCAACCGCAAAGTCCGCACTGGTCGCTCCGTCGATTGCCACACCGTCCTTGTACCACTGGTAACTCAATGGTTCGCCGCCCTCGGCAACCACTGAAAGCGCGAAGGCCTCGCCCTCGCTAACCTCGGTTCCGCTTGGCTGCGTCGCGATCAGCGGCGGCACAACGCCGGCGTTGATGACGAGATTGTCAATCGCCCACCACCAGTCGTTGCCAGCCTCGCGCATGCCGAATGTCAGTTGGAGCTTTTGCGAGCTGGCTGTGTTGTTCAGCGGCAGTGTCACGACTTCATTCTGGTTGTGGTCGTGGTAGTTGGGGGAACCTGGATCAGACACCCAGGTCAAGATCTCAACCGGCTCCGCCCCGTCATAGCTTGCCAAGATGTAACCTTCCTGATGGTAGTTACCATCGAACTCCGGACGCCAGCTCGAGTGGAAATTTGCAAACAGCGTGCCGGCGGCGATGCCGGAAACATCAATCTCGGGTGTGGTCATGAAAGTCTTGAACCAGCCGTTGGCAGCCCCATCGGCATGCGCCTTGTCATCCCACTCGTCGGGGTCGGCCACCGCCACAACATTCCTGGCAAGGCTGAACGAAGAACGCGACTGGTCGCCAGCCACCTGCACCCACCAGTTGTAGTCAGCAAAACTCCAACCGGCCCACTCGGTGACACCGTCGTTGTCCGGGAAGCCATCCTCGTCCTCATCCGCGAGGTATCCCACGTGATCCTCGCTGTTGCCCGGTACGCCGGAGGCGTCCACCGTCCACCCTTCCGGGCCGGTCCGAGTCCATGCTGCTTCACTCTCGACGGCCAACTCGTCCACGGGCGGACCAAGCTCGACACTATCAAAATCCTCAAAGTAAACCGGCACCTCGAATTTGCGGGACTGAGTTTGCTCGCCCGCAACACTGTCGGTGTAAGTCAGCACCAGCTCGTACTTGACGCCCTTGGCCAAGGCGGCAGCACCGGATGCCGTCACCGTGATAACGCCGTCCGCGCTGGCAACATCACTGGCAATCGCCTCGCCATTCAGCGTCAGGGAGATTGAAGCATTGCTGATGGTGGTGTCGCCCGGGTTGATCACCGCGCTCAGGGCTGTGTCCGCCTTGGCATACTTGCCGGACGGCGTCCATAGATCGACAAAGGAGGGAACCGGCGGAAGTTCCTCCGGCACGCCTGCTGCCGCTGCGCCACCCAGGGCCAGAATTTGCCCTGAGTTCAGGGTCTCAAACCGGAGCTGGATGCTGCTGACGAACACCTCCTCCGACTCGTTGTTGTCGTCATTGAAAAAAGTCACAAACTGCTCGAACGCCGTGTCGAGCGACCAACGGCCGTCGAGGCTGTCCTCCGGCGCGGTCAGGCTGCCGGCGTGTTGTCCGTCGATGTAAACCTTGCCCCACAACCCCTCGATGTTGATCGCGATGGCGATGCGATGCCATTCGCCGGGAGTCACATTACCGAAATCAAGACCGGAGGTGCCAACCGCATTGGCAGCGCTGACATAAAACTCGGCGTCAGCCGCGCCGGCCACCCACTCGGCGGTGACGACGTCGATCAGGCTTCTCTTCTTTCCCGACGACCCCACGGGATAGTAGACATCCATGATGGCAGTCCAGTTGTTGACCAAGTCACCCTCACCGTTGGAGTCCTCCGGCAGGGGCGCCAACAAGCCCTGCCCCGTTGCGAGCTTGGGAATCTGGATGACGTTGGCCACCTCGCCGCCGACGGCCGGGATCCCCAACGCCTCGGTGGTTCCGAATGTCACCAAGTCACCGGTGTCCTCCATGTATTCCATGTCCGAACCGGCAGTGGCGGACAGGTCACCACTGTCAAAGTTCCACAAACTCACGTGAGCATCCTGCGCCAAAAGGGAGGACTGAGATAGCAGCGCAAACAGCACTGCTCCGACCAAGCTCTTAATTTTAGGTTGTTTTTTCATGGTGGAAATTGCTTTAAATATTCCGCCTACGACAGTCACAGCGCAAGAGGAAGGGTGGATACTAAACAGGAGTCGGTCATAATCGAGAAGTTTTTCCCTTGCATTTTGAATACTAAATCTGGCATTTTTAACACCTTTCCAGCCACGGGCTTGCGCCGCTTGGCTCGCCAACGATACCCTTTGTCACGCGCTCACAGTGAAAATCATGCCGGAACAGGTAGCAACAGATCAGCCTAACCTATTGGCCAAATACTTGGGCTGGATGGCTTTAGCCTTTTCCATTGTGGCGGCGATCCTGTTCGCCTTGGCCTACGGCAAGACCAGCTCGGCCCGACACACCGAGCGGCAGGCGCTCCTAGCGCTTACCCCGCAGCAGGATAAAACCAAGGGCTACACATCGTCCGCCAGTTGCCGCGCCTGCCACCCCTCGCAATACGACAGTTGGCACAAGAGTTTTCACCGCACGATGACCCAGCTCGCCGGCACTAACTCCGTCATCGGTCGGTTCGACGGCAGCGAGATCGTGTCTGGCGGCCTGCTGTATCGCGTCTACCAAACCAACGACCAGTACTGGGCGGAGATGCCCGATCCCGAAATCATGATGAAGGCTGTGATGGGAGGTATCCGCATCAACGATCACACCTATAGAATCAAACGGACTGCTGATTCGCCTTTGGAAGAACTGGATTTACGCACTATACCTCAGGTTAAAAAACGTGTTGTGATGACAACAGGATCTCACCACTACCAAACCTACTGGGTGGAAGGCAGCGTTCGAAACAGGGAAACCAATCAGGACGAAACCAAGTACGGCAACCTACTCCAAACCTTGCCGCTGGTTTACTTGCCCAAGGAGCGCCCTGCCTCAGCTGATGTGTTAAAAAGCGCGACCACAGGTGGGCAGTGGATTCCGCGCGAGAACGCATTCATGACGGCACCCAACAGCAAGCGGATGATCTCCCAATGGAATCATCACTGCATCAAGTGCCACAGCACCGCCGGCAACCCTGGCCTGAAAGAAGACGACTTAAGTTTTGATACAAAGGTCGCGGAGTTGGGCATCTCATGCGAGGCCTGCCACGGCCCAGCTGCCGAACACTCCAAACATTATCGCTCGCCGCTTGCCCGCTACAAGGAACACTTCAAGGACTCCCCGGCCGCAAAGATCCTCAACCCCGCTAAACTCGCCAAGCTTGATCACAAACGCTCCAGCCAAATCTGCGGCCAATGCCACGGCGTTTACATATACAATGACGCAAAAGTAGGCAACGAGTTCGCCCGCAACGGCCCGAAATACCGTCCGGGCGACGACATCAACCTTATTCGCTATTACATCCAGCATCCGAGAACGGGTCGGTCAAAAGAAAGTACTATTGAACTGAAGCAAAACCCTGAATTCTACCGCGAACGCTGGTGGGACGACGGCACCATCCTTGCCGGCGGCCGCGAGTTCACCGCCATGCGGGTGAGCGCCTGCTACACCAAGGGCACGATGTCGTGCATGTCGTGCCACTCGATGCATCACAGCGACCCTGTCGACCAACTCAAGCCGGACATGCGCGGCAACGCAGCCTGCGTCGAGTGCCACGCCGGGCCGGAATACACCACCGCGATCGAGCAACACACGTTTCACAAGCCAGACTCCACCGGCAGCAACTGTCTCAACTGCCATATGCCGCACACAACCTACGCGCTGCTAGGCGCGATCCGGAACCACCAGGTTCAATCCCCCTCAGCCGAGCGCAGCATTCGCCACGGCGTACCGAACGCCTGCAACCTCTGCCACCTCGACCAGACGCTCGACTGGACGCAGCAGCATTTGGCCAAGCGCTACGGCCACGAGCCGCTGCCGTTGAGCGCCGAGCAAAGGAGCACCTCCGCCGCGCTGCTTTGGCTGCTAAAGGGCCACGCCGCCCAGCGCGCCATCGCCGCATGGCACGCCGGCTGGCAACCAGCCCTCGACGCCTCCGGCGGCGGCTGGCTCGCGCCGCATCTGGCCCGGCTGCTCGACGACCCGTACGGCGTGGTGCGCCACATCGCCAACGAAAGCCTCAAGAAACAGCCCGGCTTCGGGACGTTCGAGTTCGACTTCATCGCGCCCGAGCCGGAACGCGCCCGCCTGGCCAAGCGCGCCATCGCCCGATGGAACGGGCTCCCCGGCAACGACGACGACGCAGCCGGCGACGCCGTCCTGATCGACCCCGACCGGCAGTTGATGGAGACCGCCATACAGGCACTGTTGAAAAACCGCGACGACCGGCCGGTCAGCATCAAGGAGTGAGCCGCTTGGCCAAGGCGATGACACGCAAATCCAATGGGGAAGTTTCCGGCAAAAACGGGATGCCGGTCGTGGGGATTCGCGTGCCGTCGTGGGCCTCGTTCACCCGGCCGATCTTCCACGGCATCGTCGAGTTCATCCGCAACCGCGAGCAGTGGCGCATCCAGACACTCGTCGATTCCACCAACGAGATGGCGCCGATGGTCATCGACGAAAACTGGAACGGCGACGGGCTGATTCTCTTCCGCCATTCCGAGGAGGAGGCCGCGGCGTTCAAGCGCCGGGGCATCCCGGTCGTCAACCTCAGCACCGAGTGCCGCGAGAAAGGTTTTCCCACCGTCATTCCGGACAACGCGGAGATCGGCCGGATGGCGGCGCAGCACTTGTTGACGCTTGGCCTGCGGCATTTCTCCTACTGGGGCGACCCCTCGCGCGCCTACTCCCGCGAGCGCGGCCAGGCGTTCGAGCGGCGGATTGCCAAGGCCGGTTTTGACTGCATCAACACCCAGTTCGAGCCGGACAACCTGCCGTGGGAGGGGCGCTGGGTGAACGTGCGCAAGAACATCATTCAGGAATTGCAGCGCCTGCCCAAGCCGATCGGCATCTTCGCCAAGGACGACATGCTCGGCAGCAACATTATCCGCATCTGCAACGAGTTGGACATCCTCGTGCCGGAGGAGGTCGCCGTGATGGGCACCAACGCCGACGAGGTGTTCTGCCAAATCTGCACCCCGCCTCTCTCCAGCGTGGCGTACCCCGGCGAGCGCGTCGGCTACCAGGCGGCGAGCCTGCTCTCCACGATGATGCGCGGGGCCAGGGTCGCCGACGATTACGTGATGCCAATCCCCATCCACGAGCTTGTCGCCCGCGAGTCCACCAACACCCTCGCCGTGGACGACCCCGTCGTGGCCGAGGCGGTGCATTACATCCGGAGCCGGGCGCCGGTTTACCCAATTCGAGTTTCCGAGATCGTCTCGCAAAGCCGGCTGTCCCACTCGGGGTTCAACAAGAATTTCCTGAAGCAGATGGGCCACACGCCCAAGGAGGAAATCAAGCGCGTCCGCTTGGCCCGGCTACAGACGCTGCTCAAGAACACCGGCAACAAAATCAGCCAGGTCGCCCGCGAGATGCGCTTCGAGAGCCCGGAGGAGTTGACCCGCTTCTTCAAGCGCGAAACCGGCTTCGCGCCGAAGGACTACCGCAAACACTACCACCCCGCCCCGCACTGACCCCGCGCCCTGCCAAGCGATTGGCTGGTTTATTCAGGAGGCAGTAGCCGGACCCGGCGCTTGGTTCGGTTCATCACCTTTTCACCGACCCGAATCACCAGCGCCCCGTTCTTCGCAATGGCATTGGCGTAATCGGGAACGCCGTCCGGGTAAACCGCGAACGCCGTGGCGTCCTTCACCGGGTTGCCGTTGACCGTCGGATTGCTGAACGTGACCGTTACTTGCGGGATTTTCTCCACCGGAATCACGCGCCCGTATATCTCCACAAAGTTGGCCACGCTGCTGCGAAAGCACCAACTTCTCGCCAGGGAAACGCAGGGCGCCGATGAAGATGTTTTCGTCCTTCTCATGCGAATAGACAAACGCCCCCACCCAGGTTTGCGGCTTGCCGTCGACGACCTCCCGGTCCATGCGAGTGATGCGGTAAGTGTAGCGGCCCTTGGTCCAGGCGTGGGGCCGGCGCACGCTGACGAAGTCGCCCTCGTGCCCCGAACTTTGACAGAAGCCACCCTGCGACGGCCGGATCGCGTCGTGGCCGCGCTGCCCCCACATCGACATCAGATAACCGGGGCCGATCTTGCGCAGCCGCCGGTCCTTTTTCTGGTAGCCGTCGGCCTGCGTCTGGATTCCGCCGTAGAACGGCGTCTTGTTCAGGTGCCCCAAGCCGATCGGGGCGATGTATAAATTAACCGACGCCGGCACCTCATCGCTGATCGTGACATCGATCGAGTAACTCTCAAACTCGTGATCCTGCCCGAGGTTCCACCAGGTATCGATCAAGTGCCACGGGGTCGGCTTGAGGCGCTTGGCCGAAGCGTCTTCGCCGTGGACAGGGACGGCCGCCATCACGGCACAGGCAAGCAGGAGAAAAAACGATTTCATTTTGATGGGACAATCCCAGACACACACCCTGACGAAATTCACGGGAAAATGAACCTCAAAAACAATCTCCCCAGAGCGGCAATCCGCGCGCTTGGCCAGGCGCTACCGGGCTTCGTCTTTGCGCCTTGGCCGGAAGGCCATCGAGGTTTGCAGCGAGAAATGGCAGACGCAACCAGAGCTGGCTTCCGGAATCAGCACCAGGCCCTGCGCCGGGAGGATGTTGATCCAGCAGCCGGGACGCGTCGGCGCGAGGGCTTGAAACCGGCCGGCCGCCGACTTACCGAGATCGAGCACTGTCGGGTTAGCCGCCCGGAAAAACAGGCAGTCGCCCGCACCGGTGAGCGTTCCGCAACTGTGGCCCGGCCGTTTCAGGTTCCAGTTCGCCGGCATGTCCAGCGGGCCAAGGCGTCTGCCGGTGGCCAACTCGTAAATCGCCGGCTCGGCGATCAGCCGGTCGCCGAGGATCACCGGATGATGCACCTGCTCGCCGTGCGTGAACGCACCTGGCAATCCCTTCAAATGGCTAGCCGACCAAATCTCCCGACCCGACTTGGTCGAGTAACAATGCACGCGGTACGCCGTGTCGTTGCCCGCGCCGAGATGGCTGCCAACGGCGATCAACTGTTCCCCCGACGCCGCCAAAAACAGAATGCTGCGGCTCCGCTCCAGGCCGTTGTCCACTGGCCGCGCCCAGAGCCGTCCGCCGGTTTCCGCGTCGAGACAGACGATTTGCAGGCCGGCTTTCCGGAGCACGTCAAGCGAGTGCCGGCCGCTGCCGTTCACCGGCTTGGCCGTCTCGACGAAAAACACGCGGCCGCCGCTCAGCGTGATGGTCGGGTTCAAAATCGTCCCGCCGTTGTGCGTCCATTTGCCTTGGCCAAGCCGCCCACCGTCGAGCGGTGCGGAGAACAGGTGCGTGCCAGTCACCATCGACTGGTTGTTGTTGTAGTCGGCGCTGACCATGCCGCGGCTTGGCTTCGTGCGCGACGCAGTCGTGCGCTGTGCCGTGCCGAAAATGCGCTTGGCCGTCAGCACCGCGTGCCCCCAGTGCCGCCGCTCCCCCGGCACGAACGCCGACACGGGAAACGTCCGCTCCACTTCACCGCTGGCAAGGTTGATCAGCCGCGCCTCGTCCGCCACCGCCACGCAGAGCCGGCCGGCGTTCACCGACATGTAGCCAGCGTCGTACGGCATCGAGTAACGCTGCGAGCCGGGCAGCGGCAGCCGCCACAGCTCGGTGCCGTTGTAGGCGTCCACCGCGATCACGAGATTCTCGCCGGGGATGATCAGCTTGCCCTCCGCGGCGAGCGGCGCGGGCGCGCGCAAATGCCGGTCCACCATCGGAGCCGCGCCGGGGCCGCCGAACCATTGCAGCACAAGATCACTGTGTATGATTGAGTCGCCGCTGTTACAGGTGTTGGCCGGGTTGCCGTACTGGTGCGTCCACTCGCCCGCGCCGGCCAGGCCGCTGGCGCGGTGCGGCGCGGCGTCCGGCTCCAGCCAAGCGACGCCGTTGTGCGGCTGCAGCAAACGCTCCCGTTCGCCCTTGGCCAAGCGGCTCGACCCTCGGCCAAGCCACGCCGACTCGGAGACGATGAGATTGGCAAAATAATCAGTGAACGGCAACGCACCGCCATCGACGAGATGAACCGACACTCGACGGCCGTAAAGCCCGCGCTTGGCTAATCGCTCCCGCGCTGCGGCGATATTCCCGGCGTCCGCACTCACACCGATAATGCTCAACTGCGTCTGCTCCGCGAGGGACGCGCACAGCCGGCCATCGACAACATCGGTGACCAGTGCCCAGCCTTGGGTCGTGCTCGACTCCTTCGCCAAGCGCTTGGCCAAGCCGGTCTTCAACGTCGCCGGCGCTGTGTTTTTGGAAACCGTTTTCACTGCGGCAGCGGTGGAGAAACAGTGAAGCGCTCCGTTGTCGGTGCTGACGAGCAACCGCCCCCCGGCGAATGCCAAACCACGCGCCACGCCATCGACCTTGGCCGACCACTGCACCGCGCCTTCCGCCAGCGAGCGCGCCTCGACAAGGCCGTCGCCGCCCAGTACGACGCAGTTGGCCAAGGCGATGATGGAGCGCCGGCCCGGCGCGCTCAGTTTCCATTGCTCCGTCGCCGCCTTCGACCGCTTGGCGTCGTCGAGCGTTCCGCCGAGTTCGCCCAACTGGCGTTGCAACCCGGCGCGGCGCTCTCGCGACAGGCCCGGTTTTTTAAGTTCGGCCTTCAGCGACTCGATACGCTTGGCGGCGCGCTTGGAGTCGGCGCTCGCGCGGCGATACGCCTGCCGGTCGATCGCGCTGACGCCGTTTTCATCCAGCAAAAAACTGTCCCGGGGCGAGGCAGCCAAGGCGTTACCCTTGAACGTGGCAAGGCTGCCGGACGACTTAACCGGGTTGGCCGTGAGCGTGCCGTCGTTGCCGGTGCCAGAGAAAAGCTCGTCCTCAAGCAGCACCGCGAATGCGCCGCCCGCGCCAGCGAAGGTCTTGGCCAAGCGGCCTGTTTTGCGATCGAGCCCGATGGGGTTGCCGCGGCCGGTAGGGACGAAGAGCATCGTTTGCGACGCCAGCAAATAGCCCTGCGGCGAGACGTCGAGTTTCTGCCGCCAAACCGCCGAGCCGTCCGCCACGCTGAGCGCGGCAGCGTGCACGCCCTGTGACGGATACAACCCAGCGGCCGCGTAAACGACACCGGCATCCACCACGAGACCGGTGCGCACCGGCCAAAGCGAAATCATCCGGCCATTGCCGGGGATGCGCCAGTCGCGCGGACCAAGCCGCTCGCGCCAGGCCAAGCGGCCTGTAGCAGCCTCAACACAGTAAACGCTACCGTCGTCGCTCCCAAAAAAAAGCCGTCCGTCCGCGAGCACCGGCGCGTAGCGCACCGGGCCGTCCGCCGCGAACGACCACAGGAGCTCGCCGGTCTGCGCGTCGAGGCAACGGACGGTGTCGTCCGCACTGGAACCAAGCCACACGAGTGACTCGTCGGCCACGGGATGGTTGGCCCAGTCCCCGGTCACGCGCGGCAGGATGCCCTCGAGTTGCTGCCAATAGCTGCGCTGGGCCGGGCTGGTCCAGGCCGGGCTGGGCGCCGGCATGTCGCGACGCCAAGTCTCCGTCGCCGAAAAGGAGAGCACCTGATTCGAATAACCGGCGCGGCCCATCCCGGCGCGGTAGCTTGGCCAACCGACCGGATCGGCCGCCACGGCAATCACGGCTAAAGCCAATGTAATCATTGGAACCAGACGAATGATACTCACCGGCAGCAGCCTACACGGTGGTTAGAGAAAAAGGCAATCCGCTTGGCCAAGCGGCCGGGCGGACGAATTTAAGAAGCGGGAGCTGGGTTCGTCCGCATCAGTTCCAGCGACAGGAAACCGGGATTCTTCCGGCTGATCTTCATCGATTAAAAGAACTTGGCCAAGCGGTCAAACGCTTGGCCAAGCTGATCAAAATATTGCCGCAAAGTCAGACTTTACTGACGTTTGGCACTTGAAACCCGGGCCGGTTGTTATCCTTCAATAGCGCGTTCGCCTCGACCGCATGGGCGCCGGTGTGGATTTCCTTGTCCGCATTGAACGTCAGCCAAGGGCCAACAACATAGTTACTGCCGTCCTCCGGCACTTCCACCCCGTTGCTCATGACGCTATGCAGACTCATGAAATGCTCGTACGCGTCCTTGTTGTCCCCGAACCGCCCGGACTTGGCGTTGAACGGCATGCTCTTGCCGAGGCGGTACGAGTTGTTCATCAGGTGCCCGGCCACGCAGCCGTAGTGCGCGTCGTACACATTGCCGTTGGCCATGCTTGGGTCATTGGCCCTGCAGGCAGCAATGAAGCTGCCCCAGTTACCGCCCGGTGTCACCTTCCCGTTGGGTATCGATAGCTTCTCACCCTTGTCACTGCCCTTGGCATAATATTGGCCGCGGACAATCCTGCCGCCATCCTCGAAGTAATACTCGTTCTCCACCTGACGCTGATACCCGTTATAGTTCACGTTGCGAACATTGAAAAACAGGGTCTGCCCGTTCGGGTACTCGGCGATACCAAACATGGTGTTCGGCGTCTCGCCCTGGTCACCCCACTGGAAGCGGCCACCGATCGCCATCGCGCGCACCGGGTTTGTCAGCGACGGATCCATCGCCCAACGCGCCACGTCAAGCTGATGCGTTCCTTGGTTGTTCAGGTCGCCGTTGCCGGTTTCCCAGAACCAGTGCCAATTGTAGTGCACATAGTTCTCGTGATATGTGTCAATCACGGCCGGCCCACGCCACAGGTTCCAGTCCAGATTCGGCGGCGGGGCGGATGGGCTCTTGAACCCGATGCCGGTACGCGGCTTGCAGCAGTAGCCGTAAGAAATCTTAAGCTTACCGAACTTGCCGGCGTTGATCATCTCATGCAGGCCGGCGACATTCGCGCTGCTGCGCTGCTGCGTGCCGTGCTGAATCACGACGCCATACTTGCGCTGCGCCTCGACCGCCACGCGGCCCTCGTGCACGTCGTGGCTCATCGGTTTCTCGACGTAAACATGCTTGCCGGCCTGGGCGCCCCAGATGGTCATCAATGAGTGCCAGTGGTTCGGCGTCGCAATCGAGATCGCATCCACCGACTTGTCAGCCAATGCCTCGCGTATATCAGCGACTCCCTTGGTGTTGAACTGGCCCTTGGTCTTTTTGCGGACCTCATCCATCTTGCGGGCGACCGCCTTTTCGTCCGGGTCGATGAGGTAGGCGATCTCCACGTTTTTCTGACCAAGCCAGCCGTTGATATGGCTGCCGCCGCGCCCATTCAGGCCGGCCACCGCGATGCGGAGCCGGTCGTTCGCACCATGTACGCTGACCTGTCCCTTGGTTCCGCAAATCAATGCCGCCGTGCCGGTTGCCAGTGAGGTTTTAAGAAAACTGCGTCTTGTCGTTGTCGTTTTTATCATAAGTTTATCCTTTTTATTATTGAACTTGGCCTAAGGCCAGCAACGGGAAAACAAGCTTCCCACTCATCGGATCGCCGGGGAGCTTGGGCACCTTGGGCGGCATTGTCAACCACCCCCCTTGGCCAAGCGAACGGCACTACCGGGCCTTGACGTCAAACGCGAAGAGCAGTTCCTGGTCGCGCAAATACATCACGCCGTTGGCCACGACCGGGTGCGTCCAGATCCGGCCAGATCGTTTGCGAAGTTCCGTTTGGGGTTCGAGTTTGAATCGACCGTGCTCCTTCCATCCAGCTGTGTTGGCGCCGGCCAGCGCCACCGTCCCTGAACTTTCCGCAAGGCAATACAGTCGATTATCTGCATAAAAGACACAACCCTTGCCGAGCTTCTTTGAATCCCAAACCACGTCGCCACTCTTCAGGTTTTGACAGGTCCACCCGCGTCCATCGGAGTAGCCGTATAGGTGGCCATCGAGCAGCAGCACGCCACCGTGTTGATTTTTCATGTTCTTGTTCGAGTAATCCTCAGTGACCTTGTGGGCATCTCCAATAGTAACCTTCCGGCAGCCTACACCGTATCCCGAGGAAATGTAGACCTCGTTTTTACGAACGATCGGGGTGGGAATGACCGCCGTGCGCCCCGGCCAGGCGTTACGCCACAAGACCGACCCATCGCGAGCGGAAACACTGGTCAGGGTTTTCTGCGTAAGCTGGATGAACTGCCGCTGGCCGTTGAATTCGGCCGGCACCGCCGAGGCATATTGCGCCCCATCTGTCCAACCGTCGCTGCGCCAAATAACCTTGCCCGTTTTTTTGTCGATCGCAGCCAACGTGCCACGTTTGCCACCCGGCGTGCAGATCACATGGTCGCCGTCCACCAACACCGACTCGGTGTATCCCCAGCCGGGCACTTTCCCTCCAAGATCCTTCACCATCTCCACCCGCCAGTTCACCTTGCCATCTCCGACATTGACGCATATTAAACCGCCCTTTGCCCCCAGCGCATAAACCTTATCGCCGTCCACCGTCGCGGCACCGCGCGGCCCGTCTCCCCAGTTGTTGGAGAGGATGCCGCCCATCGGGGCTGTCCAGAGCGTCTTCCCACCCTTGGCCTCTTTGGCAAACAACTGCTCCTTGCCGTCCTTGGTTCCCAAGACAAACAACCTGCCCCTGGCCACCACCGGCGCCGAGTAGCCGATGCCAATGTCGCGGCTCAGCCAAACACGCTCCGGCCCGGCGCTTGGCCAAGCCTGCAAAAGGCCGGTCTCACGGCTGATGCCGTCTCGGTTGGGCCCCCGCCATTGCTGCCAATCGTCAGCCGACAATCCAAGGCCCACGGCGAAAAATAATATGGAAATAATAACCTTCTTCATGATTTGCTGCGAACGGCGGACAAACTACCGACCGCACTTGGCCAAGGCAACCCGCGATCGCAGCGGACAGACAGCGCCAACCACCTAAGCGGCCGTAAAAAGGAGGTGAAATAGGAAAGCTAAAACTGCTTGAGGAAGCGGTGGGGACGCTTTAGATCTACGTGGAGTTGCACACGTGTTTTGCCAGGTTGTTTGCGATGTGTCTGTTCGCTCCCTGTGTCCTGGTCGCGGAGGAAACGAGCTTTTCCCGCGACGTGATGACTGTGCTATCAAAGGCCGGTTGCAACGCCGGGGCATGCCACGGGAACCAGAACGGCAAGGGGGGATTCAAGCTGTCACTTTGGGGGGGAATCCGGGGTCGGATTTCAAGGCACTGCAATCCGGCGGGCGAGTGAACATCAACGAACCCACAGCAAGCAAAGTCCTTCTAAAGTCCACGCTTCAAGTGAAGCACGAGGGCAAAAAACGCTTCGAGACCGGGTCAGCGGAGAATCGGATCCTACTAGACTGGATCAGGGCAGGCGCCGCTGAGGATTCGAACGAAGTCCCCCACCTGGAGTCGATCTCTGTATCACCTGGGATGGCGATGCTCACCGCTCAGGGGAACTCGTTGGCGCTGAAGGTGACGGCAACTTTCTCCGACGGCGAGCCGGTGATGGAGGTTGTTGCGTAGTCGGGTGTTTCGGGCACGTGTCCCGGCCACGGCTTGGCCTGCTTAATCCTCCGCCTTGGAGGAACGGGTGGTCAGGTCGTGTAACGCTTGGCGCAGGTCTTTGCCCTCGTGCAGCATCGCGTAAACCTCGTCGATGATCGGCGTGCTGACGTCTCGCGTGCGCGCAAGGTTCCACGCCGACCGCGCGGTCGGGTACCCCTCCACCACCGACACCGAGTCGGCGAGGATGACCTCCGGTTTTTCGCCGTGCCCGATGCGCAGGCCGAATTGGTAATTGCGGCTCAAACTTGAGAAGCACGTCACCGTCAAATCGCCCAGGCCGCTCAGCCCGGCGAACGTCTCCGCGCGCGCGCCGCACGCCACGCCCAAGCGCCGGATCTCCGCGATCGCGCGCGTCACCAGTGCCGCCTTCGAGTTGTCGCCAAAGCCCAGCCCGGCCGACGCCCCTGCCGCTATGGCGATCACATTTTTCAACGCGCCGCCCAACTCGACGCCGGTCAGGTCTTTGCTCGTGTACACACGAAACGTGGGCCGGTGGAAAATCTGCTGCACCGTCTCCGCCACCCCGGTCGCCGCGCTCGCCGCCACCGCCGCGCTGGGCATGTCGCGGCACACTTCCATCGCGAGCGTCGGGCCGGACAGCGCCGCAACCTTGGCCAACGGCATCGTCTCTCCGAGGACGCCGCCCATCGTCAAGCCGGTCTCAAACTCAATCCCCTTGGTCACGCTAACCGCCACGCCGCCGAACTTGGCTAAGCGCGTGGCGACTTCGCGAAACGCGCGCGACGGAACCGCCAGCACGACACAGCCCGCGCCGTCCACCGCCTTGGCCAAGTCGGCCTCCGTCGGCAGATCGCGCGGCAGCTCGACCCCCGGCAAATAACGCTCGTTGCGTCCCTCGCGGCCAAGCGCCGCCAATGCGTCGGCGTCGCGGCCCCAGAGACAAACATCGCCGCCGTTCGAGTGCGCCACCTTGGCCAACGCCGTGCCCCAGGCACCCGCCCCAATCACTGCCGTCTTCAATTCATCGCCTCCTTTTTGCCGCCCCAAGCGCGTGGCTCTGTGCCGTCCATGAGCCGTTTAATATTTCCCCGATGCTTCCAAATGGCCATCACGCCGAGAAACAGAAAAATCCAAAAGAGCAACCCAAACCGTTCGCCCGGCAATAACGCCACGCTAAGCGGCAGCGCCACCGCCGCCGCGATCGATGCCACCGACACAAACCGGCTAACCGCGAAAAAAACAACCCACGCGCCAAGGCAAATCCCAAGCGGCACCGACGCAAGTGCCCCGACCACACCGGCGGTGGTGGCGATGCCTTTGCCTCCCTTGAAGCCAAGCCAACAGGGATAGTTGTGCCCGAGTATCGCCGACACACCGATTAGTAGTTTCACCGTTTCCAGCTCCGGCACGCGCCCCTCGGGAAACAGTCCTGCCACCACCCCCGGAAGAAACAAACACGGCAGCACTCCTTTCAACATATCGACAAGCAGCACTGCAACGCCGATGCCTTTGCCCAGCACGCGGAACGCATTGGTCGCGCCGATGTTGCCGCTGCCGACCGCGCGGATGTCCACGCCCTTGAGCCGGCCCGCGAGCAAACCCGCCGGCAACGAGCCGGGCAAATATCCCGCGAGGACCACGACCAGCCAAGCAAGCGCCTCCATGCGCAGACTGTAGTGGCTTCGCTTCATGGGCAGCAAGCCGTTTCACCCGCTGCACGCGCGGATTGCCTTTGGCGGCCCGTGGCCGTTAGGTTCGGGGCGGCTTGAAGACGGATACGCCAATGATTGAGGTTGAAAATCTGACCAAGCGCTACGGGCAACACGTGGCGCTCGACGGTCTGTCGTTCTCCGTGGACTGCGGCGAGGTCGTCGGTTTCCTCGGACCGAACGGCGCGGGCAAAAGTACCACCATGCGCATCCTAACCACCTTCATGGCTGCCACCTCCGGCTCGGTGCGCGTCGGCGGCGACTGTGTTTTTGAAAACCCGATGCGTGTTCGCGAGCGGATCGGCTACATGCCGGAGAACAACCCGCTGCCGACCGACTTGCGGGTCGGCGACTACTTGAAATTCCGCGCCCAGCTCAAGCGCCTGGCCAACGGCGACTCCGCCAATCGCATCGCCGGGGTAATGGAGCAGTGCGGCGTCGCCGATGTCGCCGGTCGGTTCATCGGCCAGCTCTCGCGCGGTTACCGGCAACGCGTGGGCTTGGCCGACGCGCTCCTGGCCAAGCCCGAGTTGATCGTGCTCGACGAGCCGACCGCCGGCCTCGACCCAAACCAGGTTCGCTCGGTGCGCAGGCTGATCCGCGGACTCGCCGGCGGTCACACGGTGCTTATCTCGTCGCACATCCTCTCCGAGATCGAGATGACTTGCGACCGCGTCGTCATTCTGCACGAGGGCCGACTTCTTGCCAGCGGCGCGCTGGAAGAGTTGATGGCTAAGGCCAACGCCGTGGTGGTCGCCGAGGTGCGAGCGTCGTTCATCGATGCAAAAAAGTGGGCCACCAAACTGGCGCTTGGCCAAGCGGAATGCGCGGCGCAGCAAGACGGCTACGTCCGCTGCCAGTTCGCCGACGCAAAGAGCGCCCACGCGCGCGAAAAGATTTTCGCCAGCGCCAACGAACGCGGCTGGCCGCTGCGCGAACTGTCACGGCAGGCCCCGTCACTTGAGGATCTGTTCGTCAGCCTGACACACGGGAAGGGGGGCCCCAAATGAGCGTCTTTCGCGCACTAGTTCGCCGCGAGTTGTCGGCATTTTTCCAGGGGCCAACCGGCTTCATCATTATCGCCGCCGTGCTGTTTCTGATCGGGCTCGGCTTCGTGATTGTGCTCTCCGGCCTGAACGGACAGGCAACGCCGATACCGGTGACGCAGGTGTTTTACAGCACATATTTTTTCTGGCTGATCCTGCTGCTTATCGCGCCAATCATCACCATGCGCAGCTTCGCGATGGAGCGCGCCAGCGGCACATATGAAAGCCTGATGACCGCGCCGATCGGTGACTGGCAAGTGGTGCTCTCCAAGTTCGCCGGGGCGCTGATTTTTTACGCGATCCTCTGGGTTCCGCTTCTGGTTTGCTCCGTGGTCGTGCGGTTTTACGTCGGCGAATCGGCTGTGCTCGGGCTTGGCCCGGTGGTCACCTCGGCGATCGGCATTCTGCTCGTCGGTTGCCTGTACATGTCGATGGGGTGCTTCGCATCGGCGCTCACACGCAACCAGGCCGTCGCGGCAGTTAGTGGTTTCGCAATGGGCGCGGCGCTGTTTTTCACCGGCTTTTTCTCGTACTTCGCCGGCGACCGGTCGGACTGGATTTCGCAACTCGCCCGGCACGTGTCGCTCGCCAACCATATGGAGTCGTTTTCTCGCGGCGTGATCGATCTCAGCGCGGTGATCTTTTTCCTCAGCCTCACAGCGTTGTTCCTTTACCTCACGCATAAGGTGGTCGAGAGCCGCCGCTGGAAATAACTGATGAACGACCCACAAAAACTCGCCAGTTTTTCGCCGACCGTACGCGGTGCGATTTCGAGACGCGTCATCCTCGCGGCGGTGGTGGCCACGATATGCGTCGTTTTGGCCAATTTGCTCGCGCTGCAAAATCCTGCGCGAATCGTCCTCTCTCAATCGGCAGACCACAGCCTGTCGCCCCTCACGAAAAATGTGCTTGGAGCGCTGACCAACGACGTGCGTGCCGTGGTCCTGTTCGACCGGCAGGCCGACCTCTTCGAACCGGTCAAGAATCTGCTCACCGAGTACGAGCGCAAGTCGCCGAGACTGAAGCTTGAGTTGATCGATCTCGCCCGCGAGCCCGCCCGCGCCGAGGAAGTGCAGCAGGAGTTGCAGATGCCGCTCAACTCACCGGAGAACCGCGTGATCTTCGCCGCGAATAACTCGGCGAAGGCAATCAGCGAAAGCGAACTTTCGATTCTCGATTTTTCCGAGTTCATCGACACGCGCGAGGCGCGCCGCACGCACTTCACCGGCGAGAAATTGTTCACGTCCGCCATCGTTTCGGTGACTGAAGGTCGCCATACCAAGGTCGGCTTCGTCACAGGCCACGGCGAACATAAGGCCAGCGACACCGGCGGCCAATGGGGTTACTCGAAATTCGCCAAAATACTGCAACAGAAGGGCTTGCTCTTGCAGGAAATCCCGCTCGCCGGCACCAACAGCATCCCGGCGGACTGCCGACTGCTGATCATCGCCGGGCCGCGCACGCCGTATAGCGGCGGCGAGTTGCCCAAGCTGCGCGAGTTCGTCGAAACCGGCGGGAGTCTGTTTACGTTGTTCAATTTTTACTCGCTGCAGCGCCCGACCGGCCTCGAGAAGTTTCTAGCTGACTACGATTTTAAGATCGGTATCAACCAGGTTTCCGACTCAAAAAACGAACAGTCCGGCCAGGGCGGCTTGTTGTTGGTCGATGACCTTGTCGATCATCCCATCACCAATCCGATCAGGGGCAGCCGGCTGCAATTGCTCCTCCCCCGCTCCGTCGGTATCCCCGAGGCAGAAAACGATGAGTCGCCGACGGTGTCGATCCTCGCGCACTCATCCGACGCCGGCCAGGCGGTTAGCCAAATCCGAGGCAACAAGGGCACCGTCGATATGGAAGGAAAGATTCCGTTGATCGCCGTCAAGCTGCACACGAACGACGGCCAGCCCCCGGCGCGAATCGTCGTCGCCGGCGACTCGTTGTTCCTCGGCAACAGCGCGATCGAGGCCGGAGCCAACCGCGACTTCGCAAGCCTTGCCGTCAACTGGCTTCTCGAGCGCGAACACCTGCTCGCGATCGCGCCTCGAAGCGTTACCGAGTATCGCATCAACCTCAGCCGCGCCGAGATGACGTCGATCACCTGGCTTCTGCTTCTGGTGCTGCCTGGCGGCACGCTTGGCCTTGGCTTACTTTGGTGGCGGCGACAAATGAAAAGCTCATGAACCCGAGGGAACTTTTTTGGCTGAGCGGCTTGACCGTGGTGTTGGCGATCGCCTGCGTCGCGGACGGCCTGTTCTCGTCGGGCAACGATGCCGCGCTTGGCCAAGCGGAGCGGTTGTTCCCGGACTTCACCCCCGAGGCGATCGACTCGTTCACCGTTACTCGAGGCGACATAACGGTTGCCGCAAAGAAAATCAGCGGCCAATGGCGGGTCGTCGATCCGGATTACCCGGCGCACCCCGGACGCATCGAGCGCCTGGCCGATCGGCTAGCTAAACTCACTGTCAGTCAGCGGTTTACCGAGGAAGACTGGACAGAAACCGGCAACGAAAAAACATTCGGCCTCGACGACACAAAGGCGCTCGTACGCTGGAGCAACGGCAACACGGAGCGGTCGCTCGAGGTCGGCGCGGCGGCGTTGTTCGGACGGCAAACCTACGTGCGGCTGCCCGGCACGCGCGACGTGATTCTGGCCGCCAGTGACCTGGCCGACTGGGTGCCGCGCAATGCCGATGACTGGCGTGACCTGCGGCTCGTGCCAGAGCATCTCGAGTTTGATCGACTCCGGTTTTGGGGCCAAAGCCGCACGGTTGAGTTGGCCAGGGGCGGCGACGGCGCTTGGCGAATGGAGCAGCCGGTCGACTCCGCTGCCGATCAAATGGTCATTCGCCAATTGATTCAGCGGATGCAGTTGGCGCGCATCGTGCAAGTCGCCGCTGCACCTGGCGAAGGCGAACCAGCGGCGACCGTGCGCCTGGCCAAGGGCGGCGACACGGTGATCGATCTGGAGTTTCGCAAACCGAACGACGAAGAGCCAACCGTGCTGGTGAACCATTCCGAGCGCGGCACAGTGGGGATTCAGGACGACGGGTTGCTGACCTTGCTGCGACTGCCGCATGATCAGTTCCGCGAGCACACGGTTTTTCGGCGGCCGCTACACGAGGTCACCTCCGTCACCGTGGACACGGTCAACAAATTCACCGTCGCAAAAAAACCGGACGGCGCCTGGCAGGTGACCGAGCCGAGGCAGTTCCCCGCCGACACAATGCTCGTCAACGTCATGCTCACCAACCTTCGTAACGCACAGGTTGTTGACTTTATAAAAGATGACGCCTCAGCGGCGGACTTCAAAAAACATGGCTTGACCAACCCGTGGCTGAATCTCGAGATCAATGGCGCTTCAGCGGTCGGCGATCGATGGAAAGAGACGATTGCGTTTGGCACGGTGGACACGAAGCGCGCCACCGCCCGCGCCAACGGCGAGTCAACGATCATAGGCCTCCCCCGCGAGCAGGCAATCCTGCTGCCCAAGGAGGCGTTCAAGCTGCGGGAGCGCCGTCTGTGGTCGTTTTCCACCAACCAAGTTGCCAGCGTCACCATTCAACTCGACAGCCAGCCGACGCAGTACGTACGGCTGCCGAACTCCACTTGGCGCACCGCCGACAATGAAGCGCTCGACCAAATCCAGTCAGCGATGCTGGAGGAAACGGTTTACCGAATGGGCGTGCTATTCGCCGTCGGGTGGGTGGCTGAGGGTAAACCGGCGATGGATGCCACCAACATCAAAGTTGGCGCAAACCAACTCACCGCCGAAGTGGACACAGCCGATGGCCCAAGGCAGCTCCAGCTCGAGTTCGGCAACAAAGGCCCGCTTGGCCGCACGCGGGTGATGACCAGCCAATACGGCACGCCGACCATCTTCTCCGCCCCGAACGAGTTCACCAACATCTACTTCGCCGCCCTCCAAACCCTCGGCCTGGCCAAGCGCTAATTGCGTTGCCGCACAACACCAAAAGCACTCTAACCCTATTGATGTTATTTATTTTTCCTTTTTAATTGATAATCCTCTAGGCGAAAATAAAAGTCATAACAATGGGGAATAAAGAGAGCATGAATGAAGAACACAGTCGCACATGGGAAATCGTGGTCAAATCAACACCCCGCACACTTCGGTTGAAAGTTCCGGGGGGGATGGTTGGTGACAATCTCGGGTGGGTTTAGTTTTCCCGTAACTTACTATCCCGACGCAGGACACAAATAAAATCCCCACATCAAGTAGCGCGGGGCATCCGCTAGGCCAAGCGTTAGTTCAACTCACTGCGCTTGACGGTGTGCTGGAACACCTGCTCGCCGTCGATGGTGTGGATGCGGTAGGTTACGGTCGGGTCGGCGGCAGTTGTCTCGAAGTCCACTGTGCCGAACGACTGCTTGGCGTTGTACGAGAAAATCGCCGCCTCCATCGTCTTGTGGACGTGCTGGTTTGTCAGCCGACTGCTGTTGAACTCGTACAGCGCGTAGTCGCCGGGCCGGTCGATTTTCCAGAGGTCGGAGCGGTGGCGGTCGGCGCTCATCAGCACGACGCCCTCGATTTTGTTTTCAGTGAGGAACCTGAAAATTTCGTTCCGCTCTTTTTTGAAACCGCTCCACGTGTCCCTGCTGTCGCCCTTGGCCTTGAATACCCACGGCACAGGCGAGATCAGCACCTTGAATGTGCCGCGTGATTTCTTGATCGTGCTGAGCAGCCAACGTTTTTGCGCCGGGCCGAGCATGCTCGAATCGCCCTTGGTTTTCTTCGGGTCGGTGCGGTAATAGCGACCGTCGACACAGATAAAATGAACGTCGTTGATGTAGGTGTCCCACCAGATTCCCGGTTGCTTGTCGCCGCCGCCGTAGCCCGGGTTTACCCAGTTGTCGCGGAAGATTTCGTAGACCGGCCGCTTCCAGCTTGGCGACTCAATCTCCGGCCCGCCGAAGCAGTCGTTGGTGCCGAAATCGTGGTCGTCCCAAATGGAAAATACCCCCAGGCCAGCGACGAGCGAACGGTATTCGGGGCGCGACTGACGGCGGTAGTAACAGTAGTGGTGCATGTCCATCACGTTGGTGTTGTCGATGTACGCGTTGTCGCCGAGTTGAAACAGCGCATCCGGCCTGGTCGCGGCGATGGTGTTCCAAACATGCTCATGCTGCGGCACAAATCCGGCGCCGCCGCCAAAGGCCAGGCGGAACTTCCCGGCCTCACCGCTCTTGTTGAAGGTCGTAAACTGCTGCCCCTCCCCTTGGTTTTTTTTGCCATCGATTATGACGGTGTAAGCGTACCGCGTCTTCGGCTTGAGTCCGTTCAAAACCGCCTTGGCCACGAAGTCGTGCTCGCGCCTTGTTTGCACCACGGCGGAGACTTTTCCGCCGGGCATCGGCGGGAGAGTGTTGGCCTCCACCTGCACGATGGCGGGTGTGGCGGTGCGCAGCCAGACGGTTGCGCTGTTGCCGCTGAGGTTGCCGATCATCGGCCCGTGTACCGGTGTTTTGCCGTGTTCCTCGAGCAGGCGCTGGATCAGCGGCCGCTTATGGATGGCGTCCAGCCCGTTGTGCGAACCGCCGATGATCCGGCCGACCGGCAGGCCAAGTTTCAACGCCTTGGCGATACTCGCCTCGGCGGCGTCCACTTGGCCAAGCGTGCATTGCGCCACGGCGAGCATGTACTGCGTCTCAGCGTCCCTCGGCAGTTTCGCTTCCGCGAGAGCGAGAAACTCCACCGCCGCCACCGCCTTGCCGGTGCGGATCAGGTTCAGTGCTTTTTGGTGGATGCGCTTGTACTGCTTGAAGTCCGGCTTTTCCTTGGCAAAGGCCGCCGTTGCCGGAAGCGCCATTGCCGCGATAATGAACCATCGTATTGCAGGAGTCATGTCGCGGGGCAATGTGCCTAACGGCCGATGCGGCGGCAAAATAAAAGTGCGCCTAGCCAGGCGGAAAACCGGTTGACAGCCAAGCGGCGTTTGATATGCTCCGAGTACGTGAGTTTTCATGGGGCGCAGTTTTTCGGGTTTTTTAGCGGATGGTATTTCTTTACCAGCCCGCGCCGTCTGCGTGTCTTGGGAATTTGTTGATGAACTGAAACAGAATTTACCCAGCCGCAGGCAGCCAAGCCTGCGGCTTTTTTTGTCCCAGGCACGCTTCCTCCGGCGCAAAAAATAAAACAAAAATGATAGTCGTACTTAAAAACAACGTCTCCCCCGAGGAGGAAAACGCCGTCGTCGAGGAAATCAAAAAACTCGGCTACCGGCCCCATGTCATGCACGGCGTCGCCCGCTCAGTGATCGGCGCGATCGGCGACGAGCACTCGCACCGCGACCTCAACGTGCTCAACGCCTGGCCGCAGGTCGAGTCGGTCACGCCGATCCAAAAACGCCACAAGCTCGTAAGCCGCGAGGCGCACCCGCAGGACTCCACCGTCAACGCCGGCGGCGTGATCGTGGGCGGCAAAAAAATCCAGGTGATGGCCGGCCCCTGCTCCGTCGAGAGCGAGGAGCAGTTGATGAAAACCGCGCATGCCGTGAAGGCGGCCGGCGCGAGCATGCTGCGCGGCGGGGCGTTCAAGCCGCGCACGTCGCCGTACGAATTCCAGGGACTCGGTGAGGAGGGGCTCAAGCTTTTGGCCAAGGCGCGCGAGGAAACCGGCCTGCCGATCGTCACAGAGCTGCTCTCGCAAGATCAGGCTGAACTGGTCGCCGAGTACTCCGACATGCTGCAGATCGGTACGCGCAACGCACAAAACTTTCAGCTCATCATCGCCGCTGCCAAGACCGGCAAGCCGGTGCTGCTCAAGCGCGGCATGTCGATGCGAATCATGGAATGGCTGCTCGCCGGCGAATATGTCCTGGCCAACCGCAACGCGAACCTGCTGTTCTGCGAACGCGGCATCCGGACCTTCGAGGATTACACCCGGAACACCCTTGACCTCTCTGCGGTGGCCATCGTCAAGGCCGAGTCCCACTGCCCGATCGTCGTCGATCCAAGCCAGGGCTGCGGCAAGGCATCGCTTGTGCACTCAATGTGCAAGGGCGCGGTTGCCATGGGTGCCGACGCGCTGCTCGTCGAGGTGCACCCAAACCCGACTGAGGCCATCAGCGACGCCGCACAACAGATAGACCTGGAGGGTTTCGCCGCGTTGATGGACGAATTGGCCCCCATCGCCGAGTCGGTCGGCCGCGAGATTTAGTTCAATCGGCCAAGCTCGATTCGTGAAAGATCCGCTGAATCGGAATCCAGAGATTTAAGATCATCCAAATCCTTGGGGCTCCCGGTGGCAGTCTTGTTTATGACTAGACTGGTTACAGTCTATTTTTTGAGTTTTGTATCCTGGGGCTGGATTGGTGATGCTTCAATAAATTTCCCCTCTGTGTCCGTGTTCAGGAAGTTGTCCAAACGCTTGCCACTTTCGGTGCCGGCTTTGACAGTGGAACCTGAGCGCTCCTGCTTGGTAAGGGAAACAAGGTCGTTGGGGTTTGCAACGATGAAAGGTGTCAGAAATATGAGCAACTCGGTTTTTGTGTCTTTCTTGACCGTACGCTTAAACAGTGAGCCGAGTATGGGGATATCTCCGAGAAAGGGCACCTTGCGCTCAGTCTCGACCTTGTTGTCCTGCATGAGACCCCCTATGATGACTGTTTTGCCGTTGGGCGTGACCACCACCGTCTGGGCGGAGCGTGTGGCAAAAACCGGCAGTTCAAGCCCTTCGGCAACGACGATTTTTTCATCGGTTGTTTCGGAGATTTCCGGGAAAAGGGACAGTTCAACCAAGCCATGCGGGGTGATGTACGGCGTGACACGGAGACTGATGCCGATAGATTCATACTCGTACTGGGGAATCGCGACGCCAGTTACGGAGTTAACGTTGCCGCTTTGCGCGAATGGTACCAGACTTCCGACGGAGATGAGTGCCTCACGATTATTCCGTGTAAGGATTGACGGACGGGAAAGAATCTCAAGCCGCCCCTCCTCGGCCATGGCATTCATCGAGACGCTGACATCATCGTAGTTGAGTTGCACCAAGCCGCCCGATCCGCCGAGGTCGAATGCCGTTCCGGCCGTGAGCGCATTCCCTTCGCCTCCACCGATCGAGCCATTGAAAATGGCATCAATACCTAAATCACTATTATCGTTATGGGTCAACTCGACGAAGGCGACCTTGATCAACACCTGGGATTTCGGCTTGTCTAATTCCTCGATCAGACCACTAATCTGCAGGTTGGTTTCCTCGTCGGCGATGACGATTATCGATCGAGTCTCAATATCGAACTCGATGAGCGCATCGCCGAGCATGGTATTGTTGAAATACTGGCGCGAACCCGTTCCACCTGCACTGTTGCTGCCTGTTCCACTGGATGACCGTCCGGTAAATTGTGCCAAGGCGTCCGGAAGCAGGCATCCAAATCCAAGAGCCAGGACGAGCAGCGCCCCCAAGAGATGGCGGAAGGTTTGATTACGGTTCATTGTTTGGTTTTCCTTTTTTAATAACGGTAAAAATGATTCAAGTTTATCTGCCCTATCACCTCTGGCTACTAAAGCCACCGGAGCTCTGTGGGTCTGATACTCTCCTGTTATCCAGCGGGTTTTGCTGGTCGCTGCTGCTGCGGTTTCTCGTAGAATTGAAATTGCCGTTCTGCTGCTCGAACATGTTACGGAGGATTTCGGAGACGCCTTCAACGTCTGCATTTTGCAGGGAATAGGTGTACACCTTCTGTTGCTTGGCTTTGTTGTCATCAAGCCGCTCAACCATTAGTGTGATCTGGGCCATCAACTCGGCGGTGGCGCTGACGATGACCGAGTTGGTTCGGGGATCAGCCACGGCTACCACTTTTTTTTGCTGAAGCATCCTTTCACTTGAATTTCCGCTACTGCTACTCCGAGATCTGCTGGAACTGGAACTGGATCGTCCATACGAGCCAAAACGGTATCCTCCACGAGAACTCTCAATTTCGGCCTCGTCCGAAAAAAGGTTGGTGAGTACCTCCGCCATTTCGTAGGCATCGGCATTCTGCAATTTGAATACCTCAATTTCAGTGACATCCTCGATGGTTCGATCCATCTCCTTGACCAATTGTTCTATGGTGGGGATAACGTCGCTTGGAGCACTGACCACGAGGGAGTTTGTTCTTTCTTCGGAGATGGCGACCACCCGGGACGCCGCTGCCAGCGCGGCGCTGCTGCCGCTGCTACGGGAGGAACGGCCACTACTCCCGCTGCTTCGACTGCTGCTACTTCCTCCACCAAAGCGCGCACGCATCATCTCGGCGATGCCAGAACTGCCGGAACTACGACTACTCGATGACCTGCTTGATCCGGATGAACTGCTCTCAAACAACCCCTTGATAACGTCGGCCAGTTGCTTCGCATCGGCATAGACAAGCGGGAAAACCCTGATTTCAGAAATACTGGAGATGGAGGTATCCAGTGCACTGACAATTTCGGCTATCCGGTGAATATTCTGCTGGGTATCAGTAAGGATGATTGCATTGCTGCCATCATTCGCGGAGATGGTGGCATAGTCTGGCAACAACTCTTTGATGTTCTCGATCAGTTGCCCGGCATTGCCGAATCGAATCGGGATGATCTGCGTAACCATCAAGTCATTCTTCGGGATATCCTCCGGGTTGGCTCCAGACTTTACCGGAAGGTCTTCAATCAGGGCCTTGTCTTTTTCGACAATCTTAAGCATGCGTTCACCGCGGCGAATCGCGGCATACCCATTCTCATTCAACACTACGATCAGAAGCTCGACTGCTTCCTCGCGATTTAACGGCTTCTTGGAAAGAATATTAACTTTGCCTTCTACTTTAGTTTCTCCGAGGATAATGAGATCGGCGGCTTCACTCATGTACTCCAATACAGATTGAAGTGGCACACCCTCAAAATTCATCGTGAGATGCGGATCCTCAGCGATTGCTGAAGTACTTGGTTCGCCTGTTTGCGGGTCGGCCGTAATTTTGTTTTCCCGCTCTTGCGCAAACAGGGTGGTGGCACCCATCAGGCCAAGTGACATGATCCACTTCAATCCTATTAGGCTTGTTCGGTTTATCATATTTATTTTCATTGTATGTAAAGTATTTTTATTCCCCGACCTCTTGCTGGCGACGCTCCATCATTTTGCGAAGAAGTTCCGCGTCAGAATCCTCTGAACCGTCCGATTCGTCTCCTTTGTCTTCGGAGTCTTTTGTTGAATCCTTATTATCACTGCGAGCCGTTCCACGACTGGAATATTGACTCCGTGAAGAACGGCTCTCGGAAGCCGCTTTTACTAGCTCGCTGGATTCTTTCCAGTCACCACCATCCACACGTCTCAAGCCGGTTCCAATATCCACTCTAAAGGTGGCTTCGCCTTCGGCAAACGAGACTGCTTTATCATCCAGGGAAATCAACTTTAGGTTATCGATCTGATCATTGAGCTTGAATACCCCATTGTATTCCGAGGAGGACCCAGCCAAGACAGCAATTTGCCGGTCAGTTTCAGAAGACTTGGGAGATGCGTAAACCATGAGACCGATAACGGTGAATGCATCAATTTTAGGTTCCGGCTTGGGATAAGATCTGGGCGTTTCCTGACTGGGCGGCTTCCGGTATCGGTCGAAGATGTTGTTGGTATGCAGAATGGCAAAATCTTGGAGTGAACTTGGAATTGGCTTTGTCACCTCAATTTCTTCCTCCTCTAATGCTGCAGATTCAACTTTTTCAGAGGGGGTGGCAGCTGTTTCTGAGGGCTTGGTAGTTGTTTCTGGCACTTGGGCAAGCGCCTGGCCAAGTGATGCGTAAAGCAATCCAATCCATAGAAGAACTTTAAATCCCCCCTTCGGAAATTGGTTCTTATTTTTAATGTACTTCATTGCAAGGCCTCTCCAAGCTGGAGGCCTGTAAAATGGACGCTCACACTGATTAATTTGCCGGTCTTTTCACGTGAGGCCAATTCGAGTTTTTCAATTTTCAAGGGAAGTTCATCCGACTCAATGGCATGAACAAATTCGACCGCTTCCTGCATCGTCCCCTCTGCCACCAATCGAACATCATAGGTCCTGTAACTATAAGTTTTGTTTTCCGCAATCTCGTTGCCAAGAAACTCATACTCATGGTTCTGCCACTGCGGCTTGATTGACGTAAGCAATATCCGTGAATCAGCCGTCCAGGTCTCAATGGCACGCAATACCTCATCCTCCGCGATGGAGTTAGTACTATTCAGATTCCCCTCCCAATACCGCTTCCATTTTTTCGTGTTTAACTTTGCCCGAGGTAGCAAATCGTTGCCATTGCCAACATTCCCCTCCAATTCAATTATTTTTGCAGCACGTGTCTGCCAACTGTTAACCAACGGCCCCAACACCAATCGATCTCCTGCAAGGATTGCCACCGCAAGGATTGCAAAAATCGGCAACAGTTTTTCCCTTTTGTTTCTCATAATTGAGCCGGAGCCAAGACGCCTTTTGGATTCCAGTCGAACTCAAAGGAAAAGGAAATCGGCTCCGATCCTTGTTGGGATTTCAATTCCAAATTGGAGATACCGGATGTACTTCGAAGCTTGTCCAATGTAGCCAAAAGGCTTTTTTGATCCTTGGAAGATCCGGTGGCCGTGATCTTTGAATCATCCCTGATGCTCAATTGTTTCAACCAGATATCTCCTGTTGGAGGAAAAGCACGAGTGATTGCCCTCGCCGTGGTCAGGCTCGGAACGGGAACGGATGGATCAAACCAGGGCCGAAATTCGCGGATTTTCCCTTGGACAGTTTCAACGGCTGCAACCTTCTCTTTCATCCCGTTCCAATTCGTCTGTAACTCGTCCAGCTGGAAAAATTGGGAAAGAAAAGCAATGGCAGTCAGTGCCACAACGCTCATCGATCCCACCCACAGGTTACGCCGGGAGTTGAACTGACCATACATCTTGCCAAAGCGTGAAGTTCTGGAAGGCAAAAACTCAAGAGGCGAGGCCCCCTTCAGGAAAACCGATGAGGCAATGGGTACAAACAAATCGGAGGTTTCAGCAACATTTACCACGTTCAAACCAGCGATGGATCGGTGTTCAGAAATCGGAACGTGCTGCTCTGAACTGACCCCTGGAAGTTTTGCCGTGCGAAGCGTGGTCAACTGGCGCTGTAAAGACTGTGGGAATTGCCCAAGGGTAATACGTAATTCCCTCTCAAGGGTGGCGGCATCCATCCCTCCGTTGGTCAAGTGGAAGTGGCGGAGACCTGTCGGCCCACCTTCTGCATGGGTGACCATGGTCAGACTCGATTGTCCCTGAATCAACTGGCAGCTATCCGCAAGCGAATCGTTGCCGTCTACGGCATGATCCACAACCCCAGCAATGTCGACCGTAATACTCGCCACCTGAAATCCATTGGCGATCACGGCTTCCTTGAGTTTGGAGACGGTATCCCTTCGCAGACCCATCACCAATGCATGGTCTTGGTTGCCTATTTGAAACTCATGTGTCGCCAAATGAATCTCGCTCAATGGCAGTGGCAACTGCTGCTCGGCCTGTATTTGAATAAACCCCTTCCGATCCTCGGGGCTAATGTCCGGCACTGTCAGAATGATAGAAGGCGCCAAATGTGCCGGCAAAACCAAAATGCATTCCTTGGTCGTTGAGGAAAGTTGACGAAACACTCCCCTGAGATCATCAACCAATCGCGCCGACTCTATTTGGTTTATCTGCTGGCCAAGTCGGGAATGTCCCTCCGCACGGAGCTTAGCTCCCCGCCCACGCTTCCGGTAGGAGTAGGCAAAGGCCTGATCCCCATCCACGTACAGGACGATCGCTTGGCTTCTTTTTTTTCTTTTCAAGGTCATCGGACCGCCTGCTCTTTAGTGTTTACCTGCTCCAATAAGGTTGGCCCCAAGGCCCACCCAAACCGTTGCATGTCACGCCGGTGAAGGACAACCGGCGTCTCTCCCGAGGCATCTACCACATATCTTACGCGGCGATAGCCGTTTCCGTTACTACCAATTGCAGCCAAATCAATGGTAAATTGCTGGGTTTTATCCGTCAAATAGGGCAGAGCCTGCTGAACATCCTCGCTGTCCACCGCTTCGCTTACCCATTCCAACCCTTCTGTGGGATCCGGGTTGGCCAGACGGTACGAGACGATTTGTTGAGCTGAGGCCTCATCCATACCGGGCAAACAAGCCAAAACAATTGCGCTGGCGGTGCTTACGTTTATCTGGAAAGGCACCTCCTCTCCCCCACCCGGTTCCTGCTGCGAGTTCCTGTTCCCTGGTTGATCTTCACTATTATTAGCTGAATCCGTGTCCTCTGATTCCTCTTCTTCAGTGGGAATTTTGGAATAAATGGTGACATGCTCCAGGATTCCGAAATTTAGTGTCCCGTCCTGGTTGTCGAGAGGGGGCGTTTGCATCCCATCATTTTCGTTGGGGTCAAGGACTCCATTCTGGTTGGTGTCTTCGCCATAAAGCATTTCCACCGTCGCGCCATAAACCAACCGGAGTTCCTCCACAGTTTCAAACGGCGCATTCTTACACCCATACGGCAGCGTCTGCAGCGAATACATCGTGGCCTCGGCACCGTTTTCGGTCACATCATCATCTTCATCTCGCCAGTCAATAATGGCTGCAGCAAATTCCGGGGTGATGGTTGGGAGCAACTCCAGCACCTCAAAGGGTGCGGTATTGATGTTGATCTTGGCACACTCGTCGATGACTCCAAAGTGTGGATCAGTCAGAGTGACGGTTTCACCAGATCGTCCCAGCATCCAGACTGTCGCCTGTCCGATCTGGATTTGCTCGGTTTGCATGATCAACTCACTCGGGAAATCTCCCTCCTCTTCCAGGGCGTTGTTCAGGGTGTAAAAAAAGTATCGAAGAGCCCCGTTGTTTGCTTGTTCCGCCTGGGTGCCTGCAATGGATTGATTGGCTCCCTTGTATTCAAAAAACATCGATTGTCCGAAATAAAGAGTGATACTCACCAACCCAAACGCAATCCACAGGACAATGATCAAAACCGCCCCCGCCCGGGATTGGGATGAAATATAATTCCTGTGTTTTCTGTTGGGTAATTTCATATCTCCCTTTTAGCTATCCTCTTCCTCCTCACCTGCCTCCTCCTCGCTCTCCTCGCTTGGGGGCTTGATGGTAAGAATCGGGACCAGGACTTCCCAAATCCGGGTTTGGCGGCCGGTCGGTTTGGGGTTGTCGGTAAACACCTCAACAATGGCCCGAACTGCCAGCGGCACAGCCGGTTCGTTAACATTGGAATCCCATGTCTGAAGCCATTGCAATCCATCAAAAAACTCGAAGTCCATGGAACGAACATTATTCAGCATCAGGGTTTCAACCGGGGGTTCCTCATTTGCCTCAAGCGGCAGGGTGTTGAGGGACAAACGCATCAACGCCTGGCCAAGGTTTGTGGTGACCGTCTGCATGGGATCCACCCCCAGCTGGTACCCCACCTTCTGCACATCCCCCCATGGAAATTGGTCTGAAACGACTGCCGTCGTGGAATAAAACTCGAGTTGATCATTGGGCATATCCGGCGAACCCATTTCCGTGCAAATAAGCCCCTCCGCCATCAATCCACCGGTGACAATCATGCTCTCAAGGTCACGCTTCATGATCGTCATCGCCTGACTCAAAATCGCTTGTTGATCAACGCGTTTTTGGGCTCGATTACGCAGACCGAGCACACCGGAGAATGTCATCTGCATCACAAGCAGGATCAACGCAAACGCCATCGTCGCAAACATCACCTCCATCAGCGTGAACCCCCCCTGGTTCAGGCGTTTCCTAAAAAGAATTTTATGCGGCTTAAGGGACATGAGTTATTGGACTGAGTCGTCCACCAGGGTGGAAAGTTCGACGGCAAATACCCTGCCCTGAAGCGGATAGGTCACCTCCAAGGTCAGTTGCTGCATGTCACCATCTGGCCAAGCCTGCTGCTGCATTGACCATGCGTAACCGGGGTAATCCTGTTCAAATGTCCCTGACGCCTGTGCGGTTTGCCAAAGATTGCTGATACTGAGTTGGTTGAGCATGTTGGCAGCCAACTGCACCGCGATTTCTTTTCGCTCAGCACCAACCCCGGCTCGGTTGGCAATGGAAATCCCCTGCATGACCACCGGAATGACGATGGCCATGAATACCAGCGCGGCGAGCACTTCAGCGAAGGTAAACCCCGCCCTCGACCGTATCCGTTGACGGAATCTGGATATATTCGTTTTTTGGATCATCATCTCTTAACAAGTGAAAACGCAATTGGCCCTGAAGTTTTGCGACCCGATAAAACTCTTCACTGTTCTCCCGGTTTTGGAGACGCCAGGAGGTCGGACTGGTCTCCAGTAAGGATCCATCCGGTAAAAAAGTAACTGCATACAAATCGCTTTCGATAGGCTTGCCTATTTCAAATATGATCTCATGTTTTTCACTGATCCAGTAAGGTCGCGTGGTTTGGACCGTTCGGTTTCCAAGCTGCCCGGGTTGATAACCATCCTCACGTTGCACGTAGAGTACGTCTCGACTCATGTCGAACAGCAATTGCATAGGGGCTCCTGTGGAAATGGCTTCCCTTCGGGCATGCTCGGTAAGGGCCAACATACGCCGGGCCTCCTCAACCAGTGAGCGCGATTTGAAAAATTGACCGAGCGATGGCGCTGAAACAGTGAACACAACCGTCAGCAACATGAGGACAACAATCAACTCCAGCAGGGTGAATGCACCCTGCCAACCGTCACCTGTCCTCTGTCTGCCAGTTGGTAATGTCATCATCCGTGCCGGTCTTCATGTCCGGCCCACCCGAGGAAATATCATAGCTGCCGATATTCATCTTGCCGGGGTAATTGTAGACGTAGTCGTTCCCCCATGGATCCCCGGGTATCCCCTTCTTGAGGTACGGCCCCTGCCAGTCCTGGACATTGTTGTTGTTTGGTTCTGCAACGAGATCCCTAAGATCGTTTCCTGCCTTGGGGAAATAACCCATGTCGATCTCAAAAGAGTCGATGGCAATCTCGAGGTTTGAAATCTGGGCCTTCGCCGCAGTGACCTTGGCCTGCTTGGAGCGCCCCGCAAACTTGGGAACCACCACCGCAGCCAACGTCGCAAGGATCACCAAGACCAACAACATTTCCACCAGAGTAAACCCCCTTTGACGTGTTGCTGAATTCCGCCTTGTCTTTGATATATCAAGTTTCATATTATTTATCAATTATTTTATATAATCCTGAATGGTGAAGATCGGGATCACCATTCCAACAAAAATTGTCCCGATAAAAGCTGCAATGAAAAACAACATCAACGGTTCCATTAAGGCCACCGCGGTTTTGAGTTGTTGGTCCAGTTCCTTTTCCGTGACCTCGGCCAGACGGATCAGTTCCTTGTCAAGTCGACTGCTTTCCTCGGCAACAGAAATCATCTCCACCGTGGCGCCAGAAAACAAAAGACTGCAATTCCCCAGACTACGGGCCAGTGATTCACCTTTTTTTACGCGTTCAACGGAGTCTTCAATGGCATCGGTTAGGATTTGGTTGCCGATCGAGCGCTGTGCCACGTTGAGTCCGCTGACCAAGGGAACTCCCGCGTGAATAAGCGTGCCGAGCATCCTGCAAAAACGGGCCATGGCAAATTGGGAAGACAGGGGGCCAATCACCGGAGCCGTGAGTAGCCAGCGTTCATAGATACGCCGGCCTCCCTCTGATGTTATCCAGGTTCGCGCCAAATAAACCAAGAACGCCATGGCAATGATAATGAAGATTCCATAACGCTGGGAAAACTCACTGGTCGACACGATGACTTGGGTGAGCATTGGCAGTGCCGCGTCGAAGCCCTCGAACAAGGTCTTGAATCTTGGAATGAAAAACACCATGAGGAATATGAGCACGGCTATCGCTAAAAACATCAGCACAGCCGGGTAAATCATCGCGGATACCACTTTGCCTCGAAGTTCCTTATCCCGTGCCTGGAATTCGGCAATCTGCTCCAATACTAGGTCAAGAAATCCTCCCGTTTCCCCGGCCTCCACCATTGCGGTGTAAACGGTCGGAAATGTTTCCGGCGAACGCGACATGGCATCCGAAAGGGAAACCCCATCGATAACCAGATCATGCACCTCTCGCCATTTTTTACTGGCTGCGGGGTCGGTGGTCTCACGGTATAAAATGGTCAGAGCCTTGCTGAGCGGAACGCCGGCGGCTAATAGGCTGGACAATAGACGAGTGAAAGTCCCCAGCATTTTGAAGGAGATCCTCCTTTGCTTCCATGGCAGGGAAATCCCGTCCGATTTCGCAAGACCCGCCCCACCTTCTGCTGTTTCCTCCAAATGGACCAGCTGCAGTCCGAGTTGCTTGATCTTGTCAAAGGCGTCCGGCCGGTTGCTGGCTTGAATCGAGCCGGCGTCAAGCACCCCTCCGCTGTTAAGCGCCTTGTACTGGAAATAAGGCATAGGAATTAATCGCGGGTGACGTGTTCACTCTTCGTGACCCGCAGCACTTCGTCCGGGGTTGTGATGCCTTCACGCACCAAGCGCCATCCATCATCGGAGAGTGTTGTCATCCCGTCTTTAATGGCCAGTTCCTTTAACTCTCCGCTGGAACAGTTTTGAAGGATATGCTGCCGTAATTTCTGGTTGAGTGACATCATCTCAAACACAGCGTGACGGCCGTGGAAACCAGTATTCCGGCATTCTCCACAGCCCACCGGTTGGAAGATCGGCACCCCAGCCGGAATGTTGAATGTCTCCTTCAAGGCCGCGGCCTTGTCGGAGTGGTCCTCGGATTTGCAAGCAGGGCAAAGGACACGCACCAAGCGCTGGGCCAGGACACCCTCCAACGACGAGGCAACAAGATACGGCTCAACCCCCATGTCCACCAGACGAGTCAGAGCACTAGGAGCATCATTTGTGTGCAGTGTCGAAAAAACCAGATGGCCCGTCAGCGAAGCCTGCACGGCAATGCGCGCTGTTTCCTGGTCACGAATTTCGCCGATTAGGACCACATCAGGATCGTGTCGCAGAATCGAACGCAGTCCAACCGAGAAAGTCAGTCCGGTTTTCTCTGAAACCTGGATTTGGTTGATGCCCCTGACCTGGTATTCGATGGGATCCTCCACTGTCACAATCTTGCGGATCATGTCGTTGATCTCGCTAAGGGCGGTGTAAAGCGTGGTCGTCTTGCCTGAGCCGGTTGGGCCGGTGACCAGAAAAATGCCATGCGGTATACCGAGAATTTTGCGGAAGATACCGCGCTCTTTCTCAGCCATGCCAAGATTGTCCAAGCTGAGCACTGTGTTGTCCTGCGTCAGCAACCGCATCACTACCGCTTCGCCATGTAACATGGGAATGATGGAGACACGAACGTCGACCTCGGTACGTTTGACCCTTAGCTTGATGCGGCCATCCTGAGGCAATCGTTTCTCGGCGATGTCCAGATGGCTCAAAATCTTGATGCGGGAAACAATTGCCGGCTGGAAGCGCTTAATCTCGTTCGGCACTGGCACATCAAGCAACAAGCCATCCACACGATAACGAATCTGAAGTTCGTTCTCGAAAGGTTCAAGGTGAATGTCCGTCGCCCGCATTTCAATGGCATCACTCAACACCTGATTAACAAAGCGAATGATCGAGGCATCCCCGGCAGCCTGATCGAGATCTGTCTCTTCCAGATCGCCTTCATCAATCACCTGAAATGCGGCATCATCCTTCAGTGTATCAATGGTATCGGCCCCGACCCCAAGCCGACTTTTGATCTCCCTCTGAATTGACTCCGAGGTGGCAAGGACCGGCTTTATATTCAGGCCGCTCAACGCCTTCAGCGATTCCAGACCCTGTGGGTCGAACAAGCGGCTGGTGGCCACCTCAACTCCATCAGAGGATTGCCGCAGCGGCAGGAGCTGCTCCTTGATCAGAATACGCGCCGGAAATAGTGAGATTGCATCCCTGTCAATCTCAAGCGCCTCAAGGGACGTGAATTCAAGCCCGTATTCCTTTGCCAACCACTGCAGAGCAGTCCCTTCCGAAGACAGGTTTGCCTGGGATTCCAATGTGGGTAATGCAGCAAGTCTCTCCACATCCAGTGCCGAGAGACTGCGGCTATCAACCAACCGTTCTAATAGCTGGCTCAACAGCAGTGCTCCTTTTCGTAAAGCTGGTAATGACTTAGTCCAAAAGTCCCGCCAAAACGGCCTGAGCCTCCTGCTTTATCGTCAACAACTGCCGCAGGCCCTCCTGGGCTTTCTTGAGCTTAGCCTCACTAGCCTTGCGTTCAGCGCGGTAGGCGGCGAGCTTTGCCTTTATATCGCTCTTGGCAGGATTTTCCTTTTCCAGAAGATCACGAAGTTCACTTGAGGGAGTCTTCTCGTCGGAAGAACTACCGCCCCGGCCTCTGCGACTACCACCAAACATACTCATCATCCCAGATGCGCCAGAGATGCGGTTGTCCATAACAGCCTGAACCTTGGGTTGGACCACCTTCCACTCGGCAACCGAAAAACCGAGGTTTTCACGGTATCGATCCATAATACGCTCCATGATTTGAGATCGATCAAACCCACCACGATCACCACCTCTTCCCCCTCTTTCGCCACCTCTTTCACGATTCTCCCGATCACGGTTGCGATCACGCTCCTGGGCCGAAATATCCACGGTAACACTCGCAAAAACACAGGTTACCACCAACAACGACAATGATTTAATTAACGTGTTCATAATTTTCAATTTCCTACTTATACACTTCCTAGATACACATCAAACTGTAGTTTAGTTACATATTTTTTTTGGTTGGATGCCAGGGCACTTCTGGAAACCAAGAACTCTATGCTTGCGCCCGTCTTAAATTTTCTGATAATTAGCGCCTGTGCAGACTATGCAGGTTGGCTGCAAGTCGGGACTTTTTGCTACTCACTTTTGCAGTGGATTCCCTGTTGCAATAGCACCACAAAAAGTAGCACAAAGGGGTGTCGGGGTAGAGTTTAAGAAGCTACCTCACCCTTTTATGAAGGTTTTTTTGGAAGCGCGCGTGGCGGAATTGGTAGACGCGCCGGATTTAGGTTCCGGTTCCCTCGGGAGTGAAGGTTCGACTCCTTTCGCGCGTACCATC
>CALJHX010000011.1 GCA_937770485.1 uncultured Verrucomicrobiae bacterium | reverse complement strand
AAACTACTTTGGTAACACCCCGAAACTGGACAAATCATACAAAACTGAAAAAAAACGCCTTATTTCGGCAGCCTTGAGTTGGCGCGGCCTTCGAGGACCTTTGAGGTGGGTTGATAGTTTCCGATGAAGTCTTCGCGGTAACTATCGAATGTGCCCTCGGCCAAGTGGCGGCGAATGTCGCGCATCACCTCCATAAAAAAATGCGAGTTGTGCACGCTGAGCATTCGTAGTCCGAGGATTTCACCGGCCTTGAGCAGATGCCGCAGGTAGGCACGTGTGTGGTGCTTACAGGCAAAACATTCGCAACCCTCCTCGATCGGGCTGAATTCCTCCTTTTGGTGACTGGCTCGGAGGTTGATCGCACCGCGCGAGGTGTAGGCGGTACCGTTCCGAGCAACACGGGTCGGCAGCACACAATCAAACATGTCCACGCCGCGTGCAACAAGCTCGATCAACTGCGCCGGGGTACCCAGCCCCATCGCGTAGCGGGCCTTGTCGGCCGGCAGATGTGGCTCGGTGATCTCGACAGCGTGCATCATTTCGGGCTCCGGTTCGCCGACGCTGACGCCACCGATCGCGTAGCCGTCGAAGTCCATCGCGACCAGTTCCTCCGCACAACGCTTGCGGAGCTCGGGGGCATTGGCGCCCTGCACGATGCCGAAGTACAGCTGCCCCTCGGCGCGAGGTTGCTCGGCGCAGATGGCGGCCCAGTCGAGCGTACGCTTGACGGCGGCCTGCAAGTCGCTGTCGGATGCCCCGTGTGGGGGGCACTCGTCGAACAACATTGCGATATCGGAGCCAAGTTCACGCTGGATCGCCATCGATTCCCTCGGACCAAGGAAGAGCATCTCGCCGCTGAGGTGCGAGCGAAACTCGACGCCATCGTCTCGCACCTTGCGAATCTTGGCCAAACTGTAAACCTGAAACCCGCCGCTGTCGGTGAGGATTGGCTTATCCCAGTTCATGAAGCGGTGCAGTCCGCCAGCCTTGCGCATGATGTCCAATCCCGGGCGGAGGAACAGGTGATACGTATTGCCGAGCAGAATCTCCGTTCCTATCTCTTTGAGTTCGCGAAGGTCAAGTGCCTTGACGCTGGCCTGCGTGCCGACCGGCATGAACACCGGCGTGTCGATCACGCCGCGCGCGGTCGTCAATCGGCCAAGACGCGCCTTGCTACGCGGGCTGGTTTTAAGCAACTCATACATTCGCGGGAGGACAGGAGAATCAACTTGGCCTGGCGGCGGCTCACCACTCACCCTCGGCGAGAAGCGCAACAGTCTTCCTCGCAAGATCATTGGTAAGCAGCGGGAGCGCCTGGCGTTCGGCGCTGGCAAGGTCGCCACCCAGGCGGACGGTAGTGCGGCCGGTCAACTCGTGATCGATCAGCACCTTGCCGGTGGCCTTCTCGGCGGCAAGGATGCGGGTGACGAGTTCCACCTCAAAGTCGCGCACGCTGAGGATGTCACGCGGCTGAAAGCTCACGGCGGAGCGGCGGTACGCGGTGATGTTGCCGGCGAGCAGCACGTCGCCATCACCGCCGGTGGCCAGTTCGAAGGTGCCGTCGCGCTGCAACTCGCGGCGGATGGAGGCGTTGAGCGACTCGGTGAGCCCGGGCTGCGGCGTGGTATTCTGGAACAGGCCGACCTCGATGGCCTGGCCGGTTGGGATCGCGGGGTTCACCGGGCCAAGCCGGTAGCTAGCGCAGCCGGAGACCATCACAGCAGCGGCCAAAAAGAATGCTGAACGACTGGCGGGCGGGCGGATCATTACTGTTGAGTGGCCGATGCCTTTTCCACATCGATCTGCCGCTGCAATTCGTCGATCTTCTGTAGTGCGATCGCGGCGTTCTCCGTGCCGGGAGCAAGCTCCTTCACCTCGTTGTAATAGTTTTTTGCACCATCCAACTTCCCCAGTTTTTCGTAATAGCCCGCAATCTTCATGTTGCCGAGAGCCTGCTCGACCTTCATGGCTTTAATTTTTTCCCGGGCCTGCGGCACCCGTTCATCATTGGGATAAAGTGCGATAAAATCCGAGAAGGCGTCGATGGCCTTGTGGGTCACGCCCTGGTCGTATTCCGCATCGAGCGATTGCTGTTGGTAGGCGGAACCGGCGGAGAACAACCCCCCGGAGGCGATGTCGGGGCGGTCGTGATATCGGTCGGCTGCCTTCTCGAAAGCCTGGACCGCCAATCGATAGTTTTTGTGCTTTTCACTCTCTGAGAATTGAAAGCCACCTGCCTCGTTGACCCAGGCCTGGCCGATATTCATCTGCGCCTTGGGCGCCACGGAACTGAATGGCCCACTACTCACGATATCCTGGAACATGGCCGCCGTCTTTTTCATCGACTTGTAAAACGGAATGCGGCCCCAAAGCTTGAAACGTTGGCCGTCCAGATACCGCGTGGCTATCGCAAACTGCCGCGCCTGAACACCCTCAAAATCGACATTTTGGGGATAGAGCTGCAGAAGGTTTTGGTACGCGGCAAATGCCTTCTTATCGTCGCCTCGTTTTTCGTATGATTGGGCCAAAAGCAACTGGGCCTCCGCCGCGTGGTCGGACAACGGCCAATCGGCGACCGTACGACGGGCAGCCTTGAAGGCGATTTTCCAGTCCTCCGCTGCGAAGGCATCCCTCGACACCGCGAGCTGATCCTTGGCATTCGAGCGACGCCAACCGCCGCCGCCGCTGAGGCTCTCGTACGACCAGCCTTCGCCGCGCCGGAAAATGATCGGTGCGGGTGAGCTGTTTGGCCAGGACAGAAAAACCACCGCGGCCAGGAGCAAGGAACACGTCCAACGCTGCATAGGCGAACTGTAGAGTAATCACCCCGGTTGCTCCAGCCTGATTTTTCTTTTGCCCTCGCCTGACCAAGGCCACCCTCGGCCCGGATGGACACGTCCGAATCTCTCATCATCACAGATTGCCCGGAGGCGCTGCGCGGCTTCGCCGAAAGCGTTGGCCAAGCGGGCTGGGAAGCCGCCCCTTTCGTGCATCTCGGCGACAGCACCCGACGCGCTTGGCAGGCTGTTGGCGGGCTGGAGCAAGCTGAGATTGTCCGCCGACCCGCCCCTGCTCCGTGGCGGCAAATCATGGCTGTTGACCACTCAGCCACCTCGCAGGTGGACGGCCTGCGCGAACTGCTCCACACCGGTCCAGTGCCGCCCACGCCGTTTGCCTGTCTCGCCATGACCGGCGACAACTTTCACGGCAACCGGGGTCGGCCGTGGCGCGCGCTCGGGGGCAATCTACACCTGACGGCGCTGTTCTCGCCCAACCGCTCCGCACGCGAACTTGGCCTTGGCCTCAGCATGCTGCCGACGGTGGCGGTGGTCGATGCGCTTGGCCAATTCGACGCGCTTGGCCAAGCGCCACGCATCAAGTGGGTCAACGACGTGCTGATTGGCGGCCGCAAGGTTTCCGGCGTGATTACCTCGACCGTGGCCAAGGGCGAGTGCATCGAGCACGCCGTGCTGGGTATCGGCATCAACATCGCCACAACCCCGGAGTTAGCCAGCGGCAAGTTCGTCCAGCCGCCCGGCAGCCTGCGCGAGTTGGCGCCGGACATCCTCATCACCCTCCCTGCGATACTGCCCGTGCTGCTCGAGAGCCTGGCCAAGCGGCACGCGCAGTTGCTCGAGCACGGGCCCGGCGCGTTGCATGCCGATTATGTACGACACAACTGCGTCATCGGGCGCGAAGTGGAGATTTGGGAAGAGACCGCCGGCGAGTACGACGCCGCCAAGCTCATCGCCCGCGGCAGAGTCACGGATATCCTCCCCGACCTCTCGCTGCGACTCAACGGCGTCACCGAGCCGGTGCGCCGCGGCCGCCTCATTTTTGCCGACTGAACGTTTTGGGCTTTGGCTCGTGGCCTCTCGTCCGTATCTTCCTGCGCATGCGAACGGTCAAAGTGCCCCTTGGGGATCGCAGTTACCCCATCAAGATTGGCAACGGCCTGCTGCCCCGACTGGGAGGCGAGTGTCGCCGGCTCAATCTTGGGAAACGCTGCGCGGTTGTGACCGATCGCACCGTAGGACCGATCTACGCCAAGGCAGCACTGGCTTCGCTGCGGCAGGCCGGGTTTGCCCCCGTGGAACTCAGCGTGCCCGCCGGCGAGACAGCCAAGAGCCTGCGAACAATCCAAGCCTGCTACGACCAACTGGCCAAGCACCGGCTGGAGCGCAGCTCATTCATCGTGGCGTTGGGCGGCGGCGTAGTGGGCGACATGGCCGGATTTCTAGCGGCGAGCTATCTGCGTGGCATCAGCTTCGTGCAGGTGCCGACGACGTTGCTGTCCCAAGTGGATAGCTCAGTCGGCGGCAAAGTCGGCGTGAATCTGAAGGCCGGCAAAAATCTGGTCGGCGCGTTTCACCAACCGCGCCTTGTACTGTGCGACCTCGACACGCTCAATACATTGCCCAAGCGAGAGCTGCGCGCCGGGCTTGCCGAGGTGATCAAGTACGGGATCATTGACGACGCAGCGCTGTTCCGCCGGCTCGAGCGCACGCTGCCGGAGCTGCTGCGACTCGACGCAAAGGGCATGGCACACATTGTTGCCAGGAGTTGCCAAATCAAAGCCAAGGTGGTCGCGCAGGACGAGCGCGAGGGCGGGCTGCGCGCCATTCTGAACTACGGCCACACTATCGGCCACGCAATCGAGGCCGTCTCGCGCTATGGGAAATATCTGCACGGCGAAGCAATCTCGATTGGCCAGGTTGCGGCGGCGAAAATATCACGCGACGTACTCGGGCTTGGCCAAGCGGAAGTTGATCGTATTGAAGCGCTGTTCGCGCAAGCCAACTTGCCAACCTCGGTGCGCTTGGCCAAGCCGCAGTTGGCCAAGGTGTTCGCCACAATGAAGCTCGACAAAAAAGTCAGCGGCGGCGAGGTTAAATTCGTCCTAGCTCAAAAAATCGGTCAGGTGAAATTTGGGATCGACGTCCCGAAAGCAATCATCAACGCTGCGTTAAAATAATGTCCGCCATCAGTGAAACGATTGTTCGTGAGTTCCTTGAGGCCAAGGGCTTCCTCGTGCAACAGGGGCGTAAGTTTGTCGCGCCGGCACGACTCGCACATCGATTTTTCCGCCTCCCACCCGGCCGCAACTGAGTCGAAAGCCGCCCTGCCGTTCGAGTTACAACCGGCTGACTTCAAGCATATTCGCCGTGCTTTTTTTACCGTGAAAGGCTGGTACACGGAGACGTTCAGCCCGGCGGTGATGGCCAATTCACCCGAGATTTTTCGCTTCGCGCAACCGGCGGCTACCAAGGCGGAGGAGGCAGTGTTCGGAGCCGACGCCGTTTTCCTCAAGATACTCGTTGCGCCGTCGCTGCCGTCCTCGAAAAAACCACGCAGGGAAAGCGCGGACTTCCTACGCAGCAAGGGGGTCGACGGGGTGATTGAGTTTCCGGAGGTGCTATCCGCCGTGATCGATGGTGTGGAAAAAAAACGCAACTACCAGCGCTCGGACGTGCTGCAGTTGATCCGCGGGCTCAAGACTCACAGGATGCTGCGCGAGCCACAACTGGAGCTTTTCCGTGCCCCAAAACCACGACGAACCGCCCGCAAGCCGTAAGCGCGGGCGTCAGTGGGCGTTCAGAAGCATGCCGGCAGCCGACAGAGCCAGGCCGGCGGCAATCGCCATCATCTTGTAGCCGTTGAAGCGATGACCTTCGCTGCTCTCGAAGAGGATCGTCGTCGAGACGTGCAGGAAGATGCCTATGACGATTGCGAGGCTTTCGCGGTGATATTGGCCAATCACATCGACATTGCTCAACAGCGTGCCCAGCGGCGCCATCGCGGCGAACACCGCCAGCAACCCAAATGCCTTTGGCTTGCCTAGGCCGCTGTTGAGCAGCATAGCAAGGAACACCATGGCGACGGGGTACTTGTGTAAAACAATCCCAAGCAACAACGGCTCGACACCGTGGGAGTCGCCGTGGCTGTGCTCATGGCCGTGGTGGCTGTGGCCGGCGCCCAGCGGCATGCCCTCTAGGAAGGCATGAAGGCACAGGCCTATCATCAACCCGACTGGTAAACCGGCGGTGCGGTGCGTGTGAGCATGGCCATGCTCAATACCTCCCGAGAGATACTCAAGCATTACTTGGATGAAAAAACCGATCAGGACGAATGATCCAAAATACGCTCCCCGGTCATCGCCGATGAACACTTCTGGCAACATGTGCAGCGCAGTGATCGAGAGCAAGTAGGCACCGCTGAAGGCGATCAGCAACTTGAGCTTGTTAGGATCCGACGGCTTAAACCACAGCACCGTGATCGCCGCCGCAAAAACAGAAAATATGAGAAGTGCGTAAGTCAATCGGGTTAATATGCAACCACTTGGCCAGGAGTGCTTTGTTTATTGCAATCCATTTGCCATTGGCGGGCACGAAAACCGCCACACTCCTTCCGGGCAAGGCGGCTTCAAAGTCGGTTACTTCATCAGGAGCAACGTGCGGGCTTGCTTAATGGCGTTGGCCATGCGGCGCTGATAATGCGCGGGCAACCCGGTGTACTTGCGCGGCAGGATGCGCCCGTGGCCAGTCACAAATGTCTCCAGCAATTCCGTGTTGCGGTACTGCAATTGGTCGATAGTGAAATCGATTATCGGTTTCGGGCGTGGCGGACGCTTTTGGTTCGAGTCCCGTTTTTTTTTGTCCTTCTTTCTTGGCATATTATTTAATCTCGCGATGCACCGTATGGCGGCGCAGATTGGGGTTGTACTTTTTCATCTCAAGCCGATCGGGCTGGGTTTTCTTGTTACGCTGCCCCATGTAACGGGACACTGGCTTGCCCTCTCCCTTGGCTTCCGTGCATTCAAGAATGACTGTTTCTCTTGCCATAAATTAATTTTTCTTTGTCTTGGTTTCTGGAAGTTCTTTTTCAGCCCTCTCCTTGCTTGAGGCAGCCGGCGCGGTGATGGTGCCCAACTGGCCAAGTGACCGGTTTTGAAGTATGCCGTGCTGTTCAAGTTCACTCTGGGCGTCCACCCGGAATCGCGCCCAAGGTATGGCGATCAAGCGCGTCTGCGGAATAGCTTTCCCTGTGATTTCGCACATCCCGTAGGTTCCCTTTTCAATTCGCTTCAGAGCCTCTTCGATCTCGTAAATCACATCCTGATCCGCTGAGAGCAGGCTCAGGTTGAAGTCCCTGTCGAAGTTGTCAGTCCCAGAGTCGGCCATATGTACGCCATAGCTTTCCATCTCCTTGGCGGACTCTTTGGCAAGGCCGTTGCGCTGGTCGGTCAACCGGCCTCGCAGGCCGATCAAAAGCTGTTTTTGTTTCTCCCACTTGCCGCCGTTGGCCAGCTTGGTTGCCCGCCTTTTTTGGGCCGCTCTCTTGGCTGGCGTGGCCGCCAAACCCAGAATAGCAGCCGTGGTTGCCGCACCCACCTTGTGATTATTACGCAAAACCGGCTTCTTCTTCGCCACTGCCTTCTTCGCAGGGGCTTTCTTCACGACTGGCTTTTTCACCGATTTTTTGGCGTTTTTCGGCTTTTTTGTTACTGCTTTTCTTTTTACTGGCACGTTTTAAACTGGATTTCGGCCTTACTTTTTCGTCTAAAATCAGCCGGTGCTGGCTGCCCCGGGCAAAGCGAGGCGCGGAAACCTATCAAAGAACTACCAAAACACCACAAAAAATTGATGTTTTTTTGTTTATTTTGATGGCTGTGCCGGGGGATTGTAACTTTTTTATGATTATTCCCTAGGCCAAGCGCTAAAGTCGCAAAAGGGACAGTGCGACCTGCGTTTGACCAAGCGAGATCAGTTCAGGACGGCTCCACGCCGGATGTAAGTGGGTTGATCAAGGTCCTCCCCTTGATGAATGGTTGGCTCACTTTTCTCGAACCGGCCCTTCGAAACGATCTCGAGTGGCAACATTTCCTGAACGATCTTCTGCCGTTTTTTTCGGTTCGTCTCCTCCTTGGCCGCAACCCTGATGAGGTCTTCACGGCACTCGGGTGTCAATGCATCCGCCGTCGGGGCCGGTGGCGTGTAGGCAAAACTACCGCGAGATGTGCCGCCGGCACCCTTCCCCAAGTCAAGATAACTGCCGGTGTCCGGCACGGAGAAAGAACCGGAAAACCCGAGGCCGGATGCCTGCCCTGTTTGGTCGGGATGCACCTTAGCTTGCTCCTGCCCGGGCTCGGCAAGTTTGGCGGTGTGCGCGATGACTACGGTCACCTGCAGCCCAGCACCGTCGCTGCCAGGCTCGGAAGCACCGACGACAAGGTTGGCCTTGGTAACGTGGCTCCCGATTGCGTCGGTCACGGCGACAATCTCAGCCATGGTTATATTCTCCCCAGACAGGTGCACCAGCAACGTGCTGGCTTCCTGCAGTGCCTCGCCTCCGAGAGCGGCCGGGTGGGTCAACAGCTTTCGTACGGCGGCGGCGGCCCGGTCGTCGCCGCTTGCATCGACATGGACAACGGAGCCGAGACTGTGCCGACCGCGAAGCGCTGCCTGGAGGTCGCCGAAGGAGACGTTCAACATGCCCGAGTCGAGCAGCATCCGGCTCACGCCTAGCACGGCCTCGCACAGATGGCGGTTGGCGATGTCCAGCGCCTCGTGGAGGCTGACGTTCGCGCCCTCCATGAGGACGACATTCTGGTTTGGAAAATGAAAAACCGCATCGGCGACCTGTTTAAGGTCGCGTACCCCTCCGCTGGCCTGGTTGCAGCGCCGGATGCCCTCGCAATCAAACGGTGTCGCCGCCACGCCCACGACAAGCGCACCGGCTTCCTTGGCCAAGTTCGCCAAAAACGAAGCGGCCCCCGTGCCGGTGCCGCCCCCCATCCCAGCGACGATAAAGACCAAGTCGGCGCCCCGGACGATCCCGGCCAACTGCTCGCTGTCCGACTCGACGGCGGCCCGAGCCAGAGCGGAGTCGCCGCCGGTTCCCAAGCCGCACGGGATCGCTTGGCCAAGCAGGAAAGCCTGCGACTGGTGACAGCGGGCGAGGCTGCGGTTGTCTGTGTCCAGCGAATACGTCTCGATCCCCCCCGGCCCGATCATGGCGAGAGTCTCGACCAGTTTCACGCCGGCCTCACCCAAGCCGAGCAGGCGGATGACCGGGTTGGCGTTCGGAGCTGGCTTAGTGGAATTTTTCATTATTCGTCCTGCTGGTTCAACGGCCAAAAAGCGCGGCGACCTGCCGGCGGATCGCCCGGCCAAATCCGGCACGGCGCGGGTTGGCCTGTGACTGAAAGACCCCAAACTTGATCAGCCCGACGGGTGTGGCGAACTCCGGCTCGTCCAGCGCGTTCTTGATGCCGCTCACGGTGCTGGCGCGGCCAATGGCAACAGGGAGATTGAATACCTCCCGCGCCAGTCGGGTGATGTGGGGGATGCGCGCACCGCCGCCGCAGAGCACCACACCCGCGCGAAGGTACTCGATCAATCCCGCCTGGCCAATGTCCCTTGCGATCAACTCGAAGGTCTCCTGAAGGCGCATCGACATGATCTTTTGCATGTGCCCGAGGTTGACCTGCCGGCCCGGGATCAAGCTGTCGTTGGACAAGTCGATCTCGCGGTCCCCTGCCTCGGGATCGATTACCGCCGAGCCGTGGTCGATCTTAAGTTGCTCGGCGCGGGCCAGCGGCACCTTCAGCCCATAGGCTAGGTCGTTGGAGACATGGTCGCCGCCGACCGCCAGCACGCCGGTATGCTTGATGACACCGGCGGAGTACACCGCGTACTCGGTGACGCCGGCGCCGAGGTCGATCACCAGCGTGCCAAGTTCCTTCTGCTCGGGGCTGAGAATGGCGAGGGAGGAGGCCAGGGCGCAGGATGAGATGTTGTCCACCTCCAAGTGCAGTCCATTGACGAGGCGGATAGGATTTTGCAAACGATTGTACCGACCACTGACGACGTGCACGTCCACCTCGATCTTAGCTCCCAGCATCCCCTCCGGATTCAGCACGCCGTCCTGCCCGTCCACGCGGAAGTGCTGCCGGATGACGTGCACCACCGAGTGGTCGGTCGGGAGGTTGATTGCCTTGGCGTTCTTGATGACATCCTGAATATCGCTGGTGGTGATCTCGCGATCCGCCGACACCACGGGGTGAACGCCGGTGTTGTTGAAGCCGCGGATGTGGCTGCCGGTCACGCCGAGGAACACAGATCGAATCTCGACGTCGGCTACCTGCTCGGCCTCGACGATGGCGTTGCGCACATCCTCCTCGGCGAGGGCAACGTCGATGATCTCCCCCTTGCGTACGCCCCGGGATTTCGCCTGACCAAGGCCAATGATGTTGACAACCTGGTTCTCGCTCACTTCCCCCACGGCAACGCACACCTTGGAGGTGCCGATCTCGAGGCCTACGATGATTTGTGAATTGCTCACGTTTTGTTTATTTACGGGCCACCTTTCGCCCACGCTTCATGTCCTCGGCGATCGACGGGGAGAGCATCCAGCGAACTGGCACGTTGTTAGTCACCGAAAGGTCCACCGTCTCGATTGCGAGTCCAAATTTCTGCCCGTGCGCCCGGATGCGAGCCCAGCGGTTTAGCTGCCGGGACAGGCGCTCGGTCGAGAGATCCACCTGCCCCCCATCGCCGGTGGTCACCCGCAGGATGCGCGGTTGCGAGAGGTCGATCACCCGCAAGTCCACCGTGCCAGCCAGTGGCGAGCGGCGAAACTCCCCGATCAGGCCAAGCGCGGCCCGCAGCTTTGGCAGGCCAGCCGGACGGCCGGGGGCAAGCGTCTTGAGTTTCCCGAGGTCGATCCCGGAGACGACCGGCAGCGACCACTCGGCCTGGTCTTCGGATACCACCACGGAGTGGCCGTCTATGGGCGTCATCACGTGGCCAGTCTCGTCGAGTTGCAGCCTTACGCAGTCGTAATCCGTCTCACCGGCACTATCGCGTTGCCAAGCCCATATTTGTGCCATGGGCACCCTCTCGGCGACCCGCACTTGCAGCGTATCCGGCAGATAACGCTCCACTGACGCCGCTCTCACGCGCGGTGCCAGCTCGATGTCGCGCTTGATCCGCAGTAAATCAAGCTTGAGCAGATTGTCGCCCGAGCGAACTCCGGCCCATTTCCTGAGTTGGTCCACGGTGATGATTCCGTCGGTCCGGTAATCCAGTTGCTTGACGGAGAACGACTCGTTCTCGTACACGAGCCGGTTGAGCGCGAACGCGCCACCCTGCCAGCAGACGGTGATTATCGCCAAGACCGCCAAGGCCAGGGCCGCCAACGAACGCAGCCAGCGCAAGCGCTCGCGCTTGGCCTGCTGCGACTGCACCTTGACCGAGAGCAGTTTTTTGTGCCCCGACTTGCTGTTTCGACGTTTCGCTATCAATTGTTTTTAAGTTTTCAGTTTTTAAAAATTCTGTCCGCCCTGTTTATCCATGTTTCATTTTAATCGCCAACAAACAGGTTTCCAAAGCAGCGCCGAGAGCCTCACTCCATGACGCTGTCGCGACACCCAGACGCGCTTGACCAAGGTCATCGTTTTTTTTTAATTTCAAGTTTTCTGTTCTCAGTTTCCCCATCTCTCTGTGGCCCTCTGCATTTAGTTTGTTGTTCCCAGCGATTTCATTCGGTTCATCCGGTGGCAGCCAGCGGTGGGTGTTCCACGGCCAGTTCAACCAGCCACTGACACAGTTCTGCGAAACTGGTGCCGCTCGCCGCCGCCGCCTTAGGCAGCAGACTCGTCTCGGTCATGCCCGGCAGAGTGTTGACCTCGAGGAACACCGGCTCACCATCCGCTCTCACGATAAAATCCACGCGAGCGCAGTTTCCGCCACCCACGGCAAACAACGCCTGCTCACCGGCGCACTGGATACGGAGCGTGGCCTCCTCGTCAAACTCCGCCGGGCAGGTGTACTCGGTCGCGCCAACGGTGTATTTGTTGGCGTAATCATAAGCGCCGCGCTTGGGCGTGATCTCAATCACAGGCAGCGGCTGGCCACCGACGATGCCCACCGTGACTTCCCGGCCCTCGATCCGCTCCTCGACCAGCACACGGCCACCACCCTCGAGCGACTTGGCCAAGCCGCTTGGCCAAGCGGCAGCCGACTCGACAAACTCGAGGCCAATGCTCGATCCCTGGCAAACCGGCTTGAGCACCAGCGGCAACTCGAGCCCGCCGGGCAGGCCGACCCCGGGGTCATCAACCACGCAGTCGTTCGCCGTGGCAATCCCCCGCCCCGCGCAGGCTTGCTTGGCCGCCACCTTATCAAAGGCCAGGCGGCTCACCGCCTCTCCGCAACCGGTGTACGGCACGCCCAGCGCGTCGAGCTCAGCCTGCACCGTTCCGTCCTCCCCGTAAGTCCCGTGCAGCGCCAGAAACACAATGTCGGTGTTTTGCGGCAACTGGAACTCTTTGTCCACGGGGTCGATTTCGCTCACCCGGTGTCCGAGGCCCCGCAGCGCATCCGCCACCGCTGCGCCGGACTGAAGCGACACCTCCCGCTCGCCAGATGCCCCCCCAAGCATCACGCAAATTTCAAGTGCCTCAAACACGCCCGTCCTCCCTCCCGATGATTTGCACCTCGGTTTGCAACTCGATGCCGCGCTCGCCCAGCGCCCTGTCCCGGATGCGATCGATTAACCGCAGAATATCCCCCGCCGTCGCGTCGCCGTTGTTGACGATGAAGTTGCCGTGCTCCTGCGACACCATCGCGCCACCCTCAGTTGCGCCCTTTAGTCCCAGCTCATCAACCAATTTTCCGGCGGGAATCCCTTCAGGGTTTTTGAAAACACAACCTGCGCTACGCGCCTTGGGCTGGCTGCTCCAGCGTTTTTGACTGTACTCAGCCATGCGGGCGGCGATTGCCTCGCTAGTGTCAGGCTTGCCCATAAGCACCGCGCCGAGTGCGATCTGGTTTTTCAACAGCGGACAACTTCGGTATCTGGACTCTATCGATTCCGCCGACATCTCGAACACCTCGCCGGCAGGATCCATGAACCGCACCGTCTCCACCACGTCGAACAACTCACTGCCCATCGCCCCGGCGTTCATGCGCAGCCCGCCACCGACACTGCCAGGGATGCCTTCAAGAAATTCCATCCCCGCCAAGCCGCAGCCCCTTGCCTCGGTGGCCACTTTTTTCATCCGCGCCGCAGCACCGCACTTGAGCCGGCTGCCGTCCGGCTCGATCCCGGCAAAAACCCCAGCGCTTAACCGTACGGTCAATCCGCGCACGCCAATGTCGAGCACGAGAAAATTCGATCCCAAGCCAAGCGCCGTCACCGGCAGGCCGTGTTCGCGGCAGGCAATCACCAACGCCGACAAGTCGGCTTGACTCTGCGGCTCAGCAAACCAGTCGGCTTGGCCGCCGACCCGGAGGGTCGTCAGTTGCGCCAGCGAGACGTTCTGCCGAACGACTGTCCCATCGGCGACGGCGGCCTCGAGTAGCAACTTCAAACCACCTCTCGCCGGGGAAACCTGATCCGCGACTCCGGCGCTCATGCGGCTGCCTCCTTCCCATCTGGCAAGTCAAACATCAGCTCGTCCCCGCCGTCGTCCTGCCATTCGCACGCCTTATAAATCCGCTGCACGACCACCTCCGTCGCCTGTGCTGCCTTCCATTTTTTCATTGATGCAGCCATCGCCCCGAGCTTGTCCGGGCTACCGAACAACTCGCTCAACTGGCTGACGATCAGATGGGATGTCAGTTGTTTCTGGTGGAAACACCTCGCCGCGCCGATGTCCACAAACGACTGCGCGTTGATTCGCTGATGGTCGTCCACCGCAGTCGGGTATGGGATCAGGATGGCCGGCAGCTCCATCGCCGAGAACTCCGCCAGCGACGACGCCCCCGAGCGACTCACGGCGAGATCAGCCGCACCCAACGCATACTCCATCTCGGTCAAAAACGGACGCACCACCGCGCGCAAGCCAAGCGCATCGTACGCCTGGCGCACCGGCTCGACACTTCCTCCTGTCAAGTGGATGAACTGCAGGCCGGGCACCGCCTTGGCCAAGCGCGGCAGCGACTCGACTAGCGACTGGTTAATCGACTGCGCCCCCTGGCTGCCGCCCATCACGAGCAACACCGGCTGGTTCTCCGCCAAGCCAAGCGCGGTCCGTGCGTCGGCCTTTTCGATCGGCTCCATCGCCGAGCGCACCGGCAGACCCGTGGCGCGAACATCGGTGCTCAGCACCCTCGGCATCGCGGCGGGAAACTGGACGAACACTTCATCCGCCAACGGCGCCAGCAGCTTCACCGCCCGGCCCGGGATGGCGTTTGCCTCGTGCAGGAAAATGCGCGCGCCGATCAGTTTACCGGCGATCACAGGCGGCGCGCTGGTGAACCCGCCCATCGCCAGCACGGCATCCGGACGGTTTTCGCGGAATAACTTACGGCATTGGCCAAGCGACGACCAAAAACTGGCAGCGAACCGGGGCAGATTGCGGCTCAGCCCAACGACCGGCAGTGACTCGACCTCCATTCCATAAGCCGACTTGACCCCTCTCTGGTCGACCTCCCTCGAACTGACGAGCAGCGTGACCTCACAGCCACGCGCCACGAGCGCGTCCCCCACGGCCAAGCCGGGGAATAGGTGCCCACCGGTTCCGCCGCAGGCGATGGCAATGCGCTTGAGTGCGGGTTTCATGGCTGGGTACCTGCCCGGAACGGGGAGTAGCTGTCTGAATCCTGCAACTTGTCCGCCTTGGAACGCCCCTGCTGATTGGCAAACCGCGCGATGCTCAGAAGCACGCCCACGCAAAACAACATCGCCACGAGATTCGTTCCGCCCCGGCTGATGAACGGCAGTGGCAGACCCTTGTTGGGTAGCATGCTGGTCACCACTCCGATGTTGATGAAAGCCTGCAGGGCGATCAAAAAGGTCAGCCCGGACGCCAGTAGAAAACCGAAAAAATCGCGCGCGCGCATAGCGATGAACGCCCCGCAAACCAAAAACAAAACAAAACCGACAACGACCGCCATCGTAGCGATCAGCCCAAGCTCCTCGCCGATCACGGAGAATATGAAGTCGGTCTGGTGCTCCGGCACAAAGCCGAGTTTTTGGCGTCCGTTGCCAAGGCCAAGGCCGCTTGTCCCGCCGGAGCCAAGCGCAATCAGCGACTGCCAAGCCTGATAGCCGACGCCCTGTTTCGTACCCTCAGGATCGAGCCAACTCGTGATGCGGTTCAGCCGAAGGGTGTTCTGCGAAAGCAGATAGCCGCCAGCACACATCACCCCTATCACCGGCAGTGCCATGTAACGAATCTTGGTGCCGGCCAGTATCAGCATCAGCCCGCAGACTGCAGCCAGTAGTGCCGTTGCACCCCAGTCAGGCTCGATGAAAATCAGCCCGAGAAACAACCCCAACACCAGGCCGGGAATCAGCAGTCCATCCTTTAACGTGCCCATCCTCCGCCCCTTGCGCTCGCAGTAATGAGCCAGCGCAATGATGACAACCAGCTTGGCAAACTCCGACGGCTGAAACGTCGTGCCCGGCAACTGCACCCAGCGGCGAGCGCCGTTGCGCTCCAGCCCGATACCGGGAATCATCACCGCCACCAACAGGAGCAGCGCCAGCACCAGCGCAGGCAAAGAGACTTTTTTTAGCAGTCGGTAATCTGACATGGCCGCGCCAAGGCAGACCACCACCCCGATGCAGCACCACAGCAACTGTGCGCTCCAAAACCCGCCACTCCGGTGGAACATAGTGGCGCTGTAGAGCATCACCAACCCCAGTGCAAGCAGGGCGGAAACGACAAACACCAACAAGGTCGAGGCAAGCTTCATCGGGACAGATTTATCCCGGGCTAGTTCTCGGTTTCTGCCGAGGGAATGCTTAATTTTTGCCCCGGCCGAATCTTAGAGGTGCTGAGGTCATTGGCCTTGCGGATGGCCTTGACCGTGATCTTGTGCTCCTTGGCGATGGCGTAAAGGCTGTCGCCCGGTTTGACCTCGTACACCACCGTTCCCTCGGGCAGCGAGGGCCCCGGAGGCTTGGCCGTTGGCGAGGGGATAATCAGCACCTGGCCAATTTGAATGCGGTTCGAATCCACCGCCGGGTTGGCCATGATAATGGCTTGGACAGTGACGCCGTGCCTGCTGGCGATGTTGGTAAAATTGTCGCCCTTGGCCACCACGTATTCGATCTCACCGGCAGCCACCGGCACCTCGGGCCCCTCAGATGGCTCGGGGATCAACGGCACGATGTCTTCCACCGGTTCCGTGTCACGCGTCACGGGCGGCGGCTTGGGTTCGCTGGTCGTGGCATCCGGCAGCGGCGGCGCGGAGGGCGCCTCCAGCACCGTCACCGTATTGATCTCTGCCTGCGGCGAAGCTACCCCTCCCCCGTCGGGTGGCAAAACCGGGATCGCATCGGGGCCGGGGGCTGGTTCGGGGGCCGGTTTTTCAGGGCGGCAACCGGAGAATAACAGGCCTCCAAGAAAAACCACGTGCACGGCCACGATGATCATTACCATCTGTAGGCCGGATCGGCTCTTCGCTTTCTGCTCGAGTAGGGAACTTTTGGGTCGTAGGGGATTATGACTGGTCATGATAGTTTACTCCTTGGTTAAAAAAAATTGCGTTGCGCGAGGCCAAGCGTACGGAGGAACACAAGATATGGTGGTTGGTGGGCACAGCTCATCGCGACAAGAGGTGCGGGGGTTTTGGGGCTGAAGGGGCCTTGCCGGTACTTTCGTCTTCCGTTGAAATACCGGCCAAGAGTTCGACTGAGCGTCGGAACATCTCGCCACGATGTTGATAGCCGTTGACATTACCGGAATCCTCACTCGCTGGCGAGAGCAAAACAACATCGCCTTCCTGGGCCAATTCTGAAATCTGACGAACGCCTTCCTCCAGCGAGTCCACCAGGCGGCAGGGCGTGAAGAGGCTCCAGGCGGCGCGAAGCTTCTCGCGGGTTTCACCCATTAAAAACGCCGCCTTGACCCCCTGCGAAAGCAATGGGCCAATGTCGTGGTAAGCCCCGGCCTTGTCGCGGCCGCCGGCCAGCAACCAGATGTTTTGACGGCCGCCAAATCCGGGTTTCATTGAGGAAAGTGACTTCTCTAGAGCAGCGACGTTGGTAGACCGGGAGTCGTTAATATAGCTCACGCCACCAATCTCGGCCACGAGTTCGCAGCGGTGCGGTAGCGCCGGGTGATTCCGCAGGACAAGAGCCGATTGCTCCAGCGGAATCCGCAGTACGCGCCCAACGGCCAGCGCCGCCATGATAATCTCCGCGTTGTGAGCGCCCTGCAACTGGCATTCGTTGAAATCCAGCAGCGGCCCCTCCCAGCCCGGCACCCGGCTGACGATCAAGCCGCGATCCAGCGAAATGTCCGCCCTGCGGTTACTCGAGCTGAAGGTGATGATCTTTGACTGGATTTCTATTCCGAGCGATCGGATCTGCGCCAGCGCCTCACTCTGGATGATCGCCCAGTCGAACGGCTGCTGGTTGGCGAACATTCGCGACTTCGCTTTCACATACTCTGCCATGCTCCCGTAGTGGTCCATGTGGTCCGGCGCGATATTCGTCAACACGGCCACCGTCGGGCTGAAAAACTGCGTCAGCTCCAACTGGAACGAGTTCACCGCGAGAATCAGGTAGTCCAACTCTTTCGAGTCGGCCACGGTGTCGCAAACAGGACAGTCCACCTTGCCGGCGAGGCGGGTTTCGCGTTGCGTGCCCGAGAGAACTCGCTCGATGAGCTTTGCCGTGGAGGTCTTGCCGTTGGTGCCGGTCACCGCGATGTTGAGGCAGCGTAGTTGCTGAAAACCCAGTTCCAGTTCGCCGATCATCGAGATATCTAATTTTTTCAAGGCACTCACCCAGGCTGTTTCACGAATGCCGCCTACGCTAATCACGCCCAACTCAACCCCCTCAAGTAGCTTGGCCAACGGCTTGGGCAAGCCCAGGTGCACCTCCGCCCCCAGCTTGGCCAACGGCTTGGTTTCGCGTTGGAGTTGCTTGTTGTCCTTGCAATCCACAGCCACCACCGAGGCGCCGCTGGCGCAGAGCAACCGGCAAGCTGAGCGGCCCCTCGAACCGAGGCCGACCAATAAAACCCGTTTGCCTTTTAACTTAAACATGACCTTCTAACTCACCTCAATTTTAGCGTACTCAAAGCGAGCACAGCAAAAAGAATTCCCAAAATATAAAATCGGGCAACCACCTGAGACTCGTACCACCCTTTTTTCTCGAAGTGATGATGCAGAGGCGCCATCAGGAACACCCGCCGCCCTTCACCGAATTTTCGCCGCGTGTGCTTGAACCAGAAGGTCTGGATGATCACCGACCCCGCCTCGAGCACGAACACCCCGCCGGCAATCACCAGCACGAACGGCTGATGAATCAGCACCGCAATTACGCCGAGTACGCCGCCCAGCGCCAGCGACCCTGTGTCGCCCATGAACACCTGCGCCGGGTGGCAGTTGAACCAGAGGAACCCCAGCCCGGCACCCACCATTGCCGCGCAAAACACCGTCAACTCCCCCGCCCCCTCGACGTACGGCACGCGCAGGTAGTCGGCCATAATTTTGTTGCCGGCGATGTAGGTGAAAATGATGAACACGAACGTCACGATCAGCGTGCAACCGATGGCCAGGCCATCGAGACCGTCGGTCAGGTTCACTGCGTTCGAGCTACCGACGATGGCCGCCGTGGTGATCAGCAGGCCAACGAGCCCCACGCCGGCAAACACAATTCCCCCGCTGTAAAACGGCACCACCAGTTCCCCAATCAAGTCGCTCTTGACAGGGTCGGGGTGATTCCACAGGTACAAGCTGATGAACAGGCCCAGCGCCAATTGCACCGCCAGTTTCACCTTCGAGTGGATGCCGGCCTTGTCCTGCTTGGTGAGCTTGACCCAGTCATCGTAAAAACCGAGCGCCGCCAGCACCACCACAGACATCAGGCTCAGCGCGAGAAACTCGTTCCACTTGGCCCAAAGCAGCACGGTGACATCCAGCGAAAGCACAATCATGATTCCCCCCATCGACGGCGTGCCTTTTTTGCTAAGCACACGCGCGTGCAGCCCGCCGGCTTCCTCGGCCTTGTCCGAATATTCCTGGCCGAACTTCAACCACTTGAGTAGCGCAATGATCTTTGGGCCAAGCCACCAGCAAAGCAGCAGCGCCGTCACCGCTGCGCCGGCTGTCCGGAAGGTGATGTACTGGAACACACGCAGGAAGGAGAGCCAGTCCGCCCAGACGGCGTGGCCGTTTTCGGCCAACCACTGTGGAACCTGGCTGAGATAAAAAAACATTCTGCCTCGCTATGTGTTCATGGCCTCCGAAAGCACCTCGATGATGCCCTCAATTTTCGCCGCGCGGCTGCCCTTAATGAGCAGCGCGTCGCCCGGTTTCAGTTTTTTGCCCAGCGCCTTGCCGGCCACGGTGACGTTGTCGAACGCCGCCACGTTGGCCAAGCCAGCCTCTTGTGCTGCGCGCACCGTCGTGTCCGCCCATCGACCCACGGCGATGAGTCCGTTCAGGCCGAGCCCGGCCGCAAGCTGGCCCGCCTCAACGTGGGCGGACTCGCTGGCTTGGCCAAGCTCGGCCATGTCGCCGAGAACGGCAATGCGCTTTCCCTTAACCGGAAACGACCTGATCGTTTCCAAAGCCGCCAGAAGGGAGTCCGGGTTGGAGTTGTAGGCGTCGTTAATTATGCGGACACCGCCGAGTGTCTGCATCTCCATTCGCATCGACGCCGGACGGCAACGCTGCAGGCTCTGGTCCAGTTCCTCCCGGCTCAGGCCCAGTTCCGCCGCAAGCGCAATCGCGAGTGCGGCGTTCCGGGCATTTTGATGGCCTAGCAGATTGACGCAGTATGCTCCATTCCGATCTCCCTTCGGCGAAATTATTTCAAAAGTGGTTCCCTCGTCGTCGGACCTGATATCCTTGATGCGCCAGTCGCAGGCCTCCCCTTCCCCGACGGTCACGACCGTTGCGCGGCAACGGCGGCGGATCGCCTTCAGTCCTTCGATATCTCCATTGACGAACAGGCAGCCATCCGGCGGAAGCGCCTCCGCCAACGAGCCCTCCTCCTCGATCACTCCCTCGATGTCTCCAAAAAATTCCAGATGCTCGCGCCCGATACTCGTCAACACGCCGTACCTCGGGCGGATGAGTTGCAAGAGCGGCTCCAACTCGCCGGGATGGTTCGAGCCAACCTCGAGCACTGCCACCTCATGGGCCTCGCGCAGCCGCAGCAATGTGAGTGGCACGCCTATGTCGTTGTTGAAACTGGCCTCGCTCGAGAGTGTCTCGAACCTCTCCCCCAGCACCGTGGCCAGAATTTCCTTGGTGCTGGTTTTGCCGTTGGATCCGCCTACCGCGACCACCGGCAACTCAAAATCCTGCCGGTAACGCGCAGCCAATTGGCCAAGGGCGCACCGCGTCTCGTCCACCCCTATCATCGGCCCGGCGCTCTCCGCCTGCCCAAGGCGGGAGCGGTTGACCACGGCCGCCTCAGCCCCTTGGCCAAGCGCATCGTTAAGATAGTCGTGCCCGTCAAACCGGTCGCCGCGAATCGCAACAAACAAGTCGCCCGGCTTAGCCAGGCGCGAATCGGTGCAAATGTGTCGCACCCTTGCCGAGCGCTCGCCCGCGACGAGCTGCCCGTTGCAGCTCTGCTCCACAAAACCTAGTGTCCGGGGTTCCATCATCTCAACACCACCCGGGATTTCTGTTCCGACATCGACTTGACCGGCACCGACGGCTCGAGGCCGAGGTAGTTGGCCGATTTCTCGGCGATCACCTTGAACGCCGGCGCAGCAACCACGCCGCCGTAATACCCGTTGTGCGGCTCGTCCACAAACACCCCGATGCACAACTGCGGATTCTCCGCCGGCAGGAAACCGATGAACGACGAAAAATATTTCCCGGCCTCGTAGCCGCGCTTTGTCTTGGACGGCTTCTGCGCCGTGCCGGTCTTGCCGGCGACGGTATAGTTCTGAAGCCAAGCCAGACGCGCGGTGCCTTCGTCCGAGACCACCGTCACCAGCATCTCCACCATCTGCTGCGCCGTCTTGTCATGGATCACCTTGCGAACCACGGTTGGGTTGTACTGCATCACGACGTTTCCGTCCCGGTCCACCAAGTGATCCACCAACAGCGGGCGCATCAGGTTGCCGCCGTTGGCCATGGCGGACATTGCCATCACGAGTTGCATCGGAGTAGCCGCGACCCCGTGCCCCATCGGAATCCGGGAGATGGCGAGCTTGCTCCATTTGTTAACTGGATGAAGGATCCCTTGCACCTCCCCCGGCAGCGACACGCCGCTGCGCCGGCCGAAGCCCATCTCAGAAATGTATTTGTGCAGCCGCGATTCCCCCAGTTTCATCGCCACCTTGGCCGTGCCGATGTTGGACGACTTGGTGATGATCTCCCGTACACTCAACGGGCCGTACGCATGGTGGTCGCGCAGTACTTTGCCGGCGAAATAAAAGCGGCCGTTCTCGCAGTGGAACCGCTCGTTCAGCCTCACGGCACTCTCGTTGAGCGCCCCGGATACCGCCACGATCTTGAAAGTCGATCCCGGCTCGAACGAATCGGTGATCACCCGGTTGCGCCGGTTGGCCGCGTTGGAGTCTCCCGGCTGGTTGGGGTTGAATGTCGGCCGGTTGGCCAACGCGAGAATGGCACCAGTCTGCGGGTTCACCACCACGACACAGGCACTAGCCGGCGTGTGCTTCTCGCATAGCGCTTCGAGCGCCTTTTCGGCGATGTACTGGACGTTGGCATCAAGCGTCAGCACCACGTTCATCCCGTCGCGCGGTTTCACGTTGTACTCACGAAACGCCACCACCTCGTGGCGGCTGCGGTCGGTCTCGGTCTTGCGCCAGCCGCGCACACCCTCAAGATGCGAGTCGAACATCATCTCAATGCCGTGTTTGCCCTCGAGGCCGATCACCGGCGTGCCCGAGCTTTCCGGCTCCCGCGCACCGACAAACCCCGTCACGTGGGCAGCGAGGTTGCCGCTGGGATAAACTCGCAACTGTGAATCGACCCGCTCACAAAATATAGAGCGCCTGACGTTGTAATATTTCAGCCGCTCCTTGCGGGGCAGCGATTTCACGTCGACACCAAACTCGATGTGCGCCAGCGCGTTGGTGATGCCCTGCCAATCCTCGAGCAGCACCTTGCGCCCGAGCACGACGTGCTTATCCTCCCGCTGGCGTCCCTGCGCGTCGGTGTACACGCGGCGCTGCATGCGCTTGGCCAAGTCGGCGGCGGCTCTACCAAGAAACGGCGCGATCGCCCGGGCCACGAGCCGTTGGTGAGCACCCACCAGCGACGGGTCGGCGCACACCGTCTTGGCGATGCGGCTCGTCGCCAGCACCGTGCCGCGGATGTCCAGAATGTCGCCGCGTCTCGAGGCGTGAATCACCTTGCGGCGAGTGTTGTCCAGCGCGTGCGCAGCGTGCTTGTCATGCTGGAGTACCTGTATATCCACCAACCTCACCCCAAGTCCCACATAACCGACCGTTATGAGTGAGACCAGTATCATCACCCTGCCTCGATGAGTGTTGGCTCCTGTCGTCGCCATGTCAGTTTGTAAACAGATTCTTCTGCATCTCTGTTACAGCCGTCCCCGACGCGGCGTGTTTTTCACCGTGCGGTATTCCCCCGGTTCACTTTGCTTTAGCTGCTTGGCGTCCAGCGGAAGATCTGAGAGTCGCAATACCTGCTCCGGCTGCGGCATCGTCAGCCCCAGCCCCAGTTTGCGGACTCGTTCGTAAAGCTTCTGTGTCGAGCGCATCTCGGCACGAAGTTGCTGCCAGCGCTCATTGTCACTCTCGAGCATCTCCAGCCGCACTTCCTTCTTGCGAACCTCGCTGCCGAGTTGGTGAATCTGTGACTTCTGCCACACGTACCCCATCGCCGTACCCCCTAGCAGCAGGCAAAACAACGCGGCCTGGATCCACGAACCAACACTCAGCGCGGAGTCCTGTTTTTTTCGGTTGCGCGGCATGACAATCTACAATTTTTCCATCGCCCGCATCTGGGCGCTGCGGCTTCGCGGGTTCCTCCCCACCTCGGCATCGCTTGGCTTGATCGCCTTGCGGCTGAGCTCCCGGGCCAACGGCTCGCGCGGTTCGCGCAGCTCCGGCACGTCGACCTCGCCGCGCACCGTGTACGGCTTGGCCAAGCGGCGACTGAACTGTTTCACAAGCCGGTCCTCCCCGGAGTGAAACGTGATGACCGCGAGGCGGCCGCCAAGCTTTAGCACCGACCAAGCGGCGTCCAGCCCGGCCTGCACCTGGCCAAGCTCGTCGTTCACCGCCATGCGCAGCGCCTGAAACACGCCGGTCGCCGGATGCGTCCGCGCGCCGCGCCGAGGGCAGGCCCGCTCCACCGTGTCGGCTAGTTGCGTGGTTGTCTCAATTCGCTGCATGTCGCGTTGTTCAACAATCGCGCGGGCAATACGCCGCGACCGGCGCTCTCCGCCCAGTTCCCAAAAAATCGTCGCGAGCTCCCCGGCCTCGAGCTCGTTCACCAGTTGCGCGGCGCTCACTGGCTGCCGCCGGTCCATCCGCATGTCCAGCGGCCCCTCGACCTGAAAGCTGAAACCGCGCTCCGCCTCGTCGAGCTGCGGCGAGCTCACCCCGAGATCCAGCAGCACCCCGTCGCAACTCGCCTTGCCCAAGCGCTTGGCCAAGCCAGCAAACGGCTCCCGGTACAACTCCAGCCGGTCGCCAAACTGTTTCAAGCGCCTGGCCGCGGCCGCCAGCGCCCAATCGTCGCGATCGAACCCCACCAGCCGCCCGTCCGGGCCGCTCGCCGAGAGGATCGCCTCCGCATGTCCGCCGCCGCCGACCGTGCCATCCACGTACAAAAGGCCCGCCGCCGGTTGAAGCGCCGAGAGCGCTTCCTCCAGCAAAACCGGTTCGTGGATGAATTCGGTCACAAGTCATCGGCTTTTTCGTGAGACTCAATCGTCTCCACCCGCGAGGCATATTCCTTGTAACTCCATGCCACCCTGCCATCCACGTACACGTCTGTCTTATAGTCCTTGGCCATCTCGATCGCCTCGTCCAACTCGGCCGAGTTCGTTTGCGGCGACTCAGCCTCAGTCACTTTGGGAGGGGCGGCTTTCAGCGTGTCAACGGATGCCCCCGCCATGATGCCAGTCGGCCAAAATGACTTGAACGAGAGCAACCAACGCCACGATCGACGCGACACTAAACGCGAGACTTGGTTCATCGACGCAAACCGGCCGCGCACGCGCTCGGCCCACGAGCTCCTCATGGGCTCTTCGGCAATGATGCTCGGGCGGAACTGGTTCACGCATTCACCGGCGCGAACAGCCAGGTCCGATCCCTCCAAGTCGTTTCGCATCACCCGCACCCTCGTCGGACTGATGCGGCTGTACACCTCCACCTGGTCCCGCGCACGCGGCTTGGCCTCCACTTGGCCAAGGTCCAGGTGGTTTCCCTGCCCGGACGTTTTTGTCTCAATGACCAGTGGTTCAAGAAAACCAAACTCGCCCTGACCCGACTCCTCCGCCGTGGGTTGTATCAACGCCATCGACTCCGGATGGGCAAGCTCACCGCCTCCCCCCCCGGTAAAGCCTTCCTGACTGTTTCCAATCCTGCGAGAGAGAAACTTTTCCCTTGGGCCCTCGAGGGTTCCACCAACCGACAGATATTGCATCAGGTTCATAGGTTTAAATTTTTGATGGCCGCAGCCGCGACAGCTTCGTTGCCCTTGTTGTTTTCATTGAATCGACCCGGCTCCCATATTTCGAACTTGTTCAACCGACCCACAAACATGGCCTCCTTCCGCAGACCGGCCACGGCGGCCAACTCCTCCGGCAGACACAGTCGGCCAGCCTTGTCCAGTATCAGGTGGGCCGAGTTCCCCCCGATGACCCGCTCAACCACCGCCGCTTCTTCATCGGAAAGCGACATCTCGTTCAACCTCTCAAGCAGTAGATTCCAGCGGGCGGGAGGCAACACCAAAAGAAACTGCTGATCCCCCAGCGGCCACGGGAGAACAGATAACTCCGTTTTGCCAGACTTCGGACGCCACTTGGAAGGCACCATGACACGCCTGCTCCCATCGATTCCATGCGTGAATCGACCTGAAAAAACGGTCATCGGTTGGTCCTGGGTTGCTGACATAACAGGTTGCTCGAACACCAATCTGGCCCTATGCGACCCAAACTTTCCCGTTCTCTACCGTTTTAACCCAGAGACGTCAACCGATTTTTTGAAAAAAGTTTAGTTTTTTTTCATTACACCCCCTCATTGAGCACAGTTTTGGCATATTTTTGAATTACGATAACGATAAAGTAATTCCGCACCTGTTCACTGCTAGCCGCTCGCTGCTAACTTAACCAACGTCATCAAAGAATCGCGCTCGCTCTCGAAACCGGCTAGAGATGCCGCCGTGCAAACGGCCGATTTCGACTACCCCCTGCCTCAGGAACTTATTGCCCAGCATCCCATTGAGCAACGGGACGCCTCTCGACTGCTTACGCTGGACCGCTCCACCGCAACCATCGCTCACAGGCAATTTGCCGACTTGGAAGCACTGCTCCGCTCGGGCGACGTTGTGGTGGTGAACAACTCGCGTGTCATCCCGGCGCGCATGCGCGGCCAAAAGGAAGGCGACGGCGCGCGGGTGGAAATACTGCTCACCGAGGAACGCGTACCTGGCGAATGGTGGTGCATGCTGCGTCCCGGCAAACGCATTCACAACGGGACACGTATCCAGCTGCACGACCTCGACGGCTGCCCCACTCCGAACTGGGTCGAGGCGATCGACAAGAACGACACCGGCAAATATCTGCTTCGCCTCCCCGGGACGCCGGACGTGCACGAACTCCTCCAAGCCATCGGCGAGACGCCGTTGCCACCGTACATCGAGCGCGCGCCGATCGACACCCGCGCCGATCGCGACCGTTACCAGACGGTATACGCAAAAACCGACGGCTCGGTCGCCGCGCCGACAGCGGGACTGCACTTCACGGATGAGTTGCTCGACCGGCTTCGCGCAAAGGGCGTGACATTCGCGGAGGTGACGCTGCACGTCGGGCCGGGAACGTTTCAGCCGGTGGAGTGCGACCGCATAGAGGATCACCCGATGCACGAGGAACGTTTCGAGATCAGCGCAGCCACCGCCGGGACAGTCAACCAAGCCAAGGCCGAGGGACGGCGGGTCGTCGCCGTCGGCACAACGAGCATGCGCGTGCTTGAGTCGGTCGCCACCGGCGGCGCGCCGATCAAACCGCAGCTTGGCCGCACGAAAATTTTCATCTACCCACCGCACGAGTTTCAAGTCGTCGATGCGTTGCTGACAAACTTTCATCTGCCCAAGTCCACGCTGCTGATGCTGGTGAGCGCGTTTGCGCAGCCGGGCGGCACCGATGGCCGCGAACGCGTGCTGCGTGCCTACGCCTATGCGGTCGCCGAGCGATACCGCTTTTTCAGCTACGGCGACGCAATGTTTTTGCATTGAATGAAAACAGCCCGTCCATTTGTGTTGATCAACATGGCCATGTCGGCCGACGGCAAGATTGCCCCACCGCATCGCCGCTTCGTCGCCTTCGGCAGCCGGCGCGACCACGCGAACCTCCTCGCGCTCCGGGCCACCGCCGACGCGGTCATGTGCGGCGCGCGCACGGTCGATTCCGCGCCGGTGACGCTGGATGCCGGCGGCGCGGCATACGAGCGGCGGCGGCTTCGCGGCGGCTTGGCCAAGCAGAACCTGCGGATCGTCGTGAGCGGCTCTGGCTCGGTCGATCCAGGAGCGGCGATTTTCCGGCACCCAGGTTCGCCGCTCATTGTGCTGTCGTCAGGCCAAGCGCCGAAGTCGCGCTTGGCCAAGCTGAAACGCTTGGCCGACTGTGTGAAGGTCTGCGGGAAAAACAGAGTCGCCCTTGCCCAAGCGCTTGGCTGGCTTCGGCGCGAGTGGGCCGTCAAGCGACTGCTCTGCGAGGGCGGCGGCGAGTTGAACTTCGAACTACTCCGGCTTGGCCTCGCGGATGAGCTGCACCTGACAATCTGCCCAACAATCATCGGCGGAAAGGACGCACCAACGATCGCCGATGGCGATGGGTTTGCCCGCTTGGCCAAGGCGGCCAACCTGAAGTTGACCCGTCAACGCGTCGTAGGCGACGAGCTGTTTACGACGTGGCGCATCAGGCCAAAAGCTCGTTAACGACACGCGCGCCCTGCACGCTGGTCAGCCGCTGATCGAGCCCCTGATAGCGGTAGGTAAACCGCTCGTGGTCGAGGCCCAAACACTGCAACACCGTGGCGTTGAGGTCGTTGATGTGCACCGGGTCGCGGACGATGTTGTAGCAGAAGTCGTCGGTCTCGCCGTGGACATATCCCTTCCGGATGCCCCCACCGGCCATCCACATCGAGAAGCAGCGGCCGTGGTGGTCGCGCCCGTGGTTGTCCTTGGTCAGCGCGCCCTGTGAGTAAATCGTCCGGCCAAATTCGCCGCCGCAAACCACGAGCGTGTCCTCGAGCATGCCGCGTTGCTTGAGGTCTTTCACAAGCGCAGCGGTGGGCTGATCGACATCCTCGCATTGGTAACGCACATCGCGCGGGCAGTTGCCGTGTTGATCCCAGCCGCGGTGGAACAACTGCACAAACGGCACGCCGCTCTCGAGCATGCGCCGCGCGAGGATGCAGTTGTAGGCGTACTTGCCCGGCTTCTTGGAATCCTTGCCGTACAGATCGAAGACGTGTTCCGGCTCGGACTTGAGATCGGTCAACTCCGGCACGCTGGCCTGCATACGAAACGCCATTTCGTACTGGGCGATGCGCGTCTGTATTTCCGCGTCGCGCGTCTCGGCGAACTTGGCCTCATTCACGGCCTTGATGCTGTCGAGGATCGCACGGCGTGAGTTGCGGTTGATGCCCGGCGGGTTGTTGAGGAACAGCACCGGCTCGCCGGAGCTACGGAACTTTACGCCCTGATGTTTCGACGGAAGGAAGCCACTCCCCCAAAGCCGCGAGTACAGCGCCTGGCTGCCACCGCGCCCCTTGGAGATCATCACGATGTAGCCGGGCAAATTATCGCTCGGGCTGCCGAGGCCGTAGTTGAGCCACGCGCCCATGCTTGGATGGCCAAGCTGCTGTGTGCCGGTATTGATGTATGTGATCGCCGGGTCGTGGTTGATCGCCTCGGTGTTGACACTACGGATGAGCGACATCTCGTCGGCGAGCGAGGCAATGTGCGGCAAAATCTCACTGTAATACGCGCCGCTCTGCCCGTGCTGTTTGAACTCAAACATCGGGGCGACACATGGGAACGACTTCTGCCCGGACGTCATGCCTGTGATTCGCTGGCCTTTGCGGATGGATTCCGGCAATTCGATGCCATGAACCTTGCGGATGCCGGGCTTGTAGTCGTACATGTCGATGTGCGACGGGCCGCCGGAGAAGAACAGGTAAATCACCCGCTTGGCCTTGGGCGTGAAATGCGGATCGCCCAGCGCGCCGCCGTGGCGTCCAGCGGCGTTGAGCAAGCCCGGCTGGGCGAGTGACGCGAGTCCAAGCGCACCCATGCCGCGTGCGCCGAGGTTCAGGAACTTGCGACGATCGAGCAGATGGTCAGAATTGAATAATGGAATCATGGGTTACTCCTTGGTGATGACTTCGTCGAGATTGAAAATGGCGCTGGCCACGGTGGTCCAGGCAGCGTGCTGGGCCAAGTTAAGCGACTCGTCACGCTTGGTTTCGCCGAACTTAAGCAGCTCCCCGGCGCGCGTGGCATCGGCGCTGAATTCCTTAAGCTGACTGTCGTACAAGTTGCGGAACACGCGTTTGCGCAACTCGTCCGCCGGGCGCGCCGTGGTGAGCATAAACGCATAGTCGAGCTGCGAGTCAAAGTCCGCCCCGCCCTTCTGCAGCACCCGCTGTGCGAATACCCGCGCCGCCTCGACGAACTGCACGTCGTTCATCGTCACCAATGCCTGCATAGGCGTGTTGGTGAGCGGCCGCTGGATGACACATTTTTCGCGCGTCGGCGCATCGAACGCCATCATGTTGGGCATCGGTGCGGAGCGCTTCCAGTAAGTGTACATTGAGCGCCGGTACAGTTTCGCGCCTTTGTCCGGCTTGTAAAACAGGCCGCCGTTTAGCGCGACCTCGTTCCAAATGCGCGGCGGCTGGTAAGGTTTAACACTCGGCCCGCCGATCTTGCCGTTGAGCACGCCACTCACGGCAAGCGCGTTGTCGCGGATGAACTCACCCTGCAACCGCAACCTCGGAGCATGCGAGAGAAACACATTCTCGGGATCGCGGTGAAGCTGTTCCGTCGTGGCAGCGGACTGCTGCCGGTATGTCGCTGACAGGAGTATCTGCTTGAACATGCGTTTCACGTTCCAGCCGCTATCGGCGAAGTCGCGCGCCAGCCAATCGAGGAGGCCCGGATGACTCGGCAGCGAGCCACGTGTTCCGAAGTCCGACACCGTCGTCACCAGCCCCGCGCCGAAGATCATCGACCAGTAACGGTTCACCGCCACGCGAGCCGTCAGCGGATGGTCGTCATCAGCGATCCACTTGGCTAGGCCAAGCCGCTTGGCCGGTGCCCCCTCAGGCAACGGCGGCAGCACGGTCGGGATGCCGGGTGAAATCTCCTCCTCCTTTTTCGGAGATGCGTAATGACCGCGAGCCAGCACATAGGTTTTGCGCGGCTTGGCCAAGTCGCCCATCGTCATCACCGTGACGATTGATTTGTCGTAGTCGGTCACCGCCTTCTCGGCGGATTTCATCCTGGCATCCAGTTCGCGGCCAAGCGGCCACTGGGATTTCTCATAATAGTCACACAACTTGCTGATGTGCACCGGCATTCAGCACATCCTCCCGCAGGAGCGCCAAAATATTTTCCGGCAGCGCCGAGCCGCCGAGCTTGAAGTAAAAACCGGCCGGGCCGCCGGCGTTGACGATCTTGAGCAACAGGTGATTCTCGCCCTCCGCCAGCGCGAGCTTGGCCTTGTCCTGATCGGCCGCCGGGCCGCGGTGAAGCGTTGTTGGCGAACACCTGTTTGCCGTTTAGAAACACCTTGATCGCGTCATCGCTGCCGAGCGACACCATCACCTCCTGCGCCTTGGCCGACGTCACGGTGCGATAAAAATAAGCCGCGCTGTTCTCAGGGATGGCGACGGTGTGCACCTTGCCGTCCCCGTACTCGCGCGGCTCCCATTTTTTGCCGTCGTGCTCCTTGGCCAAGTCCACTTTCTTCTCCGGCCCCCAGTCCTTTTTGAAGGCGGCGTCCTTGTTTTTTCCGGTGAAACTGCCGAGGAACTGCCACCCGCCCAGCTTCGGGCGGCTGCGGTAATTCGCTGGCACGGTGGTCGGCAATCCATTCATCCATCTCCTGCGCGCTCGGCTTGACCTTGGCGCGCTCGCTCTTCGCGGCGGCCACCTTGTCGCGCCGTTGCTGCAACTCCGCACTCTCGGCCATGCTAGGGACCTTGACCATCGGGGCCGAGTTGCCGTTTCGCGTCTGATTGCCGGCGTCGGAGTTGATATTGAAGTAGGCGTAAAACTGATAGTACTCCTTCTGCGAAATCGGATCGTACTTGTGGTCGTGGCACTGGGCGCATTCCATCGTCAAGCCCAGCCAGACATTCGAGGTTGTCTTGACTCGATCGACGTTGTACTCGACACGGTACTCCTCTTCGATCAAGCCGCCCTCGTCGGTCGTGCCGTGGTTGCGGTTGAAGCCGGAAGCGACCTTGTTGTCAAGCGATGCGTTCTCGAACTGGTCGCCAGCCAACTGCTCGATGGTGAACTCGTCGAACCGCTTGTTGTCGTTGTACGCCCGGATCACCCAGTCGCGCCACGGCCACATGTAGCGCACGCCATCATCGTGAAACACGCTCGAGTCACCGTAACGCGCGGCGTCCATCCACGCCAACGTCATCCGTTCGCCGTAACGCTCGCTCGCCAGCAGCGAGTCGACGAGCTTCTCGTAGGCGCCCGGATCGGTGTCGTTTACAAACCGCTCGACCGCCCTCGGCGACGGCGGCAACCCGGTCAGATCAAGGCACACCCGCCGAATGAGTGTCTGGCGATCTGCTTCCCGCGACGGCTCAAGCCCGTTGGTCTCCATCCGAGCAAGTGTGAAAAAATCGATTGGATTCCTTGGCCAAGCGCGGCGCTGAACCTTGGCTAAGCTTGGACGCTTGGGAGCGAGAAAAGCCCAGTGCCCCTCCCACTCCGCGCCCTGCTCGATCCAGCGCTTGATCGTGGCGATCTCGTCCACCGACAATTTTTTCTTGGACTCCTCCGGCGGCATGCGGTCATCCGGATCGTGTGCGGTGATTATTTGGTACAACAAGCTCTCGGCCGGTTTGCCGGGCACGACGATCCGATTGTCGCCGGAACCGCCGAAGAGGCCGATCTCGACATCGAGTCGCAGCTTGGCTTTGCGATGATTCTCATCCGGTCCGTGGCACTGAATGCAGTTATGCGACAAAATTGGCCGCACATGCACCCCAAACCGAACCTCCCCCGGCACGTCTGCCTGCGCTTGGCCAAATACCACCACCCCGGCCAACACTAATTCCATCCAAAATACCTTACGCATAAAATGGCAATCGCCTCATTGACCCAAAACAATCAGACATGCGTATTTTTTGACCGTATCTCAGCACAAAAGCAAGCCTTGCGACCAACCAATCGACTAACAAAAAGGGCTTGAGGCCTGGGAAGATATGACAGCCAGGCAGCGAACATGCCGACCTTGGGCGACTCGCCGGCTTGGCCTGACTTCAAGTCGATCTCCAAACCAGCCTCCCACTCGGCGCGCGCCGGGAGAAACGAAAGGAGCGCGGTCATGGATCAATCAGTCGCCGCACTCTAGCGCCAGCCAAGCGCTTGGCCAAGCGGGGTTTGACCTTGCCCCGGCGGAGGTGCGTCTTTAGGTTTCGCGCATGATTTTGGCCGAAATAGGCGCCGATCCGCAGTTGTTCCAGTACTTGGGCGTTTTGTTCCTCACGCTGGTTGTGACCGCTTTTGCGGTGGGCAGCATGTTCGCGTCGAAGCTGGCCGGCTGGTATTTCGGTGGGCGCAAGGCCAGGGCGATTGGCCGCCATAAACCGATCAAAGACACCCCGTACGAGTGCGGCATGTTGCCGGTCGGCGATGGCACATCTCGCCTGTCGGTCAAGTTCTACCTCGTGGCAATGCTGTTCATCCTGTTCGACATTGAAGTGGTGTTCCTCTACCCGTGGGCGGTGGTTTACAAAGACATGCTCAGCGACCCTGCCTCGGCGAACCTCATCTTCGGCACGATGGTTTCGTTCCTTGGCATTCTGTTCATCGGCTACATTTACGCCATCAAGAGGAATGCGTTCGACTGGAATAGCTGACCGCTCCCGGCGCTTGGCCAACCGCTCTCCCAAGCCGTGAAATCCCCCATCCATTTTGGCACCTCCGGCTGGCGCGGGCTGATCGCCCGTGACTTCACGTTTGAACATCTCCGACTGGCCGCCCAGGGGCTGGCCCTCACGCTGAAGTCGGAGTTGCGTCGCAAAAACTCGCCGATCCACGGCAAGCGCCCGCTGGTGGTCATCGGCCACGACACGCGGTTTTTGGGACGCGAATTCGCTCTGGCCACGGCGGAGATTTTGCAGCAGGCCGGCCTCGATCCGCTGCTGACGAATCGCGACGCGCCGACGCCGGTGATCGCCTTCAGCATCCGCCACAAAAAAGCCATCGGCGGCGTAAACATCACCGCCAGCCACAATCCATTTGGCTACTCGGGTTTCAAGTTTTCGATGCCGAACGGTGCTGGAGCCCCGCCGGAGTTCACCGGAAAAATCGAGGCACACGCAGAGAAACTTCTAGCCAAGGGCTGGCAACAGAAGACCGCCGTGATAGGCACGTTTAGTTGCCCGGAATTCGACCCTGCCCCGGCGTACCTCCGGCGCATCCGCAAACTGGTTGACCTGCAAGCCATCGGCAAAGCCAAGCTACGCATCGCCGTCGAACTGATGCACGGCACCGGGCGGGACTACCTCGACACGCTGCTCGAGGAGGCCGGTGCAAAGGTCACCTGTTTTCATGAAAGCCTGAACCCGCTTTTCGGCGGCGGCTCGCCCGAGCCAAACGAATCCGGCATGGCCAAGGCGGCTCAATTCGTCCGCAGCGGCCAAGCCGATCTTGCGCTTGGCCTCGACGGCGACGCCGACCGCTTCGGCATCGTGGATCGCGATGGCACCTGGCTCACGCCAAACCAGGTGCTCGCCCTTGCGCTGTATCACCTCCGCAAAAATCGCGGCATCAAGGGCGCGGTCGTCCGTACCGTGCCGACGAGTCACCAGGTCGATGCCGTGGCGGAGTTGCTCGGCGTGAAAGTTCACGAAACGCCGGTCGGCTTCAAGCACATCGGCGCGTTGATGGAGAGCGAGCCGATCATTGTCGGCGGCGAGGAGTCCGGCGGCCTGAGCATCCGCGGCCACATTCCGGAAAAGGACGGTGTGCTCGCCTGCCTGTTGATGGCCGAGCTGGTTGCGATGGAGGGCAAGCCGCTGGGCCGTATCCTGCGCGATCTCGAAAAGCAAACTGGCGAATTTCACACCGACCGAATCAACATCGCCGTGCCGCCCGCCGAGAAGACGGCCATCCTGCGCAAACTTGCCGGCGGCTTCGACAAGATCGGCCGGTTCGCCGTCCAGCAATTCATCACCACCGACGGCTTCAAGTTCCTGCTGCCGGACAACGAGTGGGTGGCGTTCCGCGCGAGCGGCACCGAACCGGTGATCCGCTGCTACCTTGAGGCCAAGAGTGCGGCGCACTTGAAAAAACTCAAATCGGCCTGCCGTAAAATACTCACCGGCAAATAATCGATGAATACCTCCGACGAGCCACTGACATCCGCGAAGGTTCTCGAATCGGTCGCGGGCTGGCTGGCATCGGCATCTGATTGGCTTTGGGGATTGCCGCTATTGTACCTGCTGATCGGCGGCGGGCTTTACTTCACCATCTACTCGCGGTTCACGCCGTTTTTGTATCTTTGGCACGGGATTCAAATTCTACGTGGCAAATACAGCAACCCCAACGACCCAGGCGAAATCAATCACTTTCAAGCTCTCTGCAGTGCGCTATCAGGAACGGTCGGGATGGGCAATATCACCGGCGTGGCGGTAGCGGTGACCCAAGGCGGCCCAGGAGCGCTGTTCTGGATGTGGGTCTGCGCGCTGGTCGGCATGGCAACCAAGTTTTTCACCTGCAGCCTCGCCATCATGTACCGAGGCAGGGATCACACCGGCCGGGTTCAGGGCGGCCCGATGTATTTCATCGTTGAAGGACTCGGCCCCAAGTGGAAACCGCTTGCGATGGCTTTTTGTTTCTTCGGATTGTTCGGCTGTCTGCCGATGTTTCAATCCAATCAACTCACCGCCATTGTCGGCGAAATGTTCCTCAAACCGAACGACTGGTTCGTCGACTCGGGCAATAATGTCTCCACGCTTGGCCAAGGACTGTTCGGAGTACTGCTGGCGGTTTTTGTCGGTGCGGTGATCCTTGGCGGCATTCAGCGCATTGGCAAAGTAGCCGCCCGGCTGGTGCCATTCATGGTGGTACTTTATGGCGGTTGCGCATTGGTGATCCTCATCACGCATGCAGACCAAATACCAGAGGCATTCAAATTGATCTTTAGAGATGCCTTCACCGGCCAAGCAGTCACCGGCGGAGTACTTGGTGCGGTCATCTCCACCGGTGTGCGGCGCGCAGCATTCTCGAACGAGGCCGGCATGGGCACAGAAGCCATGGCGCATGGCGCAGCTAAAACCAAGGAACCGATTCGCGAAGGCTTGGTCGCCATGCTAGGCCCGATGATCGACACGCTGATTGTCTGCACCATCACCGGATTGGTGATTATCAACACAGGCGTTTGGAAAAAGGGGGTCACGGTGGATCGCATTTCGAAACTAAAGGATGGTATTGCTCAATACTCCAAAGAAACCGGTTCTTTGCCAGTCAGTACAAAAGACTTGGTCCAGTTGACAATCGTCAACGATGACTCCGACAATAAGGAACCGTATATTGAAGCATTACACCTCAAGGATGCCTGGGGGCATCCCATTGAATATGGCGTCTCAGGAGAAACTGACAGGAATGGCTTCCTTCTTGTTTCGGGCGGACCCGACAAGACACCCGGCACGCCGGATGATCTCACAAGCGAAATCGATCCCCGTTCCTACTCCGGCGTTATGCTGATTGAAAAAGCCTACAGGATCATTTCTCCGACTGTTGGCCCCTACCTTCTGTTGCTATGCGTGCTCTGTTTCAGTTTCTCGTCGATGATCGGCTTTTCCTACTACGTGGCCAAGTGCGGCATGTTTCTGTTCGGCCCAAGAGCCCGCATCCCACTGATCCTGTTTTATCTCGCGGGCATCGTGGTCTCCGCAATCGTCGACTTGGAATACTTGATTAACTTCCTCGATATCATGTTCGGCATGATGGCCGTGCCGACCATTCTCTCCACCCTGCTCCTCTCCCCGCGCGTCATGGCCAAGGCGCGCGAATACTTCGCCGCGCTTGACCAAGCGCAATAGCGTTTGAAATCCCGCCGCCAGCCCACTACATTGCCTGCGACTTATGAGCACAACTTCTGCAGGAATCCCCTGGTACGTCTGGGCATTGATGACGGTCATCTGCTGGGGCACTTACGGCGTGTGTATGCACACCGGCTCCGCGAGCATGAAAAACCCCGAGCACGGACGCATCATGGCGTTTCTGTGGGTCGGATTGGCCTACTTTCTCACCGCCGTCATCGCGCCGATCATCATTCTCAAGCTCAAGGGCGGCCCAATTGATTTCTGGGCCTACCCGGCCAAGGGATGGCAATGGTCGCTCATCGCCGGGACGCTCGGGGCCATCGGAGCGCTGGGTGTGCTGCTGGCGTTCGGCGCGTCGCCAAATCCGCCGGTGTACGTGCCGGTGGTCATGTCGATCATCTTCGCCGGAGCGCCGATCGTGAATGCGATTGTCAACACGACGAAAAACAGCGCTTGGGCTAACGTCGAGTTGCCATTCGTGCTCGGCATCCTGCTTGCGGCGCTCGGCGGCTATCTCGTTACCAAGCACGCGCCCAAGCCAAGCCCGCCCGCCGAGGCCAAGGCGTCCCCGACTCCGTGATGCCACGCCCGCCCGCCAGCAGTCGCGAGGAACTCGATCGCATCCAATTGGCCAAGCTGCGGGAGCTGCTCGGGGCTGTTCGCCCGGACAACGCCTTTTACGAAACCAAGCTTGGCCCAGCGGGGATCGACGACTCCGTTGCGTCGCTCGCTGTGTTTCGCGCGAACTGCCCGTTCACGACCAAGACGGAACTCGCCGCCGATCATGCCGACAACCCGCCCTACGGAAGCAACCTGACTTTCCCGCTCGGGCGCTACACGCGCGTCCACCAAACCAGCGGCACCAGTGGCGCGCCATTGCGCTGGCTCGACACGCCGGAAAACTGGCAGTGGATGATCGACAACTGGTGCGACATTTTTCACGCCGCTGGCGTGAGTAGCGCAGACCGGATTTTTTTTGCGTTTTCTTTCGGTCCGTTCATCGGTTTTTGGCTGGCGTTCGAAGCCGGCGAGGCGCTTGGCGCGTTGAGCATCCCCGGCGGTGGCCTAGGCAGCGCGGCGCGGTTGCGGGCCATCTTCACCCACGATGCCAATGTCCTCTGCTGCACGCCGACGTACGCCCTGCGCTTGGCCGAAGTGGCCAAGGAGGAAGGCGTCGACCTGGCCAAGTCGCCGGTGAGCACGATCGTTGTCGCCGGTGAACCGGGCGGCAGCATCCCCGCCACGCGCGCGCGGCTCGAAGAGGCTTGGCCCGGCGCAAAGGTTTTCGATCATCACGGCATGACCGAAGTCGGCCCGGTGACCTATCAATGCCCTGCCCAAGCCGGCGTGCTGCATGTGCTCGAGAAGGCTTATCTGCCGGAAATCATCGACCCCGAAACCGCCGAGCCGGTCGCCGCTGGCGGGACCGGCGAACTGGTGCTGACCACGCTTGGCCGGCACGGCTCGCCGCTGATCCGTTACCGCACCGGCGACCTCGTCACCGCCGCCGAGTCGCCGTGCCGCTGCGCCCACCTCGACCTCGCTCTGCATGGCGGCATTCTTGGCCGTGCCGACGATATGGTCGTAGTGCGCGGCGTGAATGTTTACCCCAGCGCCGTCGAGGAAATCCTCAGCAGCACCGGCGGTGTCGCCGAGTATCGGGTGAACATCAGCCGCAACGATGCGCTCGTCGAAATGAGCGTCGAGGTGGAACCGGAAGACGGCGACGACGGCGCCTTGGCCAAAAGCTTGGCCAAGGCCTTTCAGCAATCGCTCGCGCTGCGCGTGCCGGTGAAACTCGTCGAGCCCGGCGCCCTCCCCCGCTTCGAGTTGAAGGCCAGGCGGTGGATTGTTGATTGAAGCTCACCTGGCTGCCGATTTAAATTAAAAGCAGATGGCCGCAGAGGAAGAGCGGGGATGGATGCAACGCAGGCAGCGCGGCCAACTGCTCACTATTTGCCGTCGTTGCGGATGGTTTCTTTTCGCTGCCACTGGCGCTTGACCGGCTCAGGGAGTGTCGTGTCCACCTTCGCGTAGTAGCTGTCCGGGCCAAGCATTTCGTTCACCTCGTCGCGCAACTTTATAGAAGGACGCACGAAATGTTTTTCGCTCGTGTCGATGAACACCAGCCGCCCGTCCTTCTGACGAATGCACAGGAACAACGGGCACCGGCCTGCATGGCTCGTGGCTAATCCGTGGAGTTCTTCCATCTTTTTCGGGCCGAGCTCGCTGCCGTTCAGGCGGAACTGCACCTGCTGAGTGAACTTGGCCGGAGCGTCGTCGAGCGCGATGATTTCCTGCGGGAAAATCTTGGGCGTGTCCTCGTTGTTATTGGCCTCGCCGATGACGAGCACAGTCTTGTTGGAGAGGATCAACTCCTGGTACTTGTCGTAGTTCTCGTTCATGCACAGAATCTGAAACGAGCCCTTGAGGTCCTCGACGGTGGCGATCGCGTACGGCTTGTTGGTGCGCCGGGAGATGCCGCGCTGCACGGTGGCAATCAGCCCGCCGACACGTGTCACTTTGCGGCTCTCGAGCGCCTTGACTGTCTCGCTGTCGTGCAGGCAATACTGCCCGAGCAGTTCGCGGTAAGGGTCGAGAGGATGGCCGCTAACGTAAAAACCGAGGAGTTCCTTTTCGGCGGCAAGGATGTCTCTGCTCTTCCACTCGGCGAGGTCGGGCACGGTATCATGCATCGATTGGCTGCTCTCCTCGAACGCGCCGAAGAGCGACGTCTGGCCGGACTCACGGTCGCGCGCCTGGCTCGACGCCTTAGCCAAGGCGCGGTCGATCACGGAGAACTGCCCCGCGCGCGTGCCGGCGAGGCAGTCGCACGCGCCGCTCCTGATGAGCGCCTCAAGCACCTTGCGGTTCACTGTCCGCGTGTCGCAGCGGTCGCACAAATCAAACAGGTCGGCAAACGGCTCGCCGGTCTCCCGGGCTTTGATGAGTTCTTCCACAGCGATGCTGCCGACGCCCTTGATCGCCGCCATGCCGAAGCGGATGACCGAACCGTCCCGCGCCGGGGCGAACAACACCTGGCTCTCGTTGATATCCGGCGGCAACACCTCGATGCCAAGCACCTTGGACTCGTCGGTCAGCACGCCCAACTTGGCGGTATCGCCCATGTCGTTGGTCATGTTGGCCGCGAGAAACTCGACCGGAAAGTGAGCCTTTAGATACGCGGTTTGGTAGGCCACCATGGCGTAGGCCGCCGCGTGCGACTTGTTGAAGCCGTAACCGGCGAACTTCTCGAGCAAGTCGAAAATCTCGTTGGCCCTGCGCTTGGGAATCTTGTTGTGCTCAGCACAGCCCTGCACAAACAACTCGCGCTGTTCCTGCATCACTTCGACCTTCTTTTTGCCCATCGCGCGGCGCAACAAATCCGCGGCGCCCAGCGTGTAACCGGCGAGCACCTGTGCGGCTTTCATCACCTGTTCCTGATAGATCAGGATGCCATAGGTTTCGTTGGCGATCGGCTCGAGCAACGGGTGCGGGTATTTGATCTCCACCTCGCCGTGTCGGCGACGGATGAAGTCCGGAATCAGGTCCATCGGTCCTGGCCGGTACAATGCCACGAGTGCTGTGATGTGCTCGATGGTGCCCAGCTTGAACTTCCGGCACAGGTCGCGCATACCGGCCGACTCCAACTGGAACACGCCGACCGTGTGGCCGTTGTTCAGCAGGTCGTATGCTTTCGAATCGTCGGTCGGCACGCGATCCACATCGACCTCGACGCCGCGCCACTGCTTCACCATCTCGCAGGTGTTGCGGATGACCGTCAGCGTCTTGAGCCCGAGAAAATCCATCTTCAACAGGCCAAGGTCCTCCACCGGCCCCATCGGGTACTGGGTGGTGATGGCGCCATCCTCATCCTTCTTGAGCGGCAAAATATTGACCAGCGGCTCGGCGCCGATGACCACTCCGGCGGCGTGGACGGAGGAGTTGCGGGTGATATCCTCCAGCACGAACGCCGTGTCGATCAACTCACGTGTGACATCCTCATTGTCGTAGGCCGCCTTGAGGTCGGGTGACTTTTGCAACGCTTTCTTGAGCGTGATTTTCAACTCGGTCGGCACCATCTTGGCCAAGCGATCCACATCGCCATAGCTCAGCCCCATCACCCGGCCCACGTCGCGAATCACCGACTTGGCCCCCATCGTGCCGAACGTAATAATCTGCGCAACCGAGTCGCGCCCATACTTTTCGCGGACATACTCGATCATCTCTGCTCGCCGGTCGTCGGCGAAGTCGATGTCGATATCCGGCGGGCTGACCCGTTCCGGATTCAAAAACCGCTCAAAGATCAGTCCGTACTTCAATGGATCGACGTTTGAAATTTCCAGCAGATACGACACCATCGATCCCGCCGCCGAACCACGTGCCACGCAGGTGATGCCCTGCTCCCGGCCGTACCGAATGAAGTCGCCAACGATGAGAAAGTAGCTGATGTAGCCCATCTGCTGCATGATATCCAACTCGTAATCGACCCGCTCAACGAGCTCGCCAACCGCCTTGGCCACAGCGGGATCGTCCAGCCCCGGCTTGGCCTCCGGATTGGCCTCCTCTGGCGGCAAGTAGTTGGGCAATTGGCTGGCATCGGCAAGCGACTCCACCAAAAACGTGTCGCCGTCAACGCGCACCTTCATGCCGTAGCGCACCGCAAAACCCTCCGCCAGAAACTTCCGCAGATAGCCCTCGCGGGTGTGGCCTTCCGGCGGGTTGAATACCGGGTAGTTCAGCTTGCCAAACTCGATCTCGACGTTGCATTTCGCAGCGATCTCCATCGAGTTGCGCACCGCATCCGGCACCTCGGCGAACAGCGCCGCCATCTCCTCCGGCGAGCGCAGATAAAACTGCTCCTGCACATAGCGCATGCGGTTCGTGTCCGAGAGCAAGGCCTGCGTGCCGATACAGATCAGCGAGTCGTGCGCGTGCGAGTCGCTCTTCTCGACGTAATGAACATCGTTGGTCGCCACCAACTTGAGCCCCATGTCGGCGGCCCACGGGATGAGTTGGCGGTTGACCTTGGCCTGATCGGCGATGCCGTGGTTGTGCAGCTCGAGATAATAATTCTCCGGCCCGAACGTCTGCTTAAACCAGTCGATCTGGTCGCGTGCCTTGTCGAATTCCTCCGCCATAATCAGCCGGGGAATCTCACTTGCGAGACAGCCACTAAGGCAGATCAAACCTTCGCTGTGTTGGGCGAGCAATTCCTTGTCGATGCGCGGCTTGTAGTAATAGCCCTCAAGCTGCGCGGCGGTGGCCAAGCGGACGAGGTTTTGGTAACCGGCCTCGTCTTTGGCCAAGAGCACGAGGTGGTAATACGCCTCCTTGCCGCGCGCGCCGGACTTTTTCTCGTGCCGACTGCCGGGCGCGACGTACATCTCGCAGCCGATGATCGGTTTGATGTCTTTGGCACGGGCGGCGCGGTAAAAATTGATCGCTCCGAACATCGCCCCGTGATCGGTGATCGCGAGTGAACCGAAGCCGAGTTCACTTGCCTTATCAATCAGGCGATCCACACGACAAGCCCCATCGAGCAGGGAAAACTCAGTGTGGCAATGCAAGTGAACGAATTCCTGTTTCGGCACCCGCTCAACTTACTCGTACCCCTTGACCAACAGCAAGTGCCATGGTCGATTGTGGATAAGTTAGGACCGAGGCAAACAGCGATCAAGCAACTGTAAACCTGGTCGTGAAATCCGTGTTGCCACCCGGCTTGGCAGTTAATTTCAGGTAGGGTGCATGTTCGGTCTTCATGAAGCGCGGCGAGACGATGCCTTCGAGTTGCCCGACCGTCTCGTCGCCGCTTGGCCGCCAAAGCTCAGCCAGCGCCCAGCCGATACCAATATCGACACGCATAGTTACGGTTTCCGAGGCCACTCGGAATGCTCGCTCGTCGATTCGCTCCACTTCGCAACCGGTAGCAAACTGCCAGCGCACGATAAACTCGCCCGCCTGGCCAAGATGCTCCTCAAACGAGTCTGTCACGAGCCAACCTTCCCGATCGCTCTTCAGCGGCTTTACTGTTCGCGCCAGTAGGCAGGTTCGCTTGATGCGGATCTCTGTTTCCAACACTTCCCCATCAAGGCTCTGTAGCGGCTTGGAATGGGCTGACGCCCAGAGAAACGGCCCTTCGCGCCTGGCCAAACTGACCTGGCTTGAACACGGGCCATTGTGGGCGTCTCGAGAAGCAAGCCAGTTTCGCAACTTGGGATTGCCTTGGTAATCGCCGGTGCCAGGATCTATCACCATCGCGCGGCCCTTAAGCCATAGAGACAAATGCTGCGCGTCGAGGTGGCCGTGCGCCGCCATCGAACCCGCACCGAGCGGCGAAAAATCAAGCCTCGCCTTCCAGTGGCCCAACGCGTTTACGGCAGTACCAGTGTCCGGGAAAATCCTCCAGCCGCCCTGTACTGTTTTTGGCTCGTCACTGTGCAGGCACGAATCAAAATCGCCGCGCATAAGGTGTAGAAACGGCGACTGCCCGGCGTTGCCGGCGATCCATTGCCACCACTCGACCACGGCCCGCGACTCATCTTTGAACCACGGCATGACGAAGGCGTCGTCTGAGTCGCCGTAATCCCACGGAGCGGACGGCACCTGCATCTCGCGAAAGTACCGGGCTGCTTGGCCAAGCCGCCCGTCTATGCGGTCGCAGCTTGCCGGCGGTAACGCGTCTGCGGCGGCTAGCGCCTGCCGGGCTTCCCAGCAGAATTCCCACGCGAAAAACTGGTAGTTGAGCGCCTGCTCGAAGTTGCCGCCGTCGCGATGAAACTGCCGCAGCGTCTCGCGCTCGAGCAGCCTGCCGAGCGTGGCCAAGCTGGGGCCGAGCGTGGCCAAGCCGGGCCAGCGCGCGTTGGCCAGCGCCAGGCCGCACAACTCGCCGAGCAGGTGGTTGTTCGCTGACGAACCAAACGTGCGATGCCGCCAGGTGAACCAGACGTGCGCCGGCAGAATGTCGGCGCGCAGCTTGGCCAGGCGCTTGGCCAAGTCTCCCGGGTTTTGTCCCTCGAACGCGGTCAGGAATGCGTCGATCCATGTGAAGGCGATGAGTCGCATGCCGCTCTCAAGTGCGCTCGTCCAGTGCCAGCCGATGTACGGTGGGTTGTTCGCCACCCAGTCCTCAAGCCAGTCGAGGCAGTGCTCCCCGTTGCGGCGGTTGCCGAGCAACCAACAGGCCTGCGCCAGGCGCACCGGCCCATACCAACGGCTTGGCTCCCAGAGTGGCTTGATCGCCGCGCCGTCGGGCAGCTCGCGGTGGTTGATCTTGAAGGCTGATTCGCCGGCCGGCATGTCGACACAGGCGAGATAGTCGCGCTGCCAGTTCGGCGGCGTGTCTGCCTGTACGTCGAGATGGCCGAAGAAGCGGAGTCGACCGGAGGCGACGCGCTCGGCGTCACGCTTCAACGATTCGCGGAGCGGCTCGGGAGCGGAGGCGGGGTCGGGGAGTTTGGGGAAGGCTGAACTGGGCGACAGATCAGCGGATGGCCATTGGTCACGTTTAGCGTCCTTAAATTCGAACCACTTTTTGCGAAGTCTCAGTGCAACCTCAACCGGTCCCATCGCCCGGAGGCGCCGCCAATACCAGTTTAAAGCCGCCATTCAGCACGCTTACCTGCTCTTTGGTCTTGTGGTTTTATCCTGCATCCACCTGACGTCCACATTATTGGGTTGGTTGACATTCAGTGCGATGTTGCCATTTTTTTTCAAATCTGGGGACGTTCGTGGATCTTTCCATTTGTGGATTTCGGCATGTCCATCGGCAAAGGAGAAACCGGCGGCATTGTTGTGATAGCTGGCGGGAAAATCCACCATTCTGGTAGAGGACATGTTACCGTAACCAGGCATCCAAACCACAAAAAAACCATCATTTATACTGTCCATTCGTTCGTCAATCAGAACCCAGGTTTCAGATGGACCAGGCGCTACCATGTCTCCGCGCTTTAAATAAATAGTTCCATCTTTAGGCCCACCAAACCAGGTATGATGACCATTGTTTCGCCCATTCTGGCCATCCCCTCCAACCCAGCTATTCATGGACATGCTACGGACACGGGGTTTCCCCTTGGCGGTGCTGGTGTCGGCAGGGCAACGAAAAACCTGGGGGCTTTGCCCGACATGCTCCCAGAGCGGGCTTCGTACAATATCCACCTTGTAGTCCCAGCTATTAGCGCTGCCATAGTTCAGACTCGTGTTGCCCATCCAACCATGCTGAAATGGGCGGATACCTGAACTGTTCGGAGTCGCACCGCCCAAATCGCCGTAAGCCCAAGTAACACTATCATCACTGTCGTCAGCATAAAAGAACCAGGCCATCATAAGCTGTTTGTTGTTGTTCATGCATGAGATGCCGTGTGCCTTGGTCTTGGCCTTGGCTAAGGCAGGCAACAACATGCCGGCCAAAATGGCAATAATAGCGATTACAACTAGTAACTCAATCAACGTAAAACCGTTGTTTTTTTTTGTTATTTTAATCATGGATTTAAACTTTTAAAACTAGAACTAAAAAAATCAGCGACCGTTCTTGGATGGCGCGCACCATAGACGGTTGCGACCAGGTTTCACATTTTCCCTCTTGTACCACTCAAAGGTCATGAACTCAGCACTCCCTCCAAACATTCCGGTGATTGCTCCCTCGCTGTGGCGTTTGCTGATCCCCTCAGAATAAATCTCTTGTCCGCCTTGCATAAAAATGACGCCTGGCGTGCTGGAGGCATCGTTGAAATTCCCGATCCGCCGTTCGTCAGGCTCCCAAAAAAGAACATCATCCGAGTTAAACTGATTCCGCTTGTGTGTACGGTTATTGAACCAACCATTCGAGAACTTGCCCACTACGCCGTTAATGACGTAACTGGAACAATCCTGAAGGCCGCTCCGCCGACGTTCCTCAATGTCCTTTTCCTTTTCCGCGATGCAAAAGAACGAGCGCTTGTTGCTTGCATACTTCCAGATTTGACCCTGATCGGCTCGAAATTTCGACTCGCCCTTGGGCACGTTTCGGTTGGTGTACTTATAAGCCCAACCCTCGGTCTGTACGCCCCAGTTCGGGTACGGCATGTAGTCGTCATTGTCGTCGGTATACATGTGGACGGCGAGGAGGAGTTGCTTCTGATTGTTGAGGCAGTTGGTGCGCTGGGCTTGGCTCTTAGCCTTACCCAGGGCTGGTAGCAGCATCGCCGCAAGGATGGCAATGATCGCAATCACCACAAGTAGCTCAATCAGAGTGAAACCTAGACCGCATCGACCCCGCTCGTCCAAATTTAATCGTCTTACTCTCATAAATTGACCTATTAACTTATAATGAATGGATTAGTCAGAAAGGGAAAATTACTCCATGTTTGAACCCTCTGCAACTCCTGTTTTGCTTATCTTAGCCCAGGCGTTTGACCCAGCGGCGGAGCTGTTTTTTGACCTCTTTCGTACCGGGCGATCCGGTCGCGGTGCGCTTGGCTAAGGCCTGTTTCAGCTCGAAAACCTCCAGCGCACCGGCCTTAAATTTCCGGCTGACGCCCTGCAACTCCTTGAGCGTCAACCTGTTCAGCGGCTTGGCCGATTTCTCGGCCAGACCGACGACCTCGCCAACCAAGTGGTGAGCCTCGCGGAACGGTACTTTTTGACCGACGAGCCAGTCGGCCAAATCGGTCGCCAGTAACGCGGGGTCAGCAGCGGCGGCGGCACACGCCCCGGCGTTCACGCTAGTGTGCTGCAGCATGGCCGCCGTCAACCGCACGGTGGCGCGGACGCTGTCGATGCTGTCGAACAACGGCTCCTTGTCCTCCTGCAAATCGCGGTTGTACGTCATCGGCAATCCCTTGAGCAACGTCAGCAGCGACACGAGGTTGCCGATGAGCCGGCCGCTCTTGCCACGGGCAAGCTCGGCGACGTCCGGGTTTTTCTTTTGCGGCATGAGCGACGAGCCAGTCGTGTACGCGTCAGCGATGCGGATGAAATCAAACTCGCTGCTCGACCACAGAATAACGTCCTCCGCGAGCCGCGACAGGTGCACGCCCAGCAGCGACGCGACGAAACAAAACTCCACCGCGAAGTCGCGGTCGCTCACGGCGTCCATCGAGTTTTGCGAAACCACCGGCCTGCCCCGCGAATCCTCGAAGCCCAGCATTGCGGCAACTTGGTTGCGGTCGAGCGGCAGCGTGGAGCCGGCCAGCGCGCCGCTACCCAGCGGACAGACGTTCACACGCGAGAAGGCATCGAGCAGCCGCTCGCGGTCCCGCTCGATCATCTCGACGTATGCCAGCAAATGGTGAGCGAAGTAAACAGGCTGAGCGCGTTGAAGGTGTGTGTAGCCGGGGATGACGATACTGTCGTTCGCTTGGCCAAGCGCGACGAGCGCCTGTTGCAGCGAGCGTAGTTCCAGCTCCAGCTCGACGATCTCGTCGCGGAGCCACATTCGCATGTCTAGCGCGACCTGATCGTTACGCGAGCGGCCGGTGTGCAGCTTGGCCCCGGCCGGCTCGCGCCGGGTCAGCTCGGCCTCGAGGTTCATGTGGACGTCCTCAAGAGACTCGTCCCACTCGAACCGGTCGGACTCGATATCGTCGCCGATTGCCTCGAGAGCGCGAACCACGCGCTTGGCCTCGGCCTTGGTGAGCACACCGATGTCCCCAAGCATAGTGGCGTGGGCGATGGAGCCCACGAGGTCATGCCGCCACAACCGGCGGTCGAACGAGATCGACTCGGTGAACTTGGCCACGTCCAGACCCGGCCCACTGCTAAACCGGCCGCTCCGCGACACTGGCGATGATTTTTTCATCCGGCAGGAGGTTTTACGGCAGGCCGCTGGGCATTCCAACAAAAACCCCCTCCCGCTTGCCCTCCCTCTTGGCCAATGGAAACCTTTGACGCGCTAGCGGACATGCCGTAGCGTCCACCGCCTTTGTTAAAAAGTGATGATGGGTTTTCTGAGTAAATTTTTTCCGAATAAAAACGAGCGGCTGGTCAAGAAACTCTCTGCACGCGTGGGGGAGATCAACCGGCTCGAGGAGGAGCTGCAAGCCACCTCGCCGGACGCCCTGCGCCAAAAGACACAGGAGTGGAAGGAACGTCTCGCAGCCATCAAGGATGACCGGGAGCTGAAGCAGGAGCTGGCGGCCATCCTGCCGGAGGCGTTTGCAGTGGTGAAAAATGCCTGCAGACGGCTTTACGGCACCGACGTGCACGTGCGCGGCCACGATCTCAAATGGGAGATGATCCCGTACGACGTGCAGCTCGTCGGCGGCATGGCATTGCACGAGGGCAACATCGCCGAGATGGCCACCGGCGAGGGCAAGACACTCGTCGCCACGCTGCCGATTTACCTCAACGCACTGTCGGGACGCGGCGTACACCTTGTGACCGTCAACGACTACCTTGCCCTGCGCGATAGCGAGTGGATGGGCGCGATCTACAAATATCTCGGGCTCAGTATCGGCTGTATCATGCACGACATGAACCCGACCGAGCGCCGCGAGCAGTACGACTGCGACATCACCTACGGCACCAACTCGGAATTTGGCTTCGACTACCTGCGTGACAACGGTATGGCCAGCCGCACCGAGGACCAGGTGCAGCGCCAACACTACTTCGCCATCGTTGATGAGGTGGACTCGATCCTCGTCGACGAGGCGCGCACGCCGTTGATCATCAGCGGACCGGCGACGGTCAGCCTCGACAAGGAGTATCGCAAGTCCAATCACAAGATCAAAAACCTCGTTCAAGCCCAGCACAAGCTCATCGCCGGCTATTTGATAGATGCAGAGAAACTCAGCAAACAGCTGTTGTCCGAGGATCGCCCCGAGAACGCCGACGAACTGGAGCTGGAACTTGGCCTGCTGCTCTACAAGTCGCGGCTTGGCCAACCGAAGGGCGAGCGCCTCATGCGCCTCATGGAGGAGCCGCAAAACCAAAAGCTCATCGACAAAGCCGAGCTCTCCCTGCACTCCGACCAGTCCAAAAAAGACCTTTACGCTCAAAAAGAGGAACTTTATTTCGGCATGGAGGAAAAGAGCCACGACGCCGACCTCACTGAGAAGGGCCGCAGCTATCTCAACCCGAACGATACCGAGGCGTTCATGCTGCCGGACCTCTCCGTGGAGCAGCACGACATCGACCACGACGAGAGTCTCGACGCCCAGAGCCGGTTGGCGGCCAAGACCAAGCTGCAGGACAATTTCAAGGCCAAGGCCGAAAACATTCACATCACCGGCCAGTTACTAAAGGCGTATAGCCTTTACGTGAAGGACATCGCCTACGTGGTGCAGGAGAACAAGGTAATCATCGTCGACGAACACACCGGCCGCGCCATGCCGGGCCGCCGCTGGAGCGACGGGCTGCACCAGGCCGTCGAGGCCAAGGAAGGTGTCACTATCGAGAAGGAAACCCAGACGCTGGCCACCATCACCATCCAGAACTATTTCCGCCTCTACACCAAGCTGGCCGGCATGACCGGTACCGCCGCCACCGAGGCGCAGGAGTTTTTCGACATCTACAAGCTGGGCGTCCTCTCCATCCCCACCCACGAGCCGTGCATTCGCGACGACGCTAACGACTCCGTCTACAAGACGCGCCGCGAGAAATACAACGCCGTACTCGACGAGGTCAAAGAGGTGCACCGACAGGGCCGTCCGATCCTCGTCGGCACCGTCTCGGTGGAAGTCAGCGAGTACATCTCACGGTTGCTCAAGAAGAACGGCATCATCCACAGCGTGCTCAACGCCAAGTACCACGAGCAGGAGGCCGAGATCATCACCCGCGCCGGCCAGAAAGGCTCCGTGACCATCGCCACAAACATGGCCGGGCGCGGCACCGACATCAAACTTGGCCAAGGCGTAGAGCCGATCGGCGGCCTGCACGTCATGGGCACCGAGCGGCACGAGTCGCGCCGCATCGACAGGCAGTTGCGCGGCCGCTGCGCGCGTCAGGGCGACGCCGGCTCCACCCGTTTTTTTCTCTCCCTCGAAGACGACCTGCTGCGGCTCTTCGCCACTGGCAACCGCCTGTTCAAATTCGTCGAGAAAGGTATCGGCGAGGGCGAAGCCATCGGCGACAGCGGCATGCTCGACCGCTCCATCCAGACCGCGCAAAAGAACGTCGAGAAGCACCACTTCCAGATCCGCAAGCGCACCCTCGAGTACGACGACGTAATGAACAAGCAGCGCGAGGAAATCTACGGTTTCCGCAACGACGCCATGCACTCCGAGCAGGTGCAGGCCAAGCTGATCAACATTATGGACGAGGTCATCGCCAACAAGGTGCAGGAATTCTGTGACCCCGAACTGGAGCCGGTGAACTGGGGCTTTCAGCCCCTGTCGGACTGGGCCAACCTCACCTTCCCCGTCGGCGTCTCGGCGGATTCATTGTCCGGATTGATCGACGGCAAAGCCGCCGTCGGCTCCGATGGCGAACGGGAACTGACCCCGCACCAGGCGTTGTTGTTCGACGATATCTCCGCCAAGGCCAAGGAGGCCTACCAACTTAAAACCAGCTTCGAGGACACCGACGCGCTCGTGGCCGTCGAGCGCTACACCATCCTCAACTCCATCGACCAGTTGTGGCAGGAGCACCTCTATGAGATGGACAGCCTGCGCCACAGCATCGGCCTGCGCGCCTACGGCCAGCGCGACCCCATCCTCGAGTACAAGTCCGAGGGCTACCACATGTTCCAGGAATTGCAGGTCAACATCTGGACTAAAATCTGCCAGAACATCTTCCGCAGCGCTTCCAGTGTCGACGCCTTCCAGAGCTTCCTGAGAAATCTCCCGATGCAGGAGGTGCACCAAAGCTCCAGCGCGTTCGGAGCCGAGGAACGCCGCGCCGCCAACGAAGCCTCCGACATGGTGGACGAAGCCACCGACATGGTCTCCCGGGCCGAGCCATTGCGCACCGCCGTCAAGGTCGGCCGCAACGACCCCTGCCCCTGCGGCAGCGGCAAAAAACACAAAAAGTGCTGCGGCTGATGTCGGCCAAGCGCTTGGCTAAAGTACTTCCCTCGAAAAACAGTCCACCAAAAAAAAGCGTCCCTTGTCCGACTTGTCTCCGAGTCGTTTGAACCGATCGTTTAGATGTTTCAAGATGTCCCGTTTATCGACCCCCTACACTATCGCCACAGCCCTCAAAATGGCGTTCAGCGTCTCTCAAGCCGAAGAGGCGAATGGTCAGGAACAGGAATTCAATAATGCCTCGGAGTATCTGTTTCCAGGAGAACGTAACTGCGTACCTGATGTATTTCACGGTACTCAAAATCGCGGCAGAGCAGTTTGATCATTTTGTACCCGGTCAGATTTCGAGGCAGCTTCACCAGGCTCCCACCACTTCGTCACCCACGAGATGCACCCGGATCGAATCGGCTTTTTGTTGATCGAAGAAGTATGCGTCGACAGCCTTGCCAACATGGGTTCGCAGTGGGTTCCAGTCATCGCCCTGGGTAAATATGTCATGCGACAGGCACTCAGCAACAAAGCCGCCATCCGATTCCGGTGTGACGCTAAAGACAATTTCCATGCGCGAAAACTGCAACAAAGCCAGTAAGCCATCAACTTGAAATCACCTTGCCAACCCAAAACGTACTCTTTGGGAGGTATCTTTCATTTGATGCGGCGGGGTTTTGGCCTAGACTGCCCTGCCTTGCGGCGCTTGGCTAAGCCGCACTGAATTTTGGATCCTGCACGCCAATGGTTTTTGTCTGCCGTCGTAGTTTACGGCGCCAGCATGCTTTACTCCGCCTTCCTTTGGCGGCGCGGTTTCCAGCGGGACAACTGGATCAACTACAGCCTGCTCGCCATCGCGTTCGTGCTGCACACCGTCGCCATGGCCAAGCGCGGCTTTTCGCTGCAGCACTGCCCGGTGAACAATCTGTACGAGGCCACCGCGTTTGTCCTGTGGACGATCGCCGCTGGAAGCCTTGTTTTCGGCCTTTGGCCAAGGTTGCGTTTCCTCGGCGTGTTCACATCGCCGTTGTTATTTTGCGTCGGCGTCTTTGCTCTAATGCCTGGCCTCGACCCGCCACCGACCGGCAAGCCGCAGTTCACCAACGGGTGGGCCAGTCTGCACGCCGCGATGATTATGCTCGGCTACGGGGCGTTCGGTTTGAGCGCCGTCGCCGGGAGCATGTTCCTCACGCAGGAGCGCAACCTGAAATTCCACCGGGCACGCGCGCTCTTCACCCTGCTACCGCCGATCCAGCGCTTGGAAAAAATGATCACCGTTTCGCTCGCGACCGGCCTGGCACTGCTCACGACCGGCCTGGGCCTGGGCGCGGCGTACGTCGAGTTGCCCGAGGGTGCATCATTCAAAGGCGACCCCAAGGTCATCTGGTCGATGCTCGTCTGGGCGATCTACAGCGTGCTGCTTTTGCTTCACTGGAAGTTTGACCAACGCGGACATCGCTACGCCTGGTCGGCGATCGTCGCCTTCGGGTTTGTTATCCTCACGTTCTGGGGGACGAACCTACTCTCGGGAATTCATAACCCCACCCCGTAAGCGATGCCGATTGTTGTCACAGGCTTAAGCCATCACTCATCTCCGGTCGAGTTGCGGGAGCGCTTTGCCTTTTCCAATGCGCAGATCGCCGACGCGCTTGGCCAACTGCGCGAGCGCGGCATTGCCGACGAGGCTGTGATCCTCTCCACCTGCAATCGCGTGGAGATTTACGCAGCCACCCGCGACAACGATCCCGCGCTTGGCCAGGCGCTGCACCAGTTCCTTTGCGATTTTCATGACCTCGGCCCGGCTCCCAGCGACGAACTCTACACGTACGGCGATCCGCAAAGTGTCGATCACCTCTTCCGCGTGTCGTGCGGCATCGACTCGATGGTGCTTGGCGAGACGGAAATCCTCGGCCAACTCAAGCAAGCCTACAAACTCGCCCACGCCGAGAAGGCCACCGGCGCGCTGCTGAACAAGACATTTCAAAAAGCATTCAACGTGGCCAAGCTCGTCCGTTCGGAAACGCAGATTCAGCGCGGCAGCATCTCCGTCAGCTCGGTGGCGGTGGAATTGGCCGAGTCCATTTTCGACTCACTCAAGTCGCGGCAGGTACTCGTGATCGGCGCCGGCGACACGAGCGAAAAAGCCGCCCGCGCCCTCAAAAGCCGGGGCGCGCAAAGTGTCCTCGTCTCAAACCGCTCACACGACCGGGCCGTCACGCTGGCTACCGAACTCGACGGCCGCGCCGTCGGCTTCGACACGTGGGAGCAGGAATTCAAGCAGGTTGACATTATCATCAGCAGTACCGCGGCACCTCACTACGTGCTCACACGCGACAAGCTTGAGGGGTTGCTCCAGCAGCGTGGCCACCGACCGCTGCTGCTCGTGGATATTGCCGTGCCGCGCGACATCGATCCTGACTGTAACCAACTCGAGAACGTGTACGTTTACAACATCGACGACCTCCAAGGGATCGCCGGACAGTACCTCGAGCAGCGCAAGGCCGAGCTCGAGTTGTGCAAACGCCTCATCGCCAGGAAACGCAACGAACTGCTCGATAGCCTCCAGTCACATCCAGGCAACACCAAACTCGGCTTCCGCGAACAGCAGGCCGGCAGCTGACGACAACCTTCACTTTGCCCGACATAAACACCATTCGCATCGCCACCCGGGGCAGCGCCCTTGCACTCGCACAGGCAAACATGATTTTTGCCCAGTGCCGCAAGGCATTCCCTCAACTTAACTTCGAGATAAAGATTCTAAAGACCACCGGCGACAAGCTGCAGACACAGGGCGTCAAACCGGGCCAGTCGCTGCCCAAGGGTCTCTTCACCAAGGAACTCGAGGTCGCGCTGGTGAAAAATCGCGCCGACCTCGCGGTGCACAGCCTGAAGGATCTGCCGACTGAACTGCCGGCCGGGCTCACGCTCGGCGCGATCACCAAGCGCGAGGATCCCCGCGAAGTTCTGCTCTACCGCGACCAATCGGATCGGCGTGGCTTTGCTCCCGGCCTGACAATTGCCCAACTGCCGGCCGACCTCACTGTCGCCACTAGCAGTCCACGCCGTAAGGCACAACTGCTTCGGCTGCGACCCGACTGGAACATCATCGAGATTCGCGGTAACGTCCCCACACGCCTCGATAAACTCGCCATCGACCCACAGATCGACGCCACCGTTTTGGCGCACGCCGGGCTACGGCGGCTCGACTTCGAGGCCGGCAAAGACGGCCTGCTCCGGGGCGACGCCGTGCCGGACGGCACCTGCGCAACGATCGTCGAGACGAGCGAGATGCTGCCGTGCGTTGGCCAAGGGGCGATTGGCATTGAGATACGTGAAAACGACGAGCGCATTGCCAAGCTCTGCCAGCGGCTGAACCACTTCAACACGCAGGTTTGTGCCGAGGCCGAGCGGTCGTTTTTGAGCGCAATGGGTGGCGGTTGCCAAAGCCCTGTCGCCGCACACGCCGAGGTGCGCCGCGAGAAAACCCACATGCCCGGCCTCTCATTCGGCGACGGCACTCAATACAGCGAGTCAACCGTCACTGGTGAACTCGATGAAAGCCAAGCCCTTGGTCAAGCGCTCGCCGACCAAGTCAAAGCCAACCTGTAACTTGCGAGCCAAAGCGGCGCGGAGAGCCGCACCCCAAGACGCTGTCGCGACGCTTTGGCTCGCAAGTTAGAGTTCTCGGACGAGAATATTGCGCCAGCGCACTTTCGCACCCTTGGGCCAGCCGCCGCCGCCGTGTACCTTTACGTCAATCGAGCCTTTATCGCCGAGGATGCCGTATACCTTTTTGCGATCGTACTGCGATTGATTGAAGGTCGCGCCGTCGAACTTGCAGATCTTCTGTCCGTTGAGCCAAGTGGTGATGCGCGGGTATTTGCCGACGCAGCGCACCTTCAGCGTGTTCCATTTGCCGACGCGCCATGCCTTCACCCACTCGCCCGGCGTGCAGGTGTACACGCAGCCATGCTCGCTTGGCTTGCGAACGTTGTCGCCGGTGATCGCCACCAACTTGCCGTCCTTCATCTGGCCGTTGATGTCGAAGGCGCGATTGTTGAATGCGCCGGTGCCCTCGCCGTAAATGTGCCCGACGTTGCCGGCATCGTGGAAGTCGACCATCACCTGGAAGCACTGTCCCTTGTCGTTGGAGCGCAGGAAAAACCCAGAGCACGGGCCCCAGTCGTGGTTCATGTCGATCTTCACCTCGAAGTCGCCGAACTTCCGGTCGCTCAATAAAATTCCGCCGTTGCCGGAGCCCGGGGGATCCTGCTCGCCGACGATCGCGCCGCCCTCAACAATCCATTTGCCGCCAGTGCCATGGCCGATGCGTTTCGGGTTTTTGTGCCAGCCGTCGAGCGTCTTGCCGTCGAAAAGCTTGATCCAGTCGCCCTCGGCAGCGACCGATTTGGCAAGCGGCAAAGCGACGACAGCAGCCGTGGTAGCGGTGGTTTTCTTGAGGAAAGTGCGACGTGAAACGGTACCAGAATTAGAGTGCATGGTTAGGTCGCTACCGCAGGCTCGTTGGTCTGTCACGCCGCATAAACCTTGCGCGCTTGGACAAGCGCCTCCAACAATGGCGCGCCTCGCCACCGAGGGCGCTCGCCGGATGAGAACCCTGCATCTTTATTTGACACGAGAAACATTGGCCACCCTGCTGATGACGGTGCTGGTGTTCACCTTCGTGCTGCTGCTGGGCAACTTGTTCAAGGAAATCGCCACGCTGATAGCTTCGGGCCAGGTCGCGCCCGGCTTCCTGCTCAAGGCGATCGGGCTGCTCATACCGTACGTACTCGTTTACTCCATGCCGATGGGGATGCTCACCGCCACGCTACTGGTGTTCGGGCGGTTCAGCGCCGAGCACGAGCTCACCGCCGCCCGCGCTGGCGGCATCAGCCTGCTCTCGCTCTCCGCGCCGGTTCTAGCAATCGGCGTGCTGATGTCGGCGTTGTCCGGTTGGATGAACCTACACGTCGCGCCGCAATGCCGCCTGGCCTACAAAGCGATGCTCTTCGAGTACGGGCTCAAGAACACCACCGCGCTGCTCACCGAGAAAGGGTTCACCGACTTCCCTGGCCACCGCGTTTACGTCGGCTCGATCGACGGCGACACGCTTCGCGACGTGGTGATTTATCAGCACAACGAGGACGGCAACCTCAAGCTGCGCATGCACGCCGAGGAAGCCTCGCTAGGGGTGGACGCCAAGACGGAACAAGTGATACTCACGCTACGAACCGTCGACGGCTTCGAGTTCAGCGACGGCAAGGAGCGCACGTTCATTTACTCGAAGTACGGCCCAATGGCACTCGGCAAAAAAACGGAGGCGTCCAAGCAACGCCCCCCTAAGCTGAAGGAGCTTGGCTTTGGCCAACTGCGCGCGCGCATCGCCGAGTTGAAACAGCAGGGTGCAGACCCCACGCCAGCCCAGATTCAGCTCCACCAAAAGGTGGCGCTCTCGTTTGCGTGCATCGGATTCACGCTGATCGGCATCCCTCTCGCCATCCGCACGCACCGCCGCGAGACCAACATTGGCATCGCCATGGCGCTGGTTTTGGTGACCGCCTACTACGGGCTCATCGTGCTGGGTCAGGCGCTCGAGGGGCATCCCAGCCTGTTGCCACACCTCTGGATGTGGATGCCGAACTTCTTGTTCCAGGGCATCGGTTGCGTGCTGCTCTGGAAAATAAACCGGGGGATTTAGTTTTTTAGTTTCGGTTTTCAGTTTTCAGTGAAGCTCCGATTGATTACAAAAAACGCGTGCACAATTTTGCAACTTGGTCTTGGGTTGATGTCTCCTCAAGTGGGAGGTTGTTTTCTCCCTCACCCCTAACCTCTCCCGCTGGTAGAGAGAGCCTAGACAAGCCCGTCTCGTTTGGTTCCTTCTCCCTCAGGGAGAAGGTAGCCGAAGGCCGGATGAGGGTGAACCTCCGGATGTTTCTTCGTAAAGGCCGCTGTTCGATCGCCGGCTTAATAATCATTGCCGTCACACTCGGCTCGGCCAAGGCGGTGGCGGCTGATTGGCCACAATTGCTTGGGCCACGTGCCGATGGCACCTCCAGCGAAACCGGCCTGCTCAGCGCTTGGCCAAGCGGCGGGCCGAAGGTCATTTGGAAAAAACAGATCGGCACCGGCTACAGCGCACCGTCCATCCGCGACGGCCATCTGGTTTTGTTTCACCGCATCGCCAACGAGCAAATCGTCGAGGCGCTCGACGCGAAGACAGCCAAGCCAGTTTGGCGCCACGCCTCCCCCACCCATTACCGCGATCCCTTCGGCTACAACAACGGCCCACGCTGCACGCCACTGCTTACCGAAAAGCATTGCTACACTTTTGGCGCGGAGGGCGTGCTGCTTTGTCTCAACGTCAAAACGGGCAAGCCGGTTTGGCAGCGAAAAACAGCGGAGGAGTTTCAAGTGACGGAAGCTTTTTTCGGCGTCGGGGCATCGCCGGTGATCGAGGGCGATCTGCTCATCGTGATGGTCGGCGGGCAGCCGAACTCGACGATTGTGGCGTTCGACAAGGATACCGGCAAAACGGTGTGGCAAAGCGCGGGCCGCGACACGTGGCAGAGCAAACCGGCGATCGGCTGGCCTGGCGAACCGCTTGTCCGATGGCAAGGCACCGAGAAACTTGCAAGTTACGCCACACCCACGCTGGCTACGATCCACGGCAAACGCACGCTCCTTAGCCTAACGCGGCAGGGACTTGTTTCAATGGATCCGAAAACGGGCAACGTGAATTTCAGCCGCTGGTTTCGCGCGCGTGTCAACGAGTCGGTGAATGCCGCCAATCCGATCGTGTCCGGCAACCAAGTTTTCTGCTCTGCAGCCTACTACAGCGTCGGGTCATTCCTGCTCGACATTGCCGAGGACGGCAAATCGTTCAACGAAATTTGGAGTACGAACAAACGCCGCAAAGTCAACCGCCGACTCGAGCCCGTGCTGGGGATTCACTGGACGACCCCGATCCTTCACGATGGACACCTGTACGCCTTCAGCGGGCGCGATGAGCCGGACGCTCATTTTCGCTGTGTCGAACTGGAGAGCGGCAGGATCAAGTGGAGCCGCGACGAGCGCTGGCAAAAGCGCGGCAGCAAACAGCCCAATGTTTACGGGCGCGGCTCCGCTGTGATGGCTGACGGCAGGCTGTTTGTGCTCGGAGAAGGAGGCCTGCTGGGCCTGTTCGCTGTCAACGCAGAGAAGCCGGTCGAGCTTGGCCGGCATCAGGTTCCGGAGTTGCGTTATCCCTGCTGGGCTGCTCCCATTCTCTCCGACAAGCGAATGGTGATTCGAAGCGAGGATTATTTGATCTGTTTTGACGTGGCAAAATAGCAACCTGTTCCGTCAGCGCCTGGCCAAGGGCTTCACTTTGATCGAGTTGCTGGTGGTGATCGCCATCATCGCGATCCTCGCCGGACTGTTATTGCCCGCGCTGGCCAAGGCCAAGGCCAAGGCCACCGGTATCTACTGTCTCAACAACCAGCGCCAACTTCTCGTCGCGTGGAAACTGTATGTCGACGACTACGAAGACCATCTGCCACCCAACGCCAAGCACATTCAGGATCCGCGCGGCTGGATCAACGGCTTCCTCACCTTCGTGCCGAACAACCGCGACAACACGAACCTGCTCTACCTCACCGGCACGCGCAAACAGATGGGCGACCGCTACCCCAAGCTCGGCCCGTACACGAAGTCGCCTGGCATTTACAAATGTCCGTCCGACAAATACACCTGCGATATCAATGGCAAGGAAATGCCGCGTGTTCGCAGCGTCGCCATGAACGGCTATATCGAGGGCGGGCTTTACGACCCCACGCTTAGCTCGACCACATCGAGCATCCACGGGCGTGGCTGGCGGAAGTACGACATCCTCTCACACATCATCGACCCGTCGCCGTCCGACCTCTGGATTTTTGCCGACGAACACCCGGACAGCATCAACAACGGCGGCTTCGTCCTATACCCGTACACCGCCACCATCTGGCGTAACCTCCCGGCCAACTACCACAACGCCGCCTGCAGCTACGCCTACGCCGACGGCCACGCCGCGATCAAGAAATGGAGCGACCCCATGCCCAGACTTGAGCCGGTACAAAAGCGCATGCGGCTCGACTACTCCAACGCCGGTTCCATCGGCGGCAAGGCCCGCGACTATTGGTGGGTCATCAACCACTCCACAGCACCGTTTAAAAAGTGAGCGGGGGGGGGGGCGGTGAGCCGTTTGTGTTCTTTCGTGCCTTACGCGATTCAATAAAGTTTTCAGTTTTTTCCTTCGAATTTCAACATTCCTTTTTCGATATTCGCCCTGTTCCGGTTCTCGGTTCTTACCGCTAACTGCTCACTACCTTATTTGCCTTGCGTTTGGCTGGCAACAGGTTGAAATCGCCGCATGTACACCAAGCTACTCCTCGGACTGGCACTGGCCGCTGCTCTTATCAACCCCGCAGAGGCGAAAGATATCCGCATCGGCATGGTCGGGCTCGACACCTCGCACGTCATCGCCTTCACCCGCGTCCTTAATGACGAGGCCGACAAAAACCACGTCGCCGGCGCCCGGATAATCGCCGCCGTCAAGGACAGCAGTCCCGATGTCGAGTCGAGCTATACGCGCGTCGAGAAATACACAGCCGAGTTGACCGGCAAATGGGGCGTGAAACTTTACCCCACCGTCACTGAGCTTTGCCGGCACGTCGACGCGGTGATGATCGAGAACGTCGACGGCCGCCCGCACCTCAAGCACGCCATCGACGTCATCAAGGCCGGCAAGCCGCTCTTCATAGACAAACCACTCGCCGGCACTCTCGCTGATTGCCTCAAGATTTACCGCTTGGGCAAGCGCCACAAAGTGCCGGTGTTCAGCTCCTCTTCGCTGCGCTTCGCCAAAACCACGCTCGCCGCGCGCGCCGGCAAACACGGCAAGGTTCTCCGCTGCGAAACCTTCAGCCCGGCCCACCTCGAGCCGCACCATCCCGATCTGTTTTGGTACGGCATCCACGGCGTCGAGTCGCTCTTCACCGTGATGGGCCCCGGCTGCGTGTCGGTCAAGCGAAGCACGACCGAGGACGGCAAAATCGAGGTCGCTGGAACATGGAAGGACGGCCGAGTCGGCATCTTCCGCGAGGGCAAAGGCTACGGCGGCACGGCCAAGTGCGAGTCCGGCGAACACCCGGTCGGCGGTTACGAAGGCTACGCGCCACTCGTCGAGGCGGCGGTCAAGTTCTTTAAGAGCGGCAAGTCGCCGGTCACCGCCCGCGAGACGCTGGAGATCTACGCCTTCATGCAGGCTGCCGACGAATCCAAAGCCGCCAACGGCAAGGAAGTCCCCCTAAAACTCGACTGGGAGTGAGCGGAGGAAGAACCGCGAATGGACGCAAATCGACGCTAATTTTTAACACAGGGATCGCGGAGGCGCGGAGAACTTCGGAGTTTTTTTGGAAGGAGAAAAGGGGACGCAGATTTTCAGGATGAACAGGATTAGTTTTGACCCCTTAAATCAGCGTTCATCCGCATCCTGTTCTTATAACCCCTTCGCGTCCATTCGCGGTATTCAAAAAACGTGTCGCGGCTTTTCGGTGGGCGGCGGTTAGTGGGAGTTCGGCGAGCTTGGCCTCGGGGAGCCATTGGCCTTTGAGGTTGGCCAAGCGCGGTTTTCGGCTGGGCGCGATCACGAACATCTCGAGCCGGTTGCGGTAGCGTGTGATGGAGTGGTTGATGGTGCAGAGCGGCTCCAGCGCTACTTGGCCAAACGCGAGACTGGCCTTGGCCAAGTCGGCCGGTTGCATGGCAGGATCGTCCGCCTGCCAGTTGGGGAATTCCCAAAAGCCGGCGTTCACTTCGCCGCTTGGCCGGCGTTGCACGAAGACCTCCCCGCGCCAAGCGATGATGAACCCGATGAACCGCCGCTTGGTTGCTGCCGCCCGTTTGGCCAAGGCCGGAATGGTTTCGACCTTGTTTTCCTTTCGGGCGGTGCAACGGCCTTTCAGCGGGCAGTCGCCGCAGAGCGGTTTGCGCGGCGTGCAGACCAGCGCGCCAAGCTCCATCATCGCTTGGTTGAACGCGGAGGCGTTTCGTTGCCTTGGCTTTTGCAGCGTCACAGCGTGTTTCACCAGTTCATCGGCGACCGACCACAAGCGATCGGCGACCGGTTTATCCTTCGGCGACTGTTCGATGCCGAGCAGGCGCGTCAGCACGCGGGCGACGTTGCCATCGACGAGCGGCTCCGGCTGGTTGTACGCAATGCTGCAGATCGCGCCGCCGGTGTAGCGCCCCACTCCCGGCAACGCCAGCACGCCGACCAAGTCGCGGGGGAAACGGCCACCCAACTCGTCGCCGATCAGCTTGGCGGCCTTGTGCAGGTTGCGCGCACGGGAGTAGTAGCCGAGGCCTTCCCAAAGTTTGATCACCGTGTCGTCGGCGGCAGCGGCGAGCGATTCGATGTCGGGCAACTGCTCCATCCATCTTTGCCAATACGGGATCACGGTCTTGACCTGCGTTTGTTGCAGCATGATTTCCGACACCCAAATGGCGTACGGATCGCGCGTTCGCCGCCACGGCAGATCGCGGGCGTTCCCGGCGAACCACTTGAGCAGCGGCGCAGCGATGGAGCGGATGTGCATCGGCGCGGAAGCCTACCGCCCGATACGCGCTTGGCCAAGCGGCCGTCGTTGACTTGGGCGCGGCTCGGCGACAAAGTCACCGCAGCGGAATGAGTGATTCGCCACAGGCCGTCACCGCCAACGGGCGGGAGATCGCCACCGGGCTACCGGTGTCGCTGCACGATTTTCTCGAAGCGCAGGGCATGCTACCGCGCAGCGTGGTGGTGGAACTCAACGGCGAGGCGGTCACGCCCTCGGAGTTCGCGGAACGGCAGCTCAACGCGGGCGACACGATGGAGATAGTAAAAATAGTGGCAGGCGGATGAGGGAAAAACTCCAGAGCCTTCGCGGGCATTTGTTGCTGGATGCCGGCGGCATGTACGGTTCCTGTTTTCACCACACGGTCATCCTCATGTGCCAACACTCGCCCGGGGGCGCCTTCGGGCTGGTGCTCAACCAACCCAGCGACAAGCGCATCGGCGACGTGCTGCCGATCGACATGCCGCCATCGGTGAAGAACCGGCGCACCCGCAGCGGCGGCCCAGTCGATGAGTCGTCGGTGCACATCCTCCACAGCGACTCGTTCATGTTTCAGGGCAACGTGATGAACAACCTCTCGCTGGTGCAGGAACCGGGCGAGTTGAGCGACCTCGCCAACTCGGTCAACCCCGACCACAAGATCGAGGTGTTCCTCGGCTACTCCGGCTGGGGGGGCGGCCAACTCGAGAGCGAGCTCGCCCGCAAAGCGTGGCTCGTCTGCAAAGCGACGACGGAACTGGTCTTCAGCAACCCCGAAGAGGCGGCGTGGCGTGAGATCCTTCGCGGCCTGGACTGGCAGCACCGCCTGCTCGCCGACGGCCCGGACGACCTCTCGTGGAACTGACGCCGCTTGGCTTGGCTCGCCGGTGACGCTACTCTGCCGCTGCGTTACGAATGACAGTTAATTTGGCATACGGCTCCGGCCATCTTCCCATCGAGGTTCCCAACGACCGCACGACGGTCATCGAGCCGGCAAACATCACCGGCTTGGCCGATGAACAGGCGGCCGTACTCGGCGCGCTTCAAAAACCCATCGGCAGCCAGCCGTTGCTCGAGCGCATCTCGCCGGACACGAAAATCTGCATCGCCTTCACCGACATCACCCGCGCGACGCCGAACGACCGAATCATCCCGTGGCTGCTCGAGCATCTCGGCGGGCCAAATGACAATATCACGCTGCTGAACCAACTCGGCACGCACCGGCCCAACACGAAGGAGGAGTTGGAAACAATGCTCACACCGGAGGTCGTCGCCAACTATCGCGTGCTCAATCACGAGCCGGAAAATCCCGAGGCACTCGTGCAGGTCGGCACCACGGCGGACGGCACGCCTGCCCTGCTCAACAGGCACATCGTCGAGGCTGATTTGCGGATCATCACCGGGTTTATCGAGCCGCATTTTTTTGCGGGATTCAGCGGCGGCGTGAAGGGCATCATGCCGGGTTGCGCCGGGCTGGAAACGGTGATGAGCAATCACGGCGCAAAAAACATCGGCGACCCACAGGCGACCTTCGGCATCACCGAGGGCAACCCGCTTTGGGAGGAACTGCGCGACATCGCGCTCAAAGCCGGGCCGAGTTTTCTGTTCAACGTCACGCTTAACGAGCAGCGCGACATCACGAACGTTTTCGCCGGCGACATCATCGAGGCGCACAAGAGCGGCTGCGCGTTTGTCAAAAAATCGGCGATGCAGCCCGTTGGCCAAGCGTTCGACATCGTCGTCACAACAAACAGCGGCTACCCGTTGGATCTTAATTTGTACCAAGGCGTGAAAGGCATGAGCGCCGGTGCCCGAGTGCTGAAGGAGGGCGGCACACTGATCCTCGCCGCCGAGTGCCGCGAAGGCGTGCCCGGCGGCAGCCCGCTCGACGAACTGCTGCGCAGCGCCGACTCGATCGAGGAGATTTTAGCCATGCTCTCCACGCCGGGCTTCGTCCGGCCGGAGCAATGGCAGGCGCAGATTCAGGCGCTGGTACAGCGCCAGGCCGAAGTGCTTGTCCGCTGCGAACTCGACGACGCCACACTGCGGGCCTGCCACCTAGCCCCGTGCGCCGACATCAGCGCCGAGGTGGCCAAGCGCTTGGCCAAGCTCGGCCCGGACGCCCGTGTGGCGGTGCTACCGCAGGGGCCGCTGACGATTCCCTATCTCGCGTAGTTTCGCCTCGCCAACCTTGGTCCTGTCGCCTAGCGTCCGCGGACTCGTCGAGCGACTTTTTCGGATGAAAGGAGCACGTTTTCATTTAGCCGCGCTTATGGTGATTGGCGGCTTGGCCACGATGGCGTTGCCGCTTGGCCAAGCGGAACAAACCGGCTTTTCGCCGGAGGGCATTCAATTCTTTGAAAGCAAGATTCGGCCGCTGCTCGTCAACAATTGCCACGAGTGCCACGGCAACGAAAAGCACAAAGGCAACCTCCAGCTAAACTCCCGCAAAACCATCCTGCGGGGCGGCGACTCTGGCGCGGCAATCGTGCCCGGCAACCCGGCCAAGAGCCTGTTGATCGAGGCGGTCAAGTACACCAACTCTGACTTGGAGATGCCGCCCAAGAAAAAGTTGGGCAAACAGGCCGTGGCCGATCTCGAGCAGTGGATTCGTCTCGGCGCCCCTTGGCCAAGCGAGACCGCACAAGTCACCGCCAAGCGCGAACACGGTTTTTCAATCACCGATGAAGACCGTGACTACTGGGCGTTCCGCCCGGTCAAGCATCCGCGCTTGGCCAAGCGCAACGGCAACCAAGCGCCGATTGATCAGTTGATCCAAGCGCAACTCGACGCCAGGGGTATCGCCGCGAACCCGATCGCCGACAAGGCCACGCTCATTCGCCGCGCGTACTTTGACCTCATCGGCCTGCCGCCGACCTATGGTGAGATGCAGGCGTTCGTGAACGACGCCTCGCCCGACGCCTGGCCAAGGCTCATCGAGCATCTGCTCGGCCTGCCTCAGTACGGCGAGCGCTGGGGCCGCCATTGGCTCGACGTCGTGCGCTTCGCCCAAACCAACGGCTACGAGCGCGACGATGAAAAACCGCTTGTCTGGAAATACCGCGACTACGTCATCCGCTCGTTCAACGAGGACAAGCCGTACGACCGGTTCGTGATGGAGCAGATCGCCGGCGACGAGTTGACGGACGTGGACAATGACAGCCTGATCGCCACCGGTTTTTACCGGCTCGGCGTCTGGGATGACGAACCGGACGACCCGCGCGCCGCCGAGTTCGAAGGGCTCGACGACATGCTCAAGACCACGTCGGAAACCTTCATGGGCCTGACGGTTGGCTGCGCGCGTTGCCATGATCACATGTTCGATCCCATCTCGCAGCGGGACTACTACGAGATGTTGGCCTTCTTCCGGAACGTCCGCTTCTACGACAAGCCCAAGTACGAATGGGACTCCGCCACCTACTCGCCGCTCATCGCGCCGCTTGAAGTTTTTGCGTGGCAAAACCAGCCGGACAAACCGAAGGACGCCAAGCCACCTTGGGACGGCCGCGAGTACGCGATGACCGTGCGCGAACACAGCGCCAAGCCGATGGACACGCACCTGCTGGTCCGCGGCAACGCCGGACGACCCAGCAAAAAAGTGGAGCCAGAATTCCTCAAGGTCTTGGCCAAGGCCAAGCCGGCCATCGAGAAGTCGCCCAACCCGTTCACGACCGGCCGCCGGCTCGCGCTGGCCAAGTGGATCGCCAGCCCCGGGCATCCGCTGACAGCCCGCGTGATGGCCAATCGCATTTGGCAGTTCCACTTCGGGCGCGGCCTCGTCGCGACGCCGAACGACTTCGGCAAGGCCGGCAAGCCCTGCGCCAACCCGGCGCTGCTCGATTGGTTGGCTGCGGAGTTCGTCGACGGCGGCTGGTCGATCAAGCACATGCATCGCGTGATCGTGAACAGCGAAGCTTACCGCCGCACCTCATGGCAAAATCCGATGAACCAAAATGCCGATCCCGGCAACGAGCTGGTCTGGCGCCAAAACCTTCGCCGTCTCGAGGCCGAGGCCATTCGCGATGCCATTCTCAAGACCAGCAACTCGCTCAACACCGCGATGGGCGGCCGGGGGTTTTATCCGAACTTCAGCGGCGAAGTGATCGCCGGCGCTTCTAAGCCGGGCCGCGGCTGGGGCTACTCCAGGGCCGATGAGCAGGCGCGCCGCAGCGTTTACGCCTTCGTGAAGCGGACGATGATGGTACCGTTTCTTGAGGTGTTCGACTACAGCGGAACCGAGGGTTCGATTGGTGCTCGTGCGGTGACCACCGTCGCCCCGCAGGCGCTCACGCTGCTCAACAGCGACTTTGTCTCCGGCCAGGCGCGCAGGCTCGCCGCCGAGTTGGCCCCGACAAACACAGGCGACACCGCCACGTTGGTGAATACGCTCTTCCGCCAGACGCTCGCGCGCGACGCAACGGCCGAAGAGATCGCCTTTGGCCAGCGCTACCTCCGTCAACAGGAAGCGCGGCACCACGAGGTGCGCCACCAACTTGTCTTCGCGCCGGACGTCCCGGCTTCCATTGAGCGCGGTTTCCGCGACAAGCTTCCACAGGAAAAATTCCTCATCCCGCCCGACGCCAACTGGCGTTCCCATGCCGGCAAATGGGGCGGCGGCTACGAGGGCATCATGAACGTCGTTCCGGAGCGCGGACCGTTCGTGCTGATGACCGCAGCCAAGCAGGCCGACGTCATACTCAGCGGCCGGATCAAACTCGAGCAAAGCGTCGAGAACGCCGGCATTCTGCTTCGGGCCAACGCCAACGGAACCGATAACACCGGCTACGAAATCCACTTCGATACTCAGCAAAACGAGTTGCTGATTCGTCGCCACGCCAAGGAAATCAAGATCTTGGCCAAGCGCGGACTCCGCCCGTCGTTTGGCTGGCGTAACTTTCGAGCAGAATTGGCCAAGGGCGAAATTCGCTTTTGGCTCGGCGATAGCGGCGAGCCGCTGCTCACCGTCAAAGACGAATCACCAATCGAGGGCGAAGGCCACATCGGTATCCGCGCCTGGGGCGGCGCCGTCCGCACCGATCAGTTGAAACTGCACTTGGCCAAGCACGATGTGCTCATCAACGAAATCGCCCCCTCCAAATCGACAGACGGTGAACTGGTCGCCAACGCCCAAGCCGGCTTGGCCAAGCGCCGCGCGCTGCAGGATCTTTGCTCCGTGATGTTCAACATCAGCGAGTTTGTGTACATTGACTGAGAG
>CALJHX010000010.1 GCA_937770485.1 uncultured Verrucomicrobiae bacterium | reverse complement strand
TGTGGCGGGCAGTCATCGCTTGGCCAGGAGCCTGGCTGGCGTGGGGATCAGTCGCGGTGCTGCTGTGCGTTGGCTTGGTTTGGGATGCCGCGGGCCGGCGTGTTCACCGGGCGGGGATGACGCTTGGCTTTTGTATGGGACGTGTGTTCGGCACGCTGTTTTTGCTGCTGCTTTTTTTCACCGTGCTGCTGCCACTTGGCCTGGCACTCAGGTTGTTCGGGAAGGATCTGCTGCAAATGCGAAAATGGCCGCCCGGCGCCGAGTCATACTGGAAGATTCCCCGCCCACCCGGCTCACTCGACCGGATGCATTAGGCAAGTTTCAGGTTACCGGGTGTTTTTCGACGGCTGGCTCCGGTTGATTCTACTTGCTAGTCGACAATCAGAATTTTGACATCTATTATTTCCACTGCGTGAAGGCATCTCGGAAGAACAGTGACCACCGGCTCGAGCTCCTCAAATTGTTTCGGATTCTCACTATCGCTCTCTGCCTTTCGTGGACCGGTTGCTCCCGAACTTCGACTCCGGAAGAGCCCAACCCCCTTCCGCCATCACCCGACGTCGTTGAGGGTATTCAAACCGCGCCAGGACTCGAACAAACGACCTTCATCGCCCCTCTCACGGATGCCTACAAGCGGATTGATCCGATTGAGGACGGCTGGGGTAGTGAAGCATTCAGTGCTGCCGCGACCAAGCAACTCAAACTGCTAGCAAAAAAACTGTCCGTTCCCTCAAGACTATCCAACGATTCCATCGCCAAATTCTTTACTCAGGACACCGCCTTGAATCTGCAACTTAAGCCTGCCAGATTATCAGAGTTCTACCGTGACGCCGAATTTCATATCCAACGCGGCGGCCCTGAGTCCGCACCCTTTCATGATGACCCGGTCATTGCTTTCCAGTCTCTCCTGTCCACCATTCAATCGACCAATATTCTTCAAACCGAAGTTAAACTCTACAGGGTGGATACGGCCGAAAATGATTTTACAAGTCATGTCCTGTTTAACGCCACCGGCCAATCTGCCGAGGGACGAATACAAATCAACACCGAGTGGCTTTGCCATTGGACACGAGACATCGAAACACCGCATATCAAGAGGATCGCTCTCCTTTCCTACGAGGAGTCCACCCGACTTGCCAAAAATAAATCCCCTCTCTTAAAAGACTGCACCGCCGATCTCCTTGGGCACAATCAGGCTTACCGGGAACAGTTGCTCCGTTCCACCGACCACTGGCGCTCACGCATTCCCGTCAATCTTGGGCTTGATGTCGTTGCCAACCACGGACTTGCGTTAGGTGACGTGAACGGTGACGGGCTGGATGATCTATACCTCTGCCAGCAGGGAGGACTGCCCAACCGCCTTTTCCTCCAAAACCCCGATGGAACCCTTACCGATCACACCGCCCAAAGCGGCACCGACTGGCTCGACTACTGTGCCAGTGTACTGATCGTCGATCTTGATAACGACGGTGATCGCGATCTGGTTGTCTCGCAGGACTTCAAGCTGCTCCTCATGGAAAACGACGGTTCCGGCCGCTTCGAACTCAGCTTCGGCACCTCCACTCATGCACAAACCTTTTCAATCACTGCCGCCGATTTCGATCTCGACGGTGACCTCGACATCTACGCCTGCGGCTACAACCCATCCGCCGACCGAGTTCGCTCCGGCACACTCGGTGAACCGCTCCCCTACCACGACGCCCAAAACGGCGGACGAAACATGCTCCTTCGAAACGAAGGCGAGTGGCAGTTCAACGACGTCACTGAAACCGTCGGCCTTAGCCATAACAACAACCGGTTCAGCTTTGCTGCTGCATGGGAGGATTACGACGACGACGGCGATCCTGATCTCTATGTTTCCAACGATTACGGACGAAACAACCTCTATCAGAATACCAACGGCAGGTTTGTTGATGTCGCCGCCGAACTGGGCATCGAGGATATGTCTGCCGGAATGTCAGCCAGTTGGGGGGATTTCAACAGGGATGGTCGCTTTGATATCTACATCAGCAACATGTTTTCAGCTGCCGGCAATCGCATCACCTTCCAGCGCCAGTTTAAACCCGGCGCCCCCAAAACAATGCTTGCCCAATACCAGCGCCACGCCCGCGGCAACTCACTCTTCCAGGCCGATCTCGATGGAGGCGGATTCAGCGACGTCAGCGTCGAACAGGGTGTGACCATGGGCCGATGGGCGTGGGGATCCCGCTTCGTGGACCTTAACAACGACGGCTGGGAGGATCTTGTTGTTGCCAACGGCTTTATCAGCACGGAAGACACCGGCGACTTGTGAAGTGTCTATTGGCGGCAGGTCGTGTCGCAATCACCGGTCGGCAAGATCACTCCGGAAAACACCATGCGTTACCGGCAGGGATGGAAGGCGCTCAACAGGCTTCTCCACGAGGATCGTTCCTTTAGCGGCAACGAGCGTAATTGTGCGTTTCTGAATTGCCGAGGCACCGGTTTCGCCGACATCTCCTCGGCCTCCGGATTTGATTTCCCCGATGACTCCCGGGCTGTCACGGCTGTTGACTGGGATTTTGACGGCGATCTCGACCTGTGGATGACAGCACGCACCGCTCCACGCCTGCGGTTTTTGAGAAATGACTTAGCTACCAACGCCGACTGGGTCGCTGTCAAGTTGTCAGGCAATGGTGAAACAACCAACCGCGATGCTGTGGGTGCCCGTGTCCAACTCTACCTCAAGAATCAGCAGGTTCCTCTGATTCGGAGTGTGCGCGCCGGCGATGCGTTCCTGTCTCAATCCAGCGGCTGGCTTCATTTTGGACTTGGTCCAAACGCCAGCATAGAAAAGTTACTGGTTCGCTGGCCGGGAGGAACACAAGAATCAATTTCAGGTATCGAACCGGGCGAGCGTTTCCTCGTTACCCAGGGAGTCGCCGCCGCAAAATCATGGAGTCCGCCGTCCAACCGCAAGAGCCTCACTCCCTCGCCCCCCGTATTTCCCGATCCTGAACCTTCCGCCCGGATCGTGCTTTCGGCACGGTTGTCGCCCCCTCCGGTCTATATCCAATCCGAAAACGGTGTGTCCGAACTCCCGGCTGATCGTTTGAAGGGACCCTTGCTCATCAACCTCTGGGCGAGTTGGTGTGCCCCTTGCATCTCTGAGCTTCGTGAATGGACAGCGGCCGAGTCCAGAATTCGCTCAAAGGGACTGCGCATACACGTGCTTCACGCTGATCCTGATAATACTGTTGCTGCCAGGCGGGCATTGGCCAAACTAAAATTCCCTTTTGACGCCGACATCACGACCTCCCAAACCGTTCGAAACCTTGATCTCTTCCAACGCTCACTTCTCGACCGATGGCTGCCCATGCCGGTCCCTGGCAGTTTCCTCCTTGATCGCTATGGACGCGTGGCTGTTGTCTACAAGGGCCCGGTCAGTGTCGATCAGCTCCTTGCCGATATCGATCTGCTTGATGCCGACCCGAAACTTTGGCGTGACCATTCTGTGCCGTTTCCCGGGCAATGGGTTGGGCCTCCTCCAGATGTCGACCCACTTCGAGTCAACAGCCAGTTCGTCGATCACAACGAGATTGCCGAGGGTCTGAACTATCTCCAGCGACATGTCGTAGTCGCGGAAACAGTTCCTGGAACCAGTCGAAAGGAACTGGCCGATATCCATTTTATCATTGGGATCATTCTGCAGGAACGCAAGAATACCGAAGCTGCACTTGAGGCATTAGAGAAAGCACGGGTAATGAATCCACAGGATTTTCGGATTCTCAGCGAACTCGGTTCCATCCTGATCAAATTGACCCGCTATGAAGAAGCACTCACCCATCTGAATGCTGCCCTCAAGATTAACGCTGGCGACGTTCAACTCAAGCGATTCCTTGGAAAGGCCCATTTCCAATTTGCCAACTCCCTCCGTAACGAAGGTCTAATTTCCGAAGCCATCGCCAACTATCAGGATGCCCTCCGCAACGACACCAAACAACTCGATGCTGCCAATCAACTTTCCCTGCTTCTGAGCACCACGTCGAATGCAGCGCTACGAAGCCCGACCGAAGCTCTTGCATTGGCTGGGCGCCTTTCCAAGATCACCCAAAACAAAAACGCCGAATACCTTGATACCCTCTCCATCGCCCACGCTGCGAACAAGAACTTTGAGGCCGCTGCCGCCGCTGCCCAACGGGCACTTCAAATCTGGGAACAATCCAATAAACCCGCCGCCGCCGCCGCCACTCGTTCTCGCCTTACACTCTACATCGGCAAACAGTAGGTTCGGTCTGCTGGTTTACCGATGATTGTGAGAAACCTCTTGATACTTTCATCTACTCTCCCCGGCGAAGAGGAGGCATGCTAACAGTTTTCGCATGAGACCCGGTCATTGATAAAATCAATGGTTGTATTGACTGAGTTGATAGTCAGCCAACAACCAGCACAGCTTCGATTGTAATTGTTAATTCTTTCATGCTCGCCCAAAGCTCTTAAATATGGAGCTTTCGGCGCTAAAACCGGATTCGTAACTCCCCTAGCCATTTTCTCGCTATTGTTAAACAATAAATTGGATGAAGGGAAACTGGTGGATGCGGGATGATCTATAAAAGTATTCTGAGGCAATTAAGAATATCCAAAGACTGATGCCCATACAAAATCTGGAAAGAGAAGCAAAAGGCAAAAAGGAGGGTTTTAATCATTCGTTATACGCACCACTGAAGTGGAAACAAGTGCCGCACAAACAACTTTCATATGAAATGCAAATACTACGAGGCAGACATCAAGATCAACGGAGTCTGCGCGGAATTGGGGATTGGAAATCCCAGAAGCTGAAAGACCCGAAGCATATTTGGTTTATCCCGAACCATGACGCTATTTATATTCAACAATCGGCCGAGTATGCCGTGAAGCGAGTAATGACCAGGCATCGGTCAAAACATATCGGGGAGATACCAAAGTGGAATACAACGCTATTTGTACCCAAAGCTTGATAGCATGTTCGGAGCTTAGACTATGATGATTGACCTGTACATTGTGCTTGCACAGGGAGGTGTAGGCATTCCTTGGAAAGGTGACGATAGCTGGGGAGGTGAGCATGGTAGTGGAGGCGGCGAGGGCGATGCTATTTGCTGAATGATTTTTCTCATTATCTTGATTGTTTTGTAGCTCAGGGCACCAAGCGATGCTTACGATGATGACTGATCTTTTAATCTTCTCTGTAAACCCTTTCACGAGTCAGAAATGCCCTAACAAAATCCCTACGGAAATCTCTTTGCGAGGCCGCAGACCCTCGCTTCTGTTTGGAAGCTAGCCATTGTGACTCAATCTACTGCCAGAATAAATCATGCTCAAAAAAATCGTGTAAGATAAATCATGGTTCAATTGAAAATGAGTCTGTTAAAAATGGGGTTCAGGTACATGGTAGACGTAGATTCCCCGAAAATCCTTTGGGAGAGTTACTGGCCCAGTTATTAAACCAAAGGGGCCGGTTTGTAGGTTGCGCTGCGCTTGGCCAATCGGTAGATTTTGTCTTCCCAATGCTGATTGTGATATGAAAATAAAAAAACAACATAAACAAAGTGGATTTACCCTGATCGAGTTGCTGGTGGTGATCGCCATCATCGCCATCCTTGCGGCGATGCTGTTGCCTGCCTTGGCCCAAGCCAAGAATGCAGCGCTTAAGGCAGTTTGCCAAAACAACATGAAGCAGACGATCCTTGGCCTGTCCATGTATCGAGACGACAATGCGGGGGTTTATCTTAAGGGCCGTAACACCGCGCCGCGCTCGTCGTGGTTCAACAATAACATTGTTCAAAAGTGCCTAAACTTGGAGGAGGTGGCACTGCTACCCCAGTATAACTTGGCATCGAGGAAGCCCAAGGGGTACAAGGAAAACAACGACCCCTACACTCTCCGCGGATTGAAAGTGAACAAAGTATTCGGTTGCCCAGCGTTGCGTGTCTCCGGGGCCTTGCCGAAGGGGTACAACACCAATCCGCTATTCCCGGCGTGGGAGAAACAATACCCCCAGATGATTCTGGGCTTTCAGCATTTCGGCGGCGCGTCGCATTGGCAGAACTCGAACGGCCGATTCAAGGCTCGCAGTCCGCACAGTTCGGGACAGGACAGTCCTGACATGGTGTTGGTCGCTGACTTGGTTGGGAGAATTGACGGCCGATGGGGCGGCGGACGCCCAACGGCTTACGGTGGGTATCCGGCGCACAAAGACACAAAGGGCATGCCCACTGGCGGTAATCAGGGCAACACCGATGGCTCTGTGAACTGGTATCGCTTCCAGCAAATGTACTTCGTGCACAGTTGGAACACCGGCGGTCGCCAATATTACATTTACCAGTCCGACTTGGGCGAGATGGCCGCCAAGGGCAAAGTCATTCCAGCAAAGATATAAGCGGGAAGAATTCCGGGCGATTAATCGAGCTATTCAAGCTCCATCAGGCTACTGCTTTTGGGGCAACTTCTTTAGCGTGGAACTCCCTCTTGATCTCCGCGCAGGCGGCTTCTAGGGACTCAGTGCCTGGAGGCAGAACCCCAAAGTTGATGCGTAAGCATGAAGTAAAAACTCCCTCCGCCGCCAAACCTCCGAAGAGGGAAAAAACGACGACGAAGGAAGAGGTGGGCGACTAAACCCACCCACGGCGTAAGTTTAAATCTCATTCGAATTATTGCAAGTCGGCCGAACTCGGCCGCTTTTTTATTGATAATTTTTTTTAAAAGTTCTTGATCTCATCGCCTTACATCCCCACATTTCGGGCATAGTCGTTTTATGAAGCAACTCCTCTTGATTATAGCGATCACCTCTCTGCTGAGCGGCTGCAAAACAGTATCGCATTCGAATAATACCGATGATGTCTATTGGTTTATCACTGCATCCATTAATGATGGGCAATTGGAGAATGTAAAATTGATAAACAAGGAATTAGTTAGTGCAACCCTTGAAAACGAACCGATGACTTTGAGCTACGACTGGTCTGTTTCTGAGGATGGTAAAACCTGTTATTTCTTTGAATGGTATGACAACTCCGAAGCCGTGATGATTCACACTACCACTTTTGGCGAAAAATTTGCCGAAAGACTCATGGGCATGATTGAGATCCAGAGCTTTGAAGTTTTTGGTAACCCAAGCGCTGAAGCGAAAAAAGAGTTGAGTGGTGTTGGGGCCTCCTTCCATCAGTCCATTGGCGGGTTCGCTAGGTAAAGCCACCCCACCATTCTGAGGGGTTAAAACTAATTTGATTAATTGCAAGGCGGCCGAAATTGCCGTCTTTTTTTTATGCTAAAAACACTCTGTTGCCAGTTGATGAAAATATTTTTACTGGAGTCAGTTAAGAAGTGTAATTTAGCCTGACATGAAATCACCACAAAAGAGATGGCGGGTTACTTGGGCTGGTCACTGTCAGAACATCCGCAGACACGGACACAGATTCGTCGCCTGCGCCGGAGGCATCAACCATTACTCAAGGATGCCGATTGAGATCATGGCTTCCACGAATGATCTCATTAGTTCATTAGCGCGATACAGCAAAAGCTACGAGGCTTGGATAAAAAGCGGCGCAGTGAAAGACCCTGTGAAATTTTTGCCGAAGGAGCCTTAAGAAAGGGGTAGTGGGATATCTCTTTCTTTTTGGTTTTGACAGCAGCGCAGGTAAGGAGTGGGTGCCCTCTTGATCTCAGGGTCAGGAAAATACGGGGCTCCAGTTTGTCCTCATTACCATTTTCAAAAAGCCTAATTTGAGAAAGTGCCCCAAATATGATTATGCAGTCACGCGCACAGCACGGCCGCGATATGTACAAAGGAATTCGTTTATGGACATACGTGCCAGACTGAACAGAAGAATGATAAAAACTCTTCTATTTCTTTGTTACGGCGGCTGTCGGAGAAGCGCGTAAAATAAACACAGAGCTTTTCGAGCTATCAGGATTACCTAAGAAACCGGGATAAAGCACATCTAGCTAGTTCCCCGCGGCTTTGATAAAATTCAGCCGTTGAAAGCATTATGAAGTACTTATTTATCATCCTTATATTAATTTCGGGGCTACACCCAACCGCATCAGCATCCGATCAGTGGTTGTCACTCAAGGGTAAAGAGGGGATCGGCAACGGACAGCATATTGTCTTTGTAACAGGCGAAGAGTATTACCGCTCCGAAGAAGGGATGAGTATGTTCGCCAAAATCCTTTCTCAGCGTTACGGCTATGACTGCACAGTTTTGTTCGCGACCGATAAAGCTACTGGCATTATCAACCCAAACATTTCTACAAATATCCCCGGATTAAAGGTACTGGGCAACGCCGATTTGATGGTCATTTTCGCACGTTTCCGAGAATTGCCAGATGCCGACATGAAGCACATCGTCGACTATGTAAACGCTGGCAAACCGGTGGTTGGAATTCGCAATGCAACTCATGCATTCCGCTACGTCAAGAATAAGCAAAGTCCATACGCCGAATGGACGTTTAATAGTAGCAATTGGCGCGGCGGATTTGGCCAACAAATTCTAGGCGATACATGGGTTAGTCATTACGGAAAGTTTCTGCAAGAAGCGACACTTGCGCATGCAAACGCAAAGCATCGTAGTCATCCCGTTATGCAAGGCGTGCCGGACAAAATATTTTGCAGAACTGACGTAAATGGCGTTAACAAACTTACACCGAATGACAATGTGCTGTTCTATGGTCAAGTGTTGACTGGTCTAAATCGAGACGACCCTCCTGTAACGGATAATCGTAAGGATACACGTATGCCATTGGCGTGGTTTAAGACCTACACGGCTCCCACTGGTAAGCAGGGCCGATCCTTTTGTACTACAGCAGGGTCATCGACTGATTGGCTAGAGGAAGGCTTACGGCGGTTGATGGTCAATGCGATGTTTTCGTTGACTGGGCATGACAAAGAGATTCCTGCTAGAACTAACGTGGATTACGTGGATCCGTACAGCCCTGTCGCTTTTGGTCATCGCGAAAATGACGAGTGGAATAAACTGCAACTACGACCAAATAGTTTTGGTTTAAAAAATAATAATAATTGAAACCCCTCTTAATTTTGACTTTCCAGAGGCTAAAGTTGTCAGTAATCGAGCTTTCGACGCTAAAACCGGGACAAAACTCAACTGGTAACTTCCTGCGATTCAGGTAAAATTCGACCCGAAAAGGCACAATGAAACACAAACTCATCCTCACTTTGGCGATGATGATAGCGTCATCGAATTTCTGTTTTGCGGCAAACGACTACGCTGTGGTTGTCTCTAAGGCGACTCATGGGGACAAGGACTGGAAACCGGTGGTCACCGCGTTGGTGAAAAAGCATGGAGCGAAGGTCATCGAATTCGAGGGCAACGTCACTGGTACACTCGGCAAACTGCGCGGGCAGTTTCCTCGTTACACCTGTTTTGTAGCCACGCCGAAGGAGGCGACGGGGGATTTCGTGGCCGCCGTGCATCAGCTTACTCGCGCGCTGGATGAAGATCCGTTCACGGACACATTTTGGGGGGTACTCACCGGCTACAACGCCGCCAACGCGCTGGCGATTGCCAAGCACTCCAATCCGCTCACAGTGCGTAAGGTGGCGTCGGGCACGGAGATTGCGCTCGAGTGTGTCACCGAAGGGCTGTGGTACGATGAGTTGGTGAAAAACAAATTCGTGCGCAAAAAAGCCGGCAGCAAAGCCGAGCAACTACGGGGTCCCGATGATACTACTGAGGCGTTCGCCAAAGTGCTGGCGGATTATGAGCCGGATTTGTTCATCACCTCCGGTCATGCCACCGAGGGTGGCTGGCAGATTGGGTTTCGTTACCGGAACGGGTTTCTGAAATCCAAGGGTGGCCAGATGTTTGGCGTGGACACGCGGCGCAAGCGTTTTGAAATCAAGTCCACCAATCCGAAAGTGTATTTGCCCATCGGCAACTGTTTGATGGGCAACATCAACGGGCCCGACGCGATGGCGTTGGCGTGGATGAATGACGTGAGCGTGATGCAAATGATTGGCTACACCAAGCCTACATGGTTCGGCTATCAAGGCTGGGGCTTGCTGGATTATTACGTGGAACAGCCCGGTCGTTACACGATGAACGAGGCGTTCTTCGCCAACCACCACGCGCTCATCCATCGCCTCAGCGATTCCGCCACACCCGCGCGAGACAAACAAGGGCTGCAGTTCGATCGCGATGTCGTCGCGTTTTATGGCGACCCAAAATGGGCCGCCAAACTCGCCCCCGGTAAACTCGCCTACGGCCAAACCCTTACCCGCGAGGGCAACACCTTCACTCTAGAAATCACCCCCAACCTCGGCGCCAAAAGTTTTACCACCGTGAACAACAACGGCTCCCAACGCGGCGGCCGCCCCTTCGTAGCCTTCCTCCCGCAACGCATCACTCAAGCCGAACTCCTCGAAGGCGGCGACTTCAGCCCCGTCATCACCGACGATTTTATCCTCATCCCTCGCCCGGCAAAGTGTGATCCCAAGCGCGCTTATCGAGTGAAGTTTCGGGCTGATGATCTTGGTTTATGAATGAAATCGAAAAGCCACGGCAATCAAACAATGAGTAAAATGAAAAACATTCATTATTACATCATTACTGCTGCTCTGGTCCCGCTGGCACCACTTGCTCGGGCCGAGCACAAGACACCCACAGTTGGTCTCTACGGACAATCCTTGAAGGCCAAGACAGAGAAGCCAGATATCTTTGGCCGAACCAAGACCACGTACAAAGACAAGTCGTACAAGACTCTTGGAACAGCTGTCGCAAACAAGCCGGACATCTTCGGCCGAACTAAGACCACGTACAAAGACACCACCTACAAAAAGCTCGGGACAACAGTGACGAAAAAGCCGGACATCTTTGGCCGTAAGAAGACAGAGATTAAAGACGAGTACGGGAGAGTCTTGGGAACGGCCGTTACTGAGAAGCCGGACATCTTTGGCCGAATTAAGACCACGTACAAAGACAAGAGTGGTCGAACTGTGGGTTCAGCGACAACAGAGAAGCCGGATATCTTCGGCAACCGAAAGACCACCCACAAAGGGCAAAACCCGTTTAATTTTTTCAAGAAGAAGGAAAAGAAAGACTAGAGTAAAATTTGCCTTTTAGTGGCATAATGAAACAACTCCTCATTTCAACTTTTCCAGCGGCAAAAGTTCTCAGCAACTAAGCTTTCGCCGCTAAAACCGGATTCGAAACTCCCCTAGGAATGACTCGGACTTTATATTTACCGACTTTCTCAATTGGAGGGATTGTCTCCCATCGTTCAGGTTTTAGTTTACTCATTATATCAAACCACGGGAAGCGGGGTAGAAAAGCTATCACAAAGCAGACAACAGTATGCCTTGCCATTGTGCAGTATGTCCTGTAACTCGGGGGTGTCACACCGGGGTGAATGTCAACGGCGGTTTTGATTTGAACCTTAACCAGCCCGACTTTCGTGGTAGTGACAATTGGCTTTTTAGGTTTAGCCATGGGCGTCAGTTCGGCGTGAATAAACATCTTCCTTCGAAGGACATTCACTCCGAAATCGTCCATAAAACGTCCACAAAAGCATAAAAATTACCTTTATGGGTTTTGAAACAAGTTTTTACCATAGCGCTTTTACTTTGGTTTTTTTAAACAAAACTAACAAAAGGAGAGTGAAGCGTGGCTGGTGTTCGCCGCGGTCTTCAAAACCGTTGTCGGTTCGTGAACGGGCCGAGGTAGGTTCGATTCCTACCCTCTCCGCCAATTTTCCTTCGATCCATGGATGATCAGGTTCGGCTCACGCAATACTGCCGCAGTGCTGGGTGTGGATGTAAGATAGCGCCCGGTATACTTGAGGAAATCCTGTCCTTCGACGGCCCGACCGCGCACAGCGACCGCTTGCTGGTGGGCAACGACTCCAGGGATGATGCCGCCGTGTTCGACCTCGGCAACGGGCAGGCCATTGTCAGCACGACCGATTTTTTCATGCCCATTGTCGATGACCCGTTCGACTTCGGCCAGATCGCCTCCGCCAACGCCATCAGTGACATCTATGCCATGGGAGGAAAGCCGCTGATGGCCATCGCGGTGCTCGGTTGGCCCTTGGATAAACTGCCGCCCGGGGTTGCCGCTTGTGTGCTTGAAGGCGGCCGTGCTGGCTGTGCTGCCGCGGGTATTCCCCTTGCTGGTGGCCACAGCATCGACTCGCCCGAGCCAATCTTTGGACTCGCTGTCACCGGCCAGGTTGCGGTGGAGAATTTAAAGCGCAACGATCGCGCCGTACCCGGATGCAAACTGTTTCTGACAAAGCCCCTTGGTGTCGGTCTGGTGGCCACTGCGCAAAAGCGTGGCCTTGCCGATCAACCCGATTTCGAGCGGGCCGTTAAACAAATGATCAAGCTCAACAGCTTGGGCGTATCATTGGGTGGCCAGCCCGGGGTGAAGGCGATGACTGATGTTTCCGGCTTCGGCCTGTTGGGGCACCTCACCGAGATGTGCGAGGGCAGCGGCGTCAGTGCCACCCTGGACAGCGCGCGCGTGCCGCGCCTGGAGAATATCGACCGGTATATTGATGAGGGTTGCACTTCCGGAGGCACCGATCGCAACTTCGACAGTTACGGCTCAAAAATTGGTCCCCTTACCAAGCTTCAAAAAGCTCTGCTTTGTGATCCTCAAACCAGCGGTGGTTTGCTCGTCGCCGTGGCTCCCGATGGCCTCCCGGCCTTCGAGGAAGTGAGCGCCGAACTTAATCTTCAATCCTTCGGTCAAATCACCGAGGCCACCGACCCGCTCATCACCGTGAACTAATGGCCAGCCCGAGTAACAACCTGCGGGCCATCCCCGGGGTCGACACGCTGCTTGAAGCCGTGGCGGATTGTCCGTTGCCCCGCCCCCTTGTCGTTGCTGCCATCCGTGCCGAGCTGCGGCTACTGCGCAAGGCCGGGTCCATTCCCGGACGCGACAAAATCACTGCAACCATCCGGCAGCGTCTCGACGATCTGGCATTATCCCGCCTGCAGCCGGTGATCAACGGCACCGGGGTGGTCGTGCATACCAACCTGGGCCGTTCGCCCATGAATCCCTTCGCCACCACAGGGTTTGTTAACCTTGAAATGGACCTGGTGACCGGCCGCCGGGGGGCGCGTGCCGCCTACTTGGAGCGTTGCCTTGCCGAGTTATGTGGGGCTGAGGCAGCAATGGTCGTCAACAACTGTGCTGCCGCACTGGTGCTCAACCTGCGCCATTTCACGGCGGACAAAAAAGAGGTCATTGTTTCGAGGGGCGAACTGGTGCAAATCGGCGGCGGTTTTCGCCTTCCGGACATTCTTGAATCGAGCGGGGCAAAACTGCGCGAGATTGGTGCCACCAACCACACCACCATGGATGACTATGCCGGTGCCATCGGTCCGCAGACCGGCCTGATTCTGAAGGTGCACCGCAGCAATTTTTTCATGAAAGGTTTTGTGGCTGCACCCGAACGTCGCGAACTGGCAGTGCTTGCCCGAAAAAAACGTGTGCCGTTCATGGAGGACCTTGGCAGCGGGGTGCTGCTTCCAACAGGGGACTGGGCCGAAGGGCATCATGAACCGATGCCGAGGGAAGTTCTGAAGGATGGCGCGGATATCGTATGCTTCAGTGGTGACAAGTTGATGGGCGGACCCCAGTCGGGAATCATTGCAGGTAAGGCACGCCATGTGCAGGCATTGAAGAAGCACCCCTTTTTTCGAGCGCTTCGTTGTGACAAACTGGTGTTGAGTGCGCTGCAATCGACTGCCGAGCATTATCTTCACGATCAGGGCGGCGAACTGCCTCTGCAGGGGATGCTGACGGCTGACCTTGCCTCAATCCAACGACGCACTCGCAAGTTGGCCAAGGCGCTCAAGGGGGTGCCGGCTGAAATCGATGTGACCCCGGGCCACTCCCAGGTTGGCGGGGGAGCCCTGCCTGAAGTGCCGCTTCCCACCGTGACGCTGGATATTGTGCCGAATGATATCCGACTTGTCGATTTTGCCGCACGGTTGCGTCGGGCCACGCCTCCAGTGATCGGCGCCATCAGCAGCCGGCGCTTCCGTCTCGATTTGAGAACCGTTCTTCCGGAACAGGAAAAACTGCTCATGAATTCCATCAGGCAAACCCTCGTGTCAAAATGAAGACAAATCCCTGTCCACGCCACATCCCTGGCGGCCGCCATCCCTGAATCAAACTTTTGTCGGTACACCAATAATGACCCAGCGGCACGCCATCCTCGCCACGGCCGGCCACATCGATCACGGTAAGAGTTCCCTGGTAAAGGCGCTTTCCGGCATCGATCCAGATCGGTTGCCGGAGGAAAAAGCGCGCGGCATGACCATTGATCTAGGTTTCGCCCATCTGGAATTGTCTGGCCGCAACCTCGGCATTGTGGATGTGCCGGGACACCAGGATTTTGTGAAAAACATGGTGGCCGGCGTGGGTGCGGTGGATCTCGCTCTGCTCGTGGTGGCTGCCGATGACGGCTGGATGCCCCAGACGGAGGAACATTTGCAAATCCTTAGTTACTTGGGTGTGACGCGCGGCGTGGTGGCTCTTACCAAGGCTGATCTTGTTCGGGACACCACTGTGCGGGTGGAAGAAATACGGGATCAACTTCGCAACAGTCCATTTGCCGGGGCCGACATTATCCCCCTCTCCACCCACACTGGCACTGGATTGGATGATTTAAAGACAGCCCTGTCCACTTTCGTTGATCAGATACCGCCTCATGAAGATCAGAATCAACCCCGTCTAGCAGTGGATCGCATCTTCACGGTGCAGGGCATTGGCACGGTGGTCACCGGCACACTCACTGGCGGCACATTACAAAAGGGGCAAATCGTCGTTGCTCATCCCCCAGGCCGTGAAACACGTATTCGGGGTTTGCAATCTCACAACCGCGAGCAGGAAGTGGCCCAGCCCGGCACGCGCACGGCGATCAACCTTGCCGGCCTGTCCCGCGATGCCGTGCCGCGCGGCGCGACGATCACCTTGGCCGAGTTGGCTCAAACTACTGCGATACTGGATGTCTGCCTCGAGCGTTCGCCACGCCTTCCCGCTGAGGCCACGCCATTGAGAAATAACACGCGTGTGCGCGTGCATCATGGCACCGGCCATGGGCCGGCAAGACTGGTTTTAGCGGTCGGCAAGGTCATCGAGTCGGGCCAAAACCGACTGGCCCAGTTGCGGCTTGAACGGCCTATATGTATTTGGCCTGGGGATCGCATCATTATTCGCAATTGGCAGGAAACAGCCACACTTGCGGGGGGCCTTGTGCTCGATGTGAATGGAGATCGAAAGAAAATGCGCGCCCCTGCCAGAATGCAACTGCTTGAGGCGCGGATCGCGGCCCCTAAGCATTCGGAAACGTGGATCGAGACACAACTGACACGCGATGGCATTGTTAAACGCGACACCCTTTTGCGCCCCTCCTCTTTTTCGCCAGCAGAAATCGACAAGGCTGTAACGCGGTTATTGGTCTCACGCAAGGCGCTCCAGGCGGGCGATTGGATCGCTGACATGGGCCGCTGGCAATCGACGATTGCCGCAATGTCACAACGTGTGGATGCCGAGCATGTCCGCCGCCCCGAATTGCCCGGACTCTCCCTGGAGCAACTGCATCCGATGACGGAACAGGCTTTTCCCGGGAACGATCTTTTTCATGAACTCATTGCGGATCTTTGCCGCAATGGGTTTAATCGTCGACAAAATCATATTGCTCGCACCAGTCACAAGCCGGCTCTTCCGCCGCATTTGAGGGATGCGGGCGAAAAAATTCGGCAGGCCTTGCAAATGCCAGATCCGCCGGCGCGCAAATACTTCACTGAAAATTTAACAGGGCGTCAGGCCCTGCAGTTTCTCATCGATGCCGGTGAAGTGGTTGAGGTGAGCCCCGAGTTGGTGCTTGGGGCAGCCCTGTTCTATCGTAGCCGATTGTTGGTCAAGCAGCACTTGCGCAAACATGGCCAAGCCACCGCGAGCGAATTGCGAATGGCTACGGATACCACGCGACGAATTGTGATCCCGCTTCTGGAAAAAATGGATCGAGATGGTATAACGGTCCGGCGAGGTAATGTGAGAGTTTTGCGTTAGGCCGTTTAAGTAGAGTCTTCACCGTTCTCCCCCCGGCTGTGCATTCAGGGATTATTTTTGGGCTGATTCCCGGTTCACCGGGTGGTCTTCGACAGCAGGCGCTTTGAAATTTCGATGGAGGAGGATTTTGTGTCGGGGTTGGCCTTGGTGGTTTCCCCGTCCGGCCAGCGGATTTCAAGTTCCTTGATCGGCGTGCCGGCGGCGCTGAAATAAACGATCGGCTGGGATTGGGAAAGATAACCGTTGCCGGCCGTCATCTCCGCGGCATGAATCGTGCCGTCGGTGTAATGAGCGATGATCCGTGCGCCGATGCCGTCCGGGTTGCCGGGTGAGCCGTTCAAGTGCACTGAGAATAGAGGTTGGCTGTCGCTCTGGTTTTTCCATGCGAGCAATTTGCCGTTGTTTTGGCAGACGACGAAGTCGGGCCGGTTGTCGCCGTCGAGGTCGCAGAGGGTCAGTCCCTTGGCGTCGCCGTCCACGATGAAGCCGGTCTCGGCGGGCGGCTCGACGCGGAATGCGCCATCGGCCCCGTACTCGAGGATCACCCCGATGCCGCCCCGCCACAGGCCGGTCTCCGGCTCGCGGGTGAACATGTTTTGCACGGCGACAACCTCGACAAGTCCGTCGCCGTCGATGTCCGTGGCGACGACGCCGTAGCCGGGCGCGGCCTGCGCAAAGCGGGGCAGGGGTTGAAATGTAAAATTCCCTTTCCCGTCGTTGATGAGTGCACCGGACTCGAATGCGGTCGCCTTGAACTGCTCGGAGTCGGAGAGGCGTGCCTCTGTGTAAATCTCTGGGAGAATGGAGGCCGCGAAGGCCCGGTAGGTGGGAAACTTTTTGCCGAGCATCGGCATGCAGTGAGTGCTGCAGCTCTTGCCGCGAACCGGCACGAGGCCGCCTTTCTTGTCCTGCTTGGCCTCGATGAGTCGCTTGCGGCCGTTGCCTTCCATGTCGCCATAATAGAGCAGCGACGGTTTTTTTGCCGACGGCGTGCCGTACTTGGTGTTCAGGCCGACGTTCATCGCGATGTAATCCATGTCGCCATCGTGGTCGAGGTCGGCTTGGGTGATCGAGTTCCACCATCCAAGCCGGTCGGCGAGCCCGGCCTGTTTCGTCGCGTCGGCGAGTTGGCCTCCGTTGTTGACGAACAGCGCAACCGGCCCCCACTCGAGGGTGACGAGCAGATCCTGTTTGCCGTTGCCGTTGGTGTCTGACCAAAGCGCCGAGGTGACGAGCCCTACCCGCTCCAGTCCCGGCGCGACGTCTCTTGTCACGTCGACAAACCGGCCGTCGTCATTTCGCAGCAAACGACTGCGGGGGGTCTCCGGGTATTGGCCGGGGATGGATCGGCTGCCGATGAAAATGTCGAGGTCGCCGTCGGCGTCGAAGTCGCCCGCCGCGGCTGTGCTGCTCGATTCGCTCCCGGGCGGGAACACCGATGCGGCGGCACGGGTGAACCGGCCGGTGCCGTCATTTAAATAGAGTCTGTCGGCGAGCACGGCCGCTCCCGGCTCACACTCGACGCCGCCGCTGGTCACGAGCAAATCGAAATCACCATCGGCGTCGGCGTCGAGCCACAGTGCCGCCATGTCCTCGGCCGCTTGGTCGGCCTCGAGCGCGGGCTGCGCCGCGGCGCTTGCCTGGAATGTCCCATCCACTTGGCGGAGAAAGACGGCTCCGGTTTGACCAGCCGCTCCGCTGACGAAGAGATCATGATCACCGTCGCCATCGATATCGCCCCAGGCGAGGCCACCTCCAAGTTGCGAGAGTTTGCCTGGAAGTAGAGGCTGCCGAGCGTAGTCGTCGTAAGGTGTTTCGCTGTGATTGAAGTCGAGGCCGACAGATTCCGAGACCTCGGTGAAGAGGGTTTCCTGCTCGCTTGGCTTGGCCGGCCCGGGCGTCTGGCTACCGCTTGGCTCGGTGATCGTGTAGCGGCGGTCGGCGTCGAGGTCGTTGAAGGTTTGCACCGCACCGCTTGGCCACCGCACGCTGAGGGTGTCGATGGTGTCGGCTTGACCAAGTCCGAAGTGCACCGTGTCGTCGTTGCAGGAGAGGAAGCCGGTCATCGGGTTGGCTTGTCGGATTTGTTTCCCCACTTGGCTCTCGATCTCGATGACCGCGCCCAGCCCGGCGCGATTGCTCCCGGTGCCGGCCAGGCGGACGACGATGCGGTGGCCTTCATGGCCGAGGTTCCGGTAGATACTCGTCGGCTCGTCGATATTGGCCACAACGAGGTCGAGGTCGCCGTCGCCGTCGAGGTCGCCGTAGGCGGCGGAGTAGCTTACGCCCTCGTGGTCAAGGCCCCACTGCTTGGATGTCTGCTCGAACTGCAAATCGCCCTTGTTTTGGAAGGCGAGGTTGACCTCCTTCATTGTGGGCTGTTCCTTCCACAGTTCCCACTCAGTCTTGCCGACAAGCATGTTGGCGGTGACCGGAAAATCGGCGTCGGTATTCATGCGCGAGGCGCCGTTGGTGACGAAGACATCGACGCGGCTGTCGTTGTCGAAGTCGGCCAGCTTAATGGCCCAGGTCCAGTCCGTGCCGGCTAGTCCGCAGAGGAAGGCTGTCTCCATGAAGCGCGCCGTGCCGGTATTGAGGAAGAGGTTGTTGCGCATGATCTGGCGCGGCCAGGCATTCTCGAGGAACCAGCGCCGGTCGCCCATGTCGCCCATGGTGACCTTGGACTTGTAGTGTGTCGTAGCGGCCATGTCGGCGACAAACAGGTCGAGCAGCCCGTCGTTGTTCAGATCGGCGCAGTCCGCCCCCATCGAGGACCAACTCGTGTACGGCATCGCCTGCTCCAGCACATCGGTGAACGTGCCGTCGCCGTTATTGCGGTAGAGGTGCTCCGGGTCGGTGAAATCGTTGGCTACGTACAGATCGGGCCATCCGTCCCGGTCGTGATCCCACCACGTCGCCGAGAGACCATGACCTTTTTCCGTGATCCCGGCGCTCTCGCTGACATCGGTGAAATGCCCCGTACCGTCATTCTGGAAAAGGCGATCCGGGCGGCCGCAAGTGTCGATGGTGTAGTTCGACGGCCCAACCTTACGCAGGTCGTAGTATTTCTCGAAATTAGGGAGGATTTTCGGGCGGCCGTTGTCCATGAAGAAGGGCTCTTTAGAGGGTCGCCCGCCAGGGCGGTAGTAGCGGTTGGTCAGGACGAACAGGTCTAGATCGCCATCCCGGTCATGATCGACAAACGACGGCGTCAGAGAGGCATCGACCATCGCCAGTCCCCGCGCTTCTGCCTCGTCGGAGAACTGCTTTCCGGTGCCGTCATTGATGAAAAGTTGGTTGGGCGAATCGTAGTTGCAAACATACAGGTCCAAGTCGCCGTCCCCGTCGAAATCGACCGCCGCCGCCCCGGCCCCCCAGGCATCCTCCCCGTCAACCCCGGCCTGTTGGGTCACATCCTCAAAGCGGAAATCGTCTTTCTGGAGAAATAGACTGTTCTTGTCCGGGCCGTTGACCAAAAAAAGATCCGGCCGGCCGTCCCCATTGAAGTCGCCAATGCAGACCCCGCCACAGACAAAGCCGGAACTGTTGAGTCTGCTAAGCCGGTGATCCTTCGCGAGCCGTTGAGAGAACTCGACACCGGTATGACCTGTTGAAAGACGTTCAAACAACGGCGCGCCTTCCTCCCGGGCGATCCGTTCACGCAGCGGCTCGGAAACAATGGGTGCCGAATCTGACTGTTCCGTGAAGGGAAGGGGAGCGCGATTGCAGCCCACCGTCAAAAACAGTAGACAGACGCCCCAACTCAAAGTGGCTTTGCTCATCGGCTGGGAATTCGTCGGGCATTGGAGAGGAATTGTCAATGCCTGCAGTGAGGCAGCGAGATAGTCTGATGGTTCATAAAAACCGAAAAATGAGAACAACATGTGAATAATTTTTTTTCAAAAAAAGCTTGAGGTAACACCCTCTTTTCGATATCAACCCGTCTCTCAAAGTATTGTAGATCGAACTTTAAAAGAAAAATTATATTTTTTTGAACAAGTTAATATACAAACAACCTGTGATTTTTATTTTTCAGAAGTTAACTTATTAAACCTAAAACAACCCCAAACTATAACCAAACCATGATTAAGAAACTAATGACGGCCCGTCGCTTTATCGCAGCGGGAATGTTGACGGCATTCATGTTCGTTGGCATCGCCAGCGTGAATGCGCAACTTACGGAAGGTCTGGTGGCCCATTGGCCGCTGGATGAGATAAACGGTGAAACCACGCCTGACGTGGTGAGCGGCTACGACATGAACGTCGACAACATGACCGCTGACAATGTAGTGGAGGGCATTTACGGAAATGCGATTTCCTTTTCTAATGCCGATCAGACACTTCTGTGGCGCAAGAACGAGGAGGGGGATGCCCTACCGGCGAACAAGAATGATTCGTTCACCATTTCGTTCTGGTCCCAGTTGGACGGGAATGGCCAGAGCGATCTGCGCGTATTTTCCGAGTCCAATACAGAGGGTAATAATACCCCTTTGTTTAATATTGGAACCAAGAATAACGGTTCGGATGGAACAATCGATATTTACATCCGTGGGGCAGGGCCGACGGTCGGCCACATTTTCTCTACCGCGGAACCGTTTGATGGTGATTGGCATCACGTGGTGTTTGTGCAGGAGGATCTCGAGCGTAGCATTTATGTCGACGGAGTACTCGATGATTTGGAGATTGCAGCGAAGCCAGAATCTGGTTGGGACGACATAAACGCGACAACAATAGGCGGAATTTTACGTGACAATGCGTCGCACTGGGTGACCGGTGTGATCGATGACGTAGCCATATGGGACCGTGCCCTTAGTGCGGATGAGGTAGGTTCGTTGAACAGTGGTGGAATCCCCGCCCAAAATGCTCCGCTAGCAAGTTTTCTCATCGACTTCGGCGGCGCAGCCGCTAATTCAGCCGGCGCGTCACCAGACCCGTGGATCACGTTCGACAACCTCGTGATGGATGAAACTGTAGATTTGGGAGGCGGCGCTACGCTGACCGCGCTCGACGATGGATTTAACCCAAACAACCCTGCCCAGCCAGGCGAGGGAGCTGAATACGATGGGGTAGTCGTGCCGCAGGAGGCTCGCAATGATTACTTCTTCAAGATTGCCGATACAGCCGGAACCACAGCACGCATGCGATTTGATGGTCTGCCAGCAGGCAGCTACAAGGTTACGGTTTTCGAAGGCCGGACGACGGATGACAATCAGGTTGCCAAGATCTGGACCGGTGAAGAGCCTGAAGAAGAGAACACGGGCAACTTCGCTCAGGGCAGTGCCACAGTCGAGGTGAATGTGGGAGCGGGTGAACCTCTCTGGTATATGCACCTGGAAGACAACACCGGTGGTGTTAGTGGCTTGATCATTCGTCAAACTTCTTCCGGTACGCCGGAAAGAAGTGTGACATGGGATTTCAACGGTGGCTTGCCGGACGGATCAGAGGTAGCCGGGAGTGCAGAGCACAGTGAGGACGAAGGAGTTGATGACAGCGGGGCTTTGGTTATAACGCGAGCTGAAAATAGTCAATTAGGTGGATGGCTCAGTGAGGACATCGGAACAGTCGATAAATTCAAAATAACTTTCGACATTTTGATTGACGGTGGAACGGACACCCAGGCCGATGGTCTGAGCATGTCGATTTCCGATGATTTTGATGCGGTTGAGGCATTCGGCGAGGAGGGTCCTGGGGCAGGAGGTTCAAAGCTGATAATCTGTTTCGACAACTGGGATAATGGCGCTGCGGAAGGACCCGCGATCGACATAAAATGGGGGAAAGAGATAGTGGCTACCGTGCCGATGGGGACTCAGGACGAATCCACATTGGATACCGAAGGTTGGTGGCCGGTGGAAATGGAGCTGACTCCTGACGGAGACCTTACGATTTCCTACAATGGCGAATTAATTCATGACGCAGTCAACATTCCGGACTTCGAGTCCATTGAAAATGCACGGATCGCCATCGGGGGACGGACAGGCGGAGCCAATGCCAATCAATTCATCGACAACTTTAAGATCGTTCTTGAGGAAGGAAGCGGTGGACCAGTCGAGACAGTACCTGGTTTGATAGCCTACTGGCCATTCGACGGCGATCTGGATGACGCCGTTGGTGACAGTCACGGTACCGGTCAGGGTGGTGAAGAGATTTCCTACGCTGATGGGCAGTTTGGACAAGGCATCGCCCTTGACGGTGTCGACCAGTTTGTAGAGACACCGGTTGAGAACGAGGAGATGTTTGATTTTCAGGATGGCACCGGCTTTTCAATCTCGGCTTGGTTCACTGTTGATTCCTTCGGCAAGAGCTGGCAGGCGTTGATTGCCAAGGGCGAAGGCAACAGGTGGCGCGTGCACCGTCGTGGTGGAGAGAGTGTCTTTACAGCCAACGGAGGCAGCGGAGATGTCTCACAGGGCACTACCGATGTCAGTGATGGGGCGATTCACCACATTGTATTGGTGAGCGATCCGGACGGCGGCGAGGTGCGTTTTTATGTTGACGGAGAGATTGAAGGAACCGCAGGCGCACCCAGCATTGAAAGCAATGATTTCCCGATGATGATAGGGGATAACCCCGATGCACGGGGCAGGACCTGGCACGGCATGATAGACGATGTCGGAGTATGGGATCGCCCGATCACGGAGGATGAGATTGCCTCGATCTGGAATGGTGGGGACGGCAAGGCTCTCGTTACTATTTCTGCAGGAGGAGCGATTCCGAAACCCAGGTTGGCCGGAATGGTGTCCAATGCAGTTGGGTTTAGTTTTCAGGTAAAGGATGTTGATGGAGCCACTGTGGATCCAGAGAGCATCGCGGTGAACTTTGACGGGGCGGATGTCGATGTGACAAAGTCGAAGGCCGAAGGGGTGACGGCAGTCTCGTATGAGTCGGCAGAACTGCTGGCCGCGGACTCAGTACATATCGTAAAAGTGTCTGTGACGGATACAAACGGAAACAGCACGAAGCTGGAGAAGGAATTCACGGTCAAGCCTTACACATCGATTGATACCACTGTAGCGCTGCCGGACTCGATGAAGGGTGAGTCAGGATTCCTGGTTTACGCGACGCAGATCTCGGTGGGGCAGATGGACGTGGGCGAACTGCACGGCAATCAGTGGGTAAACGCTGAGAAACAGATTAACGGTGGTTACATCGATGTGGACACGGAGGAGCAGTACCTGAACGAGGCGGACATGGATTCGTTTGAGGGCTGGAGCTACTATCCTGAGATTGTTCAGGTGGTGAACCAGAACCAGGATGCACCGGGTGCGGTGGGCAACTTCAACGCGGACAACGGATACGAGGACGAGCCAATTACAGGCATCCCTGGCTGGGGTGACTCGACCGACGGTATCGCCTCTGAGTACATCGCGCTGCTGGAGTTGGAACGTGGTGCGTACAAGTTTGGAGTGAACTCGGATGACGGGTTCAACGCATCGTTTGGAGCCAACTTTGGTGATCTACTGGCGCAGACGGTCGGCATGTTTAATGGAGGCCGGGGAGCTTCGGACACGAACTTTGAGATCTTTGTGGACAAGCCGGGACTGTATCCCTATCGCGTGGCGTGGTGGGAAGGCGGCGGTGGAGCCAACATTGAGATATTCTCATATGTGAACGGCGAGAAGACGCTGATCAACGACCCGGATGTGGAGGGCTCGATCAAGGCCTACACGATCAAGGGTGCGGTTGTGGATGAGAGCACGACGGTACGAGCAACGACTGGTCGTGCGAAGGTGTTGTCGGTATCGCCGACCCCCGGAGACACGATGGTCAAGAGTTCTGAGGTAGTAGTTACGGTTCAGAATGAGGACACGACGGTCAAGCAGGACACGGTGGTGTTGAGCCTGAACGGCGAAGCGGTTGACGCGAGTGTGTCCAAGAGTGGAGACATCGTGACGATCAGCTACTCGCCGGATTCGCTTCCGGTGGGAGCGCACACGGCTTCTTTGTCGTTTGAGGAATCCAACGGGATTACCCGTGCGACCGAGTGGAGTTTCGAAGTGCCGGGATTGTACGCCCGTTCGGGTGATGTGCCGGCCGAGCCGGAGGGTTTGATCAGTATTCGCGAGTATCACGGTGTAGGTGGGACTAGCATTGCCCAACTCATGGGTGCTGCCAATTTCCCGGATTCACCGGATGTGAGCACGTTGGGGACTTACTTTGAGTGGCCAGCCAGTGGAGACATTGAGGTGCCACCGGCAGGGAACGTTCGTGACAACTACGGTACGCACATGATGGGCTACATTTACCCGCCGGAGACCGGTGAGTATATCTTTGCACTGGCGTGCGACGACAACGGGCAGTTGTGGTTGTCGACCGACGAGAGTCCGGCCAACGCGAAGTTGATAGCCAGCCAGGGTGGTTGGCAGCCAGTACGGGACTACCGGGCGGAGACGACCTCGTCGGAGATCTTCCTGGAAGCGGGTCAGGTGTACTTCATTGAGGCCTTTGTGAATGAAGGCGGCGGCGGAGACAACCTGGCGGTGGCGTGGAGCCTGCCCGAAGATGGTCCGTCAGCCCCTGAGCCTGGTGCGCTGCCGATTTCAAGTGATTACCTCTCGCCGTACTCCTCAGTACTGGACGGTCCGCGTACACCGATCCTGAACTCGAACGGACCCTCTGGGGCGGCGATTGCAGATACAGCGAGCATTTCGGCGACGTTCAATAACCGTGGAGTGGCCTTTACGGAAGTGTCAGTCTCGGTCAATGGTGCTGTGGTAGATCACACGCTGGCGACTGATGGGGGCACCACGACGATCACAGCCAATCCGGGAGGAGCGAAGGGAATGGTTAACGTGACGCTGTCCTGGAATGGAGAGAGTAAATCGTGGAGCTACTTTGGTCATGATGAACTTGGTGATGGCCCCAACCCGATAGGGTTCTGGGATTTCAACCTGGACATGGGAAGTGGAACAACGATCGACAGTGTGTACGGGTTGGTGGGTGAACTGCGCAACGACGCAGCATTTACCGATGACGCGCATGATGGAATGGCGATGGACTTCACCGCTGGAGGCAACCAGCATGTGCATGTTGCCGCTGGTGAGTTTTTGAACATTGCTTCATCTGTGAACACGGTGACGGTGGCGTTCTGGCAGAAGAACTACTCGATCCCGAGCACGTCTAGTTTCTGGGCGGAACCGGGTCGTGCGATGCAGGCCCACGTACCGTGGAGCAACGGCGAGATTTACTGGGACACAGCCGGTTGTTGCGATGGCGGCACACAGCGGATCAACGCGAACGCCGCCGACATCGGTGGATGGGTTGACGGTGACGTCGAGACGGATGAGATGCTCGATACGTGGCATCACTACGTCTTCATCAAGAACGAGGACGCGAAGGAGATCTGGATTGATGGTGAGCTCTTCCATGATGGAGATAACACCAATCCATTGCCGACCGACATCAACTTCCTGAACATTGGTGGTGACCAGAATGGCAACAACAGTCTGCGGGGTGTCATTGACGACTTCGCGGTGTTTGCCTCCGCGCTGGACGAGGATCAGATCATTGCCCTGGCCGAGGGTGACAGGAGCATCCTTCCTGCGGCGCCGACTCATCCGATCTTTGTTTCTGCGTCGCCTGACACGGCTACTGCAGACGGTTCAGCGCAGCTCTCTGTCACTCTCTACAAGAGGGCAGACGACGCGACAGGTGCACAGTTGAGCGTGAACGGTCAGGACGTTGCCACCGAGGTGTCAACCGACGGGACCACGATCACGATCACAGGTACGGCGACCGGATTGGCCAGTGGAACGGCGACGGCCAATGTTTCATACAATGGGGTTTCAAAGGCTTGGAGCATCAGCGTGCCGGATCGTCCGGTTAACAATGGAGATGGAACAATCACATTTGATAATCATGTCGCATGGGAGTGGTGGGACGGCATTGGTGGCCATCTCCCGGAACACCTTGACAACCTGATCAACGATGCGCGCTACCCCGATTCACCGGATGGGGCGACGTTTGCATCGAGTTGGAACACGCGCACAGCGTTGGCCGGCGGGTTTGATGGTAATGGCCGTGACAACTACGGTGGTCGGATGAGCGGCATCCTGACGGCGCCTGAGAGCGGTACCTACCGGTTCTACCTTGCCAGTGATGACGCTAGCGTATTGAGGCTCAGCACCGATACGGATCCGGCCAACGCGGTTCAGGTGGCCCATGAGGACGGTTGCTGCAAAAACTTCACGCTGGACGACGGAGGCCTTTCGGGCACGGTGGATCTGGTGAAAGGACAGCAGTACTACATGGAGGCAATCCTGAAGGAGGGCGGTGGAGGCGACTGGATGACAGTTGGCTGGCGCATGCCGAGTGAGGATATAGACAGTGTCCCGGCCGGAAATCAGGAAGGGATCCCTGGCATGTACTTCGCCGGCAAAGTGACGGTACCGGCTCTGTCGGCACTGAGTTCGTCGGTGAGTGTTGCCGAAGGCAACTCGATGGATCCTAAGGCGACAGTGACGTTGAACGTGACAGATGGAGCCACAACACTGGACGCCGCCTCGGTGGTGATCTCGCTGGGTGGTGCCGCGTTGGAATCAACGGCATCTGAGGGTACATGGAGCAAACAGTTCTCTGGTGTGACGCAGTCGGGTAAGACTTACTCGATCTCTGCAGGCACTGGAGCGATTGAAGCGGGTACCGAGCACACAGTCAGCGCGACCTTTAAGGATAGCGCAGGCGAGACGACGACGCTTGAGACGACCTTCACGATCCCGGTATGGGAGCTCTACACACTGGGCACGAAGGCACCCGCCACGGCGGCAGGAAGCATCTCGGTGCGTCAGTACCAAGGTATCAGTGGAGGATTCAACGACCTCGTTACTAGTTCCAAGTTTCCAGATTCTCCTGATTTTGAGGAGAGTGTGAGTTACATTGAGTGGCCGCAGACTGGAGATATCAACACGAAGCCGGAAGGTAACGTGGAGGACAACTACGGTGTTCAGATGATCGGTTTCCTACATCCGCCAGCTACTGGTGACTATCAGTTTGCCATAGCGTCGGATGACAACTCGCAGTTGTGGTTGAGCACGGATGAGAGTCCCTCCAATCGAGTGTTGATTGCGAAGGAGACAGGTTGGCAGCCGATCCGCGCGTATCAGGCGGTAGGAGACGAAGCAACCTCTGAGTTCATTTCGTTGGAAGCAGGCAAGGCCTACTACATCGAGATTCTGAACAAGGAAGGTGGCGGAGGAGACAACGTTGCAGTGGCGTGGACCACGGGCGACGCGATTGTTCCAGATGCGCTGCCGATCAGTGGAGATTATCTCTCACCATGGGTACCGGTAGTTGAAGGGCCAGTTGACATCAGCGCTGCCGGTGACGCGGTTGTGCCGAGTTCGGATAATCACCCGGCTGGTGAGCATGCCGGATTTGCGATCGATAACGACTCGTCAACGAAGTACCTGAACTTTGATGGAGCAAATGACAGCCCATCTGGCTTGACCATAACCACCGGAGGTGGAGTGGTGAGCGGTTTGGGGCTGACATCGGCCAATGATGCGCCGGATAGGGACCCAGCGACCTTTGTGTTGTCGGGATCCAATGACGGCGGGGCAACCTTTACCGAGATAGCCTCGGGAGATGTTCCAGCCTTTGGAGCTCGTTTCGAGCGCCAAGAGGTATCCTTCGCAAATGATGTGGCCTACACGACCTATGAGTTGAGCTTCCCGACAACAGCGGGAGCGAGCACCTGCTGTATGCAGATTGCTGAGATCGAACTGCTCGGGACTGCCGGCGGTGGTGGCGGTGGAGATGGACCGGCGCTAAGCGTTGTGAACAACGGAGACGGCACGGTGACGATCACATTTGAAGGCACACTACAGTCGGCGCCGACGGTGAATGGTCCTTGGGAGAATGTGGATGCACCAAGCCCGCTGACGATCCCGTCAGACCAGGCGCAGCAGTACGGACGAGCCGTGACAGAGTAATTTGGTTGAATAACCAAAAGAGAACACACACCAGAGGCCGGGCCAAGTGCCCGGCCTCTTTTTTGTGTCGAGCGCGATTTGCAGCCCGGAGTCAAGCAGAGCGCTCCAGTAGACAGACTCCTTAGTTCAAAGTGGCTTTGATTAGCGGTTGTGATCAAAAAATCGCAGAAGGCTTGTCTCCGCTGGCGGAAGTTCCTACCGCCGTTGTCGTTGTCAATAACGCTGACGGTCCGCTGACGATTACATTTGACGGCACATTGCAGTCTGCCCCGACTGTTAACGGCCAGTGGAACGATGTAAACGGCGAAAGCCCGATGCAAATAACGGCTGACGATGGGGCCTGGTTTGGTCGAGTCAGGAAGTAACCCCCATGAAGCCAAGGTGAAGGCCTGAATCCTTCACCATTTGCTAGGCGCAGGGTCGGTATGTAGTTTTTGCGCCACGGGGTACTGATCGGTTGTTTTTGAAAGTGACTTGATTACACTCACGAGTTGTTAGCTCGTTTGCGCTCCATTGAGCTCGTCGTTTTGAGCCTTCTTGTCGCGGGCGAACAAAACCCGTTCGCTCAACTTCAGGAGAGAGCTCTCGAAATGGGTGGTACTGGCCAAAAGCATTCGAAGCTTTTCCGGCCGATTGATGTCTCTGGAGCAGGTATAGACTTTGTTCACCGATGGAATCCGCCTGCGAAACACAGGGATCAGCTTACGAATGCCTTTTCCGGGGCGGGTGTGGCTGCCGGAGACTATGACCAGGACGGCTATCCTGATCTGTTCATTTGAGGTTAAACCAACGGCGGGCAGTTATTCAGGAATCTGGGCAATTCCAGTTTGCCAATAGATCGACTCTTCTGAAACCGCCAGCGCCCGCGGGTAATTGGGCGACCCGTGCTTCATGGGCGGATGTCGATAATGACGGCTGGCTTGACCTCTATGTGTGCGGTTTTGACTGTCCAAACCGGCTCTATTTGAACCGCCCTGAGGGTGGTGGGCGTGTACTCGTCGAAAGCGCCAATGACCTTGGCGTGGATTTTAGCGGAGCGATCATTGTGGGCACGTTCGCGGACTATGATCCGGATGGTGACCTGGATCTGTTCCTTGTTACAAACCGGCTTCCTGCCCCCGATTCGCTGCTCAACGAACCGTTTTCCCTGAGCCGCGACTGGTTGAACAGCGATCTCCGTGCAAGGGCACCCTCGAAGGACGGTTGGGATCGTTATTACGACTTCTGGTATGCGCAGAAACCTCTTCTCCAAACCAACCGGGTATTTTGAAACCAGGCCGGGCTGAAAATGCGGGAGAGTGTTACCGAGTGGAAGTTGGGCAGTAAAAGTGTTAGTTTCGGTTCCGTTTTGTCGGATCTGAACGGGGACGGAAACCTAGATGTGGTGGTGAACAACTTCGACGGCCCTCCATCGATCTTCGAGAACACCGGTGCATCAGGTCATCGGATTGTTGTGCAACTTGTTGGGACGGCAAGCAACCGGTTTGGCATTGGTTCCACCGTGGCAGTTAGGTTGGTAAATACGGATCAAAAATTGACCCGCTATCTCACCTCGGCTCGCGGCTTCATGTCCTGCCCGGAGCCGGCCCTGCACTTTGGCCTGGGCAACCAAAAGGAAATCCAATCGCTGACAGTAACATGGCCCAGCGGCCGCAATCAGTCCTTTGAGAGCCTGAAGGCGAATAGGCGGTACACAATCACCGAGCCGGCTACCGTTTCAGTGGAGGAGAAACTATCCCAGGAAAGGAGATCCCTGTTCGTGGCAGTTGATCGTTTGAAAGGGGTTCGCCATCGTGAGCGTCCTTTCGACGACTTTTCCCGGCAGCCGCTACTCCCCGGTAAACATTCTCAGCTTGGCCCCGGCATTGCCTTTGCAGATGTTGATGGTGACGGTCTGGAGGATTTCTATCTCGCTCAGGCGGCAGGCACCGCGGGGCGAATCTATTTTCGCAGGTCTAAACCGGGAAAAACCGGAAACCTTTTCGAGTTGCGAGGTTTGGGTCCGTTCAGGCAGCACGCTGAATGCGAGGATGTCACGCCCCTTTTTTTTGATGCTGACAATGACGGTGACTCGGACCTGTACGTCGTCAGCGGGGGCGTCGAGGGCAGCGCGGGCTCACCTGTATTCAAGGATCGTCTCTACTTGAACGACGGGAATGGCAACTTTTCAGCGGCCCCAAATAATGCACTGCCCGGTGTTTCGGCGAGTGGTGGCCCTGCTGCGGTGGCTGATTATGACAAGGATGGGGATCTTGACGTTTTCGTCGGCGGCCGAGTTGTTCCCGGCAAATATCCCGAGACACCGCGCAGTTGCCTGCTCCGCAACGACTCCAGTAACGGCATTGTGCGATTCAGTGATATTGCGCCGGGTGCTGGGCTTGGGGAGTTGGGGATGGTTACAGCCGCCGTCTGGGCAGATACCAATGGTGATGCTTGGCCGGAACTGGTCGTGACCACTGAATGGGGTCCGGTCGAGGTCATCCAAAATGTTCAAGGTAGCCTGCGCAGGGTTTCGGCCGGGTCGGGTATGGAAAAAGTTACCGGTTGGTGGAGCAGCCTAGCTGCCGGTGACTTGGATGGCGACGGTGATATTGATCTGGTCGCTGGAAACACCGGTCTCAATACGAAATACAAGGCCACTGTTTCCAAGCCCGAGCTGCTTTTCTACGGTGATTTTGACGGGACGGGCACGCAGCGAATCCTCGAGGCCAAGTTCGAAGGTGAAGTCTGTTTCCCCCATCGTGGTTACAGTTGCTCGAACCATGCCATGCCAGGCTTGAGGGCCAAGTTGCCGACCTTCCACTCTTTTGCGATCAAATCACTCGAATCCATTTACTCGCAATCCCGTCTGGACAAGGCGTGCCGTTACGAGGCGAACACGCTGGTGTCCGGCATCTTTATGAACGATGGCGATGGCCGTTTCTCTTTTGTGCAGCTACCCCGCATTGCCCAAGCCTTTCCCGTAAGCGGCATCGTCGTTCATGATTTGACCAACGACGACAAACCGGACATCTACATCGTCGGCAACTCAGGTAGCCCGCAGCGAGAAACCGGCAACATGGATGGGGGCGTCAGTCTGCTTCTCAAGGTCGACGGCTTGGGGGGCTTTTATCCCGTCTGGCCCCGTGAGTCCGGCCTTGTCGTGCCCGGGGATGCCCGGAGGATTGCACTGATCGACCTTAACGGGGACTCTAAGCTCGATATTGTCGTGACCGTAAACGATGCGGAGCTGAAAGTGTTTGAGGCGAGGTGAGCAGGGCAGTGGGCCCTCCATCCGCTTGGCCAAGCGGCGCTTTTGCGTTGGCCTTGGCCCCGGTTTGGGGCTTGATGGGGGCGATGACGCTTCCGGAACCACGCTTGGCCAAACGCGCCCTTGCGGCATTGTGTCTGACCGGTTTTGTCTGCCTGGCGTTGTATCCGCTTGGCCTCCCGGCAGCCGACTTGGCATGGGACAACGGCCCGGGTTATCGAAGCGCCCCGCTAGGTGTTTCGGGAACGCGCGCCGCCGGTTTTGAACTCCTGCCGCCGGCACTCACCGGTTTGAGTTTCACCAACCGATTGTTCGGCGAAATGTTCCTCACCAATGCCGTGGCTCACAACGGCGCGGGGGTGGCCGCCTCCGACGTGGACGGCGACGGTTTGTGTGATCTTTATTTCGCCAATCTGCAGGGAGCAAATCGACTTTACCGGAACCTCGGAGATTGGAAGTTCGTTGATATTACCGATGCGTCCGGGGTCAGTTGCGCCGGGCAACTCTCCACCGGTGCGGTGTTCGCCGATGTCAACGGCGATGGCCATACCGACTTGCTGGTCAACGGGATCACCGCCGGCACGCGGTTGTTCGTGAACGACGGCCGGGGCCGGTTCTCTGAGCCGGCCGACACCGGCTTGGCGAATGGGGGCGCGGCGATGAGCATGGCGCTGAGCGACGTGGACGGCGACGGCGACCTCGACCTGTACGTGGCCAATTACATCGACGTGATATACATCGCTGACTTGACCACTCGGTTCACGCTGGGGCGGCGGGATGGCGGGTGGGTGGTCACTCGCGTCAACGGGCAGTCCACGTTTAAGGCGCGGTTTCGAGATAGGTTCCTCGTGACGCCGGACGGTATGGTCAAGGAGCTGCCGGAGCGTGATTGTTTTTACCTGAACGACGGCACCGGCAAGTTTCAAAAAATGGTGTTCGAGCAGGGTAGCTTCACCGACGAGGATGGCCAGCCGTTTGCCGCCGAACGCGACTGGGGCCTGGCCGTGGCGTTTCGCGATGTCAACGGCGACCTCGCGCCGGACCTGTATGTGTGCAACGACTTCAGCAGTCCCGACCGGTTTTGGATTAACGACGGTCGCGGCCGGTTCAGGGCGGTGCCGAGGCTAGCCGTCCGCCACACGAGCCGCTCCTCGATGGGCATCGACTTCGCTGACATCAACCAAGACGGCCACGACGATTTCCTGCTGCTGGACATGCTCGCCCGACAGCAGGCGCGGCGGCTGGTGCATCTTGACAAGGAAAAACCGATCCCGATCGTGGTCGGCAAATTCGACGGCCGGCCGCGCTACAATCGCAACGCGCTGTTGGTGTCACGAGGAGACGACACCTGGTTGGAAGCCGCCAACTACGCTGGGCTCGAAGCGAGTGACTGGTCGTGGGCCGCGGCGTTCATGGATGTCGATCTCGATGGCCTTGAGGATGTCCTCATCACCAACGGGTTCAGCTTCGATACGATGGACATCGACAGCAAACAGCGGGTCTTGGCGATTCAAAACGCAAGGAAGCTGCCGACCGCCGAGTTGAAGCGGCTGCGTAAACATCGCCCCGCTTGGCCAAGCGCCAACGCCGCCTTCCGCAACGTTGGCGGCTTGAAGTTTGCGCCGGCATCGAGCGACTGGGGGTTCGATCACGTGGGCGTGTCGTATGGGATGGCGCTGGCTGATCTCGACAACGACGGCGATCAGGACGTGGTGATCAACAACCTGAACCAGGCGGCGGGGCTGTACCGCAACGACAGCAGCAAGCCAAGGGTGGCGGTGCGATTGCGCGGGCGAGGCGGCAACCGGTTTGGAATCGGCGCCCGCATTCGCCTGGCCAACGGGGTAAGTGTCTTGTCTCAGGAAATAATGGCCGGCGGTCGGTACTTGAGCAGCGACGATCCGCTGCGCGTTTTTGCGATGGCCCCGGGCGAGCCGCACCGGCTCGAGGTGCTTTGGCGCGCCGGCGGGCGGTCGGTTCTGGAGGACGTGAAGGCCAACCGACTGTACGAGATTCACGAACCGGAGGCCAAGGCCAAGCCAATCGTAACGACCGCGCTCACGCCGATTTTTGAGGATGTCAGTGAGCGACTCAGCCATCGTCATGAGCAGTTGCCCGTCAGCGATTTCGTCGATGAGCCGTTGCTGCCGCGCCGCACCAGTCAGGCGGGGCCGGGCGTGGCGTGGCTGGACGTCGACCGTGACGGCTGGGAGGACTTGGCCATCGTGGCGGAAAGTGGGCTCCAACTTTTTGGCAACACAGCTGGCCGGTTCAAAAAGATGGATGGTTCACCGGTCGAGGTTCCGGCTTGGGCCAACCCACTTGAAACGGTGGAGAGGGTGAACGGCTCGGCCGCGGCCGACCTCGATGGCGACGGTGATGCTGACTTGGCCTTGGCCACCGAGTGGGGGCCGGTGCGGGTGTTCCGAAACGACGATGGCCTGTTCACCGAGCGTACTGATGCGCTTGGCTTGGCCGACTATCGCGGTTGGTGGAACGGCGTCGCGATGATCGATGCAAACAACGACGGACGACTCGACATCATCGCCACCAACTGGGGCCGCAACAGTTTTTACGAGACGCTACTACGCGAGGATGGCGGCGAGTCGCGCCTGGCCTTGTTCGTCGGAGACGTGGACGGCAACGGAACGGTCGAGCAACTGGAGGCCGTGCGGGTCGGCGGGAGATGGCTGCCGGTGCGCGACCGTCATGCATTGGAAAAGGGGCTGCCGGATTTGGGGAGCCGTTTTCCGGTGCACGCCGAAATGGTCAGGGCGGGGATAAAGGGTATCGCCGGGCCGGCGTTTGCGCGCCTGAAAAAAATGGAGGTCAACCATTTGGATACCACGCTGTTCATCAACAGGGGCGACCGTTTCGAGCCGGTGCCGCTGCCGATGGCAGTTCAACTCTCACCGGCGTTTGCGGTTTGCGTCAGCGACGTCGATGCCGACGGGAATGACGATTTGTTTTTCAGCCAGAACTTTTTCGCCGTCCGACCGGAGGATCCGAGGAACGACGCGGGCACCGGGCTGTGGATGCTTGGCCGGGGGGACGGGACGTTTCGGCCGCTTAAGCCAAGCGAGTCGGGCGTGCGAGTTGATGGCGAGCAGCGCGGCGCGGCGTTGGCGGACTTCGACCATGACGGGCGGGTGGATCTGGTTGTCACACAAAACGGGGCGCAGACGCGGTTGTTCCGAAACCAAGCGGAGGCCAGAGGCTTGCGGGTGCGCATCGACGGCGAAACCAACGGGGTGGGGGTATGCCTGCGGCTGTGTTATGCGGACGGAACCAAGGGGCCGGTGCGCGTGGTGCAGGCGGTTGCCGGTTATCGGTCGGCAAACGGCACGACGCAGGTGCTGGGGGAGGCAGGGGAGGCGGTGGCGGTCGAGGCTGCTTGGCCAAGCGGAAAGAAAACAACCGTCCCTCTCAATCCTGGCCAGATGGAAGCGGTGCTGTCCTACCCGTCGGAGCCTTGAGGCGCCGGCTTGGCCTCGTTGTTCTCCGTTGAGTCTTCAAATTCTTTATCTTTTATCAGGTCACCCTTCTGGAACAGTGCCTCTCTGACCTTGCTCCCGTTTTCATCCCAGGCAGTCCATTTGCCGTGTTGCCGGTTGGTTTCGTAGAATCCGTGCTGCTTCAATTGGCCGTTGTCGTGGTACGATTTCATTTCGCCATTGGGATAGCCCTCCTTGTAATGCCACTCGACTGACTTGACCCCGTTGGTGTGCCAAAAAGTTTGAGGTCCATTGGGTTTACCGTTTAGAAATGTTCCCTGCTTGTCCTTTACTCCGTTTGCATACCACGTGACCCACATGCCAGTACGCATGCCGTTTTCGTACCGACCTTGACTCTCCATTTGTCCGTTGGGATGCCAGCGAAGGCGTCGCCCTTGGGCGACGCCGTTAGTCATAGGCAACTGTTGCATGACCAATCCGCTAGGGTGGTGACGAATTTCGATACCAGCGAACAGATTGGTGGTATCTCGCCAGTACCACTTACCGTCTTTCTGGTTTTGCAGTTCGTCGTCGAGAGCCAGGGGGACGCCGTTGGTCATTCGCGGGGCTTGTGGCGCCTTTGTTTCGGAGCAACCGGCGGTGAGTAGGGCCGCGCCGGCAAGAGCCGGCACCAAGAAATGATTTGATAAAAAAATGGTATTCATGCTCAAAAAAAGGTTGTCGTGATTCAAAACGCCCAATAGTGTTGCCTCCCCCCTTTTTTAGGGTGAAAGTAACGAAAGCGAATTATCTCCAAAAAAACCCCTTTATTCCAGCATTATGATGACTGAAACGCTTAAAACAAAGACAGCAAGTTTGCGCCTTTTTGCGCTTGCCACACTAATGACCGTCTTTTCGTCGGTGACAGCCCAGACATTATTGGAGGAAGACTTTTCCTCCGGCTTCGAGGATTGGACCGTGGTGAACCCACCGGGATCCTTCAATGGCTCCACCCGTTGGCAGGTTGGTCCTGGGGGCGACACTCTATTTGAGAACAGCAACGTCAAGGCCGCTGACACGGCAGGTATGTTGATCAACGACGCCAAGACCGGGGCGGATTTCAGCTACAAAGCCCTGTTGCTAAGCGGAGATGACGATGGCATCGGACTGGTGTTTGGCTACAAGGATTCGTCGAACTTTTACCGAATCATGTTTGCCTCGCAACCGGAGCGCAACACATTCCCGGGTGAGGGCTGGTTGCTGGAACACGTTGTGAACGGTAAAGGCGTCCGCTTGGCTGGGGACGATTACACTGATGATTGGGATCCGGAGTTCATGTACATGCAGGGTTATCCGTTTGAAGTAACGATTAAGGCTAGTGGAAAGAAATTAACCATTACCGTGGTGGATGACCCCGAGGAGGACGGGACCGAGTATGAACTGGTCAACAACCTTACAATCGCCGAGGAAGCGGTCGGCAACGTAGGTCTGGCCAGTTGGGAGCAGAGCGGAGGAATCCCTTCCGGATCCCACTTCAGCGATATCTCGGTACTCGGGAAGTCAGTCACAATTCCCAACCCGCTGGATGGGTGGGAAGAAGTGATTCCCCTGAATAGCGATGAAAATGATGTGCTGGAGGGAGGGAATGATGGTTACCCGCTGTGGAGCGTTGGCGTGACCAGCGATTCATCGGCAGGGGGCATTTTAAGTGAATCGAGTAATAGCGGCCTGATCGGCCTCGAAATCGAGGTAGCTGATGAAGACTATAACAGCAACATCGACTGGACTTCAGGCATGCTGGTGACAGGGGATGCGAAGTGGAAGGACTACCGCATTTCGACAAAGCTTCATCCCTATCCCCACTGCGCCTTCACAGGATGCTGGGTCAATGGGCATGGGGTGGTTTTTCGGTACAAGGATCCGGAGAATTTTTATCGGCTTTCCTTTTCGAGTCGGAATCCCGGCGACGGCTTGCCGCGTCAGGGCGTGTCCATCCAGAAAGTTGTCAACGGTGAATGGTCCGAAGTGTTCTGGGAAAAAGGAGCCGCGTTTTCAACGAAGAAATTCGTCCCCAGCGGTCAGGCTGACAAGAGCACTTTTGATCTCTCTCTGACAGTCTCGGGGAACCAGGTGGAGTTCACCATCGTAAGCGACCCGAACGGGGCGGCGAAGGTGTTTAACTATGGCCCTATAGAGATCACGGGTGTGGATTCTGGGAAGGTCGGTTTTTTCAGTTTCTCCCAGCGTTTGCTGGACATTCACCACATCAAGGTGGAGGAGATCTCCGGCATTCCGTTCGAGACGTTCAGCGACTTCGGTAAACCCAGTCCTGCCGCTGGCCTGAGCAACTTTGAACCAGGGTCAAAGGTTGTCGCGACGGTCCAGAGTCCTATCGAGGATATTCCGGGTTATCGGCGGAAGGTGACCGGGTGGAGTGGTACAGGCTCCGCTCCAAAGGGTGGGATCTGGTTTTTACCGGGGAACCCGAGGTTAAACTTTGTCATCAAGCAGGCCTCTTCGCTCACATGGAATTGGAAAACCGAGGTCAAGGTCAACATCGAAGCGGATGGCGGCGGGAAGTTCAGTGGTGGAAGTACCAAGTGGTACAAGGAGGGCACCAAGCTGGTCGTCAATGCACTGCCCAGTACCGGTCACATGTTTGACGGTTGGTATGGGAGCGTGAGTAGTAAGAATAAAAAACTGACAGTTTACACTAATCAGCCACTAAACCTGACGGCGGTCTTTCGCCCGGACTCGGACCGTGATGGGATGGATGATGACTGGGAGAAGAAATACATCGGTGACCTGGCAGGCAAGGCGGACGATGACAGTGACGGTGATGGTGTGAGCAACATCGACGAATATCGCCGCCGCACTAATCCCGGGTCAGCAGAGGTGCTGTTGTACGCGGTCCCATCCAACTGGGAGAACACGAGTGTATCGAATCCTTTCACCGCTGGCCGAATGAGTTTGGCTGATTTTGGTGATGGATTTAAGGGCATCTGGGAGAATAGCGGCACCTTCGTTGGAGCCTCTGAGGATAATGAATATACCGACTGGGAGGGGCAAAAGATCATCCTGAAGGATTCGGTCTGGGAGGAGGATTGGAAGGACGGCACCTACGAAGCTACGGTTGTGGTCGGGGACTTGAACACAAGCTGTCTCTATTTCCGTTATCAGAATGAGGAAAACTGGTATCGTGTTTCACTGTCAGGAAACGACGCCGGTGCTGCCTGGCCGCAGGTCGGGTTGAGCATTCAGAAGAGGGTCAATGGGGTGTATACCTTGATCGACGAATATGACGAGTGGAACGAGAACTATTTGACTCCTGACCCGGAGGATGACGTGCTGAAAATGATCAAGCTAAAGGTTACAGCCAAGGGCAACGCGTTCACGGTGGAAGCCGTCCCGTTCGACCCAATCGACCTGGAAGACTTTGACTCTGATTACTCCGAGATTGCGTCGTTCAAGGATGACAGCTTGGCATCGGGGCGAGCAGGGGTTGGTTTTGCTCGTCAGGGTTCCACTGCCACTACAACGGTCACTGACTATATTCCAGTCGGTTCAGGGGCCTTATTTAGGGACGTAACCGTCACTGTAGGAAACAAGGTCGTGTTTGAGGATGCATGGAACGGTCATGACAACCAGACACTACTCCCTAAGGGATGGACCGATCCCGCCAAGGGAGGGGCATTGGCCGGGGGTTGGGTATCCAGCGCCCATGGTGGTTTCTTCCAGATGAATAACGTGTACACCTCCAGTCCCACTAACAAGAGCATCCTGAAAGCAGATGCCGACGGGGCTCTTTTCATTGGGCCGGCGATTGAAAGTGAGAACTTCCTACTCGAGTTTGGCTTCCAGTCATTCAGCGCAACCGATAATCTCACCGCCATCGACGGGATGGGTTTTGTTTACGATTACAAGGACGAGAACAACTTCGCCCGGGTCATTTTCGTAAACACCAAGGACATGGCGCTTGAAGGGGGCTCCACGTTGCCGCGGGGCATCAATGTCAGTAGGAAGATCGACGGCACATGGCACGATATCATCACGGGTGACCGCTCCTTCTCATATATGCGAGGCAGGCCCTTTGACGTTGCATTCACGTCTGAGAACGGCAACTACCACCTCGTCATCAATGGGCATGAGCCGCTGTACGTCTGGAACCAGTGGCGTAACAGCTATTTCCCCGCAACACCCACCGAGATCAAAAAGGGAGCTCAGTCGGCTGAAATGCACTGGAGCGACCAGGAGGTGACAGCCGGAAACCGATACGGGGTAACCACTTGGGGCTCGAAGCTTGCGCACATCACGCGGGCTGAAGTTTACTCGCTTGAGGCCAAGGATAACACGCCGCCCGAGCCGGCTATCCTTGCTATTTCACAGGCAGACAACAACGTCACAATCACTTGGGATGGCGACGGCCAACTGGAAACAGCCGCCAACGTGAACGGCCCTTGGGCACCTGTCAGCGGCAGCAGCCCGGCCAAAGTCACTTCGGCGGGAGGTCAGGGATTCTACCGCGTCACACGCTGAAATTTAACATGATTTTTGCTTGATTTTTTGAATTGAGAAATTTACAAACACACGTATGAAAGCTAACCCGCATTCAGAAAAGTCCTCATTTAAGGCGTTTACACTGATCGAGTTGTTGGTGGTTATCGCAATTATTGCGATTCTGGCTGGCATGCTGTTACCGGCCTTGGCCAAGGCCAAGGAGAAGGCCAAACAGCAGAGCTGTCTTGTCAACACCCGCCAGTTGATGCTGGCGTGGATGATGTACCCGGACGATTATCAAGGCAAGTTAGTCAGTAACCACGGCATCGGTGAGACAATGGCCAAGCGCCAGAACTGGGTGAACAACGTGATGGATCATTTCCTCTCCAAGGACAACACCAACATAATGTTCATCAAGGAGGCACTGCTCTCCCCCTATACGGGCAAGTCATCTGGTATCTACAAGTGCCCTTCCGACAAGTTCCTCACCTCTAAGCAGCGAGCGGCCGGCTGGAAGGCCAGGGTGCGCAGCTACGCCATGAACTGTTTCATCGGGGACGCTGGCGTATTGAATGCGCCCGGTCCGCAGAACGCTCTTGCGCCGGGCTGGCGCCAGTTCCTGTTGATGGGTGATATCCCCAACCCGAGCGAAACCTACGTGATGCTCGACGAGGAACCACGTACGCTCAACGACGGATGGTTTCACGTCTACCCAGACCACGGTACCGGTGACCAGATTGCCTCCAGCCACAACGGCTTGGCGACCTTCTCTTTTGCCGATGGCCATTCTGAGGCCAAGCAGGTTGTCTTTAGTAAGTTTGGGAATGATCCCAAGACCACCGCCGTCAAGAAGAACTGGCTCGGCCCGCGCGCCACGGTTCCGTACGGCCGGCGATAGCATAAATTATTTTAAGCTGACCAAGCTAGCCCATGAGAGTCCGGTTCAAGCCGGACTTTTTTTGTCGCCCAATCAAGGACGAGAATCCGGCACCCTTCGGCGGCGGATTTCAATTGGGACAAGCGCTTCGACATCGTGGTGACACCAATCGTTGGTGTGGATCGGCATAGCGAGGGAACACGGCATACGATCCATCATTACCGATAACGTCTGCTTGGCCAAGCGCTTGCCGGGCGCAGGTTTTTGTTCGCGCAGAGCCCCGTTTTCCTCAAAATAGAGTGGCCGGATGGGGGGTGGCAGTTTATTTCTTTGCTCACAAACAAAGATGATTATGTGGTGCCGTAACCAAGACACAGTCAATTTTTATGCCGCAATTTCCAAGGGTGCACTGGTTGTATCCGCTTTTTTCATGGCGGGTTGCGATGGCGGTCAAGCGCCGCCGCCGGCACCGGTTGCACCCAAACCGGTGGTGTTCAACCCTTCGATCAGCATGAGTGAATTCAAGCCGGGCCAGTTCATCCGAGTGACAGATGCTCGTCAACAGGTCAGCATCACGCGGGGATTCTGGATGGGGACCCACGAGGTCACTCAGCTGGAGTTCGAGTTGTTTATGGGCAGTAACCCCAGTTTTTTTAAGGGCGAAACCCTGCCGGTGGACAAGGTCAGTTTTGAGCAGGCGGTGGCGTTCTGCAAGGCGCTCACCAAGGGTGACCGAAAGGAGGGGCGCATTGCGACCAATATGATCTATCGGCTTCCGACTGAGGCGGAGTGGGAATACGCCTGCCTGGCCGGGGCCACAACCGCGTTTTCATTTGGCGACTCGGAGGCGGACGCCGACGCTCACGCCTGGTCCGCTGAGAATGCCGACGACAAAACCAACCCGGTGGGCCAGAAAAAACCGAATGCCAATGGCTTGTATGACATGCACGGCAATGTATGGGAATGGGTTGTGGATTGGTTCGCCCCACATCCCAAGGCAGAGCAACTGGTGGATCCCTCAGGGCCACCGGGGGGGAAACACCGGGTGTTTAAGGGCGGAGGTTGGTATCATGAGGCCAAGTTCGCACGGAGCAGTTCGCGATTCATGATGGAGCCGGGCATGAGCATCAACTTCGTGGGGTTTCGTGTGGCCTTGGTAGAGACTCCTTGACCTGTAGGTTCTTGGTTTTCGCTGTGGAGTTGAGATGGGCAGATCAGAAGGCTCTCCTTTTTTCCAAAATTTTTAAATCCATTGGGCCTGATTTAGGCCTCAAGACGGCTTTTACTGCAGTAAAGGGAGCCGCAATGGATACGACCGTTGAAGTTACCGACGGTGGCGTTTTACTCAGCGCAGTCGCCGACTTGGCCATGGGTGTCACTTTAGTTCTATGTCCCGCTTTGGCCAAAAGGGAGTCTCGCAAGCTCAAAACCCTTGGGAATCCTCACCTCGTGCAAATTGAGCTTGGCCAGATTGGGCGTCGGCATAGGGCAAATTCTAAATACCTACTGTGAGGCGGCTAAACATTTGATGGTTTTTAAGAAAAACCACTAAAAAACATGTAAATAAATTTTATTCAAAAAAAATGCTTGCGACAAATCCTGCTTTTAGATATTTAACTTTCTTACAACGTACTAGTTATTCTAAACTTAGAGGAAAAATTATATTTTTTTGAAAAAGTTAATATACAGACAACCTGTGATTTTTATTTTTTAGAAGTTAACTTATTAAACCTAAACCAACCCCAAACTATAACCAAACCATGATTAAGAAACTAATGACGGCCCGTCGCTTTATCGCAGCGGGAATGTTGACGGCATTTATGTTCGTTGGCATCGCCAGCGTGAATGCACAACTCAGTGACGGCTTAATAGGTTACTGGCCGCTTGATGAAGGCGACGGGACCACCGCCGCCAATTCGGCTGGAGGAGAGGATGCGGAGCTCTACAACGGGGTGGAGTGGGTCGATGATCCCGACAGGGGAGTAGTTCTCTCCTTTGATGGGGTTGACGCATACGCAGATGCAGGAGCGGAAACGATTCCCCAGATGACCCAAGATAACGACTTTACCTGGTCAGTTTGGATTAACCAAGCAGGTGGTAATGGCCCAAACGATGTTGTTTTGGGTAATCGCTACGGCCCCGAAGGCGTCGACTTCGCGCCTCGCGAGTTCATCAAGTTCACACCGACCAAGTTTGAGTTTCATCTAGATGGCGGTGGACAGAACTGCGAATTCGATGATCTGGCCAATAGTGAGGGAGAGTGGATTCACCATGTGGTGGTCAAGACAGGGGACACATTTACCCACTATACTAATGGCACAGAGGATGAATCTAGCACTTTTACAAGTGAACTCCAAAATCCGCAGCCATTCTACTTCGGCGGGGACCAAGCCAATGAGAACTGGAACGGCATGCTTGACGATATCGCCATATGGGACCGCGCCCTTAGTGCGGATGAGGTAGGTTCGTTGAACAGTGGTGGAATCCCCGCCCAAAATGCTACGCTCCGAACCGTGGGTCTGAACTTTGGAGCAGACGCGCCGGATGGCAGCAACGGAGGCACAATGGAAGCAGAGGCCAAGGCCGGTCTGCCGGGCTTCGCTCAGCAGAACTGGAACAGTTTGGCAGGTGCGACTGGAAGCTCTGATGAGGTTGTAGCAAACGACGGATCTTCAACGGGGATCACGGTAGAGTGGTCCAGTGTAAACTTATGGTCATCGACCGGGTGGGGCGAGGAAAACATCGAATTCGAAGACGGTGGAGACAAGACGATGATGACCGGCTACCTGGACACGAATAATTCCTCTAAGATAACTGTTGCGATTAGCGGTATACCGGCAGACTGCCGAGCTACGACGTGATTGTGTATGCCTTGGGCGGAGTGGCTTCTCACCAGATGCCACCAGCTATTCGGGGTGGTCATTACTGGATCGAGGACTCGGAAGGCAACGTTTTGGCCAAGAAAAAGGTAGGTGATTCGCCAAGGAACCCGACTGAATATGTTGAGGATCCTGGGGTGGATCACGCTGATGAAGGCACCCACATGGTATTCTCTGGTCTGAGTGCGAGGAATATTGTTCTTGTTGCCTCGACAGAGGATATTGAGGGCATTCGTGCACCGATCAATGGTGTCCAGTTGGCACCTGTAGTCGCAGTGGAAAGAAGTGTGACATGGGATTTCAACGGTGGCTTGCCGGACGGATCAGAGGTAGCCGGGAGTGCAGAGCACAGTGAGGACGAAGGAGTTGATGACAGCGGGGCTTTGGTTATAACGCGAGCTGAAAATAGTCAATTAGGTGGATGGCTCAGTGAGGACATCGGAACAGTCGATAAATTCAAAATAACTTTCGACATTTTGATTGACGGTGGAACGGACACCCAGGCCGATGGTCTGAGCATGTCGATTTCCGATGATTTTGATGCGGTTGAGGCATTCGGCGAGGAGGGTCCTGGGGCAGGAGGTTCAAAGCTGATAATCTGTTTCGACAACTGGGATAATGGCGCTGCGGAAGGACCCGCGATCGACATAAAATGGGGGAAAGAGATAGTGGCTACCGTGCCGATGGGGACTCAGGACGAATCCACATTGGATACCGAAGGTTGGTGGCCGGTGGAAATGGAGCTGACTCCTGACGGAGACCTTACGATTTCCTACAATGGCGAATTAATTCATGACGCAGTCAACATTCCGGACTTCGAGTCCATTGAAAATGCACGGATCGCCATCGGGGGACGGACAGGCGGAGCCAATGCCAATCAATTCATCGACAACTTTAAGATCGTTCTTGAGGAAGGAAGCGGTGGACCAGTCGAGACAGTACCTGGTTTGATAGCCTACTGGCCATTCGACGGCGATCTGGATGACGCCGTTGGTGACAGTCACGGTACCGGTCAGGGTGGTGAAGAGATTTCCTACGCTGATGGGCAGTTTGGACAAGGCATCGCCCTTGACGGTGTCGACCAGTTTGTAGAGACACCGGTTGAGAACGAGGAGATGTTTGATTTTCAGGATGGCACCGGCTTTTCAATCTCGGCTTGGTTCACTGTTGATTCCTTCGGCAAGAGCTGGCAGGCGTTGATTGCCAAGGGCGAAGGCAACAGGTGGCGCGTGCACCGTCGTGGTGGAGAGAGTGTCTTTACAGCCAACGGAGGCAGCGGAGATGTCTCACAGGGCACTACCGATGTCAGTGATGGGGCGATTCACCACATTGTATTGGTGAGCGATCCGGACGGCGGCGAGGTGCGTTTTTATGTTGATGGAGAGATTGAAGGAACCGCAGGCGCACCCAGCATTGAAAGCAATGATTTCCCGATGATGATAGGGGATAACCCCGATGCACGGGGCAGGACCTGGCACGGCATGATAGACGATGTCGGAGTATGGGATCGCCCGATCACGGAGGATGAGATTGCCTCGATCTGGAATGGTGGGGACGGCAAGGCTCTCGTTACTATTTCTGCAGGAGGAGCGATTCCGAAACCCAGGTTGGCCGGAATGGTGTCCAATGCAGTTGGGTTTAGTTTTCAGGTAAAGGATGTTGATGGAGCCACTGTGGATCCAGAGAGCATCGCGGTGAACTTTGACGGGGCGGATGTCGATGTGACAAAGTCGAAGGCCGAAGGGGTGACGGCAGTCTCGTATGAGTCGGCAGAACTGCTGGCCGCGGACTCAGTACATATCGTAAAAGTGTCTGTGACGGATACAAACGGAAACAGCACGAAGCTGGAGAAGGAATTCACGGTCAAGCCTTACACATCGATTGATACCACTGTAGCGCTGCCGGACTCGATGAAGGGTGAGTCAGGATTCCTGGTTTACGCGACGCAGATCTCGGTGGGGCAGATGGACGTGGGCGAACTGCACGGCAATCAGTGGGTAAACGCTGAGAAACAGATTAACGGTGGTTACATCGATGTGGACACGGAGGAGCAGTACCTGAACGAGGCGGACATGGATTCGTTTGAGGGCTGGAGCTACTATCCTGAGATTGTTCAGGTGGTGAACCAGAACCAGGATGCACCGGGTGCGGTGGGCAACTTCAACGCGGACAACGGATACGAGGACGAGCCAATTACAGGCATCCCTGGCTGGGGTGACTCGACCGACGGTATCGCCTCTGAGTACATCGCGCTGCTGGAGTTGGAACGTGGTGCGTACAAGTTTGGAGTGAACTCGGATGACGGGTTCAACGCATCGTTTGGAGCCAACTTTGGTGATCTACTGGCGCAGACGGTCGGCATGTTTAATGGAGGCCGGGGAGCTTCGGACACGAACTTTGAGATCTTTGTGGACAAGCCGGGACTGTATCCCTATCGCGTGGCGTGGTGGGAAGGCGGCGGTGGAGCCAACATTGAGATATTCTCATATGTGAACGGCGAGAAGACGCTGATCAACGACCCGGATGTGGAGGGCTCGATCAAGGCCTACACGATCAAGGGTGCGGTTGTGGATGAGAGCACGACGGTACGAGCAACGACTGGTCGTGCGAAGGTGTTGTCGGTATCGCCGACCCCCGGAGACACGATGGTCAAGAGTTCTGAGGTAGTAGTTACGGTTCAGAATGAGGACACGACGGTCAAGCAGGACACGGTGGTGTTGAGCCTGAACGGCGAAGCGGTTGACGCGAGTGTCTCCAAGAGTGGAGACATCGTGACGATCAGCTACTCGCCGGATTCGCTTCCGGTGGGAGCGCACACGGCTTCTTTGTCGTTTGAGGAATCCAACGGGATTACCCGTGCGACCGAGTGGAGTTTCGAAGTGCCGGGATTGTACGCCCGTTCGGGTGATGTGCCGGCCGAGCCGGAGGGTTTGATCAGTATTCGCGAGTATCACGGTGTAGGTGGGACTAGCATTGCCCAACTCATGGGTGCTGCCAATTTCCCGGATTCACCGGATGTGAGCACGTTGGGGACTTACTTTGAGTGGCCAGCCAGTGGAGACATTGAGGTGCCACCGGCAGGGAACGTTCGTGACAACTACGGTACGCACATGATGGGCTACATTTACCCGCCGGAGACCGGTGAGTATATCTTTGCACTGGCGTGCGACGACAACGGGCAGTTGTGGTTGTCGACCGACGAGAGTCCGGCCAACGCGAAGTTGATAGCCAGCCAGGGTGGTTGGCAGCCAGTACGGGACTACCGGGCGGAGACGACCTCGTCGGAGATCTTCCTGGAAGCGGGTCAGGTGTACTTCATTGAGGCCTTTGTGAATGAAGGCGGCGGCGGAGACAACCTGGCGGTGGCGTGGAGCCTGCCCGAAGATGGTCCGTCAGCCCCTGAGCCTGGTGCGCTGCCGATTTCAAGTGATTACCTCTCGCCGTACTCCTCAGTACTGGACGGTCCGCGTACACCGATCCTGAACTCGAACGGACCCTCTGGGGCGGCGATTGCAGATACAGCGAGCATTTCGGCGACGTTCAATAACCGTGGAGTGGCCTTTACGGAAGTGTCAGTCTCGGTCAATGGTGCTGTGGTAGATCACACGCTGGCGACTGATGGGGGCACCACGACGATCACAGCCAATCCGGGAGGAGCGAAGGGAATGGTTAACGTGACGCTGTCCTGGAATGGAGAGAGTAAATCGTGGAGCTACTTTGGTCATGATGAACTTGGTGATGGCCCCAACCCGATAGGGTTCTGGGATTTCAACCTGGACATGGGAAGTGGAACAACGATCGACAGTGTGTACGGGTTGGTGGGTGAACTGCGCAACGACGCAGCATTTACCGATGACGCGCATGATGGAATGGCGATGGACTTCACCGCTGGAGGCAACCAGCATGTGCATGTTGCCGCTGGTGAGTTTTTGAACATTGCTTCATCTGTGAACACGGTGACGGTGGCGTTCTGGCAGAAGAACTACTCGATCCCGAGCACGTCTAGTTTCTGGGCGGAACCGGGTCGTGCGATGCAGGCCCACGTACCGTGGAGCAACGGCGAGATTTACTGGGACACAGCCGGTTGTTGCGATGGCGGCACACAGCGGATCAACGCGAACGCCGCCGACATCGGTGGATGGGTTGACGGTGACGTCGAGACGGATGAGATGCTCGATACGTGGCATCACTACGTCTTCATCAAGAACGAGGACGCGAAGGAGATCTGGATTGATGGTGAGCTCTTCCATGATGGAGATAACACCAATCCATTGCCGACCGACATCAACTTCCTGAACATTGGTGGTGACCAGAATGGCAACAACAGTCTGCGGGGTGTCATTGACGACTTCGCGGTGTTTGCCTCCGCGCTGGACGAGGATCAGATCATTGCCCTGGCCGAGGGTGACAGGAGCATCCTTCCTGCGGCGCCGACTCATCCGATCTTTGTTTCTGCGTCGCCTGACACGGCTACTGCAGACGGTTCAGCGCAGCTCTCTGTCACTCTCTACAAGAGGGCAGACGACGCGACAGGTGCACAGTTGAGCGTGAACGGTCAGGACGTTGCCACCGAGGTGTCAACCGACGGGACCACGATCACGATCACAGGTACGGCGACCGGATTGGCCAGTGGAACGGCGACGGCCAATGTTTCATACAATGGGGTTTCAAAGGCTTGGAGCATCAGCGTGCCGGATCGTCCGGTTAACAATGGAGATGGAACAATCACATTTGATAATCATGTCGCATGGGAGTGGTGGGACGGCATTGGTGGCCATCTCCCGGAACACCTTGACAACCTGATCAACGATGCGCGCTACCCCGATTCACCGGATGGGGCGACGTTTGCATCGAGTTGGAACACGCGCACAGCGTTGGCCGGCGGGTTTGATGGTAATGGCCGTGACAACTACGGTGGTCGGATGAGCGGCATCCTGACGGCGCCTGAGAGCGGTACCTACCGGTTCTACCTTGCCAGTGATGACGCTAGCGTATTGAGGCTCAGCACCGATACGGATCCGGCCAACGCGGTTCAGGTGGCCCATGAGGACGGTTGCTGCAAAAACTTCACGCTGGACGACGGAGGCCTTTCGGGCACGGTGGATCTGGTGAAAGGACAGCAGTACTACATGGAGGCAATCCTGAAGGAGGGCGGTGGAGGCGACTGGATGACAGTTGGCTGGCGCATGCCGAGTGAGGATATAGACAGTGTCCCGGCCGGAAATCAGGAAGGGATCCCTGGCATGTACTTCGCCGGCAAAGTGACGGTACCGGCTCTGTCGGCACTGAGTTCGTCGGTGAGTGTTGCCGAAGGCAACTCGATGGATCCTAAGGCGACAGTGACGTTGAACGTGACAGATGGAGCCACAACACTGGACGCCGCCTCGGTGGTGATCTCGCTGGGTGGTGCCGCGTTGGAATCAACGGCATCTGAGGGTACATGGAGCAAACAGTTCTCTGGTGTGACGCAGTCGGGTAAGACTTACTCGATCTCTGCAGGCACTGGAGCGATTGAAGCGGGTACCGAGCACACAGTCAGCGCGACCTTTAAGGATAGCGCAGGCGAGACGACGACGCTTGAGACGACCTTCACGATCCCGGTATGGGAGCTCTACACACTGGGCACGAAGGCACCCGCCACGGCGGCAGGAAGCATCTCGGTGCGTCAGTACCAAGGTATCAGTGGAGGATTCAACGACCTCGTTACTAGTTCCAAGTTTCCAGATTCTCCTGATTTTGAGGAGAGTGTGAGTTACATTGAGTGGCCGCAGACTGGAGATATCAACACGAAGCCGGAAGGTAACGTGGAGGACAACTACGGTGTTCAGATGATCGGTTTCCTACATCCGCCAGCTACTGGTGACTATCAGTTTGCCATAGCGTCGGATGACAACTCGCAGTTGTGGTTGAGCACGGATGAGAGTCCCTCCAATCGAGTGTTGATTGCGAAGGAGACAGGTTGGCAGCCGATCCGCGCGTATCAGGCGGTAGGAGACGAAGCAACCTCTGAGTTCATTTCGTTGGAAGCAGGCAAGGCCTACTACATCGAGATTCTGAACAAGGAAGGTGGCGGAGGAGACAACGTTGCAGTGGCGTGGACCACGGGCGACGCGATTGTTCCAGATGCGCTGCCGATCAGTGGAGATTATCTCTCACCATGGGTACCGGTAGTTGAAGGGCCAGTTGACATCAGCGCTGCCGGTGACGCGGTTGTGCCGAGTTCGGATAATCACCCGGCTGGTGAGCATGCCGGATTTGCGATCGATAACGACTCGTCAACGAAGTACCTGAACTTTGATGGAGCAAATGACAGCCCATCTGGCTTGACCATAACCACCGGAGGTGGAGTGGTGAGCGGTTTGGGGCTGACATCGGCCAATGATGCGCCGGATAGGGACCCAGCGACCTTTGTGTTGTCGGGATCCAATGACGGCGGGGCAACCTTTACCGAGATAGCCTCGGGAGATGTTCCAGCCTTTGGAGCTCGTTTCGAGCGCCAAGAGGTATCCTTCGCAAATGATGTGGCCTACACGACCTATGAGTTGAGCTTCCCGACAACAGCGGGAGCGAGCACCTGCTGTATGCAGATTGCTGAGATCGAACTGCTCGGGACTGCCGGCGGTGGTGGCGGTGGAGATGGACCGGCGCTAAGCGTTGTGAACAACGGAGACGGCACGGTGACGATCACATTTGAAGGCACACTACAGTCGGCGCCGACGGTGAATGGTCCTTGGGAGAATGTGGATGCACCAAGCCCGCTGACGATCCCGTCAGACCAGGCGCAGCAGTACGGACGAGCCGTGACAGAGTAATTTGGTTGAATAACCAAAAGAGAACACACACCAGAGGCCGGGCCAAGTGCCCGGCCTCTTTTTTGTGTCGAGCGCGATTTGCAGCCCGCAGTCAAAGACAGTAGACAGACTCCTTAGTTCAAAGTGGCTTTGATTAGCGGTTGGCCAAGCGCGCCCAAGCGCCGTGGAGTGATGCGATTCCTGCTGCTTTAAAAAGGGGAAACGGATTCAAGAACCCTATATAAAGGGGTGCATAGAACCGTGATCCAAGAGGGTGCCTCGAAAACCGATACCCCATAAATGTTGAGAACGCTTTGCCAATCGCGTGCGGCGGGGATGGAACGCACATGTACTTGGCCAAGGGGAGGGGAAAGGGCTTGTCACGCTTGGTCATGTAGGTATTCTTTTCTTCTACCTTTTTTAAATGAAAACAAATTATACGTATTCAAAAGCGTTTACGCTGATTGAGTTGCTGGTGGTGATTGCCATCATCGCCATTTTAGCGGGGATGCTGTTACCAGCTTTGGGCAAGGCCAAGGGCAAGGCTCTTGGTGCCAACTGCTTGAACAACCAGAAGCAGTTGGGGCTGGGCTTCGTGATGTTTTCTGATGACCACAAGGAGTCGTCTCCGGTGATGAGCCCAGCCAATTTGAAGGGCGATATCATCCCCAGTGCCGGGATGGGGCGCGGTGGTTTTTGGAGGGGTGCTATGCGCCCGAAAGATGGTTATTCCAAGGGAGCGAGTGCCCTTCAGAAAAAAGAAGAGGGTGCAAAAGCCGGGTTGATGGCCAGTCCGATGTGGCAGTATTGTCCCAGCGCGGGGGTGTATCACTGCCCGGGAGATCAACGCGCTAAGCAGGGTCGCAACTTGAACCTCTGGGCTTGGGTGAGTTACTCCAAGGCGAACCCGATGAACGGAGGCGGATGGCAGGGATCGAGTGCAACGGGTGGCTCACAGCCTTATTTCACAAAGATGACTGAAATTCGTAACACAGCTATGTCGATGGTCTTTGTTGAGGAACAGGATCCACGCAATGAAAATCTGGGCACCTGGGTGATCAACGTCCCGACCGGCTGGGTGGATCCGTTTGCCGTGGCACATGGGAACGACAGTTCATTCAGTTTTGCCGATGGCCATGCCGTGAACCACACCTGGAAAGATGCAGCCACACTCAAGGCCGGCCGTGATTCTTCACAGGGGAAAAATAGTTTTTATTGGTCAGGAGGTACCGCGAAGAACATCGATTTTAGGTGGGTACACGAGCGATACCGCCACAAGAAATACAAGCCGATTTGATTTCGGAGCTTTCGAATAAACCATCGCCTTTCATTGCCGGGGTTTTTCTTTGCCCGGTTCTCGGTTTCTGGTTGAGACAAGAATTTAAAGTTTAATTCTTGCCGGATTATATAATATAATTTGCGTCCGATTCTTGGTTATCGGGTTGTCCCATTCACGTCCCGCTCATTTTTTTGTTTTCCTGTTATTGGGCCTTGCGTCCGTTGAAGTGTTTTGCCAGTTTCACCTGCGCGCCACTTTACCGGCTGAGCCATTAAGCGCTCCTTGCCATTCTTTTGGCGTTGATTTCTGGTAACCAGATCCAGTACAAAATATGAATCGCCTAACGTTTGGGGCACTTTTGTCAGCATCGCTTGCATTTTGCCTGACATCAGGATCCGTCTTCGCTCAGGGCTCCAAGTTCGTGGAAGCCCGCACCCACATTGAGAAATGGGTGCAGACGCGACAACTCATCGCCAGGAGGGATGCCGACTGGCGTGTGGAGCGGGAAAGTATCGGCCAGACGGTTGGCCTGTTGCAGAGGGAAATTGACCTGCTCAAGGAGGCGATCGAGAAAAGTGAGCAGGTGGATTCGGAGTCCGATGCCGAGAAAAAACGGATCACCCTGAGCCTGGAGGATTTGAAAAAGGCCAACAAGGTGGTGGACGCCGCCCTGTGGGGGATGGAGCGTCAGGCGCTGGCGCTGATGGCTCTTTTCCCCGATCCGCTGAAGGATCGCACTTCTAACGTCCGCTCACGCATCCCGCTGGAGAAGAAGGATCTTCGCGGCCGATCCGCCGCTGAGCGAATGCAGAACGTGGTGGCTATGCTCAATGAGGCGGATCGATTCAACTCTGCCATCACACTGGCGATCGAGGTGCGGAAGGATGCTGAAGGGAAAGATCGGCAGGTGCAGGCGCTCTACCTCGGGCTTGGGCATGCCTATTATGCGGATCAGGGAGGCTCGTTTGCCGGTGTCGGAGTGCCGGGTGAGACGGACTGGACGTGGGAGGAGAAGCCCGAGCTTGGCTCGACGATTCGCAAGGTCATCGATATTTACGAGAACGAGCGGAGCGCGGAATTTGTCCCGGTCCCGGTGAACATCAAGTAGGGAATCAGGATGATAAGACAATTCACACTGGCCATCTTGCTTCTTTGCTCAGTTGCGCTTGGCCAAGCGCAGACTTTTGAGGCGGCGGCGGCTTCGGCCAAGTCGGACCTGGACAAGGCGTTGGCCGAGTTGAGCGCGCTGGAGAAAAAAATAGCTGATGAAAAAATCCCGCTGGCCCGCGAGTTGAACACGCTCGAGAGCGAGGTCATTGCCAAGCGGCGTGAGGACACGGAGGCCAAGCGCCTGCAGGACCGCAAGTCGGTGGACATGGGCAAGCTCAAGGCGGAGGAGAAGGGGTTCACAGATCAAAACGACTACCTGCGCAAGACGCTGCTTGAGGAGTACATTCGGCGTTTTGAAACGCGCATCCATGCCAGCGAGAAGGAGCAGTACCAAGCCATCGTCAGGACGGCTCGTGAGACCAATGATAATCCATCCAGCCCGGCCGAGTCGGTGTTCACCAAGCAGCTTATCGTCGTGCAGGCGGGGCTCGACCGGTTGGGTAACCTCTTGGGCGGACATATTTACGAAGGCACGGCGCTAAACGCAGAGGGCGTCGCTGAGCGGGGCAAGTTTGCCGTGATCGGCCCGCTGGTGGTGTTCGCGGGAAACGACGGCAAGGCCGGCTTGGCCGAGCAGTTGCGCGGCTCGACAGACGCGACGCTTGTCGACATTGGCCCGGATTATCAGGCGGGGATCGTTGCTGTCACTGGCAGCGGCACCGGCCAGTTGCCGTTCGACTCGACGATGGGCAACGCGCTCAAGATCAAGCAGGTGGAGGAAACGTGGTGGGAGCACATCAACAAGGGCGGTGTGGTAATCTGGCCGCTGCTCGCGCTTGGCCTGGCGGCCGCCCTGGTCGCGCTGATCAAGTGGATGCAGTTGGCCAGGCTACAGCAGGTGCGTTCCGGCGATTTGCAATCGATCCTTGACCGGGTGAACGACAACGACTCGGCCTCAGCCCTGGCCCTGGCCAAGCGCATCAAGGGCCCCGCCGGCGAACTGCTGGAGACGGCGATTCAAAGCACCGGGGAGAGCAAGGAAATGATCGAGGAAATTCTCTATGAGAAAATGCTGCATGCCAAGCCGAAGCTGGAGAGCATGCTGCAGTTCATCTCGCTGGTGGCGGCGACGTCGCCGCTGCTTGGCCTGCTCGGTACGGTGACCGGTATGATCAACACTTTTAAGTTGATCACAGTCTTCGGCACCGGCGATCCGAAGCGCCTGTCATCCGGCATTTCGGAGGCGTTGGTGACCACTGAGTACGGCCTGATCATCGCCGTGCCATGTCTGCTGCTGTTTGCGCTGCTATCGCGCAAGTCCAAGGGCATCCTGGCCAGCATGGAGCAGACAGCGGTCGGTTTCATAAACGGCTTGACGGTAAAGAACTGACTTTGATAGATGGCCGACACTCTCGAGTACATCGTTGAAACATGGCAATCCGGCGGGGTGGTGATGTTGCCGTTGCTGTTGGTGGCGCTGTTGATTTACACCGTGGCCACGAGCCTGCTGTTGAACTTCCGGCAGCGCGGATACAAGCATCTCGACGATGAAACGGTGATCGACTGGGTGCGGACACCCGGGAAGAGCGAGGGGGAAGTGGGCGAGATCATCCGTTACACGCAGGACGAAGTGGGGAAGCTGGACGAAGTGTACAGTCGTTTCTCCGAGGTGTTCGCCTCCCGGCTGCCGTTTTTCGAGCGGCGTTTGGTTTTTCTGAATACCCTCTTGGCCATGGCACCGCTTCTGGGGTTGCTGGGAACCGTGATGGGCATGCTAGTGACGTTCAAGGGCCTCTCGGTGGGCGGCGGCAAGCTGGTGGACGTGGTGGCCAGCGGGATTTCCGAGGCGCTGATCACCACCGAGATGGGCCTGCTGATTGCCGTGCCGGGCTACTTCATGGCCTACGCCATCAAGCGCCGCAAGGATGAGTACGAGGCGTTTCTTGTTCGGCTGGAAAGCTTGACCCTGCAACAGTTCAAACGAAAGGCGGTGGGATCGTGAGGGGACGCCGATCCATCATGGGGGCCGACGAGGCCATGGACATCAACATCTCGCCGCTGATCGACATGGTGTTTATCCTGCTGATTTTCTTCATCGTCACCACCGTGTTTGTCGAGGAAACCGGCGTTGAGGTCGAGAAGCCGGAGGCGGCCTCCGCGATGCAGCTAGACAAAAACAGCATTCTCATCGCCGTGACCACCAAGGGGCAGGTGGTGTACGGCGGCAAGGAGATCGGAGTGAACGGCGTGAGGGCGATCGTCCGTCGACTGACCACCAAGGAGGACATGCCGGTTATCATCCAGGTGGATGAGGGTGCCAACGCCGGTTTGGTGGTGAGGGTGATCGATGAATCCAAGCTCGGTGGTGCCAAGAGTATCAGCCTCTCCGCCGATTTGCCGTAGCCACACGTCATGCGAAAGGTTTTTCAGGTTGAGACAAGGAACACAGGAGTCCTGTGGGGTTTGACCGGTGGTCTGCTGATCTCGCTGCTCCTGTTCCTGATCCTGCCTTTTACGCAGAAACTTTCCGGATCGAACCCGAAAAACCTTCTCGTCAAGGTGGACGTATCCCTTCCACCACCACCACCACCTCCGCCGCCACCTCCTCCGCCTCCCGAGGAGGAGGAAGAAGAGGAAAAACCGGAGCTGCAGGAGGAGCAGCAGATGCTGACCCTGAGCCAGCTCGAGCTCGCGCTTAATCCCGGCGCGGGCGGCGTCGGCATCTACGCCGGCTTGAACCCGAAAGTGTCAACCGATGCCATCGCGGAGATGAAAATATTTGACCTCTCGGAAGTGGATCGCGAGCCGCGTCTGCTGGTGCGGATCCTGCCGCAATACCCCCCCAAGCTGCTGTTGAACCGTGTCTCAGGCAGGGTGGATCTGTCGATCGTGATTGATGAGGAGGGCCGGGTGACGGATCATCAGGTGCGTCGGTTTACTCACAACGAATTCAAGCGGGAAGTGACTCGGGTGATCCGGAAATGGAAATTCAGCCCGGCTATGAAAGACGGTAGAAAGGTCGCCGTCAGGAAAATTCAACCCTTCTATTTCGGAAAGCAATGATGAAACCCACGAACAAAAAAGGACTCGGTGCGCTTGGTTTGTTACTGGCGCTTGGGCTACTTGCACCTTCGCTTGGCCAGGCGCAACCCAGCTTTGCCTCGACGAGGCAGTTTTGGAAAGACCCCGAGTTTATTAACAAGTTCATGGCCAGCTACGGCGTCAAGTCCGAGGTGGAACCGAAGATCAACGCTGAAGAAAAAGAGCTGTTCGACAAGTTGATCCCGCAGATTCAAGCCGACCCCACCCAGGCCATTGTCATGTTGATCGAGGCCATCACTCCCGAGTCGAGCGCGGCGCTGGACTTCACCTTGGCCAACCTGTACGTGCAGGCGAACGACTACCCCAAGGCGGTGGTGCAATACCGGCAGGCAATCATAAAGTTCCCTGACTTCCAGCGCGCCCACATGAACCTTGGCGTGGTACTGATCCAGCTAAACCAGCATTTGGAGGCGCAAAAGGAACTGGTGCGCACGCTCGAGCTCGGCGGTGAGGACGGCAACATTTATGGCCTCATCGGCTACTGCCACTTGATCGGCGAGAAATATCTCTCGGCCGAGGCGGCCTATCGCAAGGCCTCCCTTTTCTCACCGGACAAGCTAGACTGGAAACTCGGCATCGCCCAGTGCGAGTTGCAGCAGCAGAAGTATGGCGAGTGCGTGACGCTGTTCGGCGAGCTGATCCAGGCAAAGCCGGACAACGCCGACTACTGGCTGCATCAGGCCAACGCCTATCTTGGCTTGGCTCAATCCAAAAAAGCCGCCACCAACTACGAGGTTGTCCGCCGCATGGGCAAGGCCGACGCCAAGGTGCTCAATCAACTCGCCGATATTTACATCAACGAAGGCACGTACGACCTCGCCTTCGCGGCGTACCGCGATGCCGCTGCGGCAGACAAGGGCAGGGAAGTTGCCCCGTCGATTCGCGCGGCGGACATTCTCATCTCTGTTGGGGAATTTGATCGCGGCAACTCGCTGCTCGCGCAGATACGCTCGATCCACAAAGACCAGTTCAACGAATCCGACCGGTTGAAAATCCTGCAACTCGAAGCCCGCGTGCAGTTGGCCAACGGCGAGGAAGCCAAGGCCATCAAGACGCTCGAGCAGATCATTGACAGGGATCCGCTGGATGGCGAGTCGCTGCTGCTTTTGGCCGACTATTACGGGCGCAACGACGCCGTCGAGAAGGCCGAGTTGTTCTACCAGCGCGCCGAGCAACTGGACGATTTCGAGGTGCGGGCGAAGATCAACCACGCGCAGTTTTTGGTGCGCCGCAGCCAGTATGAAAAGGCGGTGCCGCTACTCAAGTCGGCCCAGGCCAAGCGCCCGCGTGACAGCGTCCAGCGCTACCTCGACCAGGTCGTAAAGTTGGCCAGCTTGGCCAAGCGCTGAGTTTTTAAAGTTGTCAGCTTTTAAGTTCGAATTGAACATCGGCTGAGTGCTTTCCTTTAATCATACCAATCTGCGACCCCTGTCTTTGAAAGCAAAAACGCTTGGGGCGGCCAAGCGCTGCCCGTAGAGTGGCGGTGTAGCATGGGTTCCGTCCGTCTCCTACCAGAAATTGTCGCCAACCAGATCGCCGCCGGCGAGGTGGTGGAGCGACCGGCCAGCGTGGTGAAGGAACTGGTCGAGAACGCCCTCGACGCCGGGCCCACACGCATCAGCGTGGATATCCAGGCCGGTGGCCGTAGCCTCATCCGAGTCGCCGATAACGGTTCCGGCATGAACCGTGACGATGCGCTGCTTTGCCTTGAGCGGCACGCGACCAGCAAGATTCAAGTGGTGGAGGACCTCGCCTCGATCACCACGATGGGCTTTCGCGGGGAGGCGATCCCCAGCATTGCCAGCGTGAGCCGGATGGCACTCACCACGCTCGCGAGCGGCAACGAGACGGGCGAGGGGACGCGCATCGACATTCACGCCGGAAAGATTCGCGCGGTGGAATCGGCCGGCCACGCCGGCGGCACGACGATCGAAGTGCGCTCGCTGTTTTATAACCTGCCGGCGCGGCGCAAGTTCCTGCGCACACCGGAGACTGAGCGCAGCCACATCCAGCATTTTCTGACGCTGGCGGCGTTGGCCAACCCGGCGGTGGGGTTTGTGTTCACAAGCGACCAGCGCAAGGTGTGGGAGCTGCCGCCGTGCAGGGTGGACGACACCCCGGCATCGCACCTCACCGCCGTGCGCGAGCGCATGGCGGCGCTGAACGGCGATGGTATAAGCCTGTTGAACGTCGATTCCAGCGGCGACTACCGCGTGGCCAAGGCGATCCCGGACGACCCCGGGATTGACCTGCAATGGGACGGCCAGACGACGATGCGCACCTGGGGGTTGATCGGCGCACCGGGTGTGTCGCGCTCGACCCGGGCCAACCAACACCTATTTGTGAATCGCCGGCCGATCGAGAATCGCAGCCTTAACCGTGCCCTTATCGAGGGCTACCACACCGCGCTGATGAAGGGACAATTCCCACTCTGCTGCCTGTTCATCGAGATCGATCCGGGTGAGGTGGACGTCAACATCCACCCGGCCAAGCGCGAGGTGAAGTTCCATCACGAGCGGGATGTACGGCGACTGCTCACGCAGGCCGTTCAGGAAACGCTGTTAGCATTTCACAGCCGGAAACCGGCCTCTGTGGCTCCGCCGGCATACGAGGCGGTGGATGTGACGCCCACTTCGCCGTCGGAGATACCAACGCAGCAGGAGCTTGGCGACGAGTCGTCGCCGGCCTCGTTTGGGCAAGCACAATCAATTGCGCCGCAACAAGACCCGGTGCGGGCGACGTCGTTGCCAAGTCCCCTCGGCCAAGCGGTTGGAGCGCCGGTGCCGTTGCTGCACGTGCCGCTGCGTCTCGTTGGCGTGGTCGGTAAACTTTATGTGGTGCTTGAGTCCGATAAAGGGCTGGTGTTGCTGGATCAGCACGCCGCACACGAGCGGGTGCTGTACGAGCAGATGCTCCGGCGCATGGAGTCAGAGGGCAATGCCGCCTCGCAGAAACTGCTGCTGCCGGAGACTGTGGAGCTGCCGCCGAGGGAGGCGCAGTTCCTCAGCGGGATGATGGAGACGCTCAACCGGCTTGGCGTCGGGTTGAACGAGTTTGGCGAGCGAACCTTTCTGCTCGACGCGCTGCCGCCGTTCGTCAAGGCGACGGACTCGCGGAAGTTCATCCTCGAGTTGGTAGACAAGTTGCAGGCCGCCGGCGAGGGCGTGAATGCGCTGCGGCTTGGCGAGGATGTGATCATCAAGACCGTCTGCCGCCACGCGGTGAAGGCAAACGATACGCTGCGGGAGGAGGAGTTGCAGAATCTTGTGGACGACCTGCGACGCTGTGAGATGCCGTACACCTGCCCGCATGGGCGGCCGACGATCATCGAGATGAACTACCTCGAGCTGGAAAAAAAATTCGGTCGAATCCAGTGATGCGTCTGGCCAAGCGGTTTATTCCACTGTCATCTTGAGGAGGAATTCGATGTTGTTCTCGGTTTTTTTCAGCTTGCCGAGAAGCAGTTCCATGCCCTCGACCGGCGGAACACCGGTGAGTGCGCGTCGCAGCGTGACGATGCGCGGCAGTTCCTGCGGATGGTAGAGGAGTTCCTCCTTGCGGGTGCCGGACAACTCGACGTTGATCGAGGGGAAGATGCGGCGATCGACCAGCGAGCGGTCGAGGTGCACCTCCATGTTGCCGGTGCCCTTGAATTCCTCGAAAATAACCTCGTCCATCCGTGAGCCGGTGTCGACCAGGGCGGTGGCGCAGATGGTGAGCGAGCCGCCTTCCTCAACGTTCCGGGCCGCGCCGAAGAAGCGCTTGGGCTTGTGCAGGGCGTTGGCGTCCACGCCGCCGGAGAGAATTTTGCCGGAGTGGGGCTGGACGGTGTTATAGGCGCGGGCCAGCCGGGTGATGGAGTCGAGCAGGATCATCACATCGTGCTTGTGTTCGACCATGCGCTTGGCCTTCTCGATGACCATCTCGGCCACCTGCACGTGGCGCTCGGGGGGCTCGTCAAAGGTGGAGCTGACCACCTCGGCTGCCTTGCAGGTGCGCATCATGTCGGTGACCTCCTCCGGGCGTTCATCAATCAGCAGGATGAACAAATACACATCGGGGTTGTTCTTGATAACGGCGTTGGCCAGGTTCTGCATCAGCACTGTCTTGCCGGTTCGCGGCGGCGCGACAATTAGCCCGCGAGTGCCCTTGCCGATCGGGCAGACCAGGTCCATCACACGGGTGGAATATTCCTCCGGGTCGTTTTCGAGGATGAAGCGCTCGTCAGGGAAGAGCGGCGTGAGGTTGTCGAAATGAATCTTGTCCTTGGCAATCTCCGGTTCTTCGTGACCCACGGAGGCCACCTTGACGAGGGCAAAGAAACGTTCCCTGTCCTTCGGCCGCCGGATTTCGCCGGCGATGATGTCGCCTGTCTGCAGGTCGAACCGGCGTATCTGTGACGGCGAAACATAAACATCCTCCGGGCAGGGCAAGTAGTTGAAACTCTCGGATCGAAGAAAGCCGAAGCCCTCCGGCAAAATCTCGAGGCAGCCCTCGGTGTAAAGCACGCCGGCTTGTTCGGCATTGCGCTGCAGGAGTTGGAAAATCAGCTCGTGTTTCTGCAGAGAGCCATAATTGGGAATTTCCCGTTTTTTGGCCATCTTGTTCAGTTCAGGCATATCGAGTGCCTGCAGCTGGCTCATGTTCACAGGGTCTCCCTTGGGTTTTTCCACAGCCTCCTCATCGGCGGGGGCAGGTGTTCCCTCGGGAGGGGGTGTTTCTCCGTAGGCGCGGAGGTATTTGTTCCGAATGGCAGCAGCCTCGGTGGCTGCCAAACTGATTGATTTTTTCTTGCGGGAGCCTTTGGCACCCTTGGTGTTACTACCTGTGTTTTTCATGTTTCGGCAAGAATCCTCCTGTGGATAACGGATGAGATTCCCAGCTAACTCATAGGGTATGGGGGGATACTTTGTCGGTGTTTTAATACTTTGCCTTGTTCAAGACAAACACAAACAAACCCACGGAATGAAGTCCAGCGGGGAACCTTTAATACGGCAAGGGGAATCCTGCGGTCAGTTGCTGGACACGTTGCCGGACAGCGGCTTGCTTGTCAACATTTTTTATGTCGAGCAACACCTCGCTGATCATGTCGGCAATGTTGGCCATCTCCGGTACTCCCATGCCGCGCGTGGTCACGGCGGGTGTACCAATCCGTATCCCACTGGCTTGGAAAGGGGAACGTGTCTCGAAGGGGATGGTGTTTTTGTTGACCGTGATGCCTGCCTCGTCGAGTGCGGCCTGGCATTCCTTGCCGGTCATGTCGCGCGACCCGACGTCCACCAGCATCAGGTGGTTGTCCGTGCCACCACTGACAAGGCGAAAACCGTTCTTGGTCAAGCCGTTGGCAAGGGCCGCTGCATTGGCTACGACCTGGGCCTGATACTCCGCGAAGGTTGGCTGGAGGGCTTCTTTGAAGCATACCGCCTTGGCCGCGATGACGTGCATCAGCGGGCCACCCTGGATGCCGGGGAAGGTCTGGGAATCGATTGCCTTGGCATGTTCCGCGCCGCACAGGATCAGCCCACCCCGCGGGCCGCGCAGGGTTTTGTGGGTGGTTGTGGTGACAAAGTCAGCATGGCCGATTGGGCTGGGATGCGAGCCGGCGGCGACCAGTCCGGCGATGTGGGCTATGTCGGCCAAAAGAAGTGCACCCACTTCGCGGGCAATCTGTCCCATTCGCTCGAAGTCGATCACGCGAGGGTAGGCACTGGCCCCGACCGTGATCATGGTCGGGTTTTCCTTTGCTGCCACTCGGGCCAGTTCGTCGTAATCGATCTGCTCGGTCTCCTTGCTAACGCCGTAGTGGGTGGCCGCGTAAAACCGGCCCGAGAAGTTGGCCTTGTGTCCGTGGGTGAGGTGTCCGCCGTGGGACAGATCCATCGTCAGTATCTTGTCGCCCGGCTGGAGCGTGGAAAAGTAAACAGCCATGTTGGCGCCGCTGCCGGAGTGGGGCTGCACGTTGGCGTGCTCGGCGCCGAAAAGTTGCTTAGCCCGATCGATGGCCAACTGCTCGGCCACGTCCACGTGCTCGCAGCCGCCATACCAGCGCTTGGCCGGATAGCCTTCGGCGTACTTGTTAGTGAGTACCGAGCCCTGCACTTGCATGACGGCCGGGCTGGTGAAGTTCTCGCTGGCGATCAGCTCGATGTTTTCCTGTTGGCGGACGGTCTCGGCTTGGATGACCTGCGCGATCTCGGGATCAACGGAGTCCAGCCGGAATTTGCCCGAGGCGCCCGCGGGTTCCATCTTGTTCACCCGCCGCTCGTGGCGGCCGCCGTCCACGAACGGGGTTTCGATGAATGCGTCGAGGATGCGCTTTGCCAAGGCCTCATCCGTGGCCGCGGCCCCGAGGCAGAGGACGTTTGCGTTGTTGTGCTGGCGGGTGAGCTTGGCTGTCTCCTCGTCATGCGCAAGCGCGGCTCGGACACCGGGCACCTTGTTGGCGCTCATGCTCATGCCAATACCGGTGTTGCACATCAGCAGGCCAAGCCGGCTCTGCCCCTTGGCCACGGTTCGGGCCACCTCACGCGCGAAGTCCGGGTAGTCGACCTTGTCCTCCGAGTCGCACCCGAAGTCGGCATATGGGATGCCTTTTTCGCCGAGATAATTGCCCAGGATTTTCTTCAGTCCGTAGCCGGCGTGATCCGCGCCGAGGGCTATTTCTATCACCGGTTGATTTGAGTCGGGAACCAGGCTTTTGTTTTGTTGTATGGAGTTCAAAAGTGAGTCGATGCCTTCACGGATCTGGTCGCGGCATTGGCGGTAAACCTCGTAGGAACCGCCGATGGGATCGGAGATTTCCCGGTCGTAGAGGGGCACGGAGCCGTCAAATTCACGGAGCAAAAAGGCTTTATCGGCTGCGTGAGGGAACATCAGGTTGACCATCTCCACGTGCCCGTGGGTCATGCCGATGATCATGTCGGCCTCGGCGGCGAGTTCGGCGGTCAACATCAGGCTCCGCTGGGGGGAGATGTCGATATCGAGATCCTGCATGGCGCGGATCGCATTCCCGCTTGGCGCTTGGCCGTCCTGAGCGCCCACCCCGGCAGATTTCACGATAAGGTCAGCTGCGTTCTCCTCAATAAGACACCTGAACAAGCCCTCGGCCATCGGGCTGCGGCAGACGTTACCGGTGCAGATGAACAGTATAGTACGAGCCATAAACTGGTCGGGCAGACTGCAGTCTTGTTTGTCTGGCGTCAACGATGGAAAGGAAATCGTCGCCAAGAAACCTGCCATTGTGGGTCGGCTTCTTGGATCGGCAAAAGGAAGCGAGTCAGCGACTGCCGACTTTTCGGGTGCTGTGTTCCATCATCCACATCAAGTCCTTGTTGTTTGCCATGCCGACGTTCAGAGGGCGATCGGACTTGCTCATGGGCGGTGTGGTTCGCTTATCAAGCCACTTGTGGATTTCGGCGTGCCCATCGGCAAATGAGAATCCGGCCGCGCGGTTGTGGTAACTGGCGGGGTAATCCACCAGTTTGATGGTCTGGCCGGGGTAGCCGGCCATGTCGACCACGAAGTAGCCGTCGTTGATGCTGTCTTCCCGTTCATCCAGCATTACGAAGGTGTTGGAGGGGCCTGGAGCAACAAAGTCGGTGTCCTTGTGGAATACGCGCCATTCCAATGTTGCCGCTGACGCTGGTGTCGTACAGGTGCCGGTTTAGGCGCCCCAACCAGGACCGCCCACCCAGTTGTTGATTGAACGGCTCCGGAGCCTGGGTACTGTTTTCCCCTTGTTATTGATTCCGACGCTGTTGTCGGCTGGGCAGTTGAAAACCTCAGTGCTGTTGCCGACATACGGGTAAAGGAGATTGCCTCGTCCGGCAATTTTTCTCCCCTTACTGTTGACTCCACGAAGCCAGAAGTCCACATCCCAGTTGTCGGGACTTTTTCGGGTTGTTTTTGTCCAGCCAGTTTCCGCCGGTCCACTCGGGGATTTGCTTACCGCTCATCATCTGGCCCCGGCCGGAGCCGACCAAACGGCCATCATTTTCATCGGCGTAAAAGCGCCAGGCCATGGTCAACTGATTGTTGCCGTTCATGCAGGTGATGGCCCGTGCCTTCGTCTTGGCTTTGGCCAGGGCCGGCAGGAGCAGGCCGGCCAGGATGGCGATGATGGCAATGACCACCAACAATTCAATCAATGTGAATGCTTGTGTTTTTCTCATGCTTTAAAATCAGGGGCGGCCTATCGGGTGTGGGTTTCTCCATCATCCAATACAAATCCCGGCTGTTCGGCATGGGAACGTTGAGCGACATGTTGCCCTCGGGTGACCAACTGCGTACCAAGCCTGTACCCAAATTGATTCTAGCCTAGAGCTTCGATGTTGATCGTTCAATGACCCACCAGTAATCGTTGTACCCCTTACGCCTGCCATTGTTTGAAAATCCGTTCCGAGAGGATTGACGTACCGGTTCTGTCCTTGGGATTTTGTCCTTCCAAACCTTAATTTCGGCGTGGTTGTCGGCGAACGAATAACCACAGCCTCCGTTGTGATAACTGGCAGGCAGATCAACCCAACTGCTGTCCGTGGTCGGATTCATGATGTTCCAGCCGTCATTGATACTGTCGGGATGTTCGTCCACAAAAACCCATAAATCTGTCGGAGAAGTAACGCCACCGCCAACTGGGCCCGCTTGGTCCTTCCCGGTAATATCACTCAGTTTGTAGTAAGGTTTGTGTCCGCCATACCAGGTGCTTTTACCGCTTTTGCCGCCGTAGGCGGCACCTTCAATGAACCCATTCATGGAGCTGCTGCGAACTCGTGGCAATGTCTTTTTACCTATTTTGCAATTGTAGGTGTCCGCTGGGCATTTATAAATGCCAGGTGACATTGAGTATGGTCCAAGTTTGGGATACAAACGCCCCACTTGTTTCTGTGTTCCAACAAGCCATAGGATATTGGTATTGTCTGGCGCGTTGGAGTTAAAGGTGATCCAACCGTTTACCCAGCCTCGAGATCCCCCCCCGTTTTGGTTAGGCGGCATGAAACCGTCGTAGTCCTCACAGTACATCAGCCAGGCCAAGCCCAGTTGTTTGTTATTGTTGAGGCAGGAGATGCCTGTTGCTTTACTCTTGGCCTTTGCCAAGGCAGGAAGGAGCATTCCGGCTAGAATTGCGATGATCGCGATGACCACCAATAGTTCAATAAGTGTAAACCCTTGTTTTTTTTGGTTTCTCATAAGAAAAATGCGTAATTTAGAGTATTCTAGATGAAGGAAGAGCTATTATGATTTCTAGTTATCTTTTTTCAAGCAAAAAAAACGCCCCAAATTAGGGGCGCTTCATGCAGGATATCGGATGTTAAGGGAATAAGGATTTTATCTTCTTGGTGCCCCCGAACGTTCCTGATGCCACAACCAATCCGCTTTGGCTCCGGCACCCCTAGGGGACCAACTACGACTGAAGTTTATTGCACTCTTCATTTCGGAGTTCCATTTCTTGATTTCTGAATGGCCATCGGCAAAGCCGTACCCGCAGGCGTTGTTGTGCATCGTGCCGGGTAGATCCACGTAACTCGGGCTGGAGGTAGTCATGTTGGTAAAAAAGCAGCCGTCGTTCATGCTGTCAGGATGCTCATCCACCACCACCCATTTGTTGGATGGATCAGCAATGTCACCCTCTTTGAGGTAAATTTGGTGATAACTATCACCATACCAGAGCTTATTATTACCATCTCCCATGTTTGAGTTCATCGAGAAGGTTCGGATTCGCTTGGACCATCCTTTCCTTGTCTGACCGGGGCTAACGAATTTGTCTGCGGGGCAGGAAACCAAGTTTTTACTGTTTCCCTGAAATGCTGCCAACTTGGCATAACGTGTATCCGTGACATGTAGCACGTTGGTGTTGTCAGGACGCAGGCCCCAGTCTAGCCAACCCATGATCCATTGGGCATATCGGGAGTTGGCACTGTTGCTTTGGGCCTCGCCTCCATGGGTGTTGTGTACCAAGTTACCGTCATAATCCCCGGAATAAGAGATCCAGGCCAGCATCAATTGCTTGCTATTGTTTAGGCAGGAGATGCCTGTCGCTTTGCTCTTGGCCTTTGCCAAGGCAGGAAGGAGCATCCCGGCTAGGATTGCGATGATCGCAATAACTACCAATAATTCAATCAGCGTAAATCCACTTTTTTTATGCTTTTTCATCTAATTTCTGAACAACAGGGAGAGAATGCTGGCACTGAAATATAAGTAGAGCAAACTTTTTTAGTTCTTTTTTGTCGGGCTTGCTTTGTAAACCGAGCAGATCCAGCAGAGCAGACCGGACACAACCAACGACCAGATGAAGGGGTCAAATTCAAGCAACTTGAAGGCCTCGAATTTGCCCTTGATGACGTAACCGGCGATATACAGGGACAAATGACAGCCCAAACCACCCAACATCCCTGCGATGGCGCCCTTGGCAGTTATTTGCGGCCAGTAAAGGCCAAGCAGCACCGGCATCAGGAAACAACCCGCCAAACCACTGGTGGCAAACACGATAAGATCCTGCAAGTACTGGGGTGGATTTAGCACTGCCAGCATCGCCAAAATCCCCACCACCGCCGTGACGAGGTAGGAGAGCCTTTTCAGCCGTTTTTCGCTGGCGTTGGGGTTCACACGGTTTTGGTAAATATCCCGCACCACGGCGGACGAGACCATCAGCAGAAAGCTGTCCACGCTGGACATCACGGCGGCGAATGGTGCAGCGAGCAGCAACCCGGCCAGCCACGGCACGCCGGCATCGCTGGTGACCTTGGCGGCGAGCTCTGGCATGATGCGGTCCGAGTCCACCTCCATGCCAGGCAGCAGGATGCGAGCGCAGCAAAAGATCACCACCAAGAGCAAATAAATGACAGTGTAATAAACGGACACCGCGAGGATGGCGTTACGAAGGACATTGGTACCCTTGAACGCCATCAGGCGAACCATGTTGCTCGGCTGACCTGCGGAGCCGAATGCCCAGAAGAAAAAGAAGCTGATCGCAATCCAAACGTTGAGGAAGCCGTCTTCCCTCTCCGGATGCGGCCCCGGCGCACTGACGTAAACGCCCTTGCGTCCGCTGCCGTAGCCCTTGGTTTCGTCCGCCGTGAATGTGGCGGTAACAGTGAAGCCGAAATCCGTAGGTTCAATTCGGTCGACTTCAGCCGGGGTGGTGATCTTGAGCAGCTTGGCTTCGGTTTGGATTTCGCCCTTGGCCAAGCTGGCCTGCTCGGCCAGCCGAGCGATGCCGCCGCCGGCCAGGCGCAGCCAAGCGCCCTTGGGCAGTGTGGTCGTTTCGGTTTGCGCTGGGCCAAGCGTGACAATGCCGATGCCGGTCTCGGGCGGCGTCATCTCTTTTAATTGCTCGGTGGCCTTGGTCAAACCGCCCACTTGGCCAAGCGTGAGGAACAGCAGGATGATCACTCCGACGCCCATGACGATGCCCTGCATCACGTCGGTCCACACCACCGCGCGGAAGCCTCCGAACGCCGTGTACACGATCACCGAGAACGCGAACACCAGCAGGCACAGCACGTAGTCCGGCTCCGCGTTGCCGATCCACGGCAGGCCGTCGATCGCGCCGCCGACGGCGTTGACGGCCGATTGATAAATGGCCACGTCCTGCAGCAGGGTGGTCATGATTTTGCTGCCGGCCTTGAACTGGGCGAGCAGATAGAAAAACATGAAAAAGAGCACCAGTAGCGTGGCTATCATCCCGACTGAATCGGAGCGGAAACGCGCCTTGATGAGGTCGGGAATCGTCACCGCGCCGGACTGGCGGGCCAGCCGGTTCACGCGCTTGCCGAGCAGCCCCATGCCGACGAGCGGCACCAGCATGTAGCTGGCGATCCACAGCGCTAGCACCCAGCCGTGCGTGTAAACCAGCGACGGGAATCCCATGAAACTGCCGCCGGACGAGCTGGTCGCTGCGAAGGTCAGCGCGAACGCCCACAGGCCAAGGCTGCGGCCGCCGAGGAAATATTCGCCGACAAACTCTTTTTTTCGCCGCACCCGGCTCGAAAGCCAAGCGAGGAAAAAGACGCCGAGCAGATAAATCGCAAAAGTGATGAGGGCCGAGTTGGCTGTAGTCTCGTTCACGGCGATTCCTCCTCGTTTTCGTCATTTTTCAGGGCGCGCAGGCAGAACCAAAACGTGAAGGAGTTCGCGGCCATCCACGGTGCCACAACGCCCCAAAACACCCAGCCCGGAAAGCCCAGCACGGTCGACACCTCTTCCGGCGTTAGGTTGTAGCCGTTGGCAGCGCTGTAGCCGATCACCCACAGCGCGCACCCCAGCCAAGCCAGCAGGATAAGCCACAACTCGCGCCGGCTTTGGCGCAAGCTGCGTGTCTCGGCGCTGGAGGATTCACTCATAGGTTTTCAGAATTCATCCGGGCAGCGCTTGGCCAAGCGGGGTTGGTGTGTCGCAACCGCTGCGGGAGAGGGAGAACGCTCAATATCTATTTGGTTGTGAGGCATGCCATTCAATCGTTGAGTTAAAAAGTGAGCTTGCGGGCTCGGGCGGTGACTTGCCATTGGTCGGTGAGTTTTCCGCCTCGGACCACGTGCGCCCGGTCGTACAGCGCGACGGTCGGGCAGATGTGCCTCGGGATGCCGTAGAGGCAGTCGCCGACATTGAATCGCCGCGCTTCCGCCGTGCGAAGCGTGAGGTGCTCCTCGCTGTGCACGACCGTTTCGACGTCGTCGAGGCCGATGAACTGCACGCGCGGATGCGGGTTCTCCGCCGCGACCGCCTTGTGGCCGAGGTCTAGCGTGATGCAGTCGATGCCGGGTTTGCTGATGACGCGGGTGAGGAGCACGGCGGCATTTTGGTATTTGAGATCGGGGAACGCGTCACGATAGCCGAAGTCCCACAGCAATGTCGTGCCGGGGCTGCAATCGTGGTCGGTGTGTTGCGCGTGAAACGGAAACGTCGGTGTGCCACCGCCGACCACGCCCGGCACCGGCAGTCCGTCGGCCTCTAGGCCGGTCCGGAACGGGCGCACCTCGTCCATCATCGTCTGCCACTTGGCCAGGCGCTTGGCCGGGTCGCCCTCGTGAAGGTGTCCGTCGTAAAGATGCAGTCCCGCTGGCTCGACACCGGGCAACTGGCCAATGAGTTTGTACAGCGTCGCCGCCGCTTGGCCGGGCGCGATGCCGGTGCGGCCCATGCCGACATCTAGGTCGAGCCAGACGGGAAGGGTGACGCCGGCGGCTTGGGCGGCTTGGGCCAGATTGCCGACCGCCTCGGCGTCGTCGGCGATGGTTGAAAAACGGACGTCGCGAAACCAGCCGCCCAGGCCAAGCAGCCGGTCGATATTGGGGCCGACCGGCTGGTTGGCCAGCAGCACGTCTTTTGCGCCCGCTTGGCCAAGCATCTCCGCCTCGGCTATGGTGGCGCACTTGAACTTGCTGATGCCGGCCTTGAGTTGCAACTGCACGACCTCGGCCATCTTGTGCGTCTTGATGTGGGGCCGCAGCCGCTCCGCTTGGCCAAGCGTGGCGATCATGCGGCGGATGTTTTCGCCGATGCGCTCAGGGTAAATGAGAAGGGCGGGCGAGGGTATCTCGTCCGGGTCGGCGAGCGTGTGCCAGTCGTCCGCCATGCGGATTTAGTCGATCTCGAAGATGGCCTCGATCTCGGTGGAGATGTTGCCGGGCAATGAGCCCATGCCGACCGCGCTGCGAGCGCCGACGCCGTTTTCCTCGCCCCAAACCTGCGCGAACAATTCGCTGCAGCCGTTGATGACCTTCGGGTGGTCTGGGAAGTCGGGAGTGCAGTTGACCATGCCGAGCACCTTGATGACGCGCTGGACGCGGTCGAGGCTGCCGAGATTGGCTCGCAGCGTGGCGAGCATCGTGAGGCCGACCTGCCGGGCGGACTGGTACCCGGCGTCCAGGTCGAGGTCGTCGCCGACGCGGCCGGTCATCAGTGTGCCGTCGGGCTGCACCGGGCCGTGGCCGGAGAGATAGGCGAGATTGCCGGTGATGACAATCGGTTTGTAAACGCCCATCGGGGCCGGGGCGGGCGGGAGTTCAAGCCCGAGTTCCACTATTTTTGCGTCTGCGCTCATGATTCTTAAGAGGTGGAGGGAAGCTTCGGGGAAGGCTCACTAGCGGGCAAGTTTTTTCAACTGAGAATGGACGCGGACGGGCGCGAAAAAGAGACACAGATTACGCGGGTTTGGAGAAGTTGAAACGGAACATGGATGGACAGGATGATACAGGATTTTTTTTGGAATCAAAAACTCTCCTCCGGTTATTTGCGTTCATTCGCGGATTAGATTTTTTCTTCGCAGATTTCGCGGATGCGCGCAGATTGTCTTTGAAGTCGTCGTCGGTGATGCCATCGAAGCCGAGGAAGAAGTTATCGAGAGGGCAGTCGAAGTGGTATTCGCCGTTGGTGCCCGCGAGGACGGTGCGTGGATTGTGGGGGTAGGGCACTATTTGCGAGATCGGGGGCGAGGAGGGAGAGGGTGGACATGGGTGTTGATTTGATTGCGAAGGAAGGATGCGGGAGCGTGGAACCTTATTCTATCCCTTTTCACTGGTGGAGCAGGGTCCCTCGATCTCCTCCCGGAGCCGGTTGGTCCGGGAGACGGAGAGCAATTGCGCGGGGCCGAGGAAACTTTGAGCCCTACTATTTCGAGGCGGTCTTTCCCGTGAGGCCTTGGTAGACGGCTTTGGCGATGACAGCGGCCCCGTCTGTGTTGGGATGTACCTTGTCAGGAATTAGGTCGTCTTTTCCCTGGAGGGCACCATGGACGTCGATGAGCCCCAGATTGAGGTCTTTGGCGATCTTCGTGACGATCGGAATTTGCGCGGCTGTGTCCGGTTCGTTGATCCCCCAGTTTCCGTCTTTGGCGATGTAGGGTGGGAGGCAGAGGAAGATGCGGGGTTTGCTCGGTAGGCTGGTGAAGTGGGAAATGAGATTGCGGTAGTCTTTTTCATAGTCCTTTTTGAAGTGGGCCCAGTTATTCGGTTTGGTGTCGTTGGTGCCCAGCATGATGATGACTACATTTGCGGGGTTTTCCTTGGCCCCCTTGAATTGCGGGCATTTCTGGTAGGGGCTGTCGCCGCTGTTCATGAGAGTCGTGCCGCTTCGCCCGAAATTCTTTACGGCCCACTTGTCACTGAGCATCTCTTGAAGTTGAGATGGCCATGACTTGCCGCGCTTCGCGCCTACTCCTTGCGTGATGCTGTCGCCAACGCAGGTGACTTTGACGGAGGTGTCAAATTTACCCGGATCGATCGGGCTGGTGTCTTGGGCCTGAGTGAGATTTGCGGATAGGAGGATGCTAGCGGATAGGAGGATGGGGATGATTTTCATCGCTGCAGAGTGACTGGGATTCTGTGGAGGAGTTCAACGTTTTGCCGGTGCCGGCCTTGCGGGGTTTCGGATTGGGCAAGCGCGGGCGGGTGGGGACAGGCGTCCCTACTCGTTCTTTTTTGCGCCAATTTTTTTGAGTTGGTCGCGTAGCTTGGCGGCGCTCTCGTAATCTTCCTGATCAATTGCAGTGTCCAGTTTATGCTCGAGTTTCTCGCGCTTGGTCATAGGCAATTTATCGGCGGCCTCTTTCTCGACATCCTTGAGCCATTCGCCAAGGGAGTGAACCTCCATGCTGCTGTCGAGCAGTTCCTCGCGGCCCATCTCGGTGTAGAACAGGTTCAGTTCCTCAATCGCAGCGATGATTTCAGCGATGGCTCCCTTGTAGTTTCCATCGGCGAGAAGTTCTGTCCCGACGGCGCGAACCTGCATCATAATTGTCTGCGGGCGGAACTGCTGGAAGCTTTGGCCGATATCATCCTGCGCCGCGAAGTCCTGCACGAAGTCGAGCAACTCAAGGATGTGCTCTGTGTCGCGCTCGACGGCTTCGAAGTCCTCAAGCTCGAAGTTGCAAATGCTGCGGTGATGATACTGTATGGCCTCCTGCTGGAGCTTGGCGCACTCGTCGGGGTTGATGCTGAAGTTGTTGTCCTCGCCGTCGTTTTTTTTACGAAACTCCTCAAGGCGGCTCACAAAGTGGTCAAGCAGGGTGGGGTGTCCGAACGGCCGCTTGCCGTCGGGGCGACACTGCGCGTTCATCTGCAGCAAACCGAGGTCGATTCGCAACTGCAGCTTGTCCGCACCATCCTCGCCCTTGACTCGGCGTGCGTCAACGCGGCCAAGGCGGTAGTCCCAGTTTTGTAGGACTTTAGTGATGTCGTCAATCATCCGGGTCTGAATCTACCTAAAACCGTCCGAAAGTCAACGTCAGCGGATCACTTGGCTCGAACCGATACAGCCAGCGAGCCGAGCTCTGTGGCGAGCACCGTGCCGGGCTGGATGCCGTTTTTGGCGAACCAGCCCTGGTTAACCTCGAGCGCGTACTGTACACGGGCCGAGCGCGACTCGACCGGCTGGGTGTTGAGGGGGTGTAGGTCGTAAATCTCAATCACGCGGCTTGCACGGTCGATATAGGCGATCGACAGCGGCAGGGTGGTGTTTTTCATCCAAAAACCGGTCTGATGCGGGCGTGGGAAAACGAAGAGCATGCCCTCGTTCTTTGGCATCGTCGTCCGGTGCATCATGCCGGCCTGGCGCTCGAGGTTTTCGTCGGCGACTTCGACGGTCAACTCGGCAGCGCCGAGGTAGAGCTTGATCGTCTCGAGCCGGGGCTGTGCCAGGCCTGTCACGGGGTTGGCGGGCGGAGCGGGTGTTGGGGCACTCGGGGGCATGGCGGGTTTTTCCTCCTCGCAACTGGCGGCCAACAGCAGGGCGGCGAGTCCAAGCACTTGGGCAAGTTTGTTTGTCTTTTTCATTCTTTGGGAGTCAATTGCAGCCGGTAATATGAGGCCGGTTGGTTGAGTTGAGCGGTGGGAAGGGCCAACTCCATTTCGGCAGCGGCCTCGCCCACGAGTTTTTGCGCCTCGCCAAACGCCTGGTAGGGGCCGGATACCTCCCTGGCGGCGATGACCTGATAAGTGGCACCTGGGACGGCGTGCCAGTGGAGGCGGATGCCGCCGTTGGTCGTTTCAAACTGGAGCGTGATATAGGAGTCGCCGTCGAGCGGGTCGGTGCCGGCGGCGAGTTCCTCGGCAGTGCTGACGCCGTCGCCGTCGGGGTCGAGCGCCAACGCCGCGTCGCCGTCGTGCTGGAGCGGGTCGAGGCCGCGGGCGACTTCCCAGCCGTCCGGCAACAAATCGCCGTCGGTGTCGCGCTTGTCCGGATTGGTGCCGAGTTCTATTTCGCGGGCGGTGAGCAGTCCGTCGTTATCGGGATCGGGGTTGATGGCCAGACGCACTTTCAGCCCCTCGAGTTGGTAAAAAGAATTTTGATTCAGGGTCAGGTTTTCACCTAAATATGCCGAGTCGAGTTGGCGATACTGGAACTGCGGCTGGGTATCAATACCGCCGGTGCCGACGACCGCTCCAATTGTGATTTTGTCGTCCGGCTGCAGATTACCAAGGGCAGTGTAGGGGATGGCCAACTCGATGAAGTTGGCATCGCTTTCATAGAAGTTGGCATCGGACCACTCTTTTGGAGGGGACACCTGCGGCGAACGGTTGAACTGTTGAAAATGGGCGCCAGCCACGTCGCTGAACGTTTTGTCGAGCTGAAACACGCCTTGACCAAGCGGGAATGATACCGCGGCAATGTCCTCCTGGTTTTCACCATTGCGAACATTGATGGTGAATCCCGGACGGCCAAAGTGGCGGGCTTGGTTATCGGCCCGTTCATCGCCGAGGATTGCCGCAACACTTGGTTTGAAGTTGGTGAAGGCTAGATTTTGAAGGAAGTCGAGCCCGTCTCCGCCCTCGCCGCTGAATTCCACCTTGCCGTTGCCGAGCCCCGCTAGGTTGGCGACGCCGTCCTGCCTGGGTGATTCGATGAACAGGAATATGTTTTGGCTGGGCCCAATCATCGCCTGCTCGAAGCCAATGTACAGGTGGGTGCGGTCATTGTTGACGCGCACCTGGCCGAGATTGGCTCTTTCTCCAATGACGGTGGGGATCGATTCGCCAATCAGGTCAAATACCTGCCCCTGAATATTTTTGCCGCCATTTTTGATTTGGGATGATTCGATCTGTGGTGAATGCCAAGCCGAGTCCCACCAGTCGCGTTTGGGTGTTTTTTTGTTTATCACAAGCCAATCCAATACCTTGCCGTCAGGGTCTAGGCCATCGAGTTTGAGTTGGTCACCGTTGATGTTGATACGTGCTACGAAGTTATTTGAGCCTCCCCAAAACTGTGAAGTTCCAGGAGAAAATCTGTGAAAGGGATATGAGCTAGAACTCGAACCGCAGACGACCGAGATGCAGCCGGCTACCGGATTGAATTTCTCGAACGAGTGGGAGTGTCCCGCCAGCATCAGGTCCACCCCGTACTTGGCGACGATTGGGTAGATGGTGTTTCCAAAATCAACAGCGTCAGGAAGCGAGTTGCCATCGTAATCACTCCATCCGTGACCTGCCGAGGATGCAACCGGAAAGTGTCCAAGGAGTAATTTCCAGGGTTTTGAGGTGGTTGCCAGGTCGTTGGTCAGCCAGTGGAGCTGGTTGGTGTCCTTGGAAAAGTTGTGGTGCGCATACCACGGGTTGTAGAGCACCGAGACGTGAGCGTCGCCGACATCGAACGAGTAGAAATGTTCCGTGCCGGAAAAAGGGTAATCCAAGTTTGAAGTTTTCAAGCCGAGGGTGGGTAGATTGTTTGTTGGCAGATGGAACGCATTCAGATAGGCTGCGTCACCGTGGTAGAGTTCATGATTCCCTATAGTAGTAAAGTAAGGGACCGATTTCATGTGATTCTTAAAGGCGCTGAAATGGCGAAAATCATTATAATAGTTTGGAGGGCCAGATTTAAAATTATAAACGATGTCACCTGCGTGTAGGATGGCGTCCGGTTGATTATCACGGATCACCTTGGCGAACTTGTGTTGAAGAAGGTTTCCACTGCCAGAGTCGCCAAGCAGCATCAACTGGACGGGGCCTCTGGACTTTAGGGTCTCGAACGAAGCGGTTTTCGAGAAACGCGAGATTTCCCCAGCAACCCCACCGACCCGGTAGTGGTAGGTTGTGTTAGGCTCGAGCTCGATGAGCTGCAGCACATGGTCGGTCGTTAGTATTTCGCTCTCGATCCGCTTATCAAGTGATGTCGTAGTAAGCCCATACTCGATAACGGAGGTTGTAGGCTTGAGGGTTTGCCATGCAATCTTGGTATCAGTCGTTGTGGTGCTTTCGATAATCGGACCACGTACGACATTGGCCAATAACTCAACGTGAAACGCAAACCCATTGCTGTTTATTGAGTCGTCATGTGCCTGGACGGCAAGAATGTTTTCTCCTTTCACAAGAAGCTGCTTGTACGGTTCGAGATCAATCAACTCTGGATTCCCTCGGTAGTGAGTACTTGCTAAAGCGTTGAATGGAACCGGTTGACCGAGTTCACCAGCCAACCCACGCCGAGCTATCTCGGTGCCGTTCAGGTAGGCGACGAAACCATCGCGGTAATCGACCCGAATCACTAGCGACTTTATCCATTGCTCATCCTGTAGCGTGAATTTCTTACGAAGGAAAAGGGAGTGGTAATTTCCTATCATTCCCCAAAGTGTCGTGGGGGCATCGTATCTACCATAGCCGATGCTGAAGCCGGATCGGCCCTCTTTCCAGTGGGCGTCGTCGAAAGCCAGTTCTCGCCAGGCAGTGGTAGGGGCGGAGGCCTCAGCTTTGCCTTCAAGATACTTCCAGTTGGAATAATCGGAGACAAGGCTCTCGCCCTTGGCCGAGACGGCCAAGAGGAGCAACCCGTACAGTGTCAATCGCTTGAATAGCACGGGGCGGAGTGTAGGACCCGCTTTGAGGGGGTCAATGTTGCGTTTTGTCCAAGCGCAGGGCATAACCGCGCCTCGCTTAGCCAAGTGCAGCGGGCGGATCGATCTCCGAATCGTAAAAAACACGATTAAAGTGCTTTACAACGCGGTTTTTGCTGATAAGTTTCCTCGCCTTTTCGAGGAGAGAAGAGAGGCAAAAAGACTGAAAGGAATGGAAGAGAAGGCCAACACAATAGAAGGATATCGCCTTCATGAGACGGACACCGGTTCTGCGGATGTCCAGGTTGCGCTGTTGACGCAGCGGATCAACCACCTGACCGAGCACCTGAAGAGCAACAAGAAGGATCACGCCTCACGGCGCGGCCTGCTCATGATGGTGGGTCGCCGTCGTCGCCTGCTGGACTATGTCCACCGCCACGACGCGAACCGTTATCGATCACTGACCCAGCGCCTCAAGCTGAGGCGCTAGAGTCGTACGGGTCAATTCGACCCTTCTTTTCAAAGAGATTTTTGGCAACGCCATGCCGGAGGGAAATGTCCATCCGGCGGATTGGAAATAGCGGCCCGATCCCCCTGTTGCCCGAGACTGAGCCGCGTGAATCGTCGTGTTCGTTGGTTCTGAGCATTTCATTCAGCCACCCGGCCATCGGGAGTTTGAGTGAAGTTCTCTGTGCTGGTGGGCGTGACAATAAGGAAAGATAAACATGTCACATAAAGTAACCGCCAAAGTTGGCGGCGGAGAGATTCATATTGAATCCGGCAAAATAGCCAAACAAGCGGACGGCTCAGTAACCGTCCAACTCGGAGAGACCATCGTCCTGGTCGCAGCCTGCGGTTCATCCAAGCCCCGTCCGGGTTTGGACTTTTTCCCGCTCACGGTCGATTACCGTGAAAAGGCAGCCGCGGCCGGTCGTTTTCCCGGCGGATTCTTCAAGCGTGAAGGCCGCCCCTCCGAGAAGGAAATCCTCACCTGCCGCGTCACGGATCGCCCGATCCGGCCGCTATTCCCCAAGGGGTATTTCAACGAGGTGCAGGTCCAGACCCTGCTGCTCAGCGCAGACGGGGAGAACGACTCAGACATCCTGTCGATGAATGGAGCCTCGGCGGCGTTGATGATCAGCGATCTGCCGTTTGCCGGGCCGATCGGCGCGGTTCGAGTCGGCCGCGTCGATGGCGCGTTCGTTGCCAATCCGACCCACGTGCAGATGGAGTCGAGCGACCTCGATCTGATTTACGTCGGCAACGAGTCGAACATGGTCATGTTCGAGGGCGCAGCCGATGAAATCGCGGAAGCCGATTTTCTCAAGGCGTTGGAGTTCGGCCAAGAGTCGATCGCTCCGCTCATCGCTGCGCAGAATGAATTGTGCGCTGCAGTTGGCAAAGCCAAGCGCGAGTTCATCCCGCGAGTGGTCGCGCCGGACGTTATGGCGGAGGCGGAGTCGATCATTTCGGATCGCATCACCGACGCGCTGCTCATTCAGGCCAAGCTCGAGCGCGAGGCCGCGTGCAACGCGCTCAAGGATGAGATGGCGGAGAAGCTCACCGAGAAATTCGGCGCGGAAGCCATCACCGGCTTCATGGTCGGCGAGGCGTTTTACGCAATCCAAAAGGCGGCCGTACGCAAGCTCGTGCTTGACGACGGCAAGCGGCTTGACGGCCGCGGCTACGACGACATGCGCCAACTCACCAGCGAGGCCGGCATGATCCCCCGCACACACGGCTCCGGCCTGTTCTCCCGGGGCGAGACACAGGGCCTGTCGCTCGTCACGCTCGGCACGACCGATGACACGCAATCGTACGACGCCTACACCGGCGGCCCGAGCGAGAAGCGGTTCATGCTGCACTACAACTTCCCGCTTTACTCCGTCGGCGAAACCGGCCGCATCATGGGCCCGGGACGCCGCGAGATTGGTCACGGCGCATTGGCCGAGCGTTCCATCGCTCCGGTCATACCGAACATCGAGGACTTCCCGTACGCGGTTCGCATCACGGCGGAGATCATGGAGTCCAACGGCTCCACGTCGATGGCGGCCGTCTGCAGCGGCACGCTGGCACTGCTTGACGCGGGTGTGCCGTTGAAGCGCTCCGTGGCTGGCATCAGCATCGGCCTCTGCACGCGCACCAACGACAGCGGCGAAATCGAGGATTACAAACTGCTCACCGACATAATCGGCTGGGAGGATTCCTTCTGCGACATGGATTGCAAAATCGCCGGCACCGACCAGGGCATCACCGGCTTCCAACTCGACCTCAAGCTGCACGGCATCCCGCAGTCCATCATGGAAGAGGCGATCGTCAAGGCCAAGACGGCCCGCACCGCGATTCTCGCCAACATGAACGCCTGCTTGTCCAAGGAGCGTGAAGAGATGAGCCAGTACGCGCCGCGCATCGTCACCATCCAGGTTGACCCGTCGAAGATTGGCGAGTTGATTGGCCCGGGCGGCAAGAACATCAAGCGCATCGTCGAGGAGTCCGGTTGCGAGATCAACATCGAGGATGACGGCCGCGTGTTGGTTTACTCCATGTCAGCCGAGGGTCTGCAGGTGGCCAAGGAGTGCATCGACGGCATCACCGCCGAGGTCGAGGTTGGCAAGCTCTACCGTGGCAAGGTCGTTTCCATCAAGGACTTCGGCTGCTTCGTCGAGGTGTTGCCTGGCAAGGACGGCCTGGTGCACATCAGCGAGTTGGCCAACTTCCGCGTCAAGAACACCGAGGACATCGTCAAGGACGGCGACGAAATCTGGGTCAAGTGCATCGGCGTGGACGACAAAGGCCGCATCAAGCTGTCGCGCAAAGCCGCGATGGAGGATCGCAAGGCTGAGTTCAGCGACGACGAGGACGGTGACAAGCCGGCCAGCGACGACTCCGAGGAATAAAAGTCGACAGTCGATAAAAAGCATTTCAGGCGGGCCAAGCGGCCCGCCTTTTTTGTGCCCATGCCCAGGCGCTTGGCCGCCAAAAGGAAACCTTGTCCACCGCTTGGCCAAGGGCTACGCTGCGCTCCGTTCCGCGAGGCAGGTCCCAAAAAGCGCTTGGCCAAGTGGCCCGAAACAACCCAAACGAACTCCCAAATGAATTCATCCATCCGCATTAAATTGTCCATAATGATGTTCCTCCAGTTCTTCGTCTGGGGGGCATGGTACGTCACCGCGCCAAACTATCTCGGCACGATCGGCTTCCAGCCGGCTGATATCGGCAACACCTATTCCGTTGGCCCGATCGCCGGGATGATCACTCCGCTGTTTGTTGGCTTGGTTGCGGATCGCTTTTTTTCCGCTCAAAAAGTCCTGGGCATCCTGCACCTCATGGGCGCCTTGATCATGTTCGCAGCGATTAATTTTATGCAGCAGGAATCGCCGTCGCCGAGAGTGTTGAACTGGGGCTTTTTCTTCGGCTACATGCTGACGTATTTCCCGACCCTCGCACTCACCAACACGATCGCCATGAAAAACATGAGCAATCCACAAAAGGAGTTTCCCGGGATTCGCGTGATGGGAACCATCGGCTGGATTGCTGCCGGATTCGCCCTGACCTTCGGAGGCTTCGAGACGAATGTGAACATGTTTTATCTCACCGCCGGAGCCGCCGCCCTGTTGGGCCTTTTTAGTTTTGCATTGCCGGACACTCCCCCGGTGAAAGGCGAGAAGGTCACCATCGGCCAGTTGCTCGGGTTGGATGCCCTGTCGCTATTGAAGGATCGCTCGTACTTGGTGTTTATCGTTTCATCGATGCTGATCTGTATCCCGCTGGCGTTCTACTACCAAATCGCCAGCCGAGTTGTGGAGCATGTTGAGTTGCCTATCGGCACCACCATGTCATACGGCCAAATCTCCGAGATCTTTTTCATGATCGTTATGCCATTCTTCTTCGCCCGGCTTGGCGTGAAATGGATGTTGGCTATCGGGATGCTGGCGTGGGTGACTCGGTACGGCTTGTTTGCCATCGGCGCGCCGGATGAGCTTCGATGGATGATCATCATCGGCATAGTGTTGCACGGCGTTTGCTACGATTTCTTCTTTGTGACAGGGCAGATTTACACCGACCAAAAAGCGGCCAAGCCAATCCGCGCACAGGCTCAGGGCCTGTTGGTAATGCTGACGCTTGGCTTGGGCATGATGATCGGCGCGCAGGCAGCCGGTAAAATCGAAGGACAGCACACCCCGCAGGCAGCAAAGGATCTCAACGCGCAGGTCGTGGCCAAGAGCGGCGAAATTAAAAAACTGAGTGAGAGCATCGAGGGAGAACCGTCCGAAGAGGTTAAAGGTCAGTTGGCAACCTTGAACGAGGAAAAAGCGAAACTTCGTCAGGACGAACTAGCTGCGTTGGAATGGAAGGCACTGTGGAGTAAGCCGGCGATATTCGCCGCCGTAGTCATGGTGGTTTTCGTTTTCCTTTTCAGTGACAAGCGTAAAAAAGAAAATAATCAAGACAATGAACAATCAAATTAATCGACGTGAGTTTTTGAGGAATGCCTCGCTGGCCGTGGGCGCGCTGGGCGCGGCGGCGGCGACTGGGTGCCAAAGCTTGGGCCGCGGCGGCAAGCCGCTCTACGACATTTCGCTGGCGCAGTGGTCGCTGCACAAGACACTGTTTGCCAAGAAACTTGACGCGCTCGATTTTGCCAAGGCCACCCGCGAGGAGTTCGGCATTGATGCCGTCGAGTACGTGAACCAGTTCTTCAAGGACAAGGCCAACGACGAGGCCTACCTTGGCCAGTTGAATTCGCGAGCCGCTGATCATGGGGTAAAGAGCCTGTTGATCATGGTTGATGGTGAAGGATCGCTTGGCCACGGCGACACGGCCGAACGTAATAAGGCGGTTCATAACCATCACAAATGGGCCGACGCGGCCAGGTTCCTCGGTTGCCATTCCATTCGGGTGAACGCTGCCACAACCGGCAACGGTAGTTTTGAGGAGAAGCAGAAGCTTGCCGCCGACGGGCTGCGCAGTTTGTCCGAGTATGGGGCCAAGCTTGACCTCAATGTGATAGTGGAAAATCACGGAGGCCTGTCTTCCAACGGTGCCTGGCTGGCCGGCGTGATGAAGATCGTTGATTTGCCCAATTGCGGCACATTGCCGGACTTTGGGAATTTCAATATCGGCGATGGGAAGATGTATGATCGTTACACGGGCGTGGCCGAGTTGATGCCGTTCGCCAAGGCGGTTAGCGCGAAGTCGCACGACTTCGACGAGGAAGGTAACGAGACGCACACCGACTATCGCCGAATGATGAAGATCGTGCTCAGTGCCGGTTACCGGGGCTACGTCGGAATCGAGTACGAGGGTGGTAAACTCAGCGAAGCCGAAGGCGTCCTCGCCACCAAGAAACTGCTGGAAACTGTTCGCGACGAACTGTCCTGAACCGACACCGAATCAATTCAATAGAAGGGAGCCAAGAGGCTCCCTTTTTCTTTGGCTCATTGTCGATTGTGGTGCGGTGTGTTGTCGAGGTTCCAGCGCTTGGCTGCAGCGTCTTTGCGGGCCTGATCTCTGACGAGTTGGGCTGCGAGGTCGATGCGTTTCTCGGCGGTGACGTGGCCGTCGACGAACAAAATTTCGGCCCGATCGCTATGTAGCGGCAATGGCCATTGTCGTTCCTCGTACATCCCGATGAAGCCGCTCCAGTTTTGGTCCCCCTTGCGCTTGAGATCCCAATTGCTGTCACCGAGCGCGATCATCTCGCTGGGAACCTTGACTTGGCTAGGCTTGGTTTCGCCCCAGTTGGGGTGCCCCTTGTAGACGCCCATGCCCTGGTTTGGGATCATACCCGCCCAGGCGCCCCAGACGTTGTAGCCGTAACTCATAAAACTGCTGCCGCCAGGGATGAGCCGCACCTCGCCCTTTAGATAGCCATCCTCGGCCGGTTGGCTGCCCCTGAATTTCACCTTCCACTGGGCCTTATCGGGGGCCGAGGGGCATTTGAAAAGCTCGGTGCTCTTGCTGCTGGCCCCACCGAGGTATTGGCGGATTTGCGACGGCCAAATCCACGTGGAACCACGGTTGCCGTTGATGCCGACTGGGTAGTGCCCGAAGTCATCCGAGAACGCGATAAGGCCGATGCCCATCTGCCGCAAATTACTCGAACATTTGGCGCCGGTGGCCTTGCTTTTGGCCTTGGCCAATGCGGGCAGTAACATGCCGGCAAGGATCGCGATGATGGCGATCACCACCAGCAATTCGATAAGTGTGAAGCCAAGCCGGTTCTGCCGCAGTTTTTGCATAGGGTCGAACAGGGGCAGGCTGTTCCGATTGGCCAAGCGGCGCAAGTCTTTTGGCTACTTCTCGATGATGAGGTTGTCGCGGAGTTTGCCGTCTGCATCGTAGGAGCGGTAGACGAGGCGGTTACCGCTGATCTGGATGTCGAGCACTTGGAAGGTGGAGACGTTGGTCATGCCGAACTCGATGTACTCGCGCGGGTCCTGCTCGTAGAATTTGGTGCCGGAGACGGAGACGATGTACACGGTGCCCTCGGCGGTGGTGCCGGCCTTTTTTTGATCCTTCATCGGGTAGGTGCGCAGGTAGGCGTGGTCGTGGCCCTGCAGCGCCATGTCGAGGTGGTATTTGTCGAACAGTGGTGTCCAGTGGTCACGAATACTGGGATTGTCGCGATCCGGGGAGGAGGAATAGGCGGGGTGATGGTAGACGGCGAATTTCCAGGTGGCCTTGCTGTTTTTCAGCACGTTCTCGAGCCAGGCGGATTGGCTTTCTGGGGTCAGGTTGCTGTCTAGCACGAAGAACTCAGCGTTGCTGTATTTGTAGGTGTATGCTCGTTCCGGTTCAACTTTTTCCGGGCCGTTTTTCGGGAGGTCAAACATCTGGAGGTACATGCCGGGGTGGCCACCCTGGTTTTCGTGGTTGCCGATGGCGGGGACGACCGGGCGCCGGTCGAAAATTCCGCGCGCATTGTGGAACAGGCTGTCCCAGTCGTCGCGTTCGTTGCCACGATCCACGAGGTCGCCAGCCATGATGTAAAATGCCGCGTCTGGGCGACGGCGGAATGCGCGTTGAACAAGGCTGCCCCAGCGTTCGAGCCCGTTCTGCGCGTCGCCCATGTATACGAATGAGAACGGCTCCGTGCGTCCCGGTGCGGTGGTGAACTCTGACATCTCCGACCAGCCATCGTCCGAGCCGTCGCCGACGGAGTACAGGTAGGTCGTATCCGGTTCGAGGCCTGTGATCGTGGCTGTGTACCGGTGGATAACCGGGTCGTTCAGCAGGTTGGCGTTCTCCATCCTGAACGTCGTGGCATTGGTCTGCTTTGGCTGGGCCGGTTGGAACCGATTGTAGGCTGATTTTTTTACCCACTGCACCTGACCCTTGGTGACGCTTGGTCCGGTGCGCCACTGGATGGTTTGTGTGGTCTGCGGGTCGCCGCTCCATGTCAGCATGACTTGATCCGGCTTGGCCTGGGCTGGGTGTTTTGTGCTGTGGTACAAATTGATGAGTTTGGCATCGTCGCGGCTTTCGTATTGGGTGCGGATCACGGTCAGTCCGGAGAGTATGCCGGGTAGCACAGGCAGTTCGGGCATCGCTTCGGGACGGTCGACGAACGGCTGGAGTCCGTCCTTGAGTGCGCCCACACGGAGTTGGCCTGGGTAAAGTTCGGTGACTTCCAGCTTCGTTTCTTTCGTGAGCGGCATTAGTGCCACGATGTAATGGGAATTCCCGCCGGTGAGCGAGTTGACGCCAAGACCGATCCTGCCAGCCTCGAAGTCTTTCATCCAAAAATCCACCTCCGTGCCTTGTATGGTGATTTTGAAGCCCATTGGCTTGAAGTCGCGTTTCTTCAGCCAGAACGGTTTGTCTCCCATGGCCGCGTCGCGGATGATGATCACTTTCACGGGTACGTTGACACGGAACGTGACGTGTTCCGTCGCCAGCGTGTTGAGTTCCTTTTCAGTCAGCAGCGACTTGGCCTTGGCGGCGTCCATCGCGATCAACTCAGTTTGAGGGATGGTTTTGCGGAAGCGATCGGCGATGCCGGCCACCGTGTCGTGCACCGACGGATGCGGGCCGACATGCGCCTGGCCAAGTACGGCAGTGAACAAAAGAGCGGCCAGAGCCGTGTGCGTACGATGTTTTAGAGTGTAATGAACCATGTGGTTTACGAGCCGACACAACAGTGGAAAGATCATCGTGCCGGTCGGCGGGCGGGTACGCTATGGCACTTGGCGAAGCGATGCACGTTCAAACAGATGAGCGCTTGGTCGAGCGGCGTCAAAAGGGGATTGCATCGCTTGCTCACGCATGCAACATCCGCCGTGAACCGTTGGCAGTGCATGAACCGTGCGGCCACCGGAAACAGGGAACCATGCTGAGCATCTACGGGAATTCTTCCGGCCGATTTTGTGACGGCGTCAGTCGCCGAAACTTTCTCAAGATTGGCGGCTTGGGCATGGGCGGCCTGGCGTTGCCGGAGCTGCTGCGGGCCTCCGCATCCTCGGGCGGCGGCAAGCGCGAGAAATCCATCATCATGATTTACCTGCCCGGCGGCCCGCCGCATCAGGACATGTACGACCTGAAGATGGACGCGCCGAGGGAGATTCGCGGCGAGTTCAAGCCGATCCGCACCGCCGTGCCGGGCATTCATATCAGCGAGATGCTGCCATTGATAGCCAAGCAAATGCACCGGGCGACTCCTATCCGCTCCATCGTCGGCGCGCGCGACGAACACTCGAACCATATCTGCTTCACCGGCCACACGCTCGGTTCGCAAAAACCGGCGGGAGGCTGGCCCACCTTTGGCGCGGTGATCTCGAAGTTGCAGGGGGCTCGGAAGCCGTCGCTGCCGCCGTTCGTCGGCCTCGAGCCGAGGATGAAACACACTCCCGTACAACGCCGCCACGCCCGGTTTTTGTGGCGTGGCGCACAAGTCGTTCCGGCCCGAGGGTGACGGCAAGGCGGATATGACGCTCAAGGGCATCAGTCTCGACCGGCTGAAGGATCGGATGGGGTTGCTGCAGAGTTTCGACCAGTTTCGCCGCGACGTTGATGCTGCTGGATTGATGGAGGGGATGGATGCCTTCAATCAGCAGGCGTTTGGCATCCTGACCTCAAGTCGCCTGGCTGAGGCGCTTGACCACACCCGCGAACCCAGGCGTACGATCGAGATGTACGGCAAGGGTGACACCGGCATCCGCGGCGATGCCGCGCCACGCATCCTCGAGCAATTCCTCGTCGCCCGCCGCTTGGTCGAGGCCGGCGTGAGAGTGGTCACCGTGGCGTTTAGTTTTTGGGATTGGCATGGCAACAACTACGGCAACGCCCGCAGCGACATGCCGATGTTCGACCAGGGCGTCTCTGCGCTCATCCGGGATCTGCACGATCGCGGCCTGGACAGGGACGTGGCTGTCTGTGCTTGGGGCGAGTTCGGCCGCACGCCGAAAATCAACAAGGACGGTGGCCGCGACCATTGGCCGCGCGTCTCGTGCGCGCTGCTGTCCGGCGGCGGCATGAAACACGGCCAAGTGATCGGCGCGACCGACCGCTTGGGCGGCGAAGCCTCCGAGCGGCCGGTGCATTTTATGGAGGTTCTAGCGACGCTGTACAATCATGTCGGCATCGACACCGACACAGCGACGCTGCCCGACCTCACCGGCCGGCCGCACTACATCACCGACGGCCACAAGCCGATCCGCGAACTGATCTGACTCTGCTTGGCCAAGGTCACCACCATCTGTAACTGGGATCCGGTTTCGGGCCGGTGTAGTTCCAGTTGTACGCCTCCTTGGGAAACTCGAAAAACTCGGTGTGACCGTCGCCGAGCAGCACGTTGAATCGATACTGGTCGTGGTAGTTGTGCCACTGGCTCCGGGGGTGCGTTTTTTTTCGGTCCGCCCACCACGGCCAGTCGCCGGTCACCAGCTTGTTCGACGGGCTGCGGCTCATTTCGGACGACTTCATCGGGCGACGCGAGCTGCGCAAGTCATAGTTGGAATCGCCGGTGACATGCTGGATTCGCAGCGTCTCCACCGACCACACGGTCAGGTAACTGTTGCCCCAGCCGTCGTAGCAGCTCCGGATTTTTTTCGGGAACTTGTCGGTGTGCAGCGAGTCGCCCTTGTCGGCCGGGCAGTGGAACACGCCGAACGAAGGCGCGTAGGTGTTGAGCGGCCGCTTCTCCGGTTTCACCAAGCCGCCGTGCATGGTCATCTCGCCCTTTTTGCCGCCGAGCGTGCCCCACCGCGAATAGGCCGGGTAGTAGTCCTCGTTGTCATCGGTATACATGGCAAACGCCAGCGCATGCTGGTGTAGGTTGCTGTTGCAGCGGGCGGCCTTGCTTTTCTCCTTGGCCCGGCCAAGCGCGGGCAGGAGCAGCGAGGCGAGGATGGCTATGATCGCGATCACGACCAGCAACTCGATCAGCGTGAAGCCATTCCGTCGTGGAGCAATTGTTCCCATTGAGACGAACCGAAAATCTACCGGGCTGCCGGGTGCGATTGCAAGCGAAACCAACCGATTGACATTGCGCGGTTCACCACGGACATTACCCAGCTTTTGGAGATGCAAACCAAGGTGAATCGATTGTTGTTAACCGGAGCCGCGCTGGCTTCGCTGGGGGGCTTGGCCAAGGCCGAGGTGTCGTTCAAGAAACAGGTCCAGCCGGTGCTCGCGTCGGCCTGCCTGAGCTGTCACGGCGAGAAAAATGACAAGGGCGAGCTACGGCTCCACACCCAGGAAGGGCTGCTGGAGGGCAGCGAGTACGGCAAGGTCGTCGTGCCCGGCAAGCCGGAGAAAAGCTCGCTTTACACCTCCACCGTCCTGCTGCCGGACGACGACGACATCATGCCGCCCAAGGGCGAACCGCTCACGAGCGACCAGGCCAACGTGCTCAAGGAATGGATCGCCGCCGGGGCCAAGTGGCCGGAGGGGCTGGTCATCCAGCAGGTGCGCCGGATCGATTTTGCCAAGGATATCAAACCGATTTTGGAGTCGTCCTGCGTGAGTTGCCACCGCGAGGGGCACGACAAGGGCGACTTGCGGCTCGACGAGCGCGAGTACGCCTTCGAGGCCGGCGAATACGGCACGGCGGTCGTGCCATTCGACCTGGAGAAAAGCACGCTTTACCAGAGTGTGACGCTGCCGGCCAACCACGACGACCTGATGCCGCCATCCAACAAGGGCGGCCCGCTGCCGCAGGAGCAGCTCGACCTGTTGCGCGACTGGATCGTGCAGGGCGCCGCCTGGCCCGAGGGGCTGAAACTCGAGCAGACTCGCCGCGACACCGGCAAACAACCCGTCGCTGGCGGAAGCCTCGCCGCCGCGCCCAAGGTTGTCATCGACATTCGCACGAAGGCGATCGAGAAGCTCATCAGGCAACTCGAGCCAACCATGAAGCCGTACGAGGAGGAGATTCCCGGGACCGGCGTCAAGTTTGAGATGGTGCCCATCCCGAGTGGCGAATTCGTGATGGGCAGTCCCGCCGATGAACCCGGCCGGGAGGCAACCGAGGGGCCGACGCACACGGTGAAGATTGCGCCGTTCTGGATGGGCAAGACCGAGACCACGTGGAACACCTACACGCTGTTCATCTACGAGGAGGAGGAACGAATGGTGATGAAGATTCGCGGCTACAAGCCGGAACTCAACGCCGTCTCCGATGCCGTCGCTCGCCCAACCACGCCGTACGTCGAGATGAGCTTCGGGATGGGCACCGACGATTTCCCGGCGATCAGCATGACCCAGCACGCCGCCAACACCTACTGCAAATGGCTTACCGCCAAGACAGGTCACTACTACCGCCTGCCGACCGAGGCCGAGTGGGAGTACGCCTGCCGCGCCGGCACCACCACTGCTTACAGCTTCGGAGACGACCTGTCATTGCTCGGCGAGCACGCCTGGCACGAGGGCAACAGCGACTTCAAGTACCAAAAAGTCGGCACAAAAAAACCCAACCCGTGGGGACTGCACGACATGCATGGCAACGTGTCCGAGTGGGCGCTCGACCAGTTCGTCCCGGAAATTTACGCAACATTCAAGGAGGCCGTCTCCAACCCGTTCGAATACGGCAAGTCGCTCTACCCCCGCGTCGCCCGCGGTGGCTCATGGATGGACAAGCCGCAGGGGCTGCGCAGCGCCGGTCGTATCGCGTCCTCGGCCGACTGGAAGTTCCAGGATCCGCAGTTGCCCAAGAGCATCTGGTACCACACCGACGCCCAATTCCTCGGGTTTCGCGTGATTCGGCCGCTGATCGTCCCTTCGGCCGAGGATATGCATAAGTATTGGACAACCGAGGGTGAGCCGGATTAAACTGCCCACCGGTTCCTTTCCAATTTTGAACAAAAGCCGTCTAATGAAACACAACAAGAATACTCAAAAAAACGACTCACGGCTGGATCGCCGTGGTTTCCTCAAGTCCAGTTCAGCGATCGCCGGCAGTGCGGTGGCGTTGGGCAGCCTGTCCATCGAGCGCGGCGCGTTCGCCCAGTCCAGTGACACGATCAAGGTGGCGCTGGTCGGCTGCGGCGGCCGTGGCTCCGGAGCGGCCAACCAGGCACTCAGCACCGCGGGCGACGTCAAGCTCGTCGCCATGGCCGATGCCTTCAAGGATCGCATGGACGGCAGCCTCAAGGGATTACAAAAAAATCACGGCCTGAAAGCGGACGTGAAAGAGGAGAATAAGTTCATCGGTTTCGATGCCTACAAAAAAGCCATCAGCATGGCCGACATGGTGATACTGGCGACGCCTCCGGGCTTTCGGCCGATCCACTTTGCCGAGGCGATCAAGCAGGGCAAGAACGTCTTCATGGAGAAGCCGGTGGCCGTCGACGGCAAGGGTGTCCGCCAAGTATTGGCCGCCGCCGCGGAGGCCAAGAAGAAAAACCTCAAGGTCGGCGTTGGCCTGCAGCGCCACCATCAGCTTGGCTATCAGGAAGTCATCAAGCGCATTCAGGACGGAGCCATCGGCGATATCGTCTCCGCACGCGCCTACTGGAACGGCGGCGGTGTCTGGGTGCGTGACCGCAAGGGCTTTGAGCAGAGAGCTGGACGCAAGCTCACCGAGATGGAATACCAGATGCGCAACTGGTACTACTTCGTCTGGCTGTGCGGCGACCACATCGATGAGCAGCACATCCACAATCTCGACGTCATCAACTGGGTTAAGGGCACCCATCCGGCGAGTTGCCAGGGACTGGGAGGCCGCGAGGTTCGTACCGGCATCGATCACGGCGAGATTTTTGACCACCACGCCGTCGAGTACAAATACCCGGATGGCAGCTACATGTTCAGCCAATGCCGCCACATCCGCAACTGCTGGAACAGCGTGTCCGAGCACGTGCAGGGTACCAAGGGCCGGGCGACCGTGAGCGGTCCGCATGCATTGTCCGGCAATGATGGGAAACAAACCTGGCGCTTCTCCGGTGGCGGCAAAAACCCGTACCAGCAGGAGCACGACGACCTGTTTGACGCCATCCGAAACGACAAGCCGTACAACGAGGCCTTCTACGGCGCACACAGCACGCTGACTTCCGTGATGGGCCGCATGGCCACCTATTCCGGCAAAATGGTCACCGCTGATGAGGCGTTGAACTCCGAGGAAAACACCATGCCGGAAGTGCTTGGCTGGGAGGCGGCTCCGCCGACCCTGCCGGACGAAGACGGCCGCTACACCATCCCCGTCCCGGGCAGAACTCGCTTCGCCTAGGCAAAGCGGCAGGTAGGGCGTGTTGTTCCAGCGCGCCGCCGGGGGCATTAGGATCACTCGGCCAAGCGCAGCTGCTAACCGGCCGCCGGCAGGAGGATGCTGAAGGTGGTGCCGGTGGGGCTTTGCTTGATCTTGATGCGGCCGGCGTGGGACTCGACAATGCGCCCGACGATGGCCAGGCCAAGGCCGGTGCCGCCCGGCTTGCTGGTGTTGAGCAACGAAGTGAAGGCGCGCTCGCGCGTCTCGGCGTCCATCCCACAGCCAGTGTCGGTGAACTCGATGCGGATGTAAGTCGGCTCCGGCGCCGACTTCGGCAGGTGGATGGCCCGCGTCTCGATGGCTAGGCGGCCGCCATCCGGCATGGCCTCCAGCGCGTTGAGGGTGAGATTCAAAAACACCTGACTCAGTTGTGGCGCATCCGCACGGATCTGCGGAAGGGCCTTGGCCAAGCGCGTTTCCAACTCGACTTTTTGCTGTGCGATTTTTCGGCGCACGAGGATGCGCAGGTCGTTGATTAGTTTGTTGACGTCGGTGGGTTGGAGTTGCGGTTCGGCGTTGCGGGCGAAGGTGAGGATCTGCTCGACGATGGTGTTGAGGTGATCCATTTTTTCGCCCATGATTCGCACGTCCTCGGCGCGTGGATCGTCTGCCGGAAACTCGAGACCAAGCGAGTGGTACAGCATCTTGAGGACGGTGAGAGGATTGCGGATCTCGTGCGCCACCTCGCCGGCGAGCAGGCCAAGCGCGGAGAGTTTTTCGTTTTGCCGAAGCAATTCCTCCGACTCGACGATGCGGTCGAGCAGCCGCGCCTTCTCGATGGCGATGGCGGACAACTCGGCCAGTGCCATGGCGATGCGGATTTCGTCATTGGAGAAAACGTAGGCGACGGCCTTGTAAATGTTGAGCGTGCCGATGGCGCTCCCGCGGAAAACCAGCGGCACACTTAACAGGGCGACAAGCCCCTCCTCGCGCGCCATGTTCTGCTGCTGGTAGGCGTTGGAGGTTTGGATATTCTCGATCTGCAGTGGCCTCATGCGGTGCACAACCGAGCCGAGAAAGCTGTCGGACACGACGACGTCCGGCTTGTTGAGGTAGGCTTCCCCGGCGCCGTGCGAGGCACCGAGGGCCAACAGGTCGCCGCTCTCGTCGAGGAGTTGCAGCGCGCTGGTCCGGGCGCTCATCAGGTTGCACGCCTCGCGGGTGATGGCGGTCAGTGCATCGTCGAGATCAACGGCGGAGTTGATCGCCTGGCCGACGGTGATGAGCGACTCGAACAGATCGGCCCGGATGCGAGACCGCTCGTAAAGGAAGGCGTTGTGAATGACTGTGGCCGCTTGGCTGGCCAACTCAGACAGTAGCGCCTGGTCGGTTTCGGAAAAGGCGTTGAGCTGGTCAGAATCCACATTGATCACGCCGCAAATGGAGCCGTTGACCTCTAGCGGCACGGCCAATTCGGAGCGTGTGTGACCGTGAATTTGGACGTAGCGGGGGTCCTCTCGCACATCCGGCACGAGAGCCATTTTGCCTTGTTGGGCCACCCAGCCGGTGATGCCTTCGCCGATGCGCAGCTTGAATTTCGAGGAGCCGTCCGGCAGCCCGTGCGCGGCCTGTATCTCGAGCAACCTGTCGGTGGGGTTGATGAGCACGACCGAGCCGGTGGTGGCACCTACGAGGTCAACCGCCTCGCACACGATGAGCCCAAGGGCCTCCTGCTGGTCGAGGGTCGAGTGGATGACCTTGCTTACCTGATAAAGCCGCTGGAGTTGGGCAGGATCAATGGCCGGATGGATTTTGGTGTGGTCGCTCACCGCTTGGCCAATGATGGAAGCTCGGCAGCCATTTCACAAGGCTACGCCGTTGACATGACCGGAGGCATGGTGTGACACAATGAATTAAATTTGTGTATAACTTATAAACTTCTGGCTGGCGGCTGGCGGATCACTAATAAAAATGAAAACTCAATCCATTCTATTCACTATGGTGGCCGCGTTGGTCACTGTTGGCTGCGGGTATCATAATCATCACCGGGATCACGAGAGCCTTACAGGTAAAGTGATCAAGTATCCCTTCCGGATGACAGGCTTCGTCATTGTGCCCCGTTTCACCCATTCGAATCCACCCGCAAGGCGTTTAACGCCACACTAGACATTCCCGAAAAAGCGGTGTCTTCGACCTCTGAAGCATTGTTTGGCCATGACCACGATCGCGACGATGACCGGGACCGTGATGACCGGGACCGTGATGACGAGGACAACGACACAAAATCCAAGCGGAAGCGGGATTAATACAGAGGGAAAGTCAAAGTTGAAATAGCTTGGCCAAGCTACTCGTAGCGCAGCGCCTCGATGGGATCGAGGCGGGAGGCCTTGAAAGCGGGGAACAGGCCGGCGAGCAGGCCAACGCAGGCGCTAAAAGCCACGCCGATCATCAGGGCCTGGGCGGTGATGATCGGCGTGTTTTCGTTCGGGAGAAGTTCAGTCAGGATCCACACGGCGCCGTACGAGGCGGGGATGCCGGCCAAGCCGCCGATCAGGGCAAGGCTAAGGCTCTCCATGATGATCTGCAGGAATACGACGAGGCCTGTGGCTCCCATGGCCTTGAAGGTGCCGATCTCGCGGATGCGCTCGTTGATGCTCGCGAGCATGATGTTCATGATCCCGACGCCGCCGACGATCAGGCTTAGTGCGGCGATGATGCCCCGGATGATCTTAGCGTTGGCTAGACGCTGGTTGATGTTGGTGATGGCGCTCTCCTGTGTCTGGAATCCGAAGTCCTCAATGCCGTTGTGTGTCTGGATCATTATATTACGAATCTGCGCGAGCGCCTTGTCCATCAACTCGTGGTCGACGACCTTGACATCGAAGTCGCTCAGCGTGGGGTCGGGCACGTAAACAGTCGGCTCGGATGAACTGGAGGATTGGTTCGAGAACCGGCTGGACGAGGACGAAGTGCTGGCTGAGGCCATGCGGAACTTCATCCACATCGTGTTGAGGGGAATGTGGATGGTGTTGTTTTTACGCCAGTAACGACTGCCACGTGAGTAGAATGACGACTCGCGTTTGGGGCCGCTCCGCGTGTTCTGCATGGCGAGTTTGTACTCGCGTTTTTTTCGGTCCGCTTCGCTCTCCATTCGCTCGTACATGCCGACGATGGTGAACGGCCGGAAGTTGATGTTGATGGATTTGCCGACCGGGTTGAGAGGTTCGCCGCCGGGGGCCGTTACTCCAAAAAGTTGATCCCGGATATCTGCACCGATGACGCAGACGTTCTTGGCCTGCAAATCCTCGAGCGGATGAAAAAACCTCCCAAACTTGATGACGTGCGCTTCCAGTTCCATGACATCCTCCCACACACCCATGAATGAGGAGACGTAAGCTCGTTTGTCCCGGTAGGTGGCGCGTGCGCGCGAAACATACATCTCCGGCGAGACGACCTTGAGCAGGGTGGCGTTGCGCTTGAGCGCGTAGGCGTCCTGCACGGTGATGCCAGGAGAGTAGTCACGCTTATGTTCCTGATAGTCGGGCGGGTCCTCTTGGTCGATGTTGATTTTGTCCGCGCCGCCGTAGGCGACCATGCGCTCTTTCATCGCATTCTCCATGCCTTGAACAATCGCGGACATGGTGACGAGGCTCACGATTCCCAACACGACGCCAATGATTGTCAATAGTGACCGGAACCAATGTGATCCGATTTCACGTAGACCGATGGTGACTGTGTTGATGAGGATCATGGAAGGTCAGTCGTAGCGTAACGCCTGGATTGGATTCAGCTTGGCCGCCTTGATCGCTGGGAACAGCCCCGCCAAGCTACCGATAAGCACGCTGAAACCAAACGCAATGAGCATGGCCTGAGTCGTCATGATCGGCGGCGTGGAGTCGTCCGCCAAGCTGGCTAGAGTGTTTACAAGTATGGGAGAGATGGCCAGTCCGGCCAAGCCGCCCGCCACGGCCAGCACTACGCTCTCGATCAGGATTTGGGTGAAAACGTCCATCGAGGTTGCGCCGACAGATTTTCGGATGCCGATCTCTCTCACACGCTCGGAGATGCTCGAGAGCATAATATTGATGATGCCGATCCCGCCGATCAAAAGGCATATTCCGGCGATGAACATGCCACTGATACGCTCGTTGTAGATGGCTAGCGTGATGTCGTCGGCGAACTCCTCCTGTGTCTCGAACTCGAAATCCTCCAACCCCTTGTGAGTTCGCATCAGCACGTTACGAACCTGTTGCAGCGATGTCGAGAGCAGTGACACATCCTCGATTTTCATCGTGATTTCGGACAGCTTTCGATCGAGTTTACTGCCGGTCTCATAGCTGGAATCGAGCTTCGCCACGAGGGTGTTGAGCGGCACCATGATGGCGTTGTTTTTCTGGTAGTAAATAAATTGGGTTCGGCGGGTGTTGCTGTCCGACCCGCGCGAGAAAATATTCCGGAGACTCCGGGTTTCCCCGGAAGCCTTGGCGGCCTCCTTCTTTTTACGGTCCTCGTCGCTCATGTATTCCCTGAACATACCCACGATGGTGAACGGCACATAGTTGATCAGGATGCGCTCGCCAATCGGGATGATCGTTTCGCCCTGGTCATCAACTTCGTCGAAAAGAGAGTTGCGTATTTCCGTGCCGATGACGCAGACGTTGTTGGACAGTAGATCGTCCATCATCGTGAACATCCGGCCGTGCTCGATCTCGTGTTCTTGTATTTCCAGCGCGGTTGGCCAAGTGCCCTGCAACATCCACGGCCGCGCCCCGCGACCCTTGCGACTCACCCGCAGGTAGCCCCTGTAGCGGCTTTTGTTTATGGACGGCGTGATGTCGTGAACCATCGGCGCGCCGGCTTGCAGCGCGTACACGTCCTTGAGAGTGACGCCTTTGGCTTCGCCTTCGAGATGCTTTTGGTAGTCCGGTAGGTCGTCTTCGGACTCCACAGTTATTTTCTCAAGCCCGCCGGTTTCGGCCAGTGACTCTCGCAGAAGGTTTTCTTTTCCTTTTATGAACGAGGCCATTGTCACGAGGCTGGCGACACCGCAGATGACTCCGAACATGGTCAGCAATGACCGGAACCAGTGCGCCCCGATTTCCTTGATGCCGCTCTGGATAACCGTCCCGAAATTCATCCCGAAAAACTAGGTCGTTGCCTTCGATTCAGCTTTTATGATCTGCTCAAACCGAGGCGCCTTGCCTGCCAGCGTGGGGTCGGCCTCGTTGGCGATTTTGCCGTCGCGAATCTCAATACGCCGCGGCGTCACGGCTGCGATCTCTGGATCGTGTGTGACAAGCATCACCGTGCGGCCCTCATTGTGGAGTTGGTCGAACATCTCGAGAATCAACTCGCCAGTATGCGAGTCGAGGTTGCCGGTCGGTTCGTCAGCGAAAATGATGCGCGGATCGTTTACCAACGCTCGGGCTATGGCAGTGCGCTGCTGCTGGCCGCCGGATAACTGCGACGGGCGATGCTTGCTGCGATCTTCCATGTTGACACGGCGCAGCGCAGTCATGGCGCGCTCGCGCCGCTCCTTGCTGCTGTGGCCACTGTAAATCATCGGCAGCTCGACATTTTGCCGAACAGTCAACTTGGGCAGAAGATTGAAAAACTGAAAAACAAAACCGATTTTTTTGTTCCGGATGGAAGCCAGTTGACGGGAGGAGGCGTCGTGGATCATCGTGTTATCCATCATGAGTGTGCCGGAAGTGGGTGAGTCTAGGCAGCCGAGGATGTGCATCAAGGTCGATTTGCCGCTGCCGGACGGACCGATAATCGAGATGAACTCGCCCGAGTCGATGTCCAGTGACACGCCGTCAAGCGCCCGGATGGTTTCGCCGCCGAGATGGTAGGTTTTGTGGATGTCCCTGAGTTCGAGGAGGGCCATAGGGCTTTTAGCGAGGACCTTTTGAGCCGCCTTTGCGTCCGCCGTATCGTTTCAGCATCTGTGTACGCATTTTTTTCTTTTCTTCGTCGGTCATGCTTGCCATAGCGGTTTGCATTTCTTCGCGATCCAGTTTGCCGTCCCCGTTTTTGTCGTACTTCTCGACGAGCGAGTTTTTCTCGGGTTCGGACTTGGCGACAACTTTGCCATCAAGCGAGATCGTTTCCCCGATTTTGTCGTCGTCAGGTTTTTCAAGGGCGACGACATCCCCGACCTTCAATCCGCGGACGACTTCAGTGTGGTACAAATCGTTCACGCCGATGTCGAGCATTGTCTTGTCAAAAACTTCACCGTTTTTCACATAGGCAAAAATCTCGGTGCGCTGTTCTGTCTCATTGCGCTCGGTGGAAATAGCGGCCAGCGGCGCAGCAACGACATTGTCCGCCGAGGCGACAGGGATGTTGATGCTGGCGGTCATACCCGGGATGATATCCGTGTTGCTGGTCAGCAATTTGATGCGTGTGGAGAAGCCCTTGATGCTGTTACGGATAGTCGCCTGTGGCGCTATCCGCTCGACGATACCTTCGATGACGAGGTCTGTGATGGCCTCAATCTCTATTTTCACCTTTTGTTCCTTGTTCATGCGCGCCACGTCTGCCTGGTTGACATGTGCCTGGATGATGAGGTTATTCAGATCGGCAATCTCCATCACCTCGGTGCCGGAACTTTGGCCTCCCGTGCCGGATACCGCCTGGCCGATCGACACCGGTCGGGATAGCACGGTGCAGTCGAAGGGGGCAAGAACACTGGTTTTCGAAATTTTCTCGAGTGAGAGTTGATAATCATTCTGGGAGCGGTCACGCGAAATGAGGGCCTGCTGGTATCTAACCTCGGCTCGTTCAAAGATTTCAGTGGAAATCAATTGCTCCTCGAAAAGTTGCTTGGAACGCTCAAATTCACTCTTAGCCTGCTCCAATTGAAGCGTGGCGCTATCGATCTGCTTTTTGCGGGAATCAATTTCGATCTTGAGATTCTTGTCGTCCAGGCGGAAAAGCAGGTCGCCCTTGACCACGCGGTCGGAGATGTCCACCGGCAACTCAGCGATCTTGCCGGGAACCTCCGGCCTTACGGAAACCTTATCCGCCGGGCTGATTTCACCCGCCACGCGGACTGCGAAATCGATGTCACGTTGTTCAATGGTGGCAGTTGTTTCTCGGTTTTGACCCCGTGTTTTTTTGCTGTTGGGTTGTTCCTCGCCATCCTGCCACTGGAAGTAGCCAAAAACTCCCACAGCCAAGAGCAGCACAACAATAATAATGTTTTTCATAAAAAAAGCGGGAAATAGGGTAAACGGTAACGAGATTACGTTCAATCCAATACCTTTTACTCCCTCTCATCGCCTGTCCGGTTACTCAACCACGCATAATACGCTACAAGTCACTGTAAACTTCAAAAAATTGCATTTAAGCCTGTTCCTTGGCAGGCTGACGATAGGTTCTGGACGGAGGGCCGAGAGGCAACAGATCAAGCTGAGGGGTGCAATTCATTTATAACATTCTTTTTGAGGCCTGTTTTGTTCTTTCAGCGCCCTACTATTTTTTGAGAATGAGACGCCGTGGTGGGTGGCGGAAGGGCTTTGGCGATCGGTTGGGCCGGTATTCCACCAAGTTAAAGCAGGCCATCAGCAACCGGGACGTCATTTGGCTGCATGCGGTCAGTGTCGGAGAGGTGAACCTTTGCGTGCAACTTATCAAGGTTCTTCAGCCTCGCCTGCCCAACCTTAAGATGGTCGTCTCCACCACCACCACGACGGGGATGAGCGAGTTGCACAAAAAACTCCCCGCCGATATTGGCAAGATTTACTACCCGATGGATCGCCGGGGATTTGTCCGGCGCGCCCTGGCGACCATCCGGCCCAAGGCGGTGGTGCTCGTCGAGGCCGAGATTTGGCCGAACTTCCTTTGGGGTCTGCAGTCCCGGAATATCCCACACTTCCTCGTGAACACCCGTATCTCCGGAAAGTCGTTCAGGGGGTATTGCCGGTTTCGCTTTTTGTTTCGTCGGTTCTTTGCCGGGTTCACCGGTGTGGGCGCCCAAAGCGAACACGACGCCAAGCGCCTGGTCGAACTTGGGTGCAACAACGAAGCGGTTAACGTGTTTGGCAGCTGTAAATTTGACGGGACAGGGATCAGCCGGGAAAGTCTGCTGGACGTTTCAAACCTGACTCAAAACCTGGGTGTGCCTAAAGGCGCACCGTTGCTCGTTGGCGGCAGCACCCACAGCGGCGAGGAGGTGATCCTTGCACAATTGGTCAGGCGGTTGCGCGAAAAACACCCCGATCTGTTTCTGGTTTTGGTGCCGCGCCATGCCGAGCGTGGCCGTGAAGTGGGCGACGCCCTAGCCAAGCTCGGAGTTCGTTTTGTTTATCGCAGCGAGATCGGCAGCAACACGCCGCCTCGGGAGCAGGGGAGCCTTGACTGCCTGCTCGTTAACACCACCGGCGAGTTGAAATATTTTTACGAGGAGGCTGCGGTCGTGTTCATAGGCAAAAGCCTCACGGCGCAGGGCGGCCAAAACCCGATTGAACCGGCTGGCTTGGCCAAGCCGATCGTGTTCGGCCCGAACATGGGGAATTTCGAGGAAATCACATCCAAGTTTCTGGCCAATGACGCCGCAATCCAAGTAGCGGATGAAGCCGGCCTTGAGTCGGCAATCGACAATTTGCTCAGCGATGAGGCCAAGCGGATCGCGCTTGGAGAATCGGCACGAAAAGTGGTTCAAAGCAACGAAGGAGCCGTCGAACGCACCGTTGAAATGATCCTCTCAGGCATCAAAACAGGGGAAATGGTACAAAAATACTGAGTTTCTACCCTGTGTTTTCAGTTGGAAAAACTACCAAAAAACCTTTGACAGCAGGTCAAATCGGCTTAATCTCCACAAACCCTATCGGGTATAGTAGATTTATTTTGGAAGCAATATTGACCAACGATTCAGCCTCCGATCTCGGCTTTGATCTGCGCGAGACCAACGCACGCCTAGAGCAGGCGTCCGCCTCCGAGCGTTTGGCCTGGGCGTCTGGGCAATTCGGTGATGGGATGGTGTTGTCCTCGAGTTTTGGTGCCCAGGCGGCGGTGATGCTGCATCTTGCCACGAAAGCGCGACCGGACATCCCCGTGATTTTTGTCGATACCGGTTATCTGTTTTCCGAGACCTACGAGTTTGCCGAGCGGTTGGCCAAGCGGTTGGAGGTGAAACTGAAAGTTTACCGTTCCAGGCGAAGCCCGGCGTGGCAGGAGTCGATCGACGGAAAACGCTGGGAGCAGGGAGTGGAAGGGATCGAAGCCTATAACGCGGAGAACAAAGTCGAGCCGATGAACCGTGCGCTGGACGAACTGCAGGCCACCGTCTGGCTGGCTGGCCTACGTCGGCAGCAAAGCGCGACGCGCGAAAAACTTTCCGTACTCGCCTTGGCCAGGGGCAGGGTGAAGGTGCACCCGATCATCGATTGGACGGACAAAAATGTGCACGATTATTTGAAGGCCAACGACCTCCCGTACCATCCGCTTTGGGAGCAGGGCTACATATCCATCGGCGACACACACACCACGCGCCGGCTCGAGGACGGCATGAGCGAGGAGGAGACGCGCTTCTTCGGGCTCAAGCGTGAGTGCGGCTTGCACGAGGGGACGGATACGGACTTCGCCATCTGATGTCGTCGCTGGAAAACATTTACCCGACCTTTGGGCGGCTGATTGGCCGCGAGGCGAAGGAGGCGTTGCTGAAGCAGCGCGGGTTGGTGGTTTGGCTGTACGGCTTGTCCGGCAGCGGCAAGAGCACCTTGGCCATCGCGCTGGAACGGCGCCTGCACGGGGAGGGCATTTTTACCCAGGTGCTCGACGGCGATAACATACGCTCCGGATTGAATCGTAATCTTGGCTTCTCGGATGACGACCGGCAGGAAAACATCCGGCGCATTGCCGAGGTGGCCAAGCTCTTCGCCAATGCCGGCGTGGTGACGGTTGCGTCGTTCATCTGCCCGCGAAATGAGCTTCGGGCGATGGCCCGCGAGATTGTTGGCCAGGCGGATTTCCTCGGGGTGTATGTGGAGTGTAGTTTTGAAACGTGTGAGCGGCGTGATGTGAAGGGCCTGTACGCGAAGGCCAAGACCGGTGAGGTGAAGCAGTTTACCGGCAAGGATTCAACGTTCGAGCCGCCCGAGCCGCGCGAGGCTGCCGAGCTGGTTTTGAACACTGACGAGCAGGGCGAGGAGGAATCTATCGAGCAACTTTACCGGGCTGTGCATCCGCGCGTCGCACTACCCAATGCATAGAATGAGCGAACACAAAAGCTATCAACTGACCCATTTGGAGCAACTGGAGGCCGAGTCCATCTTCATCATGCGAGAGGTGGCCGCGCAATTCGGCAAACCGGCGTTGTTATTTTCCGGCGGCAAGGATTCCATCGTGATGGTACGCTTAGCACAGAAGGCTTTTTGGCCTTCCAAGCTGCCGTTCCCGCTGGTCCACGTGGACACCGGGCACAACTTCGGCGAGACGATTGTGTTCCGCGATCGCTTGGCCAAGGAGGTCGGTGCGGAGTTGATTATCGGCAGTGTGCAGGCGGAGATTGAGGCCGGCCGGGCCAGGGAGGAGACCGGCCCGAACCCAAGCCGCAACCGACTGCAGATCCCCGCGCTGCTCAACGCCATCGAGCAGCACAAGTTCGACGCCTGCCTCGGCGGCGCGCGGCGCGATGAGGAAAAGGCGCGCGCGAAGGAGCGCTTCTTCTCCCACCGTGACTCGTTCGGCCAGTGGGACCCGAAGAACCAGCGGCCCGAGTTGTGGAACCTATTCAACGGGCGGATGAACTTTGGCGAGCACTTCCGCATTTTCCCGATCAGCAACTGGACAGAGATGGATGTTTGGCAGTACATCAAGATGGAGGACATCTCGCTGCCGAGCATTTACTTTTCGCATGAGCGCGAGTTCGTCCGGCGCGACGGTGTGCTGCTTGGCCGATGTGAGCACATCACGCTGCTCGACGGCGAGCAGTGGGAGAGCGCCAACGTACGCTGCCGCACCGTCGGCGACGTGACCTGCACCGGCATGGTCGAGAGTATCGCCAACAACGTGGACGACATCATCGAGGAAGTCGCCGCCGCGCGCCAAACCGAGCGAGGCGGCCGCGCCGACGACAAGCGCGGTGAAACCGCAATGGAAGACCGGAAGAAAGAGGGGTATTTTTAGTTTTAATGAGTGCCGAAACGAAGGGCTATTTAGACATGGATCTGCTGCGGCTCACAACCGCGGGCAGTGTGGATGACGGCAAAAGCACGCTCATAGGGCGGTTGCTTTATGACAGCAAGTCGATCTTCGAGGACCAGTGGGAGGCGATTGAGCAGTCGAGCAAGCAACGCGGCGATGAGAATGTGAACCTTGCGTTGCTCACCGACGGATTACGAGCCGAGCGCGAGCAGGGTATCACGATTGATGTGGCATATCGTTATTTCGCCACGCCCAAGCGCAAGTTCATTATTGCCGACACGCCCGGCCACATTCAGTACACGCGCAACATGGTCACCGGCGCGTCTACGGCGAATCTGGCGATCATCCTCATCGACGCGCGTCACGGCGTCATCGAGCAGACCTGCCGCCACTCGTTCATCGCCAGCCTGCTGCAAATCCAGCACATCATCGTCTGCGTGAACAAGATGGATCTTGTCGATTGGAGTGAGGACCGCTTCAACGAGATCGTTGGCCAGTACAAGGAATTCGCTTCGCGCCTTGAGGTGCCGCACATCGACTTCATCCCCATCAGCGCATTATTGGGCGACAACGTCGTGGAGCGTTCCTCGAATATGGACTGGTACCAGGGCAGCCCGCTGCTTTACACGCTCGAGACGATGTACATCGGCAACGAGCACAACCACGTGGACGCGCGGTTCCCGGTGCAGTGGGTCATCCGGCCGCATAGCGACGAGTGGCATGACTTCCGCGGCTACGCCGGGCGCGTGGCCGGTGGCGTGTTCAAGCCGGGCGATAAGGTGACCGTGATGCCAAGCGGCTTCCAGTCGCGCATTAAGGGCATCCACGACATCCACGGTGACGTGCCGAAAGCCTTCGCCCCAATGTCCGTGACGGTGACCCTCGAAGACGAGATCGACATCAGTCGCGGCGACATGATCGTCAAGCAAAACAATCCGCCGCAAAGCAGCCAGCAAATTGAGGCGATGATTTGTTGGTTCAGTTCAGAAGCCCAACTGCAGGAACGCGGCCGTTACACTCTGCGCCACACCACCAACGACGTGAAATGCCTGGTGAAGGAGCTGAAGTACAAGATAGACATCAACACACTGCACAAGCTGAAGGAGGACCGGGAGGTGCGCCTCAATGACATCGCCCGCGTCTCGCTACAGACCAGTGCCCCGCTGCACTTCGATCGATACCGCCGCAACCGTTCCACGGGCAGCTTCATCCTCATCGACGATCAAACGAGCAACACCGTTGCCGCCGGGATTATTGTGGGATAAAAAAAAAGGCGACGTATTTATTGCGTCGCCATGGCTTTAAAACCTTTCGAGAGCTACTTGTTGAGAGCTTCGTAAACCTTACCGACCATTGCTTCGTTGGGGGTGAGAGTTTTTTGACCGGGTGACCACTTGGCCGGGCAGGCTTCGGCTGGATGCGCTAAGCAGTGCACGTTAGCTTCGACGATGCGAGACAACTCTTCCATGTTGCGGCCCACGTTGTAGTAGTTCACCTGGCTGCTCACCACTTTGCTTTCCGGGTTGATAATGAAGGTTCCACGCAAGGCCAAGCCAGTGTTCTCGTCGTAGACGCCGAACAGGCTCGAGACTTCACCGGTGGTGTCAGCACCCATGGTATACTTGACATCGGCCATCAATTTCTCCGATTGGCACCAGGCGAGATGGCTGAATTTCGTATCGGTGGATACCGAGATGATCTTGGCCCCCAATTCGGTGAGTTTGGCATCCTGCGCGGCCAAGTCAGCCAACTCGGTAGGGCAAACAAAGGTGAAATCCGCCGGGTAAAAAACAAGAACCGTCCACTTGCCATCATTTCTCAGTTCGGACAATTTGACTTCACCAAATGAGCCGCTGCTTGGCTCGTAGGTTTCCATCGTAAATTCCGGAGTGTCCTGACCCACGGCGATCGGGGTGGGGTCATTGTAAAAGTCAGTGTTAAATTCGTCTGCCATTTTGTTTACTTAAACTTATATTCCCTTTTCGATCATAAGCTTGAGCAGGTCGCCGACTCGGTTGGAGTAGCCCCACTCGTTGTCGTACCAGCTTACCAGCTTAAAGAAGTTTTCGTTCAACTCCATGCCGGCACCCTGGTCGTAAATGCTCGAGTCGGCGCAGTGGATGAAATCAGTACTCACGACGGCATCCTCGGTGTAGGCGAGAATGTTTTTCAGGTACGTCTCGCTTGCGTTTTTCATCGCGGCTGAGATTTCGTCGTAGCTTGTACTCTTTTCGGTTTTGAAGGTCAGGTCGACGACAGAGGTGGTCGGGGTTGGCACGCGGAACGCCATGCCACTCAACTTACCCTTAACCGCCGGGCAGACGAGGCTCACCGCCTTGGCGGCGCCCGTACTGGCTGGGATGATATTTGTGGCGGCGGCGCGGCCATCACGCCATGCCTTACGGCTCGGGCCATCCACGGTTTTCTGCGTGGCAGTGTAGGCGTGAATGGTGGTCATCAGCCCCTCTGCGATGCCGAAGCCTTCCTTGAGCAGCACATGCACGACTGGCGCAAGGCAGTTGGTGGTGCAGGAAGCGTTGGAAACGATGTGGTGGTTAGCTGCGTCGTAGAGATTGTCGTTGACTCCCATCACGACGGTCAGGTCTTCGCCCTTGGCCGGCGCGGAGATGATCACTTTTTTTGCCCCAGCCTCGATGTGGCCCTTGGCCTTCTCTGCGGCGGTGAACAGGCCGGTGGACTCGATCACGACGTCCACTCCGAGTTCTTTCCACGGTAGGCCGCTGGGCTCGCGAGCGCTGACCACTTTTATCTTGTCGCCATTGACTATTATGGTGTCATCCCCGCTGTGGGTGACTTCGCCGGGGAACGTGCCTTGCGTTGAGTCGTATTTTACGAGGTAGGCGAGATTGTCCGCCGGTACGATGTCGCCCACGGCCACCACGTCGATTGCATCGCCGACGAGGCCCTGTTCCACCATTGCACGATAAGCCAATCGGCCGATGCGGCCGAATCCGTTGATTGCTACTTTTACTGCCATAGTTAAAAAGAAAAAGTTACTTTTTTGAGTCCCGGAAATCGGGTCGCACATGGTACCGGCGTTTGCCCCTGCGTCAATTGGTTTTTTGTCGTGAGTGGGCTGCTTGGCTAATCAAGATCAGCGATAACGACGTTTTAGCTGCTTGATTGCTCGCAGTTCAGGCACATCGGTGAAGCGCAGGCGAAAGAGTCCCAGAATTTGGTAATGCCGGTCGTAGGCGCCTCCCAGCAATGAGCCGGAGGAAAAAATATGTTCGCGAGTGTCGGTGCGGTAGGCCACCAGGGCCATCGTGGTCACCGAGACGTTGTTTTCTTTTTTGAACAACGCCAACTCAGGCAAAGCGACCGGCGCGCCGGTGACCGGGTTTGGCAGCGCCTGATCCTCCGCAATACCAGCGGTCACCGTGGCGCTGTCTAGCGAATTGGCTCCGCTGCGCACCTCGACCACCATTTGTGCCAGGGAAACGTCATCAACCAAAAGAACGCCGCTGGAGAAAAGCAGGTCGCGCAGCGAGCCGATTAGGTATTCTTGGTCGAGCGCTTTCAGATAGGTGGTCGAGAGGTAAACCTTGAAACCTTTCAAACGACCAATGGCTTCCATGTCCAGTTCGGAAAGAGCCCGGTCTATGGCGGTGCTGAGCAGCAATTGCTCGCCGACACTCCGCGCCGGTTCGGTCATCCGCTGTTTGTTGACGCAGCCCGACGCTAAGCCGGCTAGTAATGCCACCGTAAGTGTGAGCGGCCGTGTGAGTATCCGAGGGATTCGCATTAAAGAGTCAGTCGTTGGCCTTGTTGTGCAGGATCGCCGCCTCGAGGCCGAGGATGTACGACCCCGCCCCGAAGCCGTTAATGCTGCCGATGCAAGCCTGGGCGATGATCGATGTTTGCCGGTAAGACTCGCGGGCGTGGATGTTGGTAAGGTGTATCTCGATCGCTTTCACGCCCGCGCCGACGATAGCGTCCTTGAGCCCGATGCTCGTGTGCGTATACGCCGCCGCGTTTAGGATCACGTAGTCGTAGTCGCCGACCGACTGCTGCACCTGCGTCACCAGTTCGCCCTCGTGGTTGGATTGTTGAAACACCACCTCGACGCCATGCCGCTGGCCATGTTCACGAACCATTTCCTCAATGTCCGACAGCTTCATGCTGCCGTAAATCTCCGGTTCTCGTTGGCCCAGCAAGTTCAGGTTCGGGCCGTTAAGGAACAGTACTTTCATTTGCACGCGAATTATTATTCAGGCGCCGCGCTTTTGTCGAACTGATTTGTCGGCGAGGCCAGCAGCCAGCCCAGCATCAGCCAAGCCGGCCAAGCCAGCGCCGGGATGTACAGCCCGAACTCAACGAACCCCTGCAGCGCCCAGGCCAGCAGTCCAAGCCGCACGGCGATCAGCAGCGGATCGTCCAACCGCCGCCGGGCGAGCACCCACGCCGCTCCACCGATGAACGCCGCGTACAGCGCAAACCCCGGCCACCCGGAGTCGCTCGCCTGCTGTAGATAGTCGTTGTGCGTCAGTCGTGTCGGCTCGGCCCCGGGCGCGCGATGCCGCTTGTACGCGAGTTGAAACGTCCCCGGACCGGTGCCCAGCAGCGGCTCCTTCATTACCGTCTGCGCGGCGGCGCTCCAGTAGCCGAACCGCGCCCCGACACTCGTCGCGCCCCGGTCAAAATAATCGGCGTACTTCACGGCGAACCCGGCCAAGCCCAGCACCATTGCCGCGCTGGCCAAGCCCAGCTTCAGTTTTTTCGGCACGGGCAAATGCAGAAACCAAGCGCCGAGCAGCGCGATCGCAATCAGCCAACCCGCCTTCGAGCCGGACCAATACAGGCAGGCCAAGCCGACCGCCGCCAAGCCAAGCGCGAGCACTGCGCGGGGCAACCGCCAGCGCCCTTGGCCAAGCACCAAAGCGATCGACACCGGCAGCAGCAGCAGGATCACCCCGGCCAGCGCGTTCGGATAAAACATGTGCCCGTAAAGCCGCGTGCTGTACATGCGCTTGACCAGCTCAATCGGAAGCTGACGCACTTTGGCCGCCGTTCCAGGAGGCAGGGTGACGATCTGTTTTTCGATTTCCGACGGGATGGTTTTGCCCGCGTCCCGGGTCTTGGCCGGCAGCGTCTCCGGGTCGAGTTTGCCGGACTCGATCTGCGCGATGATGTTGTTGCGCGTTTCCTCGAGTCCACCGAATTTTTCGATGCACGCATCCGCTAGGTTTAGCATCAAGCCAAGCGTCGCCCCCCAAAGCGCTAGCTTAGCCAGGCGCATCCGGCCCAGCACAAACAGCCCTAAATAAAACGCCACGAGGCACGAGGTAAAATGGATCACTGTTGCTTGCGACATCGCTTGGTTTTCCGTCTGCAAAAACGACAGCAACTGCCATCCCAGCCAGGCGGCAGGCAGCCATGCGAGCCATTTGGGCACTCCCGCCGGTAAACGCAGTTTTGGCTTGGCCAAGCGCGAAAAACCGAGCACGCACGCCAGCCCCAGCACGGCGAGGATGCCTAGGTACCGGAGGACGTTCGACGGGCTCTCGCCGCCCAAAATCACGCTCTTGGGCGGGTGCAGATAATCAAGAATGACCGGGTTGCCGAAGAGGAACAGCGCGGTGAAAAGCCAGACGCCGGTGAGGATCAAAAAGACGCGGTCCTTTTGCCCTGGAGTGTCGGCGAGCATCGGGGCCGGTCAGAGTTTGAGCTTGAGCAGGCCAACCTCGAGCGCGAGCGCCTCCTGCACGTTGGTCGTCTCCAGCAGCCGCTGTGTCGCCTCGATCGATTGCAGGTTCTCGAGCGCCTGCCCGGGGGTCAGCCGCTGGCCGACGGTCTCCGAGGTGTCGGCCCAATCCTGAAAATGCAGCAGCTCCCGGCCTTGCCGGAGCGCCGCCAGCCACACGTCGCGCAGCCACCATTGCAGCCCGGCGAGAAACTGCCCGCGCTGTCGCCGGTACTCGGCCTCGATTGCGGCGGTGAGTTCCTCCTTTAACTTATCTCGGAGCGTCGGCTCTATGTCGGTGTACCGGTTCAGCGGCGAGGCTTCCTCCTGGATTTCCTCGATGGTGTCACGCTTGGCCGCCAAGTGTTCCATCAGGTTGCCGAGCAACCGATAGCGCCCCATCAGCCCCGCATCGGTCTCGGCGCTCATGCCGACAAACGACTTTAGCCAGGCCGCGTCGTTGTCCTCGAGTTGCACGTCAGCCTCTCCCCCGAAGTTCACTCGCATGCAACGGGAGCGAACCGTCTCCCCGAGTCGATCCGGGTGAACAGTCAACAGAATGAACACAGTCCGTTCCGGCGGCTCCTCCAGCGTCTTGAGGAAGGCGTTGAACGTGGGGCCGGGCATGCGGTCGGCGCCGATGATTATCGCTAACTTATAGCGTCCCTCGGTTGGCTTGAGTGATACCTTGCGGGTGAGATTCCGGACTTGATCGATGCTAATAATGCGCGATTTTTTCTCCGGCCGTACAAAGTCGAGATCGGGGAAGTTGCCCGAATCGACCTTGCGACACGGGATGCAGTCGCCACAGGCTTCGAGAGGGATGCCGGTTTCGCCGGTCGCGACCGGCGACTGACAGTTGATCGTCCGCGCCAGCCAGGTCGCGTGGGCCTCGAGCGACTCGATCGTGCCGCCAACGAATAAATACGCGTGGCCAAGCCGGCCGTTGGCCAGGCTGCGCCGGAGCAACTCGGTGGCGTGGTTGGCGGTCGTTTGAGATGCATCGGGCACGCGCGTTTTATACGACCTGCGCTTGGGCAAGGCGATTCCGTAATTCGTTTTGAGCCACTTGTCCAAGCGCGTTTCTTGCCTCGGACGCGCTAGCTTGGCATGATGCCGGTGCATGAATCGCATTGAAGAACGGTTTCAACGCCTCAGGCAGGAGGGGCAAAAGGGATTTGTGGTGTACATAGGCGCGGGCGACCCCGATCTCGACGCGACGCATGACCTGGCGCTGGCGTTCGACGAGATCGGCGTGGACGTGCTGGAACTCGGCGTGCCGTTCAGCGATCCGTTGGCCGACGGCTTGGTCAACCAACTGGCAGCGCAGCGCGGGCTCGACTCCGGCACCACGCCGCGGAAATTACTGCAGACCGTTTCACGACTCCGCGAGTCGTCCGGCATTCCGATCGTCCTCTACGTCTATTTCAACCTGCTGCACAAGTGGGGACTTGCAGAGTTCGTGCAGGCTGCCGCTGCCGCGGGAGTTGATGGGTTGCTCGTGCTCGATCTTCCGCCGGAAGAATCGGGGGATTACGAGTCGCTGATGGCTGCCTCCGGCCTGTGCCCGATCTATCTCGTCGCGCCGACCACGCCGCCGGATCGGGTGGAATTGATCGTCAAGCGCGGCAAAGGTTTCATTTATTACGTGTCGCGTGAGGGCGTCACCGGCATGCAGCAAACCGTCTCCGACACGATCGGGCCGATGACCCAAATTATTCGACAGCACACCGACATCCCGATCGCCGTCGGCTTCGGCATCTCGAACCCGGAACAAGCTGCCGCTGTTGCGCGGAATGCCGAGGCCGTCGTCGTCGGCAGCGCGATCGTCAACCAAATTGCCGACAAGGGCCGCGCCGCCGACCTCGTACCAACTGTCAAGGCCTTCACGGCAAACCTCATCAACGGCATCCGCTGATTTACCCCTGAATGCAACGCAAGGATCGCTACATTATCATCATGGCCGGTGGCCGCGGCGAACGCTTTTGGCCGGTCAGCCGCGAGCGCAAGCCCAAGCAGCTTATTACCCTGTTGGCAGATCGCTCGTTTCTGCAGCAGACGGTTGACCGCGTGAAGCCGGTCGCGCCGCTCGAGAACATTCTCATCATCACCAACGCCGTTCAGGCCGCCGCCGTTCGTCGGCAGTTACCCGAGCTGCCCAGGCGCAACATCATTGGCGAGCCGTGCGGTCGCGACACCTGTGCCGCCGTGGCACTGGGCGCGGCGCTGGTCGGGGCCCGGTCCGGGAACGGGGTGATGGCCGTGCTGCCGGCCGACCATGTTATTCCCGATGAGGCGAAGTTTCGCCGCGTGCTGATTGACTCGATGGCCTTAGCCAAGCGCGAGTCAGCGCTCGTCACCATCGGCATCCAGCCGCAAGAGCCGGCCACAGGCTACGGTTACATTCAGGTTGGCAACAAGTTGGCCAAGTCGCTCAAGTCCACTTTCTTCACCGCTAAAAAGTTTGTCGAAAAACCGAATCTTGCCATGGCTAAGCGCTACCTCAAGAGCGGTAATTACCGATGGAACGCTGGGATGTTCATCTGGTCACACGAGACCATCGCCGCTGAGTTGTGCCGACAACAACCACAGTTGTTCGCTGCGGCTGAGAAATGGAGGGGCATCCGCAGCTTGGTCAAGCTCAACGCCGCCTTGGCCAGGGACTACCCGAAGTTGGAAAAAATTTCCGTTGATTACGCCATCATGGAGAACGCGCTAAACATCGTCTGTGCGGACGGTGTCTTCGGTTGGGACGACCTCGGTTCGTGGCCGGCCCTGGCGCGGCATCTCAAGCCGGATGCGGACGGCAATTGCACCGTAGGTGACCTCGTGCAAGTCGACTCGGCGAACAACGTTGTGTTCGACGCCCGCACGCGAAACCGCGCCCCGATTGCGTTGGTGGGCATCAGCGAAATGATCGTCGTGCTGGCCGACGACGCGATGCTCGTCGCCCGCAAGTCCGAGTCGCAAAAAATAAAACAAATCGTCGCCCACTTGGCCAAGACCAAGCGTTTCGCCCACTTGGTTTGACTCGCACCCAGAATCCGACAAGATGATTTCCACGCTGCATTTCGACAACGCCCGGATCGCCCAGCAACTTTTCAACAATAACCCAAGGAACCTCCAGATGCTTGAGGTGCGGATGAGCGTCAAGGCGACCAATCGTGACGGCTGGATCAAGCTCGACGGCGATGAGGCCGACGTGGCGAGGGCCACGGGGTTGTTTCAGTCGCTCGAGGGAGCGCTCAAGGCCGGGGTGGCGATCCGTAACCGCGATTTCAGTTATGCACTGAACACAGTGTTGAACGATGGGCCGGATGCGCTGGATGGACTGTACTCGATCACGCTACAAACCTCCGCGCGCAAACCGGTGGTTCACCCCAAGACGATCGGGCAGAAACGCTACATCGAGGCGATTCAAAATCACGATGTGACTTTTGGTACGGGCCCGGCCGGCACAGGCAAAACCTTCCTCGCGATGACGCTGGCCGTCATCTCGTTGAAGGAAGAAAAAGTATCACGAATCATTCTCACCCGCCCGGCGGTTGAGGCTGGCGAGGCGCTCGGCTTCTTGCCGGGCGACTTGCAGGAGAAACTCGATCCGTATCTGCGGCCACTGCACGACGCGCTGCAGGATTTGTTGCCGATGGAGGAGGTGCAGAAACACATGGAGCGGGGCACGATCGAGATTGCGCCGCTGGCCTACATGCGGGGCCGCACGCTCAACAACGCCTTCATCATTCTCGATGAGGCGCAGAACTCCACCGCCGAGCAGATGCTGATGTTCCTGACGCGGTTGGGTTTCAGCTCCAAGGTGGTCATCACCGGCGACCCGACACAGATCGACCTGCCGCCAAGCAAAACCTCCGGCCTCATCGAGGGGCCGGCCGCCTTGGCCAAGGTCGAGGGGATCGCCCATTGCAAATTCGAGAAACGGGACGTGGTGCGTCACCCACTCGTCGCGCGGATCGTGCAGGCGTACGAGGACCACCGCAAAAGCTGAAGATGCCACTTACCGTCCGCAGCCGCCAAAAGAGTCATCCCGCCGATGCATGGCTGCTGCGGCGCTTGGCCAAGTGGACGCTGGCCGAGACCGGGCCGGGGCAGGCGGTCGAGTCGGGAGTGCACGAGCTGGGGGTGTACCTCGTCGATCCGGTCGAGATGGCCAGGGCCAACTGGGATTATTTGCAGCACGACGGGCCGACCGACGTGATCACTTTCGACTACGGGGAGCCGGGCGACGCGCCCAAGCCCGGGCCGATCCTTGGCGACATTTTCATCTGCCCAGTGGTGGCGGAGGAGTTTGCGCGAAAGTACAAAACATCATGGGCGGAGGAGGTGGCGCGGTACTTGATCCACGGCATCCTGCATCTGCGCGGGTACGACGACTCGGCGCCGGGGCTGCGGCGGACGATGAAACGGGAGGAAAACCGGTTGATGACAGCGGCGACGGAACGCTTTCACTTGAGCCAATTGGCGAGAGGGACTACGATGGTTGGCAGATGAGCAAACAAGCGACAGTGCTTGGGCGGACGCGACGGAATTTTTTCACCGGCTTGGCTGTGGTGCTGCCGGTCATTATTTCGATCGGTGTGGCGCTTTGGCTGTTCAACCAAGCGGTTGCTGTTTCCGACATTTTGCTTTTTCCGTTCAAGTATATTCCCGGTTTGGACGCGGAGCATATTTGGAAAGATGCCATCGACGGCAAGCCGGGCAAGGAGTTGTATTGGTGGTGGGAAGTGATTGCCATTCTCGAGGCTGTCACGTTGACCGGGCTGCTCGGTTTTTTGACACGCTATTACATTGGCAAAAAACTGGTGCAGCTCATGGATTATATCCTGCTCAATGTGCCGCTGCTTGGGAAAATCTACGGCACGGTCAAGCAGGTCAATCAGGCGTTCGCGGGTGAGAATAAATCCAATTTCAAGCAAGTGGTTATGGTCGAGTTTCCGCGCAAGGGGCTGTACTCGGTCGGCTTCGTCACGGCCGAGCAGGTGAAAACCGATGAAGGCGAAAGCATCATCAGCATTTTCGTGCCGACCACGCCGAACCCCACCACCGGCTTTCTGCTCCTGCTGCCGGAGAGCAAAGTGGTCAAGCTCGACATGTCGGTCGCCGAGGGCATCAAGTACATCGTCAGCCTCGGCGCTGTGCCGCCGGAAAACGCGAGCGGCGTGCAGGCGGCGTTCAAGGCACAGGCGGCGAGAATGCTGGCCGATGGATGAGCGTGCCACCGGTTTGGTGTTGCGTGTTTTTCCTCTGACGGAAACCAGCCTCGTCGTTCATTGGCTCAGTCCCGGGGCCGGCCGCATCGGCACCGTGGCCAAAGGCGCGCGCCGGCCCAAGTCGCCGTTTAGGGGCAAGCTCGACCTGTTTCACCTGGCGGAGTTCAGCTTCCGCCGCAGCCGCCGCTCCGAACTTCACACGCTTTGCGAAGTTGTGCTGACGGAGTCGTTCCCCAACCTACGCACCGATGTCGATCTGCTCGACTGCCTCGCCCGTGCCACGAAGCTGCTGACGCGATCCACAGAGGAGCAGACTCCCCTCCAGGCCGAGTTCGACTTGATGCTCGAACTGGTGCTGCGGCTCAACGGCGGCGGGGCGGGGGAGTTTTGGCTCAGCGTGTTCGAGGTCAAGTTTCTGGCGAGCCAAGGGCAGGAGCCCGATTGGGCCAAGACCAAGCTCGACCCCGGCACACGCGCTGTCGCCGCAAAAATGGCCGCTGCCGCCTGGGGCGATTTGGCCAGGCTGCGGCCGAGCGCGGTGCAGCTTCGACGCCTGGCCGGTTTCCTCGATACCTTCATTCGCCATCACGTTGGCCCGATCAAGCCCTTGGCCAAGCGCGCGGACTGAGACCGACTTACACTTCGAACGTCAGCTCGTCGCTGGCCAGGCGCACGCGGATGTGGTCGCCCGGCTTGAAGTCGCCGTTGAGCAGTCGCGTGGCCAGCGGGTTGAGCAACTGCTCCTGGATGGTGCGCTTGAGCGGTCGCGCGCCGAACTGCGGATCGTAGCCCTCCCGGGCCAGGTGCCGCTTGGCCTCTTCGTTGATCTCGAGCGTGAGTTGCTGTGCCTCGAGCCGCTTGGCTACTGCCCTCAGCTGGATGTCTGTGATGACTGCGAGTTGATCCTCGTCGAGGCTGTGGAACACGATTGTGTCGTCAATACGGTTGAGGAACTCTGGCCGGAAATGCACCTTCAACTCGGCCTCGACTTTCTGCTCCATGTCCAGACGGTCGGTGCCGTCCGTTTTACCGTCGAGAAAATGTTCCTGAATGATATGCGAGCCGATGTTGCTGGTCATGATGACGAGGGTGTTGCGGAAGTCGACCGTGCGGCCCTGGCCATCGGTAAGCCGCCCGTCGTCGAGTATCTGCAGGAAAACGTTGAAGACATCCGGGTGGGCCTTCTCGATTTCGTCGAACAGCACCACGCTGTACGGCTTGCGCCGGACGGCCTCGCTGAGTTGCCCCCCCTCCTCGTAGCCGACGTAGCCCGGCGGCGCGCCGATGAGCCGCGCAACGGTGTGTTTCTCCATGTGCTCGCTCATGTCGATGCGGATCATCGCCGATTCGTCGTCAAACAGAAACTCGGCCAGTGCGCGTGCGAGCTCGGTTTTGCCGACGCCGGTTGGCCCCATGAAAATGAATGAGCCAATCGGGCGATCCGGATCCTGCAAACCACTCCGGGCTCGGCGCACTGCATCGGCGACGGCGCGCACCGCCTTGGCTTGGCCGACGACACGCTCGCCGATGCGCTCCTCCATCTCGACGAGTTTTTGCCGTTCGCCCTCGAGCATCTTGGTCACGGGGATGCCTGTCCACGCGGCGACCACCTCGGCGATGTTCTCGTCGGTGACTTCCTCCTGCAACAGGCGCTTGGTCTGTCCGGCTTGCTTAAGCGCCTCCTGCATGTTGGTCAGTTTTTTCTGGAGGCCAGGGATGGTTTCGTAGCGGATTTGCGCCGCCTGATTGAGGTCGCCGTCTCGCTCGGCTTGTTCCTGTTTGCGATGGGCTTCCTCAAGTTGGCTATTGACGATGCTGACGGCGTCGATGGAGGCTTTCTCGTCTTGCCAACGCGACTTCAACTCGTTGGATTCCTCCTTCAAGTTGGCCAAAGTTTCCTCCAGCTTGGCCAGGCGCTCCCTGCTGGCGGCGTCCTTCTCCTTTTTCAGCGCCGTGCGCTCGATCTCGAGCTGCATGATCTGGCGCTCGAGTTGGTCGATCTCGGTCGGCATCGAGTCGAGTTCCATCCGCAGCCGCGCCGCCGCCTCGTCGATGAGGTCGATCGCCTTGTCCGGCAAAAACCGGTCGGTGATGTAGCGGTCGGACAGGGTTGCGGCGGTGACGAGTGCGGTGTCCTGAATACGAATGCCGTGGTGCACCTCGTAGCGTTCCTTGAGTCCGCGCAAAATGGCGATGGAGTCCTCGACGGTTGGCTCGTTCACTTTCACCGGCTGGAAGCGGCGCTCGAGGGCAGGGTCTTTCTCGATATGTTTGCGGTACTCGTCGAGCGTGGTCGCGCCGATGCAGCGAAGTTCGCCGCGGGCGAGTTGCGGCTTGAGCATGTTGGCGGCATCGGTTGCGCCCTCGGCGGCGCCGGCGCCGACGAGCGTGTGCAGTTCGTCGATGAACAAAATAATCTGACCATCGCTGGAGGTGATTTCCTTGATGAACGCCTTGAGGCGATCCTCGAATTCGCCTCGATACTTTGCGCCGGCAATCATCGCGCTGAGATCCATCGCGATCAGCGTCTTGTTGTTGAGTGACTCCGGGACGTCGCCGCTGACGATGCGCCGGGCCAGGCCCTCTGCGATGGCGGTCTTGCCAACGCCCGGCTCGCCGATGAGCACTGGGTTGTTCTTCGTGCGGCGGCTGAGTACCTGCATCACACGGCGAATCTCCTCGTCGCGGCCGATGATCGGATCGATTTTGCCCTGCCTGGCCAGGGCGGTGAGGTCGCGGCCGTATTTTTCCAGCGCTTGATACTTGTCCTCCGGGTTGGCATCGGTGACGCGATGGTTGCCTCGCACTTGGACAAGCGCATCGAGCAGGGTGTCGCGACGGAAGTTGTGCTTTTTTAACAGGCGCTCAAGCGCCGGACCGCCCTTGGCCAACAGGCCAAGCAGCAGGTGCTCGGTGCTGACATACTCGTCGTCCAGCTGCGTTGCCTCCGCCTGAGCTGCGTCGAGTGCCTGCTTCAACTCGGTGCTGAGGTACAGGTCGGCGGTGCTGGCGCCCTGCACCTTGGCGCGTCGGGCCAGCTCGCCCTCGAGATCGGCCTGAAGTTTGGCCAGGTCCACCCCGATTCGCTGGAGCAGGGTGGGAATGATGCCGTCCTGCTGCCGTGCCAAGGCCAGGGCGAGGTGCTCGCCATCGACCTCCTGCTGTGAGTGTTGATGCGCCAGTTCCTGCGCCGCCTCAAGTGCTTCCTGTGATTTGGTTGTCAGTTTATCCAGTCTCATAGTGTCTGTTGATGCGAACCGAACGCGGTCCGCATGACATAATCAGAATTTATTTATACCACAAGTCGAGCTGGTGGGGAACACAAAAAAACCGGGCAAAAGCCCGGCGTGGGAAGGCTGTTTTCTTGAAATCAGCGGCGTTCCGAAATACTGCCCGGGATGCCGTGTTCCCAGGAGCGGGGCGTGTTCCACGGGCGGGCGGACTTGTTTTCCGGGTCCGGCCCGATGCATCCCGAGGTCAGACCCAATGCCAGGCTCGCGAAGATAATCGCGAAGAAGGAGAGGATGGCTCTGGCAAATGAACGCATAAAGTTACTAACGAAACAGGTCACCAGTCAGCACCGCAATAGCCAGACTAACACAAAAGAGAATGACAGCTGCTTGATTGATAACATTCTTGTTCCTGTATGCCATGAGTTATTAGACTTCTAATAAAAGTGCCGTTTTAGTTCCCGACGATGACGAGGTCGCCGGTCTGAATTTCCTCCTGTTTCCAGTCGGGGAGGATGTTGGCGATGCTGTGATCCTTTTTGACGTCAAGAATACGGAGTTTGCCGATGAGCTTTTCTCCCCGGCTCACGAGCAGCTCGCCGTGTTCCCGGGCGCCTTGGCTTTCGCCGATGTCCAGCACGACGAAATCGAACTGTGCATCCACTGCGGTGACAGTACCGTGGAGGTTTTGTGGCAGGGTGACTTTCACTGAAGTGCCGGTGTAACGGGACAACTCAACCCCGGTTTTCTCAATTTGACTCAGAAGAATTTCGTTTTCTGCTTTGAAATTAGCGCGTTGGTTGTTGACTTCGGCGAAGGTAGCCAGCTTTTGCCTGATTTGTTCCTGTGTGCCATTGGCCTGCTGGAATAGTCGCCAAGACTCACTGAACTTTCTTGCATCAACAAGTTCGGCATTGAGTTTGTTCGCGTTGGCTTCGTGCCCGTTGGCACGCTCCCTTTGAGCGACGAGATCTTTTTCCGCTTTGCTTAATCTTGCCTTGGCCTCCTCAGCTTGGCCTTGAGCGGCGTTCCTTGCAGTCTCAGCCAATTCCTGCGCTTTTTCGGCTTTACCCAAATCACGCTTCGTGACGTTGAGGGTGTTTTGGGTCTCATCCAAGTTGGAGACCAGGACGCCAATCCTGCCCTCGACATTGTTCATCGCGATGAACCCACTCCCGATCAATGCCACAACCGTTAAAACTAATAGTATTCGAACCATGCGATTTTTTCTCTAAAAGGGCCGTAAAAGTACCGACCAAGCGGCCTGGTGTCAACGGTCTGTTTTGAACTATTTTTAGCTGGAATACCGTTACATCCAAAGAAACTCGGAGCTGGCCTTGTTTTGGTACCGCTCATTCCCGGCCACCATGCGGTCAGCCATGATGTGGCCCAGCGCAAACAGCACGGCCGAGGCCAGCTTTGGCTCGGTTTGCATCATGCCCCGGAACGCCTCGGTGGACATGAAGAGCAGTTGGCAACGGGTCAAGGCTAATATATCAGCGGAGCGCTGGGTTTGGCTAAACATGGCCACCTCGCCGATGAAGTTGCCGGCCTTGACCGTGGCGAGGGTGGTGTCCTGCCCTGCGGCGATGATCCGGACGCGAGTATCGCCGGAGAGGATCAAGAACAGGCCGTCGCCGGGGCTGCCTTTTTTCATGATGATGCCGCCTTCCTCGATCTCCATCACGATGCAGTGGCTGATGAACTGCTCGAGCTCCGCTTTTCCAAGTCCAGCCAGTTGGTCAAATTGCCGGAGTTGCTCAACGGTGATCGAGTCGCTGGCTTGGCCAAGTTTGGTTGGCTTGAGAAGTGGTGCCTGGCTGGCGTGGTAGCTGGCCAGTGCGTCGCCGAGGGGCGGCAGTATCTTGGCTGGTTTCCAACTGTTTACATCCTCGCTGAACACCCAGGTATCCGGCGTTACGCGACCGTCGGCAACCCACTCGAGCAGGGTAACGAGCAGCACCGGCCCGTAAACGACATTGTCGCTGGCCCATACCTTGTAATGAATCTCTTCGTTTTCTAGCGTCATAGAAAAAGTTTACCCTTCGCCGGACTCGGCAGCGAGAGAAAAAAACGGCTCAACGCTTGGCCTGTTTTGAGTGGAGCGTGTTGTACAGGATCATCACCGGCGGGCCGCTGCGCTCCCAGGTTTTCATGAGGAAGTCCGGCACGAAGATGGCCTTGTCCGGCCCATAGGTGTAGTTG